>CAWEXY010000018.1:0-95508 GCA_963813135.1 uncultured Verrucomicrobiae bacterium | reverse complement strand
GCGCTTGTTTAACATCTGGAAGGATTTCAGCTGAAACAAGATTGGTGATGATTTGCAGGATCGTGAAACGAATTTGGTCATTGGATACATATCGAAGGAGATGAACCGGCTTGCTTTTGAATGCAGGAAGGTTGTCGGCTGCTTTTTTGAAACCGATAACACCTGGCCAATTTTTGCTAGTTGTTGACTTTTTTCTTTTTCAGCCGCAGTTATTTTTTCTTCGAATACCTTAACTTTATCCTCTAAGTCTTTTGTAAACTGTGTGAACGGCTCGAAAATCTACTTGGTATTCGGTAATCAATTCTCTGATACGTGGGATATGTGTCTTGGTCTTCAGTTTCTGTTTCAGGTCGTCTTTGTGTTCTTGTTCAATCTTTAATCCATCAATGCTGGCCTCTCCGACGAAGTAGGTAGATGTTAGGTTTTGTAAAGATCGCCTTTTTTCATATTTTTCGGTGAGCGCTTTGTTGATATCTGCAATTTTTCCGAATAGCTCTTGAAGTTCCGGCTCTTGTCTCTAACGATTCTGTGAGTTTGCTCAGCTCAGCCAATTTTTGGGGCAGCGCTGCTTCATTCGAAGGAATTTGCCGGGCCAAGGCAAGGATAGCGTTCAATTGGGTCATTTTACTATTTGTTTGCTCGACATTTGTTTCATACGTTTGCAGCTCCAAAATCAAAGGCTGCAGCTGTTTATTAAGGAAGGCGCATAGAGGTTCAATATAAGTCTCTTGCAGAGAGGAAAGGGGATGAGTTTTGGTCATGCCAATTTCCGTATTGACTGATTTGCGCAGACCATCAAAATCTTGTAAGAGGGTGCTCTTTTTTTCTGTGATAGAACTGTGTGTTTCTTTTGAATAGTCGGCTTCAGTTAAAATGCGGCACGCAAGCTTTACGTTTCCTATGAACTGATCGGCATAGCCCTGGTATCGAACCTCAGGCTGAAGTTGTCCTTCGATTGCATTGCGAATTGTCAGTTTTACAATACTGAGCAATTTATTATACATTTGCCGATTCGGTATTGACCTTTTCTGTATCAGATATAATTTCGTCGAGAGCATACTTTCATTGAGGCTTCCAAGGATGTCTGCAAATCAGTTCGTCTACCTGGTCTTTGCGTAAAAGGGAGGCTAGAGCTGAGGCAAGTTGATTAGCGGCTTCTTCACTCGCAGCTGCCTTAATGTTGAGGTCAAAACCAATAACAGTTAGCGACACTTTAGAAAATAGTGTTAATGCTTTGAAACGGTTGGCTAGCTTTGTCGGTACGCATCTGGCAAAATGTTTTAAACCGTTGATTTTCGAGCAGGAGAGAAAGGTTTGAGACCAGTTGATTGATATTTCCTTTGGCTGTTTCGCTGAGAATTTCCCCAACAAATTCATTGGATTGAGGGGCATTTTCTGAAGAAGGAGCCGTTTTGAGGGAGGCTTCGACTTCTTTTAATTTGGCAAGAAGAACACTATTGATCGCATGCGAGTAGGCGCTCTTTAGTGCGGCCTTTTGGTCAACAGTTCGGAATTTTTTTCTAATTAAGGAGGGAACGGGGGTAAATTTGACCAGTCCTAAAATAAAATAGGTAATACTTTTATCAATCAAAAAGAGGATCGGGAACAATGCCGCCCAAATCAGATTTGTAATCAGAGCAAGGAATAGATTGAAAAATCGGAGAATAAGGTAATTTTTCGAAAACCGGATTTGCTCTAGCTTGTGGGTGAGAAAGCTGCGCAAAGAAATTTCGGGAACAAAATTCAGTAGAATTTTGCGAATAAATTCATTTTCAACTTGATCAGATGTTAACTTGCCATGTAAGCCAGGATGCTTGAGCTTTTTATCGAGAACGGTTTCTATGCTTGCCGTATGTCCGGTCTCTTTGCTCATCACGTCGTAGATTTCGTTGATAGCAGCCAAATCGTTGTTGAAATGGCATATGAGACGGTCTAAAACCTGTTCTCGGGCTTCCTTGGTAGGAGGAATGCTTGAATCCAATTTTTCAAAAACATTATCGGTAAATTTCGATACGAAATAATCGATAATGCCTTGCCATGTTAGAACCTCAAGTTTTGCACCCCACCTTCTCGGAAACCTCCATTTAGAGTTGTCAATTTCCTGAAACAAGCGTTGTACAAATACATCTTGTTGTTCCGCCTGAGAGGTCTTGATTAGACCGGTCATTCTTTTTGAAAAAGAGATACTATCGGAAGCTGGACACCAAGTTTGGGCTCGTGCCGCGAGGGCTGTCCGCATTGCATTTTTGACGAATTTGTCGCGCTCTTCTTGAATTCTATCCTGTACTGGGCGCTTATCTACTGGGACGGGCTGTTCCATAGGCGGCGCGGCAGCTTGCGGACCTAAAGCCTTGTCAAGTTCGGATTCTTTTTTTGGTGCGGGCTCTCCTTCGGGTTCTCCTGCGTTGAGTCCAAATAAACTCGTTGCTTGCAGCACAGCCGTCTCTAAGGCCCGAAGCATGATACGTTGAACCAGCCCGGATGTTTCGCATCGCAGATTGAATAAAAGTTGATGCGCCTTTTCGACTTGATCTAAGGTGATATGTTCCTGGTCGAATGCTGCGCCAATGGTGACGAAATAGCCTCTTTTTGCATCATCGAGAGGAAGTGTTGCATACTTATCCCAACTCAAGAACTTTTGAAAGGTTTCGCCGGCTTTGGTGAATAACTGGCCTCTTGGCTGCGACGATGATTTTCTCATTTCAACTAGTAAAGCGCTCATGGCTGCTTCCGCTTCGATCACTTGGTCTGGAGCCGGGTCTGCAAGAGCGGCGGCTATACTTGTGCGCACGGATTGAGCTAAGGAATCAAGAGTGCCGCCCGGCGCTGTTAACCCTTCGTTTAGCCGGTTTAGCGTTTGTTGGAATATCCGCTCTTTTTTCCGATCAAATTTACTATATGATCATCCAGATCTTTTAATTTTGCCTGGAGAGTAGACCCATTGTTCTCCGCAAGTTTTTGGATGAAGACGTTGATTTCTCCCTTTTCATCTTCCGACAGTTGACAGGCTTTTACTAATTCAGAATAAAAATCTGCCGAATTTGATTCTGAAGGAGTGCCATTGGGCGGAGTCTTCGAAACCCCATTGGTGGAATTGCTGCGCATGTCATGAAAATCTTTTCCAGCTTCATCTGTTGTTTCCTCTTTTTCCGATGAGGACTTTTGCTCTGGCGCCGATGTGCTTCTAAGGTATTCTGCGAAGATGCTCGAGACTTTTGCTGCGATTTCTGCATCGGGTGCTTTAGATTCAATCGCTTGATGAAGATGGATTAAGACACGAGGCGATAAGCGTAGCAGCTCAACCCAAAATTCATTTTTCTTTCCATCAATCTTTTGATTGAGATAATGAGTCGGGGCGCTTGCAAAAGACGCCAGGTCAGCAACTTTTTCTGTAAAAGATACCCACCATGAATATGTAGGCGGCGAACTGCTTACGGTGCCTGGTTTATCACTCATGTTTTACTTTCCTTTATGGCTAAAGGGTCCATGGACAATTCATTCGCTGGCACTTATCCAAAATCTCCCTAAAGTGTTCATTGCGCTTTACCTAAAAATATTTACAATGGTACTTTAATCTTTCTTATGAAAAAAAAGCTAGCATTTTCAATTTTATCCATGACGATCTCCCTGACGGCCTCAGAGGAGAAACATTTTTCCGTATGGGGCGAGTTCCTCACCCTGCGGCGCACGCAAGGCATCGACAAAAATCTGGTCTATGACACAACGTCGGGGACTCGACGCTTGCGGCAATTGTGATTTTGGCCATTGCAACGTGCGGGACCTGATCCATGACTTCAGCTTTGAGCCGGGATATCGCGTGGGAATGGGCTATTTCACTCCTAACTGGACCACTGAGCTCACGTATTTTTGGATTCGGGAGGCCCACGCCAAATGCAGCCGCCAGGATGACGGAAAGGTCTATTTTAGCATCAAACATCCCGATTTCTCCAACGACTTCGAGGGCGCCGATCATGGCGAGGCGAAATACGAGACCGGCCTGCAGAATGCTGAACTGAATTATTATAGATATGTTACCCCGCGCAAAAAGGACTACTTCGCCGTCGCTTGGCTGGCAGGGATACGTTATAATTATCTCGCCGAGGGCCTCGAACTGGCCTTTCGCAGCGGCCAAGATGTCAGCCACTACACGATCGATACGCATAACTTCATGTACGGCGTGCAAGACAGGGGCCGTGCTGGAGTGGAACCCGTGGAAATGGGTTTCGTGGGACCTGACGGTGAAAGGGGGCGTGGCGATAGACTTTGCCCGGCAGCATACCCATCTTAGGGACTTTAACGACACGGTCACGCTGCGGGACTATACTAAACATAAGCTCGGCGCTCCGTTCATCGGCGATGGGATCTTAAAGATGACGCTGAGCCCGTTCAAGTGGTGGGATATTTACCTGGGCTATGAGGTCCTCTATTTTGCAGGCGTCGCGTGCGCGCCCGATCAACTCGTCAAACACCGCACGGATGATCATATCGTTCATACGCGGGGGTATGCGATCTATTACGGTTGGTTCGGCGGTTTTATGTTCAATTTCTAAAGCGCCCTTGTTTTTCCGTGAACCGGAGTTTTGCAACCCGCTTTAAAATTCTTGGATTAAAGCTCCTCTTTGGAATATTCTTTTAGTGACCGAAGGGTTCTTCTATGAAAATAACGATCATCTAAACGGAGTAAACGACTATGGAAAAAATTTTATTTGGAGTAATTGATCCTTTACAGATCCGGCATAAATTGCCGAATACAGAAACTGCTGACCCGGCAGCGATAAAAATTGCGAAATTTGTTATGCGCAATGCCATCGGGATTGTATCTACTTGGTCTTCTTTTGCGTTTGATTCTTGTTTGCCCATTTTTGTTCCGGCATGTTGCCAACTAATACCTTCTTCGATGATCAGCATTGGAGCATATTTTGGAGGAAAAGCCATCATTCAAGTGGTTTCACGTGAAAGCGACTGTGCCAGTCTAGCTTTAGATATGGGGACAATCGCAGCGTCCTATTTGATGCTCGTCTATCATGATGTGCCCGAAAAGTTTAGTGTGAATGGGCTTGTAGACGAACTAGGTATGTATGCTATCAAAAATGTTCATGAAAACTGTACAGAAAGACCCCAGGCGCAGATGGAGACATAAAAAAACCGGAGATTTGCCCTTAGCATAGAGTTTTGTCCTTAAGGCTGCTACCTTCCGGTCCTGACCTGGTTCGAACCGCTCTATTCTATGAGTTCCCCGGCGCCACGCATCATACCTGAATCGGATAATAGGTGCAAGTGGTCGACATATAAGCCACTGTAAATAAGCAGGTTATGATATAATTGCTTAAAAATCCACGGTGTGGTCTAATTTAGACCATCAGATGGAGTAAGGTTATGAACTATCGTAGGTTCTTGATTAATAATGTCTTGAGTGGTTTAGCGCGCAGTCCTGCGGTTTTATTGGTAGGCGCAAGGCAGACAGGAAAATCCCACATAGTAAAAGGGATGTCCAAGGATCGCGCAGCCCAATATGTGACTTTTGACAATCTTCCTACGCTGGCGGCTGCCAAGCACGATCCTATTGGTTTTATTAACAGTGTTCCAAAGCCTGTTATTCTCGATGAGATCCAACGAGCGCCTGAACTTTTTTTACCCATCAAGGAAGACCTCGATGCTCATCGCATTCCTGGGCGCTATATGCTAACCGGTTCTGCAAATCCCTTGCTTGTCCCTAAGTTGGGCGACTCTCTTGCGGGCCGCATGCTTTTATACGAACTATATCCTCTTTCCCAAGGTGAAATTAGGGGAAAGCAAGAGGATTTCTTGCAAAGAGTATTTGCAGCGGACCCAACTTTTGAATTTTCTTTACCGTTTTCTAAGAGCGAATTAATTGAATGCATTTGCCGGGGCGGCTATCCAGAAATTCAATCGTTAAATAACAAAACAGAGAGGGCTGAATGGGCTGATTCCTATTTATCATTGATTCTCCAAAAGGATATTCAAGATTTGGCAAAAATCGAGGGCTTAAGCCAACTCCCGAATCTCCTTCTCACAATGGCGTCACAGATAGGATCATTATTGGATTATGGAAATCTATCCAAGGGATCTTCTCTTGCAGCTACGACGCTTAGGCGTTATTTGCAACTATTACATAGCCTGTTTATCGTCCATACACTCCCGTCCTGGAGCAGAAATCTAAAAAAGCGGCTTGTTAAGGCGCCGAAGGTCTATTTTGTCGATACACTGATTTTGCTCTATCTTTTGAATTTCGATGCGGATCGATTGTTGCAAAATCTCCAAATCTTAGGAAAAGCGACAGAAAATTTTGTTGTTTTGGAGATCCTCAAGCAAACAACATGGAATGAAGAACGAATTGATTTATTTCACTTTCATACGCACGATCGCAAAGAAGTCGATCTCGTTCTTGAAAATAGCCAAGGGAAAGTAGTGGGGATCGAAATCAAGTGCAGCGAAACAGTCGGCGCTGAAGATTTCCGAAATTTCCATCATTTGAAAGAGGCATGCGGGCCCGATTTTCTGCGAGGGATTGTTCTCTACGCAGGCCACCAGACCCTATCCTTTGGTCCCGATTTGATCGCGATGCCGATTGCGGCTCTCTGGAACTAATTTTTTATTTGATCCAGGGACCTTACCTTTTCAAGTTGAGTATTGGGGAAGAAGGAGGCCAAGATATCAGAAGCCTTTTCTCCCTTATCTGCAAGGACTTTGGCGCTGAGGAGGCAGAGGCCGACGCTCAGGCCATCGCCGTACCCGGTAAAAATAAGATTGTCGCCCTTCGCTGTGATCGTGAAATCGTTGCTGCGGAGCCGTTGGCTGCCTAGCACTTTTTGGAGGGACAGGAAGTCGATGTCGTTGCTCGATCCGGCATTCTTGAGCTTGACTCCATAGACTTTTGTCGTTTGGGGTACGAGATAGAGATCGACGGCTTGGATGTGGGGGAGGTTTGCGACTTTGGCAAGGCTTTGTTTCGAAGTCGTAAAGGTCCACATATGGCTTTTTCTTTCGTGCGCAGCGATAGGGGCAGCGACGCCAGGGGGCGTTATAACGGGTTTGCGCATCATCGCGGCAAAGTCGACGGTCTTGCCGGCGCTGTCTTCGCTCCAAGCGGCGGGGAAAGGGCTTCCGCTGTATGTCATGATGGCGTGGCGGGTGACATCGACGGCATGGTCGACGTGGGGTTTTGTAGACACGAGTCCGGCGCCCTCGAAGTGGGATTCTTGGCCGTCCACATGCCAGATGCTGGTGGAGTTTTTCGAAAGGAGATAGTAGACGTTAGTGCGGGCAACGATGGCGATGGCATTCATGACTTCTTCGGTGCGGGGCTCAGGGAACTGGGCCGTGAGGGTCGATTTGAGGTAGGTTTCGACATCGACTTCGTTGATCACGAATAACTTTCCTTCTATAGCATGGAGCTCGACGCATCCTTTGTACTCAATGCCGCTCACGAGGATAGTGCTGCTCGATTCGCCAGGGACAAATCTTAATCGGTAGGAGCCAGGAAATTTCTCGCCCCAGCGCAGACCGTATTCTTCGACGGTCACAGGATGGCGCCGGCCCGTAACGTGGGAAGTTATGTGGCTTCCATCATCGGGATTATAGACGTGGTGGCGGCCTTTAATGTCGAGGAGCACTTTTTCAGCGCCCTTTTCGACGAGCACACGGATGGTCGCCGGTTTAGATTTTTGGGAAAAATCTGTGCTAAAGCTCATGCATAGCACGGCTAGCAGGATGCGGATCGATTTCATAGGAGTTCTCCTTGTATTAACTTGGTTGGAAGCCCCCGGCCGAGATGTTCGTAGGCGAGGCGGGTGGCTTCCCGGCCGCGCAGCGTGCGCTTGAGAAAGCCTTGCATGATGAGGTAGGGTTCGTGGACTTCTTCGAGGGTTGAGGGCTCTTCCCCGATGGCGACAGCGACCGTGGCGAGGCCGACAGGGCCGCCATCGTGATGATCGATGATCACTTCGAGGATTTTCTTGTCCATCTCGTCGAGCCCGCGGTCGTCGATGGCGAGCATCTGGAGGGCATTTTGAGCGACAGCGGCATCGATGCGCTTATGGCCTTTGGACTGGGCAAAATCGCGGACCCATCTCAGTAAATTGTTGGCCACGCGGGGCGTGCCGCGGGAGCGGCGGGCGACTTCATACGCCCCATCAGCGAGGAGGGGAATGCTGAGTACGGTTGCGGAACGTTGAAGGATTTTTTCGAGGGTGGGCAGGTCGTAGTAATCGAGGCGGCTCGTGAACAGAAAACGGGAGCGCAGGGGGCTGCTGATGAGGCCGAGGCGCGTGGTGGCGCCGACGAGGGTGAATTTATTCAGGTTGACTTTGACGCTTCGGGCCGATGGACCAGTGTCGATGAGAAGATCGAGGCAAAAATCTTCGAGGGCGGGATAGAGGTATTCTTCCACGTTGCGGCTGAGGCGATGGATCTCATCGATGAAAAGAACGTCGCCTTCCTTCAAGTTGGTGAGGAGTCCGGCCAAATCGCCTGCCTTTTCAAGGACGGGGCCTGAAGTGACGGTGATGGAGGTCCCCATCGTTTTAGAGATCAGGTGGGCGAGCGTCGTTTTTCCCACGCCTGGCGGGCCATGGAATAAACAGTGGCCGAGCGGTTCATTGCGCTGCTTGCTGGCATGCATGAGCACGTCGAGCCTCTCTCGCACAGCTTCCTGGCCGATAAATTCGGGGAGCGACTGCGGGCGCAAGGTGTTTTCGAACGGCACATCCGCTCTTTCGAGAGATGACTCGATAAATTTTTCCGTCATATTATCGAAATCCTAGCAAAAAACGAATTGTACGGCTATATATACAGCTTATTAGAGGTAAAATATGAGCATTAAATCGGACCGATGGATCAGAGAAATGGCGCAAAAACACAAGATGATCGAGCCCTTCGTGGACGGTCAAGTGCGCTTTGAAGATGGAAGAAAAGTCATCAGTTATGGACTGTCGAGCTATGGCTACGATCTGCGCGTGTCGCGCAAATTTAAATTGTTTACAAACCTTTATAACAGTATCGTTGATCCTAAAAATTTTAGCGACGCGGCGTTTATTAATGTGGAAGGGGATTATTGCATCATTCCACCCAACTCGTTCGCCCTAGCTTGCAGCGTGGAGTATTTTCGGATTCCACGGGACGTGATCACGATGTGCATCGGCAAATCGACCTATGCTAGATGCGGGATCATCGTTAACGTGACGCCTTTTGAGCCGGAATGGGAGGGTTATGTGACGCTGGAGATTTCCAACACGACCCCGCTCCCTGCCAAAATCTATGCGAACGAGGGACTGGCGCAAGTGCTCTTTTATCAAGGGAATGAGGTTTGCGAGACTTCGTATGCCGACCGAGGAGGCAAGTATATGGGGCAAACCGAAATCACTCTGCCGCTTGCTTGATAAATCAAAGACGGGTTAGATAGAGTATATGAAGGCAAGTCTTAAAAATTCATGGTGGGCCATTCTCTTTGCAGGGGTGTTTTCATTCGTCTATTTCCATGGGATGCACGAAAAGTCGCTTCAGTTGAAGGAACTCCAAGGGCGCCTTAAGGGGCTCGAGCACGATAAATTGCTGGCTCAGCAGGCCCAAGAAGAGCTTCTGATGGAGATCCAAAGCCAAACAGATCCCGCTTGGATCGAACTTCGCCTGATGGAAGAGCTTGGGATGACTCCTCAGGGCGCTGTAAAGATTTACTTTAACCCATGATAGGGCTCATTCTACTTCTGATAGGGCTTCTAATCCTCACGGGGCTCGTCGCCGCGGCCGAGACAGCCCTTTTTTCTCTTTCCTCTCTCAAAATCAAAACCCTCAGGCACGACAAGGACCCTCGCAATCAATTGATTGCGACGCTGCTTGCCGCCCCCGGCGACCTTCTAGTAACGCTGATCATGCTCCTTATCACGTTCAGCATCTTGATCCAGAACGTGATGTCGGCCCTGTTTGGAGAAGGGGCCAGCTGGTTTCTTTCGGTGGGCCTGCCGCTTGTTTTGACCGTTGTTCTGGGCGAAGTCATCCCTAAGTCGATCGGCCTCGTTGAGAGCGAGCGCCTTTCCTACTTCGTGGCCCCCACGGTCTATGTCATCCAAAAGCTGCTCTTGCCGCTGCGCAAAGTCGTCGTTACGATCACTAACTATGCGGCGCGCTTTTTTTTCTTTTTCCTGCGCAAGGAGGAAGAGATCTCGATCGACGAATTACAACACGCGCTCAGAACTTCACAAAAATATGGGGTTCTCAACAGCCAAGAGGCCGACATTGTCCGCGGCTATCTGACGCTCCAGGACTCAACCGTCAAAGAGCGCATGAGGCCCCGCGAAGAGGTCCTCTACTACGATGTGGAAGATCCTCTGTCCAAGCTGATCCATCTTTTCGTGGATGAAGAGTGTTCCCGCATTCCGGTCAGCACAGGGGGCCTGGATCAGATCGTGGGCGTCATGACCAGCCGTCTTTTTTTCCTGCATCGCGAGACCTTAAAGACGCCCGAAGACCTCCGCGCGATTTTAGAACGGCCCTTTTTTGTCCCCGAGTCCGTCCAGGCTAAGATCCTCCTGCGGCAGTTCTATGACAAACAAGAGTCGTTTGCCATCGTCGTCGATGAATATGGCGCGGTATCGGGCATTGTGGCGCTGGAAGATTTGGTGGAGACTGTCATCGGGGAAATTTCCGACAGGCGCGATGAAAAAAGCATGTACACCCGCTCAGGAGAGGATGTCATCATCGCCAGCGGTAAAATGGAACTGGCAGATATTGAGCGGATTTTTGATTTTCCCCTCGTCAGTGAAAACAACATGGTGACGATCGGGGGATATCTGACGGAGAAGATGGGAGACATCCCGAAAAGCGGCAGCAAATACCAGACCGAGTACTTTCTCTTTCATGTGCTTGCCGCCGATCCTACTCGCGTGCGGCGCGTCTATATCCGGAGGCTCAAGAAACGATGATGGAGAGAAGAGAGGGAATTTTAACGCAAAGACGCGGAGGCGCTAAAATTTCTTTTGCGCCTTTGCGTCTCCTAAGTAACTTAACTGATACCAAGGGAAATAGAGAGGGAATTTTAACGCAAAGACGCGGAGGCGCTAAGTTTTCTTTTGCGCCTTTGCGCCTCCTAAGTAACTTAACTGATACCAAGGGAAATAGAGAGGGAGTTTTAACGCAAAGACGCGGAGGCGCTAAGATTTCTTTTGCGCCTTTGCGCCTCCTAAGTAACTTAACTGATACCAAGGGAAATAGAGAGGGAATTTTAACGCAAAGACGCGGAGGCGCTAAGATTTCTTTTGCGCCTTTGCGCCTTTGCGTTAAAAATCTTTTCTTCAGATTTAACCGAAGTTACCTTCCAGATATTAGGACATATTCTACGGCCTTCGAGCTTTGCGTTAAAAATCTCTTTGGAAGGTGCGGATGAGCTGGAAGTTTTTTCTTACTCTCATTGTGATCTGCCTCATCGTTCAGGGATTTTTTGCCATGGTCGAGATGGCCGCCATCTCTTTTAACAAGGTCCGGCTCCAATATTATGTGAGCAAAGGCAGCCGCAGGGCAAGATGGTTGAGCGATCTCCTGCACCATCCAGGCCGTCTCTTCGGGACGGCGCTCATCTGCATCAATGGAGCGCTTCTTCTGGGTTCGGAGGCTTCGAGGCATTTTTACGAATCCTTAGGGCTTTCTCCTGCCTGGTCGCCGCTGTCGCAGATCTTTATCGTCATTATCTTAGCCGAGGTCGCGCCTCTTTTTGCAGGCCGCCGGTATGCCGAACATGCCGCGATGCTCGGCGTTCCTGTCCTGTACTTCGTATCGATTATTCTGCGCCCGGTCATTTGGCTGCTCGATCTTCTCTGCAAAGGCGTCAACAAACTGCTCCGCACCTCTGAGGACGGAGGCCTCTATTTGAGCCGCGATGAGTTCCAGAAGATTTTAGAAGAGCGCGACGAGTTCAATACGATCGTTTCCCATGTCTTTTCTTTGAAAAATGAGACAGCGAAGGAGCTCATGAAACCCCTCTCCGGCATTCAAACGATCCCTTCGATCTGCACTGTGGCCGAGATGCGCACCCTGCTCACCTCCAACTACTCTCCTTTTGTTCCGATCTACCATAAGGAGCTGCCCAACATCGTCGCCGTTGCCTACCCGCGCGACCTGCTGCGCTTGGCCGAGAACAAACGGGTGCGCGATCATGCCAGGCCGCCCTGGTTCATTACGGAAACCGATACGGTGCTCTCCATCCTCAAACAATTTCAGCGTAATAACCAAAGCGTTGCCGTCGTCCTCGATGTAAAAGGGCATGCGACGGGGATCCTCACGCTCGATGAGATCATCGACGAGATCTTCGGCCAATCGGACGCGTGGATGTCGATGGAAGAGGCAGTTCCCTCTGGCCATGCTATCGTTGTCGATCGAACCTTTCCTGGCGATATGCTCCTAGCGGATTTCAATGCCCAATATCAAGCTCATCTAGAGGGGTTGGAAGCGGCGACGCTGGGAGAATTAGTAGCGGAGCTCCTGGACCATCCGCCAGCGCCTGGCGAGTCTGTGAAGGTGGGCAACTTTGAGATCACAGTCGAGGAGTCGACTGTGCTCGGTATCAAGAGTGTGACCGTCAGGACTCTGGATTAGTTGCAGTCGAAAGCGTCTTGCCTGAGAGGGCTGGGATAGAGTAAAATAATTTATTGCAGATCTACTTGTGGGATAGCGCAAGGCGGGAAATGATATCAATCGCCTCTTCGATCTCTTCTGGGGTCGTCCAGCGCGATAGGGAAAACCGGATTGAGGTGCGGGCGAGCGACATCGGGACCGCCATATTGAGAAGGACGGGGGAAGGCTCAAGGCCGCCGGAGGCGCACGCCGATCCATGCGAAGCGGCGATGCCGTTCATATCGAGCTGGAGGAGCAGGGTCTCGCCATCGACGCCAGGAAATCCGATATGGACGGTATTGCAGATGCGGGGGCCCAGGCCGTGGACGACGATGTTGCCGATTTTGTCCATCAGTCCATCGGTAAGGCGGTTGCGGAGTTTCTCCATGCGCGGCGTTGCCTCGGGCAGCTCTAGGGGAAGCAGCTCGATGGCCTTGGCAAGGCCGAGAATGCCGGCGAGATTTTCTGTGCCGGCGCGGCGGTTCATTTCTTGGGCGCCGCCGACGAGGATGGGGGCGATCTTAAAATGGGGCTTGATGAGGGCGAATCCAATGCCTTTGGGCGCATGAAATTTATGCCCGGAAAAGGTCATCGCCGAGACGCCGCGCGGGATGGCAAAGAGTTCTTTTCCTAGGTGGGAGACTCCATCGACGATGAGAGGAATGTTTTTTTTCTCTGCGAGGGCGGCGATGGCGTTCAGGTCTGTTTTGACGCCGGTGATGTTATTGACAGACATCAGGACGATCAGGTCGACTTTATCTTGGAGCGCTTCTTCCAGCTGATGGGGCTGGACCGCTCCCCAAAGTCCTGCGGGAAGGAGGGTCAAGCGTGCGCCTTGGGACTCGAGGCTGCGCAGCAGTGCCGTCGTTGCGGAGTGCTCGACATCGGAAGAGACGATATGGCAGCGGGGATGGAGCGCATAGAATCCGCGCAGGAGCATCGAAAGAGCTTCGGTGCCGCCGGATGTGAAAACGATCTCTTCAGGGCGGGCGTGGAAGAAAGCGCTGATCGTTTGGCGGGCCGCCCCCAGTTTCTTTTTGGCCTCTTTGCCAAACGAGTGGACACTGGAAGGATTAGCAGGGATCTGGCAAAGATCTTCTAACATCGCCTCAACAACGCGAGGATCGACCCCAGTAGTTGCATTATTATCGAGATAGATCTTACGCACTGGTCTTCACCATTACGATCGTGATGTTGTCGCCGCCGCCCGCTTCTTTGGCGGCCTCGACGAGGTCGAGGCAGGCATCCTTGATGGAGGGGCTGTTTTTCAGGATGTTTTCCGATCATCGCGTCCGAAAGGCTGTCGGTGAGCCCGTCGCTGCAGAGAAAATAAATATCCCCCTTTTCAATGGGGCAGGTGCTGATTTCGGCGCGGACGGAGGGCGTCGTGCCGATGGCCCGCGTGACAATGTTCTTATAGGGGAATTTAGACGCTGAGGTCTCATCGAGTTCGCCGCTGCTGAGCAGTTTTTGCCTCAGAGAGTGGTCCTGGGTCAGCCGTTCGAGTTTTTTCCGAAAGCGGTAGACGCGGCTATCGCCGATGTGGGCATAGACGAGGGTGCTGTCCAGAATTAAAAAACAGCACAGGGTCGTTCCCATGCCTGCGAGCTCTTTGTGCTCCATGGCAAGGGACCGTATGGCCTTATTGACATGGGAAACGCCTTTTTCGATAGCGGCGATAACATCGGAAGAAGATGGCTTTTTACCCGACAAGAAAAGTGTATCGATGGCATCGCAAACGCCCATGACGGCTTCTTTTGCGGCGACCTCGCCTCCTTGGTGGCCGCCAAGCCCATCGGCTAAGATATAGAAATGGCAGTCCGGAAGCTCCGCCCAGACGTCTTCATTGTTCTGGCGGGTTCGGCCAATATCGGAGACACCATAACTTTCCATATCCATGAGCATCCGTTGCATGAATTGTTATTCGCCTCCCCAGACGATGCGGACCGCGCTGGCGAGATTGAAGGTCATGTGGAGGCCGATCGATGCAAATAGAGACGATTGCCTCTCGTAAATGAACCCCAAAAAGCAGGCGAATACGAAAAGAGAGATGATGAGCGAAATGTTGCCGACGCCTTGAGAGGTTGCAAAGTGGAAAAGAGCAAAGCAGAGCGACGACAGAAGGATGGCCGATTTTGTGCCGAGATGTCTTTTAAAAAAGGTTTGGAGGCAGCCGCGGAACAAAAACTCTTCGATAGCAGGCGCGAGGACCAAAATAGTCAGAAGGGCAAAGAGAAGTTGAGAAGGGGAGCCCAGCGTCGTTTTGAGGTAGCGGACAGCGACTTGCTCATAATTTTCGACTCCGAAGGTGAGGTAAATGAACATGTCCATCAGCTCGCCCACGACGACCACCACTGGAAAGCTTAAGATCCAGGTGAGCATCCCAAGCCCGATGTCCACATAGACTGGCTTAGCATTAAGTGCGGAGTAATTTTTCCATACGGGCCGGAAAAATCCTTTGCCCAGGCTTTGGGAGTACCAATAAAAGAGAAGGATCATCACCGACATGAGGAGAAATTGTAGAAAACTGAGCATCGCCGCGGGAGGCGGCATCGGGCGGGAAAGGGTGAAAAGAATATTGCCGACAAAGGGGGCGACCAAATACATCATGGCCAAATAGATGGCAAAGACGGCAATGATGTTTTTTAGAAAAACGATCGGGGCCGCCGTAGGCGTCAGTTTATAAAAGCCCTTTTTATAGGCCAGCCAATTAGCGGCGATGCCAAATAAAGCGACAAGAAAAACAGAGGCTGCATCAGAGGTCATTTTGTATAATGAATGTAATCATCGATGCGGTTAGCGAGCTCCTTCGTCACTTGCGCGTGGGTCATGCCCAGCGGAGAAATTTCAAACATCTCATCGCCCCAGGCCACTTGGGTAAAATTGGCCTTGGTGAATGGACGGGCCACATGCTCGGACTTGCGCAGCACTTCTTGAAGGATGACTTTGGGTTTTTGGTCGCGCAGGTCGATGACGCGCAAGCGGACAGCGATCTGAAGCTCAGCGGCGGAATCGGCAGCAGCGAGAGGGACTTCTTCATGCTGGGCCAGTTCAGTAAAGACGACGAATTCACTCCCGGCAAAAGCACGTTTGACCCAGGCGAGATTGGTGCCGAACGGATCATTTTCGCGCGATAATTTTTTAAGAAGGGCGGTCACGTTTTCATGATTCATCAGATAGAGGTCGCGCTTTTCGAGGAGGCTCAAATAAAGGCCTTTAGTCAGTTCATCGGACACATTCCAAGGTAGGCCATGATCGGAATGGTCGAGAAGGGGCACGACGGCGACGATGGGCCGTCCCGCGACGGGCGTCTCCTGCACAGCTGTCTCGCTCTCTTTTTTATTTTGGCAGCTGGCCAGCGTTAAAATCGAAAGTAAAAGTACTAACCCGCTGCACAAATAAGAGGCCTTCGGCTTGCTGCGGCTTCGCTCTGTTCATCCCCCTCCTCGGCCTAGCCTTTGGCTATGTCCTTCGTCGTTTGGACCAATCTGACTTTGCCTCGCTAGCGCCACTTGTATCTTATTTGCACAGCGGGTTAGTAAACCTGAGCGTCGTAACATTGCGTACCTCCTGAAGCACTTTTGTGAAATATAGCAGATAGACATTTACGACGAAAGCGTTCGCTGTATTTCGCCGAGGTACGAGATGAGATCTTCTTTCGACTGCGCTCCCTCTTTAGAAGGAATCGTTATATCAAATTGCAGGAGGGTGCAGATAAAGGTGTAAATATGATCCGCATATTCATGCCAGTCTTCATCTTCTTCCTCATCTTCGAAGCTATCGAGATCGATGAAATAGATTTTACCTTTAGAGTCTAAAATGAAATTTTCACTGTGCAGATCGTGGTGGACAAGACCTTCCTTGAGAGCAAGGCGCAAAACATCGACAACATCGAGCGCTGCTTGGCGCATCACCGCTTTTTGTGCATGTCTTCGATCGGTTTTCCCTCGATAAAGTCCATCACCAGATACGTCGTTGTTCCGTCAAAAAACATAGAATAAATGCGGACCACATTCGGATGCAGGAGGCGCTGCGCGATGTCTAGTTCTCGTTGCGCGTCCAGGAACATCCCATTTTCATCATATAGATAAGGAGTCAGTTCCTTGGCGGGAAGGGTGATCTGGTCCATGGTAAGGAATCGTTTGATCGCAAACCGCCCGCCCTTGGCAAGAAAAACTTCCGCCCGCTCGCCTTTTCCCAGCGATCGCTCCCATGCAATCTCGGCTGGCGGCGGAAGATCGATCATTTCTTTCGTCTCAGCAAGTGAAGAATTTCAGAGGCCCTAAAAAGTTTGGCAAAGAGAATGAGCGCTCCTAAAAAAACAATTCCCAGCACACCCAGCTGCTGGGCCTGGTCGGCAATTTTGGAAGGAAAGTGCGCGGCTCCGGAAAAGGGGAGCATCACGCTGCTGGAGAAATATAAATACGATACGCTCCAGGTTGCCCCTGCGGCAAAAAGCGATGCCATCGTTGCCTTGAACAGGGGGGTGTAGATTTCGCTGACGGATTCCATCTTTTGTAAAAGATAAATAGCGCTAAAAGTGCTTGCTATCGAAGTCGCGAGCGCGATGCTAGAGGCCCCCCAGCCAAAATAGAGAGTGAAGACCAAATTGAGCCCGATGTTGATGCCCACCGAATAGAGGGAAGCGAGCGTCGGAATGTGATAGTTTTTTTTGGCATAGAAGGGTTGGGCGAGCAGGAGCGAAAAGGTTGCTGGCACTAGGCCAAGGGCTAAAGCCCAGAGGCACTCCGTCGTATTAAAAACCGATTCGGCGTTGAAATTTCCGCGATAAAACAAGAAGCCGATCGCGCTGTCGCTGAGCGTCAATAGAGCAAATGTCATCGGGATGGTAAAGCTGGCCGCGCGCCGCAGCGATGTCGACAGCAGCCGTTTAAAATGTTCGTGCTCTTTGGCTTCCAGGGCCCTTGCCAAGGAGGGAAGGATCGCAGACGACAAAGAAATGCCAATGAGTGAGACCGGCAATTGATAAAGCCGCGTGGCATAGTACATGAACGCGGGGCCTTCTAAGGAGGCAATACGGGCAAAGATCGTATCCAGAAGTCCGTTAATTTGAATGGCGCCCAGCCCGATCATGGTCACGGTTATCGAGCGGAACAACGCGCGAAACTCTGGAGTGAATAGACGCATTCTTCGCATCTCATCCATCGATAAAAAACTTTTCAGAAAACCCACCGTGGATGGCACGAGAAGCGCCCATTGCACAAAAAACGCCGCCAGGGTGCAGATCGTCAGCCCCATCACCGAACTTTCCCCGCCTGTCAAATAGACAAAGCTGACAACGCCGATCCAGGTGACGTTGAAGAGCGCAGGAGCGAGGGCTGGCAGGAAGAACCGCTTGGTGCATTGCAAAAGCGCGCTGGAGAGGGCATAGAGCGACAGGAAGAAAAGACTGGGCGTGATGAACATGGTGAGGGTGAGGATTTCTTGTGTCGTAGCGGCCAAGGCTGCCGTCTGAAGCACGATAAAAAGCGTCCCTTCAATGAGAATGAGAACGCCTAGCAAAAGAGCGATCAGAGAGTATTGGACATCGCGGAAGAAGAGAGCCGCGTCTTTGGGGGATTTGGCGTGGATTTCTTCGAAGTGGGGGACAAAGCCGGCTAGCAGGGCATTTTCGCCGAGCAGCCTGCGTAGAGTAAGAGCAAACCGGTAGGCAATCATGAACGCGGCGATGAGAGCGCTTGTCCCAAAGATGAAAGCGGTGACCTGCTCGCGCACCATGCCAGTGATACGGCTCAAAAATGTGCCTGCTGAGAAGCGCAATGCTGACCGCGAGACGGTTTGAAAGGAATCGGTTGTTTTTTCCATTTCTAGCATATTACTGTCTCTTATATGATCTTCGCAATGATGGAACTGTGGGCTTCCATTTGATAGGTTTCTTTGAGCGTTGGTGGCTTTTCAAAAAAACCTTGAGCGGTATCGACGATGAGCTGCCATGAATGATGCTCCGGCGGCTCGGGAAGCTGTACCGTGCGCGGTTCGTTGTAAGCATTATAGGCGATATAGATCTGCTCTTCGTGGGCAGGGTCGTTGAGGGCATAGGCGATGAAGCGGGAGGCGGGTCCCCAATCAGGCTGGGACGGCGACGTTCCGTGCCAGTCGATATCCGACTCGGTTAAAAATTCAGAGCGCCGCAGCAAGGGGTTGGCCTTACGAAAGGCGATCAGCTGCTTGACAAAGGTGTAAAAAGCCTCGTTCTCTTTGAGCTGGTCCCATAAAAACCAGTTGAGATCGTTGTCATGGCAATAAGTGTTGTTATTTCCCCGGCGTGTATGGCCATACTCATCGCCCATCAAGAGCATCGGGGTTCCGATAGAAGTGAATAGGGTGACGATGAAGTTGCGCATCTGCCTTTCACGCAATTTGTTCACCTCGGGGTTGCTGGAGAGCCCTTCATCGCCGCAGTTCCAGCTGTCGTTGTCGTTCATCCCGTCGCGGTTCATCTCGCCATTTTCTTCATTGTGCTTTTGGTTATAGGTCACGAGATCGCGCAGGGTAAACCCATCGTGGGACGTGATGAAGTTGATGCTATAATAGGGTTTGCGGCCGGAATGGGCGTAGAGCTCTTGAGAGCCGCAGATGGCAGTGGAAAAACTTCCTGCTTCCCCATCGGTCCCTTTGATGAACTTGCGAACAGTGTCGCGGTACTTGCCGTTCCATTCGGCGAACCTCTCGTGGGCAGGGAACGATCCGACTTGATAGAGGCCGGCGGCGTCCCAGGCTTCGGCGATGAGCTTGCAGTTGGCGAGAAGAGGGTCGCTGGCGATCGATTCGATCACAGGCGGATTGGAGAGGACCGCGCCCGTAGTATCGCGGGTCATGATAGAGGCGAGGTCGAACCGAAAACCATCGACGTGCATTTCGCCGGCCCAGTAACGGAGAGAATCGAGGATCAATTTACGGACGATCGGATGGTTGCAGCTGAAGGTATTTCCACAGCCGGAGTAGTTATAATACTCGCCTTTGGGGCCCAAAATGTAGTAAGTGCTGTTGGCCAGGCCTCGGTAGGCGTAGGTGGGGCCGTCCTCATTGCCTTCTGCTGTATGATTGTAGACGACGTCGAGGATGACTTCGATCTTGTTTTTGTGCAGCTCTTTGACCATCTCCTTAAACTCTTCGATGGTTCCGAAGCGCCTTGTGGGTGAAAAAAAATTAATCGTCGAATATCCCCAGTAGTTGTAGAGCTGCTGGCCCGTTTTGGGATTTTTATGCGGATTTTCACACTCATTGAACTCGAAGATAGGAAGAAGCTCGATGGCGTTGACGCCGAGCTCTTTAAAGTAAGGGATTTTTTCAATGATGCCCAGGAAGGTGCCGCTGTGCGAGGCGTGGCTGGTAGGAGAAATGGTCATGCCGCGGACATGCATCTCGTAGATGATGAGGTCCTGCATCGGGATTTGCGGGGCCGTGTCGGCGCCCCAGTCAAACGTTGCTTCTTTATAGCTGCAGAGCAAAGGCTCGGGGAGGCCTTCACCCCACGCTGAATTTGTATTGAGGCCGATGGCGTACGGATCAATCAATAGCTTTTGCCCAGCAATAGAAATGCCGTAGTTGAATTCCGAGGGAAGTTCGGAAACGCCGACGTGCCAAACTTTTCCTGTACGATTGATTTTAGGGTTGAGAAGAACGGTTAAAAAAGGTTGTTTGCTTTCCTTCGCGTAAAAGACGAGGGATGTTTTGGCATTGGACGTCGAGACAAAGGCAAAATTTAAGGTGTTTTCGACCTTGGTTACCCCAAGAGGGGTAGGATATCCGCGAGTGGTAGGGTAGGAGGGGGCCATATTGTCACCATAGGGAACCATGTTTTTTCTTGCAAATTTTCTTACGGTTTGGCAAGCTCACCTTTTACTATTTGAACGGAGGACCCATGTCATTAGAGAATGCCAAAGCCAACCTGAAGGAATTTGGAAAAGAATTAAACCTTGAGCTGGCATTTGATGAAAACCATACCTGTATTTTGGGAATCGATAATACTTTTTCCCTGCACATCACTTTTGAGCCCAACTCTGATCGTCTCTATCTCTACTCTCCGATCTTAGACGGTCTTCCTAAAGATCCGACCATGCGTTTGAAGCTTTACGAGTCGCTCCTCGAAGGATCGATGCTCGGAGGTCAGATGGCTGGCGGCGGTATCGGCGTTGCTGTGAATGAAGAACTCATTCTGATGCACTGCGTCATCGAGATGGGCATCGGTGCCGATCCTTCGTCTCTGCGCCGTTTTGCTCCTATTTTCGTCGAAGCTGTCGAGCGTTGGAGAAAGCGCGCGAAAGACATCAGCGAAGGCCGCGAAGACACGAAAGATGCAGGTCCTGGCCCGGGCGCTCGTCCGCAGATGCCCCCGACCCAACAAGGCAAACCAGGCCAACCGTTCATCAAGATCTAAGCTTGGATAACGTGCGAACCATTTTCTACCCTAACTTGAAAAAGTTAGGGTTTTTTATTACCTCATTTCCCCCTATGGTATTAAAATAGATGCCGGCCATTTTGAAACTGTTGATGTTGCATTGTCGCTGGAAGATCTTTTCTAACGAAGTGCGTTAGTAATTTCGCTTAATTTTGCTTTAAGAGGAGAACTACGGTCAAGCAATTCTTCTTTGATGGCGCGGATGCTAGACATCACGGTCGAATGATCGCGATCGAACTCTTTACCAATCTGTGCATAGGGCATCTTGAGGATCTCGCGGCAGAGGTACATCGCTATTTTGCGCGCGGCAGAAAATTCTTTTTTCTGCGACTTGCTGAAAATTTCTATCGAAGGGACTTCCATGACGCGGGCGACGGCGTGAACGATTTTCTCAGCAGATAGTTCTATCCGTTTTTCTTCTTGAAGGAGAGAGGAAAGCGCTCGGTGGGGATCGATCTGCGAGGGTGTCTTCTTTTGCATATGGGAGTAGAGGACCAGAGAGTCGAGCGCCCGGATCAGGGATTTAGGGGAGGAAGAAAAGCGGGCGAGCAGGAATTGTTCTAGGTCAGGGGGAAGAGAAAAGTCATGAAGTTTTTGCCTTGCATGAAGGATTTCGAGAAGCTCTTCGGGTGTGGGAGCTTGAAGGGAGAGGACGAGGCCCCATTCGAACCGGCTCGTGAGGCGAGGTTCGATGCCGTCTAATTGAGAAGGGATGGCAGCGCCGGTGATGATGATCTGTTTGCCGGCGTTATGGAAGGCATTAAAGGTATGGAAAAATTCTTCTTGGGTCGCTGTTTTTTTGGCCAAGATGCCGATATCATCGACGAGGAGGGCATCATGGCTGCGGTAAAAGTCGCGGAAAAGGCGCATAAGTCCGCTGCGGATGGCAGCGACGACGTGGGTTGTGAGGGTTTCTGTGCGGATGATGAGAGGATTGAGGCCTTGCGCGCGGAGTTGGTGGGCGGCCGCCATGAGTAGATGGCTTTTGCCGCAGCCCGTAGGACCGCAGAGGTAGAGGGGATTATAGGAAGCTGGTTTTTGCAACGCGGCAGATAGCAGTTGGAAAGAAGCATTATTGGTCTTGCCGGGCAAAAAGGAATTAAAGGTTGAATGCGGGTCGAGTGGATCGGAAGCCAGCTCGAGAGGAGGTTTGTATTCTTTTTTGGTGGACTTAGCTGAGCCGTGGGAGAGGTGAACGGCGATGGGCCTGCCATTGCCATTCTTAAGATTTTTGCGCACTTTATAGCGCATGTGCTCTTCAAACCAGGCCGTGTGAAAGACATCTTTGGCCTCGAGATAGAGATTGCGGGCGTCAAAGCGGAGGATTTTGAGGGACTTGAGCCACTTTTCTGTAGCTTCCGGCCCTAGTTCTTTTGCTTGTGTCTCAAGAAACTTATCCCACTCTCTCATAAACCTCTTCGGAGAGATTTAAACCACAGAGATCACAGAGGTCACAGAGAAGGAACCTTCTTCACTCTGTGCCCTCTGTGATCTCTGTGGTAAAATTCTCATTTCTTTTTTGGTAAGATCTCAATTACAGGCGGTTTTCGCTTGGTCATCCTGCCATTGCTGCAGAATATCGCGCGTCAGCGAAGAAATCTACTGCAAAATTGAAGAGCTTTTAGCAGCTTCTTATTTTTTTTTGTTCAATAGGCAGCTCACTAAGTGTTCTGATCAAAAATTGCTTGTATATAAAAATATTTAATATGTATGGGGAAGAAAAGGCGAGATGCAATTATGACGGAACCCATCAAAAAACGTGAACATGCTGAAAATGTAGCCCATCATGACCGAGTAAAAGCCGTCCATGACATTTTAACACAAGTTAAGAAGAACGATCCGGCCAAATATAACGAGATAATCAAGAATATTAAAGCAGAAAATCCTAAGTGTGAAACCCTTGGATTTATCGAACTTTGTAATTTCATTGCCCAGAAAGAAAATGAGACCCTATTTAATCAAATCAAAAAAGCAGGCGACGCTTTTAGAGCTAAAATAACACAAGCTGGCCTCCGCCCATCTAAAAGTACAAAAGCCGAGGCCTTGGACCTTGCGAAGACGGCTGACCAGGCTGTGAATAAACTAGAAAAAAAGATATGCCTCGACAATAAACTGACTGTGAAAGAGTTGGGCAATGATGCCAAAATAATTGCCAAAGCATTTACTCCAAGGTCAGTGATTGCGAAGGCTCAAAACGGCAGCATAGTGGAGAGGCAAGCTACGGGCGATGACCTCAAAAAAGTTGATGCGATCATTGTCAATGGAAATAACGATTTGAAGCAGGTGGACCATGCAGCCAAACTGTTCATAAAAATGAATAATCCTCAATGCAAGATCTACGTCTCAGGGTTTGGCGGCCATGCGACATCTCCGGGTTATATTTTCAGCAAAACCGAAGCAGAAACTTTGGGGGCGCGGCTGGAATCCTTAGGAGTCGCTAAAGAAAGCATTGTTTTAGAGAAAGAGGCGACCAACTCGGGAGAAAACATCAGCTTTGTCGTCCAAAAAATGCAAAATGAAAGACCGCAACCTAAAATCATTCTAATTTGTGGGACCCCTGCCGCTATCTTACGGCAAGCCCGGTCATTCGAGCAGCAAGCAAAATACGACTGGAACAGTATTTTAACTTACCCTCCCGCAGATCTCTCCCCTTATTACGAAACAGATAGAGATGCCATCATAAATATCATGTGCTCGCTTAGAGAAGTTGCCTCGTTTATTGACTATACGATTAATTCCGCCTATATGTCCCCGAGAATGGTCCAAGACGAACAATCGCTTTTAGAAGGCATCGGTCTTCTTGTTAAGTATTATAATATCTTGAATCCAAGTAAAAAAATAAATGACACTCAACTTGAAAATTTTCAAAAGAAGTTTATAGAATTTAGCCGGGTAAAAGCTCAAGCTGCTCCTGTTGAAAAACTCGCCGATTTAAAAAAAGAAATTCAAGCGCTCCAAAAACCTATCGCTGATTACTTTAGAGCTGCTTTTAATCAAATTGAACTCGCCTGGGTCAAAGTGCTCTCAAGTGATTTATCTTCCAAAGAACATCGGCAATTTATAAACAATTTTGCTGATTATAAAATGAACTCACTAGATATAGAATAATTTTTTATGTATTATAAATTGTATGTTTTGCCTATAATGTCGGCATGATTACATGTTTGCCACCTGAACTTAATAGTTATATTTTAGATTTTCTAGATATTGGAGATTTACTCCAAGTTGCTCAAGTTTCAAGGGCATATCAAACGCTTGTGGATGATGAAAAACGATGGAAAAGTATTGCCCAATCGCTGCAATTCTGCCCTCATTCAAATCTGAGTTCCAAAAAAATTGTTCTACTAGGACTGCAGGAGCTGATCCGTCAAATCAATGGGGTTTTTAATTTAACCCTTTTTAAAGAGCCTGATCCCTATGCGGCGCTGAAAAATTTTTTGGTCAACTCTTCTACCCTTCCCCATCTTTCTCCTAATTTCTGGGTAGTGAAAGCTTTTCAAAAGGGGACATTTTTGAAGCAATTGGTGGGTCTAAATAATTCACACGCCTTAGCCCTCATGAGAAAAATTGACCCTGCTTCAAGTCAATCCATAAATGCCCAACTGAAAAGACTTCAGAAATAACTCGCGCGTTCTATTTTTTCTTTCCGATGATCTCAATCTCAACGGCGGGCGGTTTTCGCTTGGTCATCCACCATTGCTGGAGAATGCCGAGCAGGATCGAAGAAAGCCAGTAGATGTTCAGTCCTGAGGGGAAATGATAGAACAGCACGGTGAACACGATCACCATGAAATTCCCCATCATCTTTTGCTGCTTTTGTTGGTCGGTGAGCAGTTTGGGATCTTTGGGGGCCGTCGTACTCATCTTTTGCTGCCAGTACATGGCGCCGCCCAGGAGGAACGGAAGGAGATGGAACGATGTGCCGAAGAACCAAATGGGATGGCCCCAGCTGAACACGACGTCGGGTCCGGTAAGGTTGGTGATCCATCCAGGGATGAACGTGACGCCGCGGAGTTCAAAGGCTGATTTGAGAAGATCGAACATGCCGATCAGGAAGGGCATTTGGATCAGGAGGGGGAAGCATCCGCCGAGCGGGTTGATCTTGTTTTCGCGGTAGATCCTCATCATCTCCATCTGCATTTTTTTAGGATCTTTCTTGAGACGCTCTTGAACAGAAGAGATCATGGGGGCGAGTTTTTGCATTTTGGCGGTCGACTTGATCGACCAAGCGTTGAGAGGGTACATCATGAGCCGCAGCGCTGCGGTCAGCAGGATGATCGAGATGCCCCAGGATCTAGTGATCCAATGGAAAATATCCATGAGGAAAAACAGAAATTTTGCAAAGGGCTCGGAGATGAACGCGAACCATCCGTGGAAGCTTTGGCAGGCGATGAAATCGGGGGTGTAGCCTGTTTTGGGATCTTGGTAGTTGGCATCGACGGTTTTGAGGATTTTCGAGTCGAAAGGGCCGGCAAAAACGCGGAACGAAAGGGTTTTGCTGCTGACGCTGAGCGGAATGCGCATGTCGTAGCCGGGGTAACTGGACGGCGGATAGAGGTCATACTGGGCGTCGATGACGGAAAGGCGGGTCGGAGCGACGGTCCCGGGGACTTGCACGGCGGTAAAGCCGCGGCCAATATCGGCCTTAGGATCGAGGATCACGCCAAAAAATCCATTGGAGTTGCAGATCCAATCGGGTTGGATGGAGGTCATCGTGGTCGCCGTTTTCGGAAGGTCGGCCTTTTCTACGACGTGTTTATTTCCCCGCGTGATGCGGTATTTGAGGACGGGGCTTGAGCTTCCAGAGACGATTTCCACTTCGGGCACCCCGGTCGAGAGGGAAAGATTTTGGCAGTCGCCGCTGACATCGAGATCGACATCGAAGCAATAGGGCGAGGTTGAGGGGTCTTCGGGCAGAGTGATGGTCTTAACGATGCGGCAGCTTTCGGTCGCGCCTTCGAGGACGATGCGGTTTTTTCCTAAAGACTTTACTGTATAGCGGAGTGGGGGCTCATCGCTTTTTTCGATCGCAGAGCTGAGGCCGTAAAGGGCAGGGGGGGCGCTGCGGCGCAGAAGGGGGTAATAACCGCCGACTTTTCCTTGATCGAAGGAACCAGTCGCCGTTTGATAGGGGCCTGAGGGAAATCGGTCTTGTTTCGGATAATCTTTTTCTAAAGTGGTGTCGAACTCGATAGGGCGCACGACAGAGACAGTATTTTCTTTGGTGCGCAGGGTTAAATTGATTTCTTTGATCCCGCCGCCGAGGTTGGAAATGACGAGCTGCTGATAATCATTTTCAATGACATAAAGGTTTTCCTTCACGTCTGTGGGCTTGGTGAGGGGTTTGGGGGTAACAACTTGAATTTGTTCCTGGGTAGGAGGAGGGGCAACGGCCGGACGGGGAGGGAAGAAGACATTGTTGATCAAATAGAACGTGACCGTCAGCAGAACGAGAAAGAGAATTGTACGTTTATCCATAGGAGCTTCAGCCTATCAGATTATCTCTTTTCTAGGTGTATTAAAAAATCTTGAAAGGGGGCCGTCCTGCGAAGGCCTTCCAACCACTCATCATCTAAAATTTCTTCGATGGTAGGAAGGGCATGGGCGCGGCCTGCTTTATCGAGAAAATAAAGAGATGTTTCATACTGCTGAAAGAGCGAATAAAAGCAGGCAAGTTGGTAGAAGGCCTGCACGTTGCCGAGCCGTGCGGCTGCATTGAGTTTATTTTGCGCTTCTCGTAAAACCATTTCTTTTTCTTCGGTATCGTAAAGGTAAGAGGCAAGGTTGAGCAGGCACACTCCCCAGTCGAGCAGGACGTAGTCATTTTCAGGATCGTTTTTAAGCGCCAAACGGAAATGGTGGACAGCCCGATAAAATCCCTCAGGCGATTCCCGCAGTTCTGCGAGATGGGCAAGCACGAGGCCGAGCCTCTGATGCAAAAGGGGAAAATCAGGCTCGACCATGATGACCTGCGATAAGATGTCGATCGCTTTGAGGTAGTATCCTTCCTCGTCTTGATAATTAGCGTAGAGATCGAGGGCTACCGCGTAATAAAACAGCCACTCGGGATGGGAATAGAGGGCATTTTTTTGCTGGGACAAAGCCCATTCGAACCGGCGGATGGCCTCTTCGAATAATGTCGGCTCATTTTTCATTTCGCCCAGCTGCGTGAGCGCGATGGCATAGGCGGCAAGATAGGAAGTGCTCGGAAAAAGCGCCTCTGCCTTGGCGTGAAATCGGATCGCTGTTTTAAGGGACTCCTCGTCCTCGTCGATTTGCGCCAGTGCGCTGTAGCACTGAGCCATCGCATGCCAGCTGGCATGGAGGGTGCGGTCGAGCGATAGGCTCCATTGGAGCTTTTCGATCGCCTGGGAAAAATAATCCGGATCTTCGAAGTAGTGGGCAAAGGAGATGTAGCATATGCCGAAGGCGTAGGATAAAAAGGGGTCGTCTTCGTCCATGTCCATTGCTGCGTTCATCTTGTCTTCGGCTTCATAAAGGAGGCCGACGCTCTCGGTGATCTCGCCCAAGAGGGCGAGCAGTTGCGCCCCTGTAGCGATAACATGGGGATCTTTGGGCAGATAGATCTGCGCTTGGCGGCATTTTTCAAGCCCTAAGTTCAGTCTCTTTTCATCGCGGGACCTGCGGCCGCTGTCGAGAAGAAACTGCGCCCATTGCAGCCATAAATCGCCGTCGCAAGGATGAAGGTGCAAAGCTGCGGCAAAACATTCATTGGCCTGCGTGAAATGGTCCTCTTCGTGCGTCTGTTGATAGAGCCTTTCTATGGCTCTGGCCAAGTGCTTCCATCCCTCGGGAGAGTCCAGCATCAATGAGACAGCCCGTTTGAACGCATGGATCGATTTTGTGATGAGATGGGGATCACGGACCAGCTCGGCCATGAGAAGATAAGCATTTCCGAAATCAATCCAATATTTTCCGGGCAGATTGCTTTGCTGATTTCCGGCTTTTTCTAAAGCATCCAGCGCTTCTTTGACATCGGAGACTTCGCCCGATTCTTTACCGATGAGATAGGCCATGCGCCCCATGTCCCAGTGACTGTTGGCGCGGGTATATTTTTCTTTCGCAAGAATGGGGTCCTCGAGGGCTTCTAAGGCCCGGCCCCACGATTGCCAGGCCTCGGAGTAATTGGGTTTAAGCTCGGTCGCTCTTTTAAATTGCTTGCAAGCCAGCTGCAGGCATCGCGCTTCCTTCATCTCCATGAGAGCAAGGCCTTGTCGATAATACAATTCAGGATTTTGAGGATCTTGGGACAGCCGATCTTGCGAGTTGCTGGGTATCATGGGTCGGGATTATAGAAAGGGGCGGTATTTCCTACAATTGGTAGAAAGAAAATTTTAAGGAAAACCGATCGCTTCGAGGAAGAGCACCTGAAAATATTTGAGTGAAAAAAGCTGCGCTTTATCGCTCGAGAGATAGGTCCGGATATGGGCTAGGTAATTTTCATAGGTAGGTTTGTCCATCGATTCGATAAACGCATAGAGCTCATCATCGCTGGCAAAGTCGCGCCGGTCGATGAAACACTCTTTGGGGATATAGTCTGTGACATTGGTCGCGCCGAGATAGATGGGGACGGATCCAGTGGCGAAGGCATCAAAGATTTTTTCGGTAATGTATCCCTTCACGCCGCCCATGTCTTCATAGCAAAGGGTAAATCTATAATTTTTTAAATCAGGCGCATTTCCACGATAGGAACGGTATTTGTTCTCTTCCCAGTCTGTCCCATAAAATTCAAAAGATTTGCCATCGAAATGCTGGACAGCAAGTTCTCTTGCTGAATAGAGCTCGCCTATTTTTTTGCTGGTTTTATGCGGCGCCACCATTGTAAGCAGTTTTTTGCTTTCAAAAGAGGGTAGATTAGAGGCCATGGGCTTGAGGGCAGGAAAATAAAATTTGAAATACCGGTAGTTGTCGACGAGATCGTCGTTCCACGTATAGATTCTTCGAAAATGGCGCGTGTATTTGCGCGCATAGAGCTTGGAGCATTCCACGGGCGATTGCCATTGGAAAAGAACCGCCCTTTTTTTGGGCATGTTATAGAGGATTTTTTTCTTGAGCGCCCGCGGCTTATTCCAAACAACGGTATTAGCCACTTTATCCCACTTCTTTATCTTTTTAAAGTCCGTGAGCTCAAGTTGAATATTTTTCTGGGCAAGGGCTTCTTTTACTTCTCCCAAAATGGGCAGGGGGTCCGTTCCTTGCGTCGAGAGGAGCACATCGCCCACTCTTGCAAAAAGAAGAAATGGAAATAGGAGTAAAAAATAAAGCGTCGCTCGCATAAAGTAAACATATTATGGATCTTTTTACGAAAAAACGCAAACGGATTTACCTGCGCGATACCGATGCGACCGGCGTCCTCTATTTTACCGAGCTGCAGCGTATCGCTCTTGAGGCCTTCGAAGACCACTTTGACCTCAAGAAAATGCTTGGCTCAAGTGATTTTCTACTGCCTATTGTTCATGCTGAGGCTGATTATAAAGCGCCTCTACGCTGCGGCGATGAGGTCGATATTTCTTTTACCATTGCGCCGGGAACTTCGTCTTTAAAGGTCTCTTATCAGATAATGCTCGGGGAGGTCTTGGCCGGAACCGTGACGATCGTTCATGTCGCTGTCGACCGGACGACGCTTACTTCGATCCCGCTTCCAGAGAGCTTGAAAGCATTTTTCTACGCCCTAAAAAGCGAAAAACCTCAGCAATTGCCGAGGTCAGACGCCGATCGGGAACTCCCGATCCATTTATCAATTACGCCGCTGATGCTTGCCATCCTTTGGCTGTAGCTTTGAAAAGAAGCCCATCATCATTGATTGCTTCTTCGAGGTCGGCAATTTCTTTAAGAATTTTCGAAATTTGCCCTTGGTGATTATGAATATGCTCTCTATAGAGAAGCCTTAATAAAGATTCAGAGGGCTTAGGGATGTTGATTTTCCCATTTTCCCAACGACGAATCGCTTGTTCACTTACTCCAAGTAATCTACTTAATGTGCTTTGAGACATGAGCAGTTCATGTCTTAAAAAACGAACTTCCTCTCCAGATAAATCTTTTTTAGAAGATACAAGTAGCAAACCGATAGCTCTATGTAAGCCATCCATATCACTAATAGAAACAGATTTGCCTCGAGGAGTTTCTATAAATTTATAGCCATTTGCAAGGAAAATATTTGAAAGACCACATTCAGTATAATGATAAGAATTGTTCATTTATCGCCTTCCTTTAAATTACTGTTACTATTTCTAAATAGTCCTTTTTAACTACCACGACGACTTGAACGGACCGTCCAGCGGTGAAACGCTTTAGCTTGATTCTCCAATCTCCATATTTATCCAGAGTTGGCCCATCCACGCCTTTTCCATGTCTCAATACATCGAAAATTTGCCGTATAGACACCTTTCTTTCCTTCATCCTAAGTTGGGTGTGTGGATTATCTAAATAAACGTTTTCCGATCTTTTTGCTAGTTGATGAGCTTTCTCAACTAAAGCTTCCAAAGTGTCGGGGGCAACTTTTGGCGTTGGCATCGGTATTATTTCGCCCACTTAGCCTCCATTCTAATATAGTTTGGTTGACCTGTCAAGATGATAGGTCAAAATGATAGGATAATAGATAGTATTATTTATTGTCAAAAAGACTATCATTTTGAGATCGCTTTTCCTAAGTCGCTTAGGAATAGTTGGATAAATTTTCGTGCAAAAGTTTGCGCGATGGTTTGAGCCCCGAGCTTTCCGGAAACGGAAATACCTCTACTGGCCATTGGAACTTGGGCAGAAGCCCCTGCAAGTGGGCCTGGATCTGTTCAAGGCTATAGAAAGGACGGATAAAAAGGACAGCGCGCATGCCGTACTCCTGATCGGCCTTAGGGACCACGATCGCTTGTTCGACCCCTGCCATTTGATAGATGGCGCGTTCGATGTTTTCGGGATGGATATTTTCACCGCCCGAAATGAACATGTTGTCTTTGCGTCCGATGATCTGAAGTTTTCCATTGTCCCATGTCCCTAAGTCTCCCGTCGCAAACCATCCTAAAGGATCTAACGGAAGGTCAAGTCTTTCTTCTTTCCAATACCCCTGGAAGAGCGTTTTTCCGCGCACCCAAATCTGCCCATCTTCCTCGATCTTCACTTGGGCATAGGAGAGAACTTGCCCGTTCGTGGCGATCTGCGAGCTCATCTCGGTCATTCCATACGTCGTAAAGATGGGCAGCTCTCGGGGGATTGACGGCGGAATGGGCGCGCCGCCTAGTAAAAGGCATTTGACGTTGGGAACGCAGCCCATGCGATAAAGCTGCGTAGGGACTAAAGACATATGAGTGATACCATCTATCGATGATGAAAGAGCGATCGCCGCTCTTGCAAAGTAGCAGCGAAATAATATCGCAATGCCGCCGACATGATAGAGGGGAAGATCGAGCCGCCACTTGTCGCCAACTTCTAAAGGAATGATCGACAAAGATCCCATCGCGCTATAAAGATGGTTGCCGATCGTGTGGCAGGCAAGCTTCGGGGCGCCGCTCGATCCCGACGTTGCGATAATCGTTGCGAGATTTTCTTCCTTCCAGTCCCAGGCCCGCGGCTTTTTAAGTTGGGGCATGGGGGGAGTAAAAATGGGCCCTGCATAAGGGACCCTAGGGTTGAGCGGATAGGCGGTTTTCCCCATTTTCCAGAGAGCAAAAAAAAGAAAGATCACTTCAGGCGTCAACGTGGCATAGAAGGGGACGATGCGCTCTTTCCAGCCGCTGAGCTCTTCGCACATCCCTTCGATCGCGGCCTCGAAAGCTTCTGCGCTCCAGAAATCGGTGTCAGTTTGCAGCATTCAACGTACTGGCCGCTTTTATAATGGTGGCGATGGAAAGGAGGCGGGTCAGTTTAGAGATTGCATGAGCTCCCTGGATTATCGTATCAAGATCATTTATGGAGGGGCCCTCTTCTTGAGAAGATAATTCCTGGATTTTCGTAAAGAGCCGCTGGGCTAGGGTAATAGCCTCTGCATTTTCTTTGTGAATGATACGGGTCTGCAACATTTTGCCATCGACCCAGAATTCGGCCAAAGGGATCTGTTCCTCGTTTTCTTGAATCAAAATTATGTGCTTATCTGGAAGCGTAGACAAAAACATGGCAGTGTTTTGCCAAATCTGCAGGGCTGGGAGCGGGGCGACCAAGTCCATAAATTTGCGCTGGATGTCCCATCGCAAGACGTCGTTGCGCAGGCGCACTTTTTGATCAAACAGTCCTAGGATAGAACAGGGAATGTTCATCATTAATTTTGCGGCACGCCAGCCGCAGATCGTAAGGGCGCCTTTGAGCAGACCAAAATGGGAGCAAAATTTTCCCTCAAGCCGTTTGATCAGGGCATTCTGCCGGACGCCGATTTGTTGGATCTGATGCGCCTGCTGCAGCATCTTAAGGCCCTTTGCATCTCCCATCGCAGCAATGCGTTCGTCCATTTCTTTTTCTGCGGCTTTCCCGATGGCGCTCGTTAAGGTCAAGCATCCATAGGGCCCAAACCCAAACTTTCGCCATAGGCCATAGCCTAAAGAAGAGGCTTGTTCGACCTCCGCTCGAGCTTTCGTTTTATGGACGCAGGAAAGCTCGTCGCCATACGCTCTCAGCCAGTGGGTTTTCTCTTTAGATTGATAGTTGTCGTTGATCGCTGTAAAAGCCATTGAAGCTCATCCTTATTAAAGGGGTTTCCAATCAGGGTTCGTCAACGAAGCGAGGACGTGGTCTTCCCATTTTCCATTGATAAGAAGGTAGTTTTTAGCCAGGCCTTCGATCTGAAAGCCCAGGCGCTGGAGCAGGCGCGCGCTTCGGGCATTGGAAGGCATGTAATTGGCCATAATGCGATGGAGGTTAAGTTTTTCAAACATATGAGGGATAGCTTGAGATAAGCCTTCAAACATAAGGCCTTGGCCTTCGTAGCGGGCGCCGATTTTATACCCTAGATAACAGGCTTGGAACGGGCCGCGGAAGATTTGGGTAAAATTGCACAGGCCGATGATGTCTTCTTCAGGATTGAATAGGAGAAATCGCACCGCAGTGCCTTCGACCTCTTCACAGTCCCATTGGTATAATTGGGCTGCGACATTTTTAAAAGGAGACTCCCAAGGAGCGAAGTGAGCTTGGTTTTCTTGATAAAACCGCTCCAGCTTTTCCGCGTCTTCCATTTGGGCGGGGCGTAGAAAAAGTCTATCTGTTTTTATCACCCCCATATGTATATCTGCCTTTTCAGTTTTAGTGCCAGACTGAATTTGACAAAATAAATCTATAAACTGTATGTACCAACATTATGAAAGCTTTGTGGGGAACTTCTCTTTTGTGTTTTACCTGCTTGCTCACGGCGCATCCGGAAAATCACACGGTGGTGTCAGGCGGCGCCGAAATGTCGCGCCCTGATATCAACACCCTTGAGATCACCACACAAAATAAAACAATTCTTAATTGGAATTCTTTTTCGATTGCCGAAGGCGAGACGACCCGCTTTATCCAGCCGGAAGCCTCGTCGGCCGTCCTCAACCGGGTGGTCGGCAAAACACCCACCGAAATCTTCGGCAGCCTTTTGTCCAACGGCCGCGTTTACCTCATCAACCCTGAAGGGATCGTCATCGGCGAAAAAGGAATAATCGATACCGCCGAATTTTTAGCCTCGACGCTCAACCTGTCCAATGAAGATTTTTTGCAAGGAAGCCTCCATTTCCAAGGAAGCTCAGCCGTAGCAATCGTGAACCTCGGCACGATCATTTCCCGCACGGGAGACACCTGCCTCATCGGCGCGCGCATTACACAGAACGGTAAAATATCCGCCCCGCAAGGCAGGGCCCTTCTCGGGAGCGGAAGCGACATCCTCCTGCAGCCTTCCGAAGAACATCCCCTCCTTATCCAACCTGCCTTCGACAAAGCGTACGACATCGAGAATGCCGGCGATATCGAAGCCCTCAAAATCGACATCGCCGCCGCCGGCACCCCGCAAAGCCTGGCCATCCGCAACTCGGGCAATCTCGACGCCCTCCATGTAGAGTCCCGCGACGGCAAAATCTATCTCCGAGCCCACCAAGGAGAAATTTATTCTAGCGGCAAGATGAGCGCCCCGCAGATAGAGATTTCCGCCGAAACTCTCCACCTGACCTCCTCCAGCCGGCTTGCAGCGCCCAGCGGAAAGATCTCCCTCCAGATAGATGAACTCCTCAAAAATGAAGGATCGATGTCCGCCGGCGCCGTCGATATCGGCGGCAACAATAATTACCTCGTCCACAACGGGTCTATCGACGCCCAAAACACCATTTCGATTGCCGTAAATACCTTTTTAAATGGCGGCTCCCTAACGATCCCGGACGGCGGCCGCATCAACATTAATGTGGCCGGCTATACCAGCGAGACAACGGCCGCACGCGTCATTGCGAGCCGCGGGCTGATCACCCATCAGGCCTATTCCTACTTCAGTTCCGGCCAGTATCATGCCCAAGAAGGGACTATCGCAGTGTATGCCGACCGGATGAACCTCATCGACGCCCAGTATCATGCGGCAGATACGACCATCGGCATCAGCCCTTTTGGCGATAAAGCGTCCCATCTGCATATCGGCCCTACCACGCAGGTCCGCGGCCAGGCGCGCCTGAGCATCGCTCCTACCATCACCGCTCCGGTCTTACAAGCGGGCTGTTCATCCTGTTTACCTACGAGCGTGTTTGAATTTGTCGATCCCACCGACCCCGCCATTGGATCATTCGGCATCGATCTTCAGTCGCTTCCCAACGGCAACGTCGTCATTACGAAGCCCGATGCTACGATCAACGGGAACGCCGTTGCAGGAGCCGTCTTTCTTTATAATGGAACGACAGGCGCTCTCATTTCACAGCTGACGGGGAGCCAGGCAAACGATACTGTCGGCGCTAACCAGAATGCTGCGCCCGAGTATAACGTCGGAATTGTTGTTCTCACGAACGGAAATGTTGTGATCATGAGCCCCAGTTGGAGCGGCGGTGGATTGGTGGGACGCGGCGCCGCCACCTGGCTGAGCAGCAGCACGCCATTTGTGGGCGTTGTTGACGGCGCCAGCAACAGCATAGTCGGAACTAATCCTGGGGACTCAGTCACCTTCTGGGACACGTTTACGTACCTACCAGGGGTCTTTGCGCTTTCCACCGGCAATTATGCCATTTCAAGCCCTTTTTGGAATGGTGGACAGGGAGCCGCAACGTGGGCATCCGGCGCTGGACCGTCGTTTGGCCCAATCACCCCCCTCAATAGCCTCGTCGGCAGTTTAGCCGGCGATAAAGTCTCCCTCCCAGCAGGTAGCTTTGCGGCCTATATGCCGGGCATCATTCCCCTCCCCAACGGAAATTATCTCGTTACCAGTCCAAACTGGACTAATATGACAGGGGCGGTAACCCTCGCTTCAGGAACATCGGCAAGCCCCACCGGCACAATCGACGGAGGGAACAGCCTGATCGGAAGTGGCATCGGAGATAGGGTCGGAAGCGGGCCCGATTTTGGTCCTTCGGCGGTCTCGACATATGCTTTTTTCCAAAACATCGCTGTGCTTTCCAGTCCCAATGATAATAAATACGTTGTCCTCAGTCCTCATTGGAACAGCCAGGCAGGAGCGGCGACTTGGGGCGATGGGACAACCCTTCCGGGAACTGTAAATACGATAAATGCGGGCAACAGCCTTATCGGAAGTAATCCCAACGACCAGGTCGGAGGTTTTGTGCAGGCCTTAACAAACGGCAATTATGTCGTCTGCAGCCCTAATTGGAACGCTGGCGGAGGGACTGGCGCAGGGGCTGCGACATGGGGCAACGGCTCCACGGGAACCACCGGCACAATCTCCGCCGCCAATAGCCTCATCGGCGCCTCAGTTACAGATCACGTAGGAAGCGGCACCGCTCTGGCGCTTACCAATGGCCATTATGTTGTCTGCAGTCCGTTCTGGTCAAGCGACACTGGCGCGGCGACGCTGTCCGACGGAACTTTAGGGACCCCCCATGGAATTATCACAGCCGCCAATAGTCTTATCGGCGCTTCTCCTGGTGATGTTGTTTCTAGCGGTTTTGCTATGGCTTTGACAAATGGCAATTATGTCGTTATGTCCCCTTCATGGAGTGGCACTATGGGCGCTGCGACATTTTGCTTAGGAACTCCGGCAACCCCCTCTCCTGTAGGCCCCGTCACGATGGCAAACAGTCTTGTCGGGTCAGCTCCCGGCGACCGAGTAGGAAGAGGCTCTAGCTCTCTACACAGTGTGGGAGGCGTCGCTCTAACTAATGGCAACTATGTTGTAGGCAGCACCAGCTGGAACAATTCCCGGGGCGCTGCAACTTGGGGCAACGGCATAACAGGCATCCAAGGCCCCGTTAGCGGCTCCAATAGCTTGATTGGTACCACACCAGCTTCCATGGTTATCGGGGATCAGGTTGGTGCGTATTTGTATGCATTATCCAACGGAAATTATGTCATGGAGTCTCCGAATTGGCATAATGGGGCGACTTTTGATGCAGGCATCGTGACCCTTGGAATCGGCACCGGCGGCACCGTCGGTCCGGCAAATGCCGCGAATAGTTTTGTTGGAACCTACCTTGCCGCCACGATCGGGTTTTACACAAATAATCCTTTCTTGTTTTTCCCTGCGATATTGGAGCTGGGAGATGGGTGCTTTGCTGCCTTTTCAGCCCCATGGAATGGGGGCTTAGGCGCCGTTACTTTCGGCAGCACTACAACGCCGCCGGCCGGCGCCGTCTCCGCGGCCAATAGCTTCGTGGGTTCGGTAGCCAACGATAGCCTTTGGTATGGCTTTTCTTATCGGCTCCTCCCTCCCAACTTGATCAATACAACAGCTAATACCCTCCTCATGAATTTCCCCTTCTACGGGCAAGGCCATGTCTATAACGCCCAGTTTTGCTCGACCCCGCCGGTTCCTCCGACCCCGCCATCGCCGTCGCCGTCCGCTGCCGTCCACGTCCCCAGCCGCGGCCTCGGAGATTTCCGCCAGGCCCTTTCCGAGGAGTTCCAGCAGTGGGGCCCCTATTATTATGGCGGATCGCTTGCCCAGGACACCTTTGCCCCTGATCTGACCTATAAAAATGTCGAAAATAAAGAGATGCCCTCTTTGTTGCATGAGCCCGCTCCGCCCCAACAAAAAGCCCTTGTAGAGAAACGTAAGAAACGATGAAAAAAAATCTAATCCTATTTAGCCTGCTGGCGATTTCTCCGTTATTATCCTCCGATGAGATCGTTCTCCAAGACATCTCCATCGAAAGGGATGGAATGCCCGTTCCCATCGAGGCCGATTTGAAGGAATTGCTCCAGCCCTATATGGGCAAGAATATTTCGGAAGAGACCCTTACCGGAACCAAAGGGACGATCCTCGCTTTTTTTTCAAAAAAAAAGGACCCTTATGTCCTCGTTGAAATCCCCGAACAAGAGATAGCCGAAGGCAAGGTCCGCTTCAACATCGTCACCGGGAAAATCGGAACTATTTTCTATACCGGCAATAAATGGTTTTCTACGCGCCTTCTGGGCCGCTACCTCCATGCCAAGAGCGGAGAAACCGTCAATGAAGAAAGCTTGTTGAACGACGTCGCCTCGATGAACCGCAACCCCTTCCATACCACCCAGCTGATTCTAAGGCCGGGCGTCAAAAAAGGATCGACCGACATCGAACTGGCCACGCAAGACCGGTTTCCGCTGCGTCTTTTTGGCGGCGCCGACAATACGGGCAATCCCTTCACCGGCAATACCCGGTACTTTGGAGGCTTCAATTGGGGAAATGCCTTTTATAACGACGATATCCTCACCTACCAATATACCACCGCTGAGGACAACAAAAAGTTTTGGTCCCATTTCGCAAACTACTCATCCTTTTTCTCATGGGGGCACACCCTCTTTTTATATGGCGGCTATTCTCAGATCCATCCCCATATCCGCGACTTCCACACCCTCGGGAAAAGTTATCAAGGGAGCCTCCGCTATCAAGTCCCTCTCAAACCTTACTACAAATATCTCTCCCAAGAGATCAGCTTCGGCGGCGACGTCAAGGGGATGAACAGCAGCCTCTTTTTCTCCGATGTGACCGGCAGCATTCCTGTCTCGACCCATCTGGCCAACCTCACCCAGCTGACCCTGAACTACGGCCTGCAGTATAAAAAAACCCGTAACTACGCTTCGATGAACCTTGAGATGTACGGCATGCCGGCGAAGTGGATGGCCAATCAGACCGCCAAACGGTTTGGAGAGCTAAGGCCCCATGCTCTTCCCCGCTACTTCTATGCCCGCCTCTATTTAGCGGATAATTGGACCATGTTTTGGGATTTTGTTCTCGCCACCAACCTCCGCCTGCAAGGAGCCACTTGCCCGCTCATGCCGAGCGAACAATTTAGTTTAGGCGGATACAACACCGTCCGCGGCTATAACGAACAATCGTTTAATGCCGACGCCGCCCTTTGCGCCAACCTCGAACTCCGCTTTCCTTCTTTCAAACTCCTTCCTAAAATCAAGAATAAACTGACCCTCCTCGCTTTTGCCGACTATGGCGTGGGCCACAACTTCCATAATGATATCCATCCCGTTTCTTCGACGGAGCATCTCTTCTCCGCAGGCCCCGGTCTGCGCTACGAAATGTATCCTTATCTCTCGATCCGCGCCGACTATGGATTTAAGTTCTATTCCTTTGAAGGTTCGGGCCCTGACCGCGGCAAGTTCCACTTCAGCGCGACCGCCAGTTATTAAGGGATCGTAAAAGAATAACCTTTACAGAATAGCAGGGCATTGTTGCGAATGCACCTCTGGAAAATCCCTCCTATTTGTAAGAGTTATTCTTTTACGATCCCTAAGAGTACGCGCGGGAATCCCATCCTCTTTAGCGGATCTGGATAAAATTAATGTGTGTACAAATTCCGTACAGCATTGTAGGATTATCATTAGATGAAGGAGTCGTGCCATATGAAAAAAGAGCGCGTCGAGTTTAGAACTAATTCCCAAGAAAGAGAGAATTTCGAGAAGGCTGCATCCTTTTTAGGGATGAATATTTCTTCTTTTGTTCGAATGGCGGCCTTAGAACGAGCTTGTGAAATACTAAAAAGTGAGCAAACGCTAGTTTTGTCTGACGAGGATAGAGATTTATTTTTGAACGCCTTAGAAAATCCGCCGAAACCGAACGAAAATTTGATTAGAGCTTTTGCAACACATCAATCCATGTCCGTTGAATAAAATGTCCTTCACGACAATTCCTATTCTTGAAATAGCTCCAGAAAAATATAAAGGTTTTACCTGTGGTGTCAAAGAATTAGATGAATATCTCAAACGATTTGCGAAAACGAATCACAAAAAGGGAATAGGAAAAAGTTTTATTGAAATTCGACAAGATTTCGCAGTTGGCTACTATACCATTTGTATGGGTGCGGTTGAGTTTCGATATCTTCCAGAAAATCTTCGCCGAGGAATACCTCGCTATCCTGTTCCTGTAGCCCGTATAGGTAGATTGGCTGTGGATGCTCACATGCAAGGAAGACGTCTTGGCGCATATCTTTTATGGGATGCATTGCAAAGAATTTTAGTAGCTTCAACCCAAATTGCTGCATATGCCGTTGTAGTCGATGCAAAAAATGATTCTGCAAAAGGTTTTTATGAGCATCATGGCTTTATCCCCTTTCTAAATGATCCGATGTCGCTTTTCTTGCCTTTGGAAACTATTCAACAAGTGAAATCATCCTTTGCAATGGTTCAACCGAGTTTAGAAAAAATTGAGCAGCCAACATAATTCCTCTTTGTTTCACCACCCGCATGGGAGTTCTCATACGAAAGCCACGGGTTCAGGCCCGTGGTTGTTTTTTTATCTCAAACAACTTGGTCATGTCCGGCTCGAGATGCGCAGGAATATGGATTTTGCCGCCCTCAAATTGCAGCGGCTCTTTCAGAAGATCCTCTTCTAGGTAATGATAAGTTCCCAGACCAATAGGATGCTGAGGAAGATTGAGCTGGTGCGCGAGTTGGACAAGGCGGGCGGTCCCAATGCCCGTTTCGTAGGCGCTCGAGAGGATCAGCCGGGGACTAGGCGTAGGGATGCCGAGGACCGAGGGTTTCCAGATGCGGAAATCGCCTCCGCTGTCATTTTCGTCATCGGCAGAAGCGAAGGGGCTAACATCTGTACCTGGATCTTCCAGGTAGTCAAAATCATCAGGAATAAAGTGGCTGCAGAAAGCGAGAACAGTTTGAGGTTTCCAAAGGCCATTGAAATCGATGCGGAGGCGGAAATCTTTTTTAAGAGCATTAGCTGCATGGACAGCATCAGATAGGGAGAGCTTTCCAACTTTTAGTTTGGCGTGCGTAAAATCACGAAATTTCTCTGCCCGAAGAAAAATGTCTTGGACGGAGCCCATGAAAAGAGCGGCAGCGGGCCAAGTAAGAGCTTCCTGAGGAAGTGGAAGCATTCCGAATTGAGCCGAGGGAACAGAACCAAGGCCCTGCTGCAAAATATCTTGGATGGTTTCTTGGCTGCGGCTGGGCAGGGGCGTGATTTCTCCCCAAGAACCATCATCGAGTTCTATCAGGAGGTTCCGGTGAGGATGTTTTTTGGAGGTGTAGATTCTCAGGCTTAGTTCCATTTAGGCAGCTTGTAGATTTTATAGCTTTCCGGGCTAGGGAACAGCAACGAAGTCGTAATAAGACTTGGATGTTTAGATATATATTTAAGCAGATCTAACGACGAGAGGCGGCGTTTGAGGACGATTCGTTTAGAAAAAAGAGCAAATGAGTTGAAGTCTTCGATCGTTTTGTTGCCTAAGGATATGATGATATGCCTATAGAGGTTATTCACGGCTTCTACCTCGTCTAAAATGTCTAGCCATTCACGGGGCGAGGAGAGGTGGATAGGGTGGAGATTTTCCTGATTCCACATGTTTGCCCGGTTCAGAACGATATCCTTGACCTCTGCAACCCGTTGTTGGTGGGGAATTGATGCGTCTGTGGTTTGATAGATGGGCCAAAGATACTCTTTGCTTTGGATGGACTGCAAGGGAATGTCAAATGTCGTCATGGTTGTTTGATTAAAATGTTAAAAATTAATAATGCACTATGCACTAACAGAAACGGCGGGGTTTTTTGGAAGACGGAAATAAATTGACGCGGCTCCTGAGCTTTGAATGCATGGCGGACCAGGAGCCAAGCAAAAGGAGCTGCGAGAAGGGGAAGGAAGCAGCCCCAGAAGCAGGGGAGAAGGGTGGCCAGACTGAGAGAGAGGGCGTATTCCCATTTGCCGATTGTGCGGCCGAAGCGGACGCAGAGAGTTTTTTTGTGGGCGGCGCGGTCGGACTCGACATCGCGGAGGTTGTTGGCGGCGAGGATGGCCGTTGAGATGAGTCCGGCAGGGAGGCCGAGAAGCGCGGGAAGAAGAGCAGCATGGCCTGTTTGAAGGAAGTAGGTCCCCAGCGTTGCGCAAGGCCCAAAGAAGATGAGGACGAAGAGATCTCCGAGGCCGAGGTAGGCGAGGGGATAGGGGCCGCCGGTGTAGGCATAGCCGAGAAGGAGGGAGAGGCAGATGAGGAGGGACATGGCAGCGCCGCCTTGGATGATGAGGGGGATGCTGAGGAGCGCGGTGAGAGTAAAAGAAGCCAAGACAGCCAGGCGCATCGTGGCGGGGGAGACGAGTCCGGCAGCGGTGATGCGCTGGGGCCCGATGCGATGCTTGTTGTCCGCGCCCTTGAGAAAGTCGAAGTAGTCATTGGCGAGGTTGGTGCTGATCTGGATGCCGAGCGCGGTGAGGAGGGTAAAGAGGAACAGGAGGGGGTTCGTGCTATGTTCTTGGAGGGCAAGGGAGCCCCCGATGAGAACGGGGCATAGAGAGGCGGCGATGGTTTTGGGACGGGCCGCTTGGACCCATAGGGCGATCGACATATTTAATTCTCCTTTTATCCCGATATCTGAAAGACAACTGAATCCGGAGAATTAACCACCACAGAGGTCACAGAGAGCACAGAGGAAGAAGAGAAAAGAGCTGCTTCTTTTCCCCCTCTGTGCTCTCTGTGACCTCTGTGGTAGATTTCTTTCATCGAGCTACTTACAAGTTGGGGAGTTGCTAAGTTTTTTTGCGTCTTTGCGTTGAAATTCTCTTCTTTCTTCATGGCCTCTTCGGAAATTGTTTAAAGTTGGGAGGGCGTTTTTCCAGGAAGGCGCGGTGGCCTTCTTGGCCCTCTTCGGTCATGTAAAAAAGCATGGTGGCGTTGCCGGCTAGTTCTTGCAGCCCCGCTTGTCCGTCGCAGTCGGCATTGAGGGCCGATTTTAGGCAGCGGAGGGCGATGGGAGAGTGCTGCAGGATTTCCGCGCACCATTGGAGTGCGGTGGGTTCGAGTTCTTCGTAGGGGACAACGGCGTTGACGAGGCCCATGTCGAGGGCTTGCTTAGCGTTGTAGCGCCGGCACAGGAACCAGATCTCGCGGGCTTTTTTCTGACCGACGATGCGTGCGAGGTAGCTGGAGCCGAAGCCGCCATCGAACGAGCCGACTTTAGGCCCGACTTGCCCGAAAATGGCATTGTCTGCGGCGATAGTAAGATCGCACACGACGTGCAGGACGTGTCCGCCGCCGATCGCAAAGCCGGCGACCATGGCGATGACGGGCTTGGGGCAGGTGCGGATTTGCCGCTGAAAATCCAGGACGTTGAGCCGCTCTGTGCCAGCGGTATCGCGATAGCCGGCAGCTCCGCGGATATTTTGATCGCCGCCGGAGCAAAAGGCTTCTTTTCCTTCGCCGGTGAGGAGGATGACGCCGATGTCATTGTCATTGCGGGCGTCTTCGAGGGCGTCCATCATTTCGGACACAGTGAGGGGGCGGAAGGCATTGCGCACCTGGGGCCGGTTGATCGTGATCTTCGCGATGCCGGGCCGTTTGTGGTATTTAATATCGGTGTAAGTTTTGGATGGTTCCCAAGTGGCTTCGGATGGCTCTTGCGCACTCTTCGGGATTTTCGATATGACAGACATGTCCGCTCCTGGGTATGGCGATGGCGTTTAACGAAAACTGATTATAGAGATCGTCATATTTTTTATCTTGCTCGCCGTAAATATAGTAGGCGTTTTGGGGCAAGAGCAGAGGCTGCTTCGATAATCTATGGTTCTCAAATTGTTCGAGGGCTTTTTCAGGGGCTTGAGCAAGGCGCCGCTTTAGAGGCGCGTCGAAAGAGGCAAAAAGCGGCTGTGCGTACCAGAGGCGCACAAATTCTTCGTAGGGGAGTGCTTGCAGCCTGTGCAGCCAATGATCTTCCCATATTTTTCTCTCTTCATGACCAGATGTCAGTCCTACATGAGCGGAGATGACGATTTTAGGCTGGGGAAGGGAAAGGGCGATGCGTCCGCCCATCGAGTACCCTATGGCGATAGCGTCCTCGGGCACAACAAAGGGATAGTCGAGGGCCGTGCATGAATAATCTTGCAAGCGGGAGATGACATCTGCCCAATCTTCTTTATCGCCTAAGAAACCATGGAGGAAAGCGAGGCGCAGCATGTTTTGAGCTCTTCGTGGATTTGACGGTGGATGAGGAGGTTTTCCGCTCGGTCCGTTCGGAATTCGAGGATGCACGATTTTTCATCGCGCAGGGCTTTGGCAACACTGGAAAAATCTTCGATGCACGTATAGGGAATATCGAACATCTCGGCCGCTTTTTCAAAGGTCCAAGCGTGGGCGCCGGCCATGTATTCTTCGAAGAAGTCTTTTTTTTCCGCGACGGGAAGGAAGTGGAAGATGCCGCCGCCGCCGTTATTGATGACGAGGAAGATGACGGGATGGCGCGCTTTCGTGATTTGCGCGAGGGAGTTGATATCATGCAGCGCTGTGAGGTCTCCCATGATCGCAAGCGTTGGCCGTTGAGCTCCTTCCGCGATGCCGATGGCCGTGGCGATATTGCCATCGATGCCGGAGAGGCCTCGCTTTCCGAGGATGGGCCCCCTGAAAAACCGGGGGAAGAAAAATTGGTCCGCATCACGGATCGGCATGCTATTGGCTAAAAATAGTGCATAGTGGGCAGGAAGGTGGTGCTGAATGTAGCGGATGACGCCGGGCTCCGTGAGAGGTTTAATGGCGGTGTCGATGTGATTTTCGATGGCGTCGCTGTAAACTTTCCACGTTTCTAGCCAAGATGGGCGCCGTCCGACATGCGGGAGGATTTGCTCGGCAAAGAGGATCGGGTCGTATTCCAGCCGGTGTGTGAGCATATGATAGAAATCATAGCGCCACGAATGATCGGCGACGAGGGCATAGATAGAGGGCTGGCTTTTCGAGATCCACTCTGCGAGAGGTTTGGAGACAATCCGATCGCCCAGATGAAGGATCAAATCGGGCTTGAGATGGTGGGCGATTTTGAGGAGGGCATCATAGTAGGGGATCACTGCAGGATGGGATTGCTCTGAGCGGATGCCTGAGAGGATGTCGGGTAAAACGGGCCATTGGAGGTTTTCGGCAAGGGCCAAAATAGATTTTAGCGAGCGGGGAGAGGTTTGCGCTCCCACGATGATCACGCCATTTTCGGCTTGGGTCAGAATACGCGCCCATTTTTCGATCGTTGAAGGAGGAAGTGCTGAGCTGGGCTCTTCATACACAGTGGACGTGCGGCTGACCAAAGAAACGCTGCTAAAAAATGGCTCGCGGAACATGCAATTTAAATGAACAGGGCCTTTTAGGCGGACGGCCTGGTGGACAGCATAAGCAACAGTGGACCCGAGATAGCTATCGGGGAGGGCGCTGTCAGGACAGGGGAGATCGCAGCTCCAGCGGACATAGGCGCCGAAAATTTTGACTTGGTCGCAGGATTGATTCGCTCCGCAATCGCGCAGCTCAGGAGGGCGGTCCGCTGTGAGTATAATGAGAGGGATGCCTTCTGCGGAGGCTTCCATGACCGCGGGCATCAGGTTGCCGACTGCGGATCCTGATGTGACTAAGAGGGCGACCGGCTCTTTGGCCCCTTTGGCAAATCCAAACGCATGGAATGCCATGCCCCGTTCGTCGAAGTGGACTAAAACCTCGGCCCGCTCCTCGTGGGCGATGGCGTAGGCAAGCGGTGTTGAGCGTGAGCCGGGCGAAAGGCAAAAGCGGCGCACGCCGTGTTCGAGAAGCGTATCGATGATCCGTTTGGCAAATCGTTCGTTCATAGTGTCTCCGTGGGGGAAAAGTGATTTTTAACGCAAAGGCGCAAGGGCGCCAAGGACCTTTTGCGCCTTTGCGTCTTTGCGTTAAAAATCTTTTGGTTTAATTTCTTCATGCTTTCACATACTGGCTTATTTTGAGTTCTAGTTCGTTCCATTCTTTCTCAGGATCGGATCCTTCTACGATGCCGGCCCCCGCAAAAAGTTGCAGCTCACTAGGTGTAATCAGAGCAGATCTTATGCCTACGGCGATATTTGCGCTATCCGGAGAAATCCACCCCAAGGGCGACGCATACCACCCGCGCTCGAATGGCTCGTGTTTCTTCAAGTGTTCCAGGGCTTCTTTTTGCGGAAGGCCCGCCATGGCAGGCGTCGGATGCAAAAGGGCCACCAGGTCCGCATCTGAAACACACTTGCGCAATGTTGCCAAAAACCTGTTAAAAAAGTGTTGCATCCGAGTGGTTTCTAAAACCCGATCCTCTTCCCAGTTGAACGTTTCACAATAGGGCGCGAGGCTCTCCTCGATGAACTTTTTTACAAATTCGAATTCCCTGCGTTCTTTTTCCCCCAGGGGAGTCGTCCCTGCAAGGGCATCGACGATAATCTTTTTTCCTTCCCGTGTGTAGAGCTTTTCAGGTGTGGCTCCGACAAAGGCATGGTCCGGCGCCGTCTCGAGGAGAAAACAGGCGGCCCGCTTAGTATTATTGCAGAGGTAGCGCAGGAGAGAATAGGGATCGACGGGCCGACGTAAGTGAAGGGTTGTCTGCCGGGCGAGGACAACTTTATCAAAGCATTTCTCCTGAATGCGGCTGAGAGCTTGTTCTACTAGTTCTACCCAAGACTTTTTAGAGGGAAGATCTTTTCTCGATTCAAAAGAGATCGGGAGATTTTTAGGTGCAATAGTGCCGTTATCTTCGTGGATGTGCTTGGGAGCAAAAAAAAGACCAGAACCTGAAAAACGGCAGGCGCCCACATAGAGTGTTTGGGGGTTCGCAGGGATTTTTTCGAGGATATCTTTTGCCCCTGCTGCTGCAAGATTTTTGCCGGTGTCGCGATCGCGGAAAAAGAATTTGGGATATTCCTTCTGGTCAGAGAGCCAATGAAGAATATCCGTCATTTAATCCCCTGGTAAAGGGTGACGATGCCGCCCGTCAGAGGATGGGCCTTTACTTCTTTAAATCCGGCCTCTTCCATCAGGGCGCAAAAAGCGCGGCCGCTTGGAAAGGCTTCGATCGTCGTATTGAGATATCGATAGGCGTCAGGATTTCTAGAAATAAGCCCGCCGACTTTGGGCAACACTTTTCGCAAATACCAAAGATGCGCCGCATGCAGCCATTTAATGCTAGGCATCGAAAACTCTAAAACGAGAAGAGCTCCTTCTTTTTTCAGGACGCGGCGGATTTCTTTCATAGCAACGACGGGATCCGGAACATTGCGGATGCCGAACGATATGGTAGCAGCGTCGAACGAATGATCGACAAATGGCAGGGCTTCTGCGCTCGCTTGTTTCCACTGCGTGCGAAAACGATAAGGTTTATGCTTATTTTTTTCTTCGGCGATGTGGAGCATGTCAATAGCGGGGTCGACGCCGATGGCTTGGGAAATATTTTTAGATTTGTCCATGAGAGCGAAGAGTTGATCGCCTGTCCCTGTGGCGACATCGAGAAGAGCGATGCCTTCACGGTTCGGCAAAAAGCGAGCTACCTTTTTGCGCCACCATTGATCGATGCCCAGCGATAAGATCCTATTGGTCAGATCATAGGTGGGCGAGATGGCGTTGAACATCTTCCACGATTCATGCATGTGTGACGTTGTATCAAACTCTTGGAATAAAGGAAAATATTATCCCAATAGGGTCTTGCAACTAGCTAAAAACCAGCTACTTATATTTTCCCTTGCAATTTTGCATTTCAAATGCAAAATTGCAAGAATGAGTCCATATATCAAGCGTTCTATCGAGCCTGTGCTGAAAAAAGCAGTTAAAGAATTTCCTGCAGTCGTCCTTACAGGCCCTCGTCAAGCAGGCAAAACAACCCTTTTAAAACATCTATTTTCCGACTCTTATCGGTACCTTTCTCTAGAGGCCCCCGATATTAGGGCTGCAGCAGTGGCGGATCCCCGAGGGTTCATTGAACTTTATTCGCCGCCGGTGATTTTTGACGAAATACAATATGCTCCCGACTTGCTTTTCTACATTAAAGAAAAAATCGATTCGAATAGAGATAAGTATGGTCAATATATTTTGACGGGATCGCAAAATCTTCTGCTATTGCAACAGGTTACTGAAACTTTAGCTGGCCGTACTGCGATGTTAAGATTATTACCTCTTTCTTATATTGAGATGATCAATCAACCGTCTTTGCCCTTCATCTGGGAAAGAGATGGCGCAGCTTCTAATTCCAATCCTTTGCCTCTTGAAAATTTTTGGAAATTGATGCTTCGAGGCTGTTATCCCGAATTAGCTGAACATAAAGAAAAAGATGCTCTTCTTTGGCAAGGAAGTTATATTCAGACATACTTGGAAAGAGACATTCGCGGTTTGCGTCAAATAGGCGATTTGACACAATTTCAGATGTTTCTTAAAGCTCTTGCCGCGCGGAGTGCCCAATTATTCCAAATAACAGATGTTGCCCGAGACATTGGTGTTGCGGTCAATACAATAAAAGCATGGCTTGCCATTTTAGAAGCCACCTACCAAATCATCATTCTTCGGCCTTATTTTGCCAATATTAATAAGCGCTTAGTTAAGACCCCAAGATTTATTTTACCGATGTTGGGACTCTTTGTTATTTAACGGGGCTTCGTGACATCGAACATTTGATGTCAGGCCCTATGGCGGGAGCCGTGGTAGAAACGTTTGTTGTATCGGAGATAGTCAAGCGCATTTCCAATAGCGGTCGAGATCCCGAAATGTATTTTTGGAGAACGTCCACTGGTGTAGAAGTAGATATTTTAGTTAAAGATCAAAACAAATTCGTACCCATCGAGGTAAAGTCGACCTCGACTCCTAATCCTTCCATGGCAGATAATATTCTTTCCTTTTATGCCGACGTCGGAGAAAAGGCAGAAAATGGATATGTGATCCATTTGGGGGAGTTGCAGATGCCTCTGAAACCCAAGGTAATGGCGCTGCCTTTTGCATATTTATAAGTCATTGATCTTTAGGTGTATATATTTTGTTAATATAAATGCATAATTTGGTTATAATTTATGCATGAATTACAGATTACCAAGACAGATTATTTCAAAAGAAATAATAAAGATTGCTTCAAGGGAAGTTCGGCAGCAAAACATCTATGTCCTGCGGGCTACTAAGAATGAGTTGAAAGAAATCGCTGAGGTCTCGCGAGCCATAAAAAAGCATGGCCTCCCTAAAAATCTCGTGCGCAAGAAGCTGCCTAAGGGGCTGGGATATGGCATCTTTTTGCATCCGAAGGCCGACCCGATCTTGAAAGGCCAAATTATCGCCCCCTATGCCGGAGAGATATTTCTTATCCCTCAAAATAGATTCGACGATTCTCTTTATGCTTTTGAGCCATTTTGCGATATCTCCCTCACGAAAGAACAGCAGGCGCGTTTTGACAAAGGCAGGGCCTATCATCCTCGGCGTTTGTACGCTCTTCAAGTCGATGGTTTGAAAAAAGGAAACTTTACTCGCTTTATCAACCATTCTGAGAAACCCAACATCGTCGCCGATTTTTTTACCATTCCCTCGAATTCTTATGGCCTTGCAAGATCTCCTATCGAAGTTATCTATATGGCAAAGAAAACTATTCATCCGGGCGAGCAGCTGCTCGTGAACTATGATGGAGATGGAAATCATTCTTACTGGTCGGCGCTCGGTATCAAACCGGTTCCTATCACACCGCAAACATATCGACTGGATAAGTCTCTTAAACTCATCCGAGAATTTTAACGCAAAGACGCTGAGGCATCTTTTGCGCGCCTTTGCGTTAAAATCCCTCTTTAGAGCTTTTTTTTTATTGGCCCCGTCAGTAAAAGAAAATTATGGAGCCAGCACTTCACCTTCCTCCCGAGGGCCTGCCTGCAGGTTATCTTCGCGATCTTTGCCGCCAAATCCGCACGCGCGGTCAATTAGAAATCAGTTTGACGGTTACGCCAGAGAGCGATTTATCGCGCATCAAAGAGATCGACCCGCTCGTGTCTGCTTATCAGCTGTGGGGATTTGATTATCATCGTCCTGAAAGAAATTTTCCGACCTGCATCCATACTATTTTAGCTGATGAGACAGGGCCTTGCATCGAGAGGGGCCTCACGCAGCTCAAAGAACAGGGCATCCATCCCCAAAAAATTAATCTCGTCCTAGCCACCTACGGATACATTTATAAGCATGTTCCTCCGGGCCTCGAAGAGACGGGTCTGGGGGAAACCTGCGGGACGAAGCAGTTGAAACATCCCCGCATGTCGCCCCTGCAAATCGAGCATTATCTTCTCGCGCACCCCGAAGCGCGTCTTTTCCACACCTCTCTTGACGGGGTGCTCCAATCGTTCCTCTATAATCCTAAGACGGGAGATTGGATCTCATTTGATGATGAAGCAACGCTGATGGGCAAAATCGAATGGGCCGAGGAGCAAGGACTCCGCGGCGTCAGCTTCGTTTAAGCGGGGTTTAAGTTGAGAAAGGCTGTTAAAGGGATACATTGGCAAATCAGAAGGCTTTGATCAGCTGAATATCACCTGCATATTCTGTGAAGCGAGGGCCGTATTCTCCGTGGTAGCCCAGTTCTAGCGATACACCATTGCGCGAGCCGAATTTGAGCCTTGCTGTTGTCGTGATGAACTCATTTTGTGGAAGCAGCCCTCTGGAATGGAATGTGCACGAGCTATGTTCAAAACCAGCCCTGGTGCCTTTTCCTAAAAAGCGCACCTCCCGAACATAACTGGCCATGAGGTCGAGCGCCACTTGTTTATTTTCAAAACAACGCCTGTAAGCGAGCCCCAGACCCGCTTCGGGGCGCAGCAAGTCGGTCTTCTGTCTTCCCACACGCAGGTTCAAACTCTGTGCCCCATGTTCACGGTATTTATTTTGCCAAACGTAGAGGTAATCAGCTCCGACGAACGGAGAGAGCCTCCATGTAGTCGTAGCACTTTTGGCAAGCTGTATAGAATACCCCAATCCTGCATGGCCTAAAATTTCTTGTCCTTGGTTATGATGGCGCGCCTTCAGAACAACAGAATCTGTTAAAGATGGCGTATCTACGCTGAACTTCATATGGCGGTGAGCCTCGATAGGAGCGTAGAGATATCCGAGCTGCAGATCGGCGTACAACCGGGAAGCCTTCCAAAAGGTCGCGAAATTCGCGGCATAGTTATCCATTTTAGCGCGCGTGTCGTCATGGCCGATCTGCATATGATTTTTAGCATAGGAAAAACCGCCCGAGCCCATCCATTTCTTCGAGAAAAATCCATCAATAGCCGCGGTGAACCCTGCAAAATGGCTCCGATATCCCTTTTTCTCCCCGCGTCCCTTTTGATGGTCCGATTCCCCAAAGGGCGCCACCCAAAAGTTCCACCCCTTTTCTCGCGGACATACGGATAAAATTTGCTCCCACAGGTGATCGGTAAAAGTCTGCCTTATGCGCTCGGCAACATTTTCCTGGGCAAAAGCAATATTGTTGTAATAGGGCGACTGCATTTGATTGAAAGAGTCTTGCTGCTGGCTTGGAGTTTGGGCGTTGAGGATGTACAGAATCTCGATTACGCTCGCTGTTTGGGTGGCGGCTAGTTGATTGAAGCAGTTGGCGACCTTGCCGGCAGTGCCGGAAGGGCTAAACGGTTTTACTCCTGTAAATACGAGCATCACATCGTTGGGGTCATAGACGACGCTGAAGTTGAACGGAGTGGAGTTGGAGAGCGCAAACCCTCCTGCATTGACAACACCGCCGGTCGCTGTGATGATCGTATAGGCACTCTGAGGAGCGGTCAACCCCCGTGGAATGAGGGTCAAGCTTGACCCAGAGTTGATCGTCACAGTTCCTGTTGCTGCGATGAGGTCGGACGAAGTGTTATTTAATTCGAGGGCATAATCAGAGCCTGAATTGAAGGTAATATTTATAGCGTTGATCGTTCCGATTGATGAATTGCCAGGCGCGATCGTTCCATTGAGGATGACATTTTGAACGGTTCCGGTCCCGCCCAAAGTTGCGCCGCTGCTTACGGTGATGGTTGAGTTGGGGATCGTTCCATTTACGATGAGCGTTCCGGCGGACACTGTTGTAGGGCCGCTATAAGTGTTCGTGCCGCTGAAGATGGCCGTCCCGCTGCCTTGCTTCGTGACGCCGCCTAGGCCGGAGATGCCGCCGGCAAAGGTTGTGGAGGCCGTTGAAGTTCCAAAAGTGAGGGTGTTGCTGCCTAAAGTGACAATGCTCCCGCTGACCCCGTTCAAGTCGCCAATCGTGATGCCGCCCGCCGAAGGACTGATATCAAAAGTGGCGCCCGAACCAGTGATGTTGAGGTTTCCTCCCGTAGGATAAGAAGCAACAGCATTGATTCGAAGCGTTCCTAAGGCCACCGTTGTCGTGCCGGAATAGTTGTTTGTTGAAAACAGGCTTAAAATTCCAGCCCCGGTCTTGGTCAGTCCGCCGGATCCAGAAATGCCTCCGCTCAAGGAGCCCGTCCCTGCGTCAATTTGAAATGTTCCGCCGCCAGATCCCAGCGTAACGACTCTAGAGCTGGCAAAGCCTGTTGTCTCATCTAAAGTGCCGTTGTTGAGGGACAATGAGGCAAGATGAGTAGTAGAACCAAGATTGTTGTCTGCTGAGGCGATGATAGTGCCTCCTCCCGCGATGGTTGTAATCCCGGTATATATATTGGCAAATCCAGAGAGGGTTAAAGACCCTGAGCCATTCATCCCCAATCCGCCCGTTGAAGTACTTCCTCCGCCTGCGCCTTGATCGCTCTGTATTGCAGAGGGTATGGTGAAATTTCCGCTAGAGTAGTTGAAGTTGATGGTCCCGGAAGAAGCTAGAAAAATGTCATGGCCGAGAGCCAGGCCGGCGCTTCCGCCATGTGATCCTGTGCCTGCCGTTGGCGCTACGCTCCCTGAAATTGTAGGTATATTTGTAAAGGTAAGCGTTGCCCCAGGAGCGATGAAGATCGCAGACCCTAAAGCTGCGCCGCCGCCGCCGCCGCCAGGTGCCGACGGAGCTCCTTGCCCTCCGCTGCCGCCTCCGTAAACGCTCCCTCCCGGATGGCCCTGCGATCCTGAACCGCCGCCGCCGCCGCCAAAGCCGCCAGTTCCTCCGCCGAAGCCTGCGGCGCCGCCGCCGCCGCCAAAACCCCCGTTGCCGCCTATTCCGTTCTCTGCAAATCCAGCACCACCACCACCACCTGAAAATCCTCCGGCCCCTCCTGATGCTGCTTCACCTCCGCCACCTCCGCCAACCCCGCCGCCTCCAGGGGCGTTGGTGACGTCGACTGGGGCTGCCTGTCCTCCAAAGCCTCCAAGGAGCGGACCTCCATTGCCTCCAGCGCCGGGGTTGCCAAAATCGTCGCCTCCTCCGCCTCCTCCGCCGCTGCTAAAAGTACCGGCAGTTCCTGGCATTCCAACGGCTCCGCCGCTTCCTCCGGGATGGCCTGCAAAATCAGCTCCTCCATTACCCCCAAGTGAACCAACTCCAGCTATGCCGTTTTGAAAATCAGATCCTCCTCCGCCACCCCCTGCATCTTGCCCGACAGCCCCAGCTCCACCAGCGAAGTTGATCCCTCCACCCCCACCCGCACCCCCAGCGTTTCCAGTGCCGCCTGCCCCACCAAAGCCGCCGCCGCCGCCGCCGCCACTGCCAGGGCCAGCTGCAATTCCCCCGGTGCCATGGCTCATCCCGCCTCCTCCTGCTCCTCCAGCATCTCCGGTAGCAGCGCCTCCATTTCCACCTGTGGCCCTACAACTCAAGAACTGAAGTCCATCGACTGTGACGTTTGTGTTTGGCCCGACGAAGATCCCTCCCCCAGCTCCTAAGGCCCCTCCAGCCCCAGTTCCACCTTGCGCACCGTTTCCGCCAATGGATGCAGTCGCAGAAGAAATAAAACTAGGCGCCCCTCCTCCTCCTGTGTTTTGGATCGTCAGCCCGGGATTATTCGGGAGAGCAAAAAGGCCGGAATAAGTACCTCCGCCGTTCAATGTGATCGTATTCCCCATCGTATCGATCGTCGTTATCGACGGCCCTATCGGAGGCAATGGAGTACCTAGCGTGATTGTGCCGCCTACGGAGAAACTAATGGTATTGGAGGCTTGGCCATTGTCATTAGCGCCCAAGATTGCTTGGCGTAAAGAGGTCTCCCCAACCACGGGGTTAATTATGTCGTTGAGCGTGTTAACGGTAAAGGACGCTGCATGGGCGGGTCCGCCTGCTAATAGGCTAAAACAGACGAGAGAATGAAAAATCCCTTTCTTTTTTGAAGCAGCACAGGCCATAAACACATTCCATAGAGGTTATAGTAAAAAGCCACTCCTTGCCGTCTCCCACATCGAACACAAAGGCAATGAACAAGCTTTTAAAACTTATATTATCCATGCCCTGTTAAATGTAACGAATTTTTTTTTCGATTTTGAACGATCTGCCACGCCGCAATCCCATCCCTTTAGGGGTGGGTTAGGCGGGCTTGAGTTGGTCAATTCCTTAAATCCTCGAAGAATCTCCTTCATTTATGAAGGGGTTCTTCAACTCTCACCGCACTTAATTAATAGAAATTTCGGAGAGTCTTTTCGTTTCTGCAGTGTTTCCTCCGACGAAAAGGGTTTCGCATAAGTATCTTACTTCGACGGCCAGGCTGAAATTTGGGTCGCGGGATAACGTCGGGTACCATGGAGAATATGGCCGCCGCTTCACCGAGTACGCGGCCGATATCCAGCTGATCAAAGCTTTCTAGAATCGGTAACCCAGGCCGCCGCCGAACGTGTACCCTCCCACTTGGACCGTGTGACCAGATACGTTTTTCTTATGGGTATGGAAATGGAGGCGTTTGTAGGAGTATTCCCCAAAGATATCGATGAAAAAATCGGGCGTGCAGTGGAATAAAAAGCCAGTGTTGGTAAAACCGCCGAGGCCATTTTCATTGCTATTGCGGGGGACAAAAGAGGAATGGTTATGAACGTGCACGAAAAAATAGCGGGGGCCGAGCGTTAAATAATAATCGACGGCCGATGAGACTTTAAAAATAGGCCGGATCCCCAAGCTTAATGGAACTTCGTAGATTTCTGTTTTTTGATTGCTTCCTAGGGACTTTCCGTGGCGCTGCAGATACTCGACGCTGGCATAGACATACCAATACTTATGAACGATGGGAAAAGAGCCGCTCAGTTGCAGATCGAGCCCGCCATGGTCATAAATTTTTCGCATTTTCTGGCTGCCAAAATTAAAATAGCCCGCTTTTGCTTCCAGCAAATAAGGAGGACTTTTTTCGGGAGGAGCGCTCAGATTTTGAGAATCCGCAGCAGGTTCTGCTGAAAGGCTGCTCCATGCTGTTAAGGCAATGGAAAAATAGACAGGTGTTTTTTTCATGTTTTATTTGATCGTTATAGTGGTTGCTGAGCTTTGAGATCCGTTTGTAAAGACCGTGGCAACGGCGTAAGTTGTGGAAGTGTTTTTTTTCTGATTGTGGTCTTCGTATTGTGTTGCATTCGGTCCTAGCGATGCGATCAATGCTCCATTGCGGTAGACCAAGTAGCCCGATACTCCCGAAGAGGTTGTGACTTGCCACGAAATTGTATTGCATCTTTCGCTAAAGATGCCGAAGTTGTTGCTTGTTTGACGACCATAAATTCCTGAAATATTGTTGTTGTTGGGATAAAGGGCAAAAGTCGGTTCGTCGTTGTTAATAGAATCACCATAGGCTGTGATTATTTGATTAGTGCCGCTGCTATAGGTTAAGAACAAGTTCATAACTGCAGCCGTCATCGGGGAAGATACGGGAATTGTGGCCGCAGGGCTCCAAGAGCCCCCGCTTAAAATCGAAAATGTTGGAATATTGCCGTTGGCCAAATCGCCCCATGCGGCAAAAATTTCTCCTGTGGCGGCGCGATAGACCAAATTGACATCGTCGAAAACGCTGGAAGAGGTCGAAATAGGCGCTGGTATGCTCCAAGTCATCGCGATATGATCGTAAATAGAATAATAAGGATGATGGGGAGCGCTAGAATCAGCCCAAGCTGCTAATAGATCTCCTGTGCCTGCATTGTAAACAATGGAAACATTGTCTAGTACAAGGGGTGCTGCTGCGATCTGGGCAGGGGGTTGCCACATCGCTGTCTCATTAACAACCGATTGGGCATAGAAAGGTTTGCCTGTTGGCGAATCTTTCCATGTTGCAAATAGAGTAGTTGTAATCGCATTATAAGCCACATAAACATCTGAATTTGTCGTGCCAAGGGCAGTAATAGTTCCTGACGTCCACATCCCCATCATAGCGTTGTACCTCGCATAGGAAGGATTATTGGTAACTACATTAGTCCACGTTGCAACGACATTAGCGTTATGGGCATCATAAGTCAGAAAAACATTGCGTTGAGCTAGAGTCGCACTGATAGAGCCCGGCATTGTCCACATAGAGGTCCCGGTATTGAAAATGGAAAAATCTGGATGGCCGCTGATGTTATCTCCCCAGGCGGCGTAGATGTTTCCCATACCGTCGGAGAGAAGAACAATATCCTGTAACACAGTCGTGCCGGCAGGAAGAGCGGCTGGTGAAGACCAGACTGCAGAAGCCGGATTGTAAATCGAATACGTTGGGAACGTTGTGTTTTGATCTCCCCAAGCAGCCACTGTTATTCCTGTCGCCGGATCGTAAGCAACGCTCACATCGTCGAACACCTGCGCCGATGTGGAAATGGGAGCCGGAGTGCTCCACGTCTCGGCGCTCATGCTCAAAGGAGCGGCGAAGAGTCCTAGAGTCGCCATAAGATGTACATATTTGGTCATAACCAGCCTTGGTACTGTTTATTATGACCTTATACAAAAAAGATTAATTGTAAAACGAGATACGTTTACTTGCCGCCGCGCTTGCGCTCGTTCTCGCTTAAAAGGCGTTTACGGAGGCGGAGCGACTTAGGGGTGATCTCGACCACTTCGTCTTCATTGATAAAGTCGATCGCTTGCTCCAGCGTGAACTGGCGCGGAGGCGTGAGAATGACGTTTTCGTCGCTGCCCGCTGCGCGGATGTTCGTGAGCTGCTTTTCTTTCGTGACGTTGATGACGAGATCGTTATCGCGGGTGTTCTCTCCGACGATCATCCCTTCATAGACTTCAGTTCCAGGTCCGACAAAGAGGGTTCCGCGGTCTTGGAGGTTGAAGCAGGCGTAGCCGGTGACTTTACCCGAGTTTCCAGAGACGAGAACTCCGCGCGTGCGTCCTTCGATGGGGCCTTTCCAAGGGCCGTAGCTATCGAAGATAGAGGTGAGGATCCCCAGGCCGCGTGTGACGGTCAGGAAGTCGTTGCGGTATCCCATCAGGCCGCGTGTCGGGGTGTAAAACTGCATCGTGGTGATGCCGTGCTCGTTCGTTTGGAGATGGCGCATCTCGCCGCGGCGGCGGGAGAGTTCTTCGATGACGGTTCCGGAATACTGTTCGGGAACTTCAATGTGCACATTTTCCATAGGCTCGGATTGGACGCCATCGATATCTTTCATGATGACGCGCGGTTTGGAGATGATGAACTCATATCCTTCGCGGCGCATCGCTTCGAGCAGAACGGCGAGGTGGAGTTCTCCACGGCCGCAGACTTCGACGGCGTCATCGCGCTTCATCTCGATCTTGAGGGAAATGTTAGCTTTTTTCTCTTGGAGCAGACGATCACGGATCTTATTCATCGTGACGTGTTTGCCCTCGCGCCCAGCAAAGGGGCCGTTGTTGACGGAGATTTCAATGGAGAGGGTGGGCTCCGAGAGGTTAATGGGAGGAAGTTGAACGACTTGTGTAGGGTCGCAGATCGTGTCGCCGATCATGATGTCTGGAATGCCCGCCAAGTTGACGATGTCGCCAACGCCGGCTTCTTCCATTTCGACTTTGTTCAGGCCCAAATATCCTTCGATACGGACGATGCGGTGGGTGGTGTGGTTGCCGTCTTTGTCGACGCGTGTGAGGGACTGGCCTTTTTTGATGGTTCCTTCAAGGATGCGGCCGCAGGCAAGGCGCCCGACGAAGGAGTCGTAAGAAAGGGTGCTCGCTTGCATGAGGAAGGGGAGTTCGAGGCTGCCGGGAGGGGCCGGAACTCTCTCGATGATCATTTCGAAGAGAGGGCGCATGTCGGTGCGCTTATCATTCAGTTCTTTGATCGCAAAGCCGCCGAGGCCCGAAGCGTAAATGACAGGGAAATCCAGTTGCTCATTGGTCGCGCCGAGTTCGACGAAGAGGTCGAACGTAAGGTTGAGGGCGTTGTCGGGGTTCGCGTTCGGCCGGTCGATCTTGTTGAGGACGACGATGGGGCGCAGGCCCATCTTGAGGGCTTGGGAGAGGACGAAGCGGGTTTGGGGCATCGGGCCTTCTTGGGCGTCCACGAGGAGGAGAACGGAGTTGACCATGCCCAGCACGCGCTCGACTTCGCCAGAGAAGTCGGAGTGGCCAGGGGTGTCGATGATGTTGATCTTATAATCGTCGAAATAAAGACTGGTATGTTTCGCAAAGATCGTGATGCCGCGCTCTTTTTCCTGATCGTAGCTGTCCATGGCGCGTTCGGGGACTTTTTCATTCTCGCGGAAGATTTTAGATTGAGCGAGGAGGGCGTCGAGCATGGTCGTTTTGCCGTGGTCGATGTGAGCGATGATAGCGATGTTGCGAATCTTTTCTGGTTTATACATTTATGTCGGCCCTGCATTTAATCATTTATGTCTGCCATCTTCGCCTTTTGCGACCTTTTGCGTCATCCTCGTCAGCCATATGCAGCTTCGCATATGGCCTTCCTCGGCGGCCGCAAAATCTCATCAAAAGTTCAAAGCCGTCATCCCATAAAGCATTTAATCAGGGACGACATGGGGAACCATATTACTTGATTAGAACTATTCCTTCACCTAATATTTGTATGTCGCAGGAGAGGTGCCATGACGAATTCCGAGGACATCGACGATATTTTAAAAGAAAAATTAGGCAGCGCCTTTCATTCCTCGACGTCGCAGGTGGTGCTCCAAGACATCGCTAAAATAGCGAGTGAACATTCTCCTATTGACCTGGCCTATGCCGCTTCCCATCTTCCTCCCAATATCCGCCCCATCCTGTTTGAAAATCTCCTCAATTTAGAGGGGAAAATCGACTTTATCACCAATACCGACAGCAACACCCGCACGGCCATTTTCCGCCACATTTCGGACAAGGATGCCAAGAAATTAATTGAAAAAATGCCTCCCGACGACGCTGTCGAAATATTGGAAGATATGTCCGAACGCCGTTTCCGCCGCTTGCTGGAAATTCTTGAAAGCAGAAAGGCGGCTAAAATCCGGGAGATTAAAAAGCATCATCGCAATACCGCGGGCCGTCTCATGACCAATGAATTTTTTGCTTTTCAATATGACGCTACGGTGGGCGAGGCGGCAAAAAAAATTCGTGAGACGCCCGGAATTGATCTGCATCGTCAAATTTTTGTTCTGGGCCCTGGGGGCGATTTGCAAGGATACGTCCCCGAGCGCAACCTCATCGTGAACCCACCCTTGGTCCCTCTATCTCAGCTCATGCGCCCCATTATCCACAAAGTGCATCCCGATGCGCCCCGCGTCGAGGTTGTCGACATTGTCGAGCGCTATAAATTGCCTGCTCTTCCAGTTGTCAATGATGACAATACGCTAGTCGGGGTCATTACCTATGAAGATGTGATTGAGGCCATTGAAGACATCGCCGATCAAACGATCGCTCAGATGGCCGGTACAGCTGAAAAAGTGCGGGAATATGAGCCATTGCTCAAACGATTTTTTGCGCGCGCGCCCTGGCTCATCGTGACGCTCTTTGCGGGACTTGTGAATGTGGCCCTGATGTCTTCCCTCCAAAGCTATGAAGGGGGGATTTTAACGTTTGTTCTCTTCTTTGTTCCCCTTATCACGGGCCTATCGGGCAATATCGGCGTTCAGTGCAGTACGGTGCTGGTGCGCAGCATGGCGATGAACGGGGTATCGCTCGGCAATAAGCGGGAGATGGTGCGTAAAGAGCTATCTCTGGGCCTATTAACGGGGACGACCTTTGGGGCTTTGAGCGGGGCGCTTGTTTGGCTTCTCGACTTTTTGGGAGCGACGGGCCTAGAGATCAATGCCGGTTTTGTGGGATTGATTGTAGGGATAGGGCTGGTGGGCGCTTGTTTTGCGGGCACGCTTTTGGGAGTCTTGTCGCCCCTCTTTTTCTCGCGCATCGGCGTCGATCCGGCGATTGCCTCCGGTCCGATCGTGACGGCCTTTAATGACTTTCTCTCAATGTCAATTTATTTCTTAATCGCGATGGGTTTGAGCGCTTTATTTGTTTGAGGCCAAATTCTGCTGTACAAATTTACTTAAGATGAAAATATTTGAAAACAAGTTGTACGATCGTAACAGCTGATGCCATTGAAAGTCCTAATAAAGTAATATTCTTCAAGCCCAAAGGTATGCCCATAACGTTATTACATCATCCAGGCAAAATATTATTAATTGCCGGACAAAATATCCTATCTGTAACTGCCATTGTAGCTCCTACAGCAGCTCCCATCGCGGGATTGCTCGCACAGAGTCCGCCTAAGATGCTTAAAATGACTGCATCGAAAGGCAAAATCGAAGAACGAACAGGGCTGTAGGCGAATGCAGGCTGAATGTTGCCTGCAGAAATAATTCCGAAATTAAGAGCTAAAATCGTTCCTTCCATATTTATGTTATCTGCATAAAAGGAACCACGGTTGGTAAACATATTATAGGTAAATATTGACATTGACATTGTGCTCAATTTTATATTTAAAGCAACCCGAAAGTTCGCTGAGAGTTGTCATGTTTTGTTAGATTCTACCCCTTTTTGCTCCTTGAAATTTTGGCTCTTTCCAAATATACTTGAGTTTTGTATGAAAGGTGGAAATACACAGCTGAAGGCGCTTCTTCCGGCTTTTTTAAAAGAGCTGTCAAGCAAGCAAGCCCAGCGTCCCGACCTTCTTCTCGCGGCATGGCCCGAGGTGATCGGCGAGAAGCTGGCTCCGATGACCCAGGCTGTATTATTTGATAAGGGAGTTTTGCATATCAAAGTGAAAAATTCTACACTGCTTAGCTTGCTCGTGCAGCACGAAGGTCCCCAATTGCTCGCCCGCATCAAGCAAAAATTCCCCGGCTTGAAAATCCAAAATATAACGTTCCGTTTAGGATAAATATGACGACTATGACTGAAGAACAAAAGTACGATGCCAGTTCCATTACCGTTTTAGAAGGCCTGCAGGCCGTTCGAGAACGCCCCGGCATGTACATCGGCGATACGCAATCCGCTGGACTGCACCAGCTCGTCTACGAAGTGGTCGATAACTGTATCGATGAGGCGCTGGCCGGCTTTTGCAACCAGATCACGATCACGCTCCACAAAGATGGTTCTGTCTCTGTTGAAGATAACGGCCGCGGTATTCCTATAGGGCGCCACGAAAAAGAATCCGCCAAGCAAGGCCGCGATGTCACAGCTCTCGAAGTGGTCATGACGATCTTGCATGCGGGCGGTAAGTTCGATAAAGCGACTTATAAGGTCTCCGGCGGTCTGCACGGCGTCGGCGTTTCTTGCGTTAACGCTCTTTCTAAAAAATTCCACGTCGAAGTCTACCAAAACGGCAAAGCTTATTCGATGGATTTCGCAAGAGGCAAACCCGTCCACCAACTGAAAGTCGATGGCGAGTCTACGAAGCGGGGAACGCTGGTCCATTTCTGGCCGGACGATACGATTTTTACCGTCACCACATTTGATTACGATGTGCTCCTCAAGCGTCTAAGAGATCTCGCATTCCTTAACCGCGGCATCAAAATTTTCTACCGCGACGAACGCGACACAGAGCATCCTGAGCTCTGCCTCTATTATGAAGGCGGGATCGTCTCTTTCGTGTCCTATTTGAATGAAAACAAGCTCCCGATGTTCCCCAAGCCCATGTATATCCATGGCATCAAAGAGGGGACGGACGGGCCTGTCGAAGTCGAAGTCGCGATGCAGTGGAACGATACTTATACGGAGAACCTCCATTCCTACGTCAATAACATTGCGACGCGCCAAGGCGGAACGCATGTGTCCGGATTTTCTACCGCGCTGACCCGCGTTCTCAACAACTATATTAAAGCGAACCAGAAAACGGATAAGATTGCCGTGACAGGCGACGATATGCGCGAAGGGCTAACCGCCGTCATTTCGGTAAAAGTTCCCAATCCTCAATTTGAAGGTCAGACGAAACAACGCCTGGGTAATAGCGATGTCGGCTCGATCGTCCAGATGATCTGCGGCGAACAGCTCACGATCTTCCTCGATGAAAACCCCGCCATTGCCCGTCTCATTTCTGAAAAGGCGATGATCGCAGCTCAAGCACGTGAGGCCGCAAAAAAGGCGCGCGAGCTCACACTACGTAAAACCGCCCTCGATGGCGGCCGCCTTCCGGGAAAACTGACCGATTGTCAAGAACGCGACCCGGCGCTCTGTGAAATCTACATCGTCGAAGGGGACTCAGCCGGCGGCTCCGCTAAAATGGGCCGGGACCGCAGATTCCAAGCGATCCTTCCGATCCGCGGTAAAATCCTCAACGTCGAAAAAGCGCGTCTGGAAAAGATCCTCCAAAATACGGAAGTCGGCTCGATGATCGCTGCTTTTGGTTGCGGGATTGGAAAAGACAATTTCAACCTGGAGAAGCTCCGCTACCATAAAATTATCATCATGACCGATGCCGACGTCGACGGCTCGCACATCCGCACGCTCCTTCTGACATTCTTCTACCGCCATATGCCGGCGCTCGTCGAAAACGGCTTTATCTACATCGCCCAGCCGCCGCTGTACCGCGTGTCGCGCAAGAAGATCAGCCGCTATATCCACTCCGAAAAAGAGATGGACGAGTACCTCCTCAAACTAGGTACCAGCGATGTGAAGCTCCGCCACGGCGGCCAGCATGAGCCGATGGATGATGCCTCTGTAGAAAAGCTCATCCGCGCTATTCTCGATGTGGAAGGATTGATCTCGTCTGTCGAGCGTAAAGGAGTTCCTTTCCGCGAGTTCCTCCAGTCGCGAGACGCTGTCGGAAAATTTCCCCGCTACCAAGTCAAGATCGGCGATAACAATCGTTTTGTTTATTCCGAAGAAGAGTTCGCCAAAATCCGCGAAGAAGATGAGCTCATCCAGCGCCAAGTGCATGAACAGACGCTGGCCGCTATTCCGATGGAAGAGCAAACCGAAGAGATGCGCATCTTTACGTACAAAAATCCGCCCTTCCTCGAACTCTTCGAAGAAGAAAAGCTTAACCACTTGCGCAATGCGCTGGTTTCCTTTGGCTACTCTTTTGATAACTACCTCATCGCCGATGGCAAGCTCTTTGACATCCTCGATGAAGAGGGGAAAGAGACTCCGGTCTATACCCTGAAGGAAGGCATCGACTTCCTCCGCGTCAATGGCCGTAAAGGAATCGAGATCCAACGGTACAAGGGTCTCGGGGAGATGAACGCCGATCAGCTATGGGAGACGACGATGGACCCGTCCAAGCGTACGCTCCTGAGAGTCACACTACCCGACGCGATTGCGGCGGACCACATGTTCACGATGCTCATGGGCGAAGACGTCCCACCCCGTCGCGCTTTCATCGAACAGCACGCCCTATCAGTGAAAAATTTAGATATTTAAGGTAACTATGTCCTATACGAAAGACGATACGATTGTTCCACGCAATGTCGAAGAAGAGGTCAAGGAAAGCTACCTCCGTTACTCCATGTCGGTCATCATTTCCCGGGCACTTCCTGATGTCCGCGACGGCTTAAAACCCTCGCAGCGCCGCATCCTCTATGCGATGCGCCAGTTGAACCTCAGCCCCGGCGGAAAACACCGTAAGTGCGCTAAAATCTGCGGCGACACCTCAGGAGACTTCCACCCCCACGGCGAAAGCGTGATCTACCCGACCCTCGTTCGCCTCGCCCAAGACTGGATGATGCGCTATAAACTCGTCGACGGCCAAGGTAACTTCGGCTCGGTCGACGGCGATGCTCCCGCTGCGATGCGTTACACGGAAGCGCGCATGACCCACTCTTCCGTCGCTCTCATGGAAGACCTCGAGAAAGACACCGTCGATCTCGTCCCCAACTACGACGAGACCAAACTCGAGCCCACCGTTTTCCCCGCAAAATTCCCGAACCTTCTCTGCAATGGATCATCTGGCATTGCCGTGGGCATGGCGACCAACATCCCTCCCCACAACCTCGAAGAACTCATCGCCGCAACGATGCTCGTCAACGACAACCCCGCCTGTTCGATCGACGACATCATGCAAGTCATGCCCGCCCCGGACTTCCCGACCGGCGCCGTGATCTGCGGCTACCGTGGCATCAAAGAAGCCTACCACACGGGCCGCGGCAAGCTCCTCCTCCGCGGTGTTCTCCACGTCGAAGACAAAGAAGGCGATCGCCAGAGCGTCGTCATCGACGAGATTCCCTATAACGTCAACAAATCGATGCTCATCAAGCGCATCGCCGACCTCATCAATGAAAAAACGATCACGGGCGTCGCCGATATCCGCGATGAGTCCGACAAAGACGGCATGCGCATCGTCCTCGATCTCAAGCGCAATGAAATCCCCGACGTGACCATCAACCAGCTCTACAAATTCACCGATGTCCAAGTCACATTCGGCTGCAACATGCTCGCTCTCGACAAGGGCATGCCCCGCGTTATGAACATCAAGCAGTTCATCACGGCTTGGATCGACCACCGTATCGACGTCATCCGCCGCCGCACCCGCTTTGAGCTTGCGAAAGCCGAAGCCCGCGCGCACATCTTAGAAGGCTACCTCAAAGCGCTCGATCATCTCGACGCTGTCGTCCGCCTCATTCGCCAAAGCGAAAGCCGCGAGACCGCCAAAGTCGACCTCATGAGCAACTATAGCCTCTCGGAGCGCCAAGCGACCGCTGTCCTCGAACTGCGCCTCTACCAGCTCACAGGCATGGAGCGCGGCAAGATCGAAGAAGAATACAAAGATCTGCAGCAAAAAATCGCCCACTACCGCGCCGTCCTCGCCAGCGAACAACTCGTCCGCGGCATCATCAAGGAAGAGCTCGAAGAGCTCCGCAAACATCACAAAGGCGAGCGTAAAACGAAAATCGTCCCCGCTGAGGGCGAGTTCCAGATGGAAGACATCATCCCTGATGTTCCTGTCATCATCACCATCTCCGAAGATGACTACATCAAGCGCATGCCGATCGATACGTTCCGCGAACAGCGCCGCGGCGGACATGGCGTGACGGGCATGGACATGAAAAAAGAAGGCGATGTCCTCAAAGACATCTACGTCGCCTCCACCCATGACACCCTCATGATCTTCACCAACCTCGGACGCTGCTACTGGCTCAAAGTCTGGCAAATCCCCGAGGCCGGCCGCCGCACCAAGGGCAAACCTCTCATCAACCTCCTCGAAGACATCCAGCCAGGGGAGAAAATCGCCACCATCCTGCGTGTCCGCGGCTTTGACGAGCCTTGCTCGATCCTCCTCGCCACACGGCACGGCGTCGTTAAAAAGACAGAGCTCGCCGAGTTTAGCTCGATGCGCAAAAAAGGGATCTGGGCCATCAACATCGATGACGGCGACGAAGTGATCGCTGCACGCCTCTGCAAATCAGGCCAGCAAGTCATGCTCTTTACCCGTAACGGCATGGCCGTGCGGTTCGATGAAGGCCTCGTTCGCGCTGTCGGCCGGGTCTCCCGCGGTGTTCGCGGCGCTACCCTCAAAAATGCTGAAGACATCATCATCGCCTGCGAAGTCGTTACCCCTGACCAAAACCTCCTCATCGTCTGCGAAAACGGCTACGGTAAACGGTCCAAAGTCGAAGACTTCCGCCAAACAAACCGCGGCGGTGTCGGCGTCCGTTCGATCATCACCTCGGCCCGCAACGGCCTCGTCGTTGGAGCGATCTCTGTTGCCGACAAGGACAGCGTCGTTCTCATGTCCGAGCGCGGCCAGACATTGCGCATGTCGATGAAAGATGTCCGCGTCATGGGACGCTCGACGCAAGGAGTCCGCCTCGTCAACCTGGAATCCGGGGACAAGGTCGCTTCTGTTCAGAAGATCGAACAAATCACCGAGGGATAATTGAGAGAAGGGAATTTTAACGCAAAGGCGCGGAGTCGCAAAGACCCTTTTGTGCCTTTGCGTCTTTGCGTTAAAAATCTTTCTCATTATAAGGATAAGAATGCTAATAACGTTTGAGGGCGGCGAAGGAGCCGGCAAGACAACCCTTATCGACCGTCTCCATGCGTTCTTGCAGCAGGAAGGCAAATCCGTCCTGCTCACCCGCGCCCCGGGCGGAACTGAAGTCGGGGCCCTCATCCGCGATATCCTCCTCCGCCATGAGCCCCTCTCTTCTCGCACCGAACTGTTTTTATTTCTGGCCGACCGCTCTGAGCATGTCGCCCAAGTCATTCGTCCCGCGCTTGCCAACGGCGCTATAGTCCTCTGCGATCGGTTCAACGACTCGACCATTGCCTATCAAGGCATCGGCCGCGGATTTGGCGAAGTGTGGGTCTCTGAGCTTTGCGCCTTTGCCTGCGACAACCTGCAGCCTGATCTCACATTTTACCTCGATATCGACCCCAAAGTCGGCCTCCAGCGCGTGCAGCGGACCAAAGATCGCATCGAAGGGGAGAAGCTGGCGTTCCATCAAAAGATACGCGCCGCCTATCTATCCATTGCAAAAAAAGAGCCCGCACGGTTTCATGTACTCGACGCAACTAAAACACCCGAAGAGGTTTTTGAAGAGGCATGTTCTCACATCTTGTCGGTAATCCACTAGCCAAAGATCTCCTAAGTCGCATGGCAGAGCGCCATACGGTCCCCTCCGTCCTGCTCTTCCACGGCCCGGAAGGCGTTGGCAAGGGACTCTTTGCGAAAGCCCTGGCTGATCATCTCGTGCGCCATCCCAAAAAAGAACACCCTGACATCCACACCCTCTACCCGGAAGGCAAATCGCACCAGCATCCCATTGCCGCCATCCGCCTCCTCATCGATGAAGTCGGCATGCCGTCCTTCGAAGCGCCCTGCAAAGTCTTTATCCTCCATGATGCCGAAAAGATGCTGCCCTCGTCCAGCAACGCCCTCCTCAAAACTCTTGAAGAGCCGCCTCAAAATACCTATATTTTTCTTCTTTCCAGCGATCCCACCCGTTTGCCTACAACCATTCTCTCTCGCTGCCGTAAAATCCCTTTCTTTCCCATCTCCGATGCCGAGATCATTCCTTTCCTCTCTACGCCCGATGCGGCGAAAATTGCCCGCCTCTCGCACGGCTCCCTAGCCAAGGCCCTGCGCCTTGCGCAAAATCCTCTCAGCTTCTCCATTCCTGAGCTGGCCCAAAAGCCCTCCAAAGTCGAGCTTCCTGAAAATGAAGATCATCCCTTCGAAAATGCGGAGTTTCTCTTCGAGGAAATTATTACCTATATCCGCGATCACCAGCCCCAAAAATTAGAAAAAGCGATCCGCCTCCTCTCTGAGGGCTGGATCGCCTTGCATCACAACGTCAAAATCAGCCACGTCCTAGAGAATTTCTTTCTCCAAATTCCTATTTCTCAGTAAAATCATTGGAAATTTGGAGTTTTTTTAATGGTGGCGAGGATCATCGGCTTTTCTATTCCTATACAGATTGTGCCTCGGGTCAGCTTATCTGATAAAGCGATGATTTCAGATACCTATGCCACGAGCCATAGTTCCAGTATTTTGGAAATTGCGCCTGTCATTTTGTCCGCCGTCTGGAAAGGCGCAAAGTCAACGCAGGAAGGCCCTCTTTACGAAATCGCCATTTCTCGATTGGAAAAAAGAGAGTGGAGCCTGCCTCAAATCCTTCATAAGGGGACCCAGGAGATATGGTCGCCTGTTTTTGCCAAGCTATCCTCTGGAGAATTGTGGGTCTTTCATCGCGAAGGGGATACTCCCCGTGCCGCCAAAGGTTTTCTGCAGCGCTCCCTCGATGGAGGCCTCACGTGGTCTGAGCGCGAACCTCTGCCCGATGGCATTTTGGGCCCCACAAAATCAAAGCCCCTTGTCCGCAAAGACGGCGCGCTTGTCTGCGGATCTTCCGTAGAGATCGGCGAGCCCGGCACGAATGGCGCTTCCACGGCCCTCTATATCAACATCTATGATGGAAAAACATGGACCAGCCGCGGACCGCTTTCCATTCGGGGACAACCTTTTGGCGCCATTGAGCCGGCGCTTTTTCTTGATAAAGAAGGCAATATCCGCTTAGTCTGCCGCGATCGAGCATGGAAGAATAAGGAGATAGGGTGGATCTACACTTCGGTATCTCGCGATGGAGGAAACAGCTGGGAGCCTCTCAAGGCCACGACGTTGCCCAATCCCGATAGCGGCATCGATGTTGTCGATTTAGGAAATGGAAAAGCGCTTTTGTTTTTTAATGATTCGCACAAAGAGAGAAAAGCTCTTACGGCGGCCCTAACTGCGGACGGCGGACTTTCTTGGGAAAGAGTTCTCGTTCTGGAAAAGGGCGATGCACAATTTCCTTCAGCAGCACGCGCTTTTGATGGCCTTGTGCATGTTACTTATGCATCGAATGGACTGCATCATGCACTGCACTATAGACCCTTCAAGACTTTAGACTCTGACAGGGACGCCTGCGACAAGGTTTCCGATCACAAGACCCCATACAGGACCAAATCGTTTAGTCACTTGGAATGCAGCTGTACTACCAGCGCCGAAAGCCAGCAATTTTTGCCAGGGCTTATCGAATAGCATTTTGTTTTCGGTATGTTTTGGCTCCATAATATTTTCCCTGTAAGCCGGTCTCTGTTCCTGGGACGGAAAGGCAGAAAAAAATAAGGCGATTACTTTAGTGGTCGCTATCGTCACTCCTATTTTGCACCATCGTTTTTTCTCTAAGCCGTAGACGAGGGCGGCCTGGGATGCGATGCTGCCTGCAAAGCCTGTCCATACTTTTTTTTCTGTATCGCTCGTGACTTGTTCTCCGGCATAGGTGCCCGCTTTATTGGCTAAGGTCCCCAACAGACATCCTTTGAGTGAATCAATGCCCACTTTAGTTAATACATTTAATGATCTTGTGCTAATCATAGTTATCCTTTTTGTTTTGCTTATTATAGTACGAAACTATAAAAATTTAAATGCTAATTAATCATTTAATTATTTATTAATTTTTTTTTTTTTTTTTTTTTTTTTTTTTTTTTTTTTTTTTTTTTTTTTTTTTTTTTTTTTTTTTTTTTTTTTTTTTTTTTTTTTTTTTTTTTTTTTTTTTTTTTTTTTTTTTTTTTTTTTTTTTTTTTTTTTTTTTTTTTTTTTTTTTTTTTTTTTTTTTTTTTTTTTTTTTTTTTTTTTTTTTTTTTTTTTTTTTTTTTTTTTTTTTTTTTTTTTTTTTTTTTTTTTTTTTTTTTTTTTTTTTTTTTTTTTTTTTTTTTTTTTTTTTTTTTTTTTTTTTTTTTTTTTTTTTTTTTTTTTTTTTTTTTTTTTTTTTTTTTTTTTTTTTTTTTTTTTTTTTTTTAAAAAAAAAACCCCCCCCCCCCCCCCCCCCCCCCCCCCCCCCCCCCCCCCCCCCCCCCCCCCCCCCCCCCCCCCCCCCCCCCCCCCCCCCCCCCCCCCCCCCCCCCCCCCCCCCCCCCCCCCCCCCCAAAAAAACACGTTAAAAATGAATTAGTTAGGAGTTTTCTGTACTAGAGATATCGATAATTTTTCATAATTGCTCAGATGAACATCGAACAATCGTTCTTCTTTGAGATAACGGATTTTGTCGCGGGCATGACGATTCAGATGGGCAATATTTTAAAAATTAAAAAATTGCCTATAGGTTGGCTTCTGTCTTTGATGGCGATCGCGTATTGGATTATTCGGGCGCACACGACAGGATTCTATTCGCAAACGTTCTGGCATACCGTTTCCTTTTCAGTCGCCACATTCGGCTATCTCCAGTGGCGAAAGACCGCTGCTTGAGGAGTCATTCGCTGCCTCCCAAAAATTCCTATTGCCACCGAAACAAAGCAGTTATTCAGGATCTCCTTAGCGCAGCTTGCCAGCCCAGCCTAATTTCGTGCGAAGGGTCGGAATCATAATCTTGCCGTTTGAGTTGAACCAGACGGAACTTTTTAGGCCCTTTTTGGATATGGAGCATTTCGCCGGTGGGCAAAGGGAAATGTGTAAATCCATCGGCCCGGACTTCGAGGTGTTTATAGGGGCTAAGAAATATTGAATCTGTATCTCCTGGTCCGCGGTGAGCACGATAGGCCAATTCGGAGATGGTGTTTACGCAAATGGGCGTGATGACGACCGCGTCGAGGGTAGGGCTTAAAATCGGCCCGCCCGCTGCAAGAGAATAGGCTGTTGACCCGTTTGGAGTGGCGACGATGACCCCGTCGGCTTCGAAGGTATTGAGATACGTGCCGCCGACATGGATGGCAATTTCGATAAGGCTTTGGTTCTGGCCGCGATGCACGACGATATCGTTGACGGCAAAACACTTTTTTCTTGCGAGCTGCCCTGCAAGGAAAGCCGGTCTTCGATGTGATAGGCGCCTTTGAGGAGCTCTTCGAGGCTAGGATAGACGTCTGAGAGAGGCACATCGGCCATGAAGCCCAGATGGCCCATGTTGATCCCCAGGATCGCGGCATTCAGTTGCTCATACTCATGAACGAGCCGCAGGATCGTGCCATCGCCGCCCATCGATAAGAGAAAATCGATTTTTTTAGGATCCACTTGGGAAAGGGGAGTCGCGCCTATTTCTTTGGCATCGGCGTCTTCCGCGACGACTTTACACCATGGCTGATTAAAAACTCGCGGATACCGATAGCCAGTATTTTAGATTCACTCTTATGCGTATTGGGAAAAATGGCGATGATCATGGGAAGTCTGCCGTTTGTGGTTGGCCTGTTTCATTGAGGGCCAGTTCGCCGCTGCGGTTTTTAAGAAGGACCTCGATTTTTCGTTCCGCCTCGGTCAAGCTTACTTTGGCAGGTGGTAATGAGTTTATCGGCTTCTTCATAGAGCGAGAGGGAACTATCGAGCGAGGCTTTGCCTGAGTTCATCTTTTCTAAAATTTCTTCTAAGCGTTTATACGCCTCTTCAAACGTCAATTCTTTTTCCATATAAATAATAGAATAACTCAATTTGTGGTTTTTACGGAAGGATTAGCCGATGGCCCATCACCTCTGCTGTCGTTGAGTCTTCAAAGGCATGCGTTGCTAAAAGCATCGCATGCGCTTTTTTAAAATCGCTCCAGTCGATGAGGGAAGTGTATTTCTGAGCAAAATCCAGGACGCGGATTAGCGCATCCGCTCGTGCCTGATGTGTGAGCGCCTTGAGTGCCGAAAGATAGTCATCTCTGAAGATATGGGGATGATCATCCTCGCCTGTTCTGCAGCGACTGACTCAGCAGTTCATCATGATCCGAGCGCATCTCCCATTTCCATCAGAGAAAGGATGGACTTCTGCGACTAAGAACATCATGTAAACCGCCCTCTGAAAGGGGGTGGTCAGTCCTTGGAACCACTGAAATCCCTTTCTTAAGGTCCCTTCGACGAGATCAGGAGCTACAAAAGCGTGGAGCCGGCATGGTTTACCGACGTTTTAAACTCCCCTGGGCGCACCTCAGGGCGCCCCTGCATCAAGAGCGCATGACGGCGCTTGAGAATGACGATGAGCTCATCCTCATTTTTAGGGCATGTGGTCATCTCTTTCATGTCCGAAACGATCTGGTAGGTGCCTAAAATGTCATGAGCATCTTTAGGTCGATTTTGAGGAATTTTGCCTTGAAAGATGATTTCCAGCCGCCTCGGCAACCTGGAAACTCAGTTCCCTCGATAAAATTCGAAAAATACGCTTCAAAAAAAGGAAGAGCAGAGCCCGCAGTGGGCGATGAAACGATCCGGGATGCTCTACATTCGCCAGTGACTCATAGAGCTTCTGGAAAAAGATCGAGTCGTTTAGGATCATACGGCAACGCCTTGAGTCCGAGCCGTTGCAATGGGAGAAGTACATCGTACATGACGTGTTCCTAGAAGTGCCCCGATTAAACCATCCAAGATTTTAAATTCTTTTTCGACAGGTCGATCTGTTCAGAAATTCGCTCTAGCTTCATCGCGAAGGGCTTGCAGAGCTTCACGTTCCGGCGCCTTGTAAAACAGTTTCTAAGCCGATCTTCAACTTCTTGACGGGAAAGTGTCCGGACGATACGTTCCTTTGCGTGCGCGTCCGCCTTTTACATAAATTTTCTAAATATGCTCGCGCCGGGCAAGACAAATAGAGCTTTCCCATGAACGGCTTATCTTCCTCCAGCGGCCCATGTCCTTTACGGGGATGGATCGATAGGCCTGGAAGATGAACGGCCCTCTTTTTCTTAGATACTATGAAGACCGATCCATCGGCGGCGGGCCGATGTTCGAGGGCCGTGCGATCCACGATTATGCTTTCGGGAAGAGTTCTTGCACGATAAACCAAGCATGGCGCTTGATTAATGCCTCTGGCGGGTCGGATAAATTGGTGGTATAGCACCCGACTCCCTAGTTTCCGAAGAAGCCCCTTCTTCAACTCCTTGAAGACCCTTGAGGCAAGAGCGGCGTTGGAAACAAAGACCTCGGGCAAGAATGTGGTCATTAACGACCCCCTTTTACTGCATTTTGGCGACTTTTTGGGATTTAAGCCAGCTTTTTGGCAATTTTTTGGGGTTTAAGGAGAAATATGGCCTTCTTCGGCCATCGTGCCATTGAATCTGGACGGGATTCCCCGAAGTAGCTTCTTGGGAGGAGGTGACGACCGATCCTCGCTCATCAAACACCATCGCATAGCCCTTAGATAAGAGATTTTTGGGGTCGATCGCCTTGAGGTGGCTGGCGAGTTGGGCGAGCTTTTGCCGCAGGAGGGGAATGCGCTGGGCGGGACTGAGCGCCTCTTTCATACGCGAGAGGGTTTGCAGATGCATCTTTGTAGAGGAAATTTTTTGTTGCATACTGAGGTCGATTTGCCCCTGCAGGTCGTCAAGCCGCTGGGAGGCTGTCCCTAGCAACGCGAGGGGGAGGAAAAGGCGCTCTGCCGCTCCATGGAACTAAGTCGTTCTTGGTAGCGATGGAGCAGATGGCGCATCGATTGGTCCAGGCGCTGCGTGCTTTGACTGAGAGATTGGAGGAGCTGCGCTTTTTCTGCGGAGATGAGCTCGGCAGCAGCGGAGGGGGTGGGCGCGCGCACATCGGCGACGAAGTCAGCAATGGAGACATCGGTCTCATGCCCTATAGCGGCGACGATCGGGATCTTAGAGCGGAAGATCGCGTCAGCGACGATCTCTTCGTTGAACGCCCACAAATCTTCCAGGCTGCCGCCCCCGCGGCCCACGATGAGGACATCGGCCATCCCATGGCGATTAAAGTCGTCGATGGCTTGGGCGATTTCTCTGGCAGCGCCGTCGCCTTGGACTTTGACAGGGTTCAAGATGAGGTGGAAGTTGGTGAGCCGGCGTGTGAGGACATTGAGGATGTCTTGGATCACCGCTCCTGTGGGGCTCGTCACGACGCCGATAGTCTTGGGGATGTGGGGGAGGGGCTTTTTAAATTGTTTGTCGAACCAACCTTTGGCTTCTAACTTGGCTTTGAGCTCATGGAGCTTGAGGAGGAGCTCTCCCACGCCGGCATATTGCAGGTCGCGGACGATGATCTGGTAGTTGCCGCGAGGGGCGTAGACGGAGAGTTCTCCGCGGACGACGACCTGGTCGCCATTTTTGAGGGGGCGTGTTAAAGATTTATTATTACCGCGGAAGAAGACGGCCGAGATCTGGGACTCGGCGTCTTTTAAAGTAAAATAATGATGGCCCGAGGCTTGCTCTTTAAAATTCGAGATTTCTCCTCGGACGACGACCATGGCAAAACGGCCCTCTAATTGTTTTTTGATGGCAAAGGTCAGCTCGGAGACTGTAAGAATGGGTTCCATTTATCTAAGGATTTAGACTACAATAGAGAGCAATTATGCGAAAAAGAATTCTCGTCGCTAACTGGAAGATGCACAAGACGGCTGCGGAAGCTAAAGATTTTATTCGGCAGCTTAAACGCCCTTCCCATGCCGAAGTCTGGATTGCGCCGCCTTTTACGGCGATTTCTGCGCTCAAGGGATCTTTTGTGACCGTCGGCGCCCAGAACATGCACGAAGAGGCCCAAGGGGCCTTTACGGGCGAAATTTCCGCCTCGATGATCCTCGAGGCAGGAGCGGCCTTTGTCATCCTAGGCCACTCTGAAAGACGGCGGCTTTTTGGCGAGACCGACGAGCGCATCCTCAAAAAAGTCGAGCGCGCCCTTTCTTCCGGCCTTACACCCCTTTTCTGCATCGGCGAGACCGAGGAGGAGAGAGAACAAGGCCAAATGGCAGCCGTACTGCAACGGCAGCTTAAAATCTTCCCGCCGCCGATATGGTGATCGCTTATGAGCCTGTCTGGGCGATCGGAACCGGCAAAACAGCCACTGCGGCCCAAGCGGAGGAAGCTCACCAGTTGTGCCGCGCGCTTCTTGCCCAAATGTGGGGAAAAGAGCGCGCCGATAAAACGCCTATTCTCTATGGCGGGTCTGTCACGCCGCAGAATGCAGCAGCGCTACTTAAACAACCCGACATAGACGGCGCCCTCATCGGTGGAAGCGCCTTAACCCCTCAAACATTTCAGGAGATACTAAATCTATGATGTTCCTATTTTATTTTACGCTGTTTTTGTTCGTCCTTCTCTGCGCCGTCGTTTGCATCACCGTCCTGGTGCAGGAAAGCAAGAGCCTGGGCCTTGGCGCTTCCTTTGGGGGAGATCCCGGCGAGTCGCTCTTCGGGACTTCAACTGCAGCGGTGCTCAAGAAGTTCACCGGCTGGCTCGGGATCATTTTCATGATCGCCTGTGTGATTCTTTCCCTATGGTCTGCATCTCTTGCCAAAGGCGGACGCACGCCCCTTCCTGCTGCGATCGAGGAAGCCGCTGAATGAAACGGCCTCTAGTTTACTATGGCAATCCTACCCTTCGCCGCAAAAGCGAACCGGTTAAGGAAATAACGCCCGATATCCATCAGCTTGTGCAAGATCTCATCGATACGACAAAAGAACACGACGGGGCCGGAATGGCGGCCGTCCAAATTGGAGCGCTCCATCGAGTCTTCATTTTATGCCGCTACATCCACCATGAGGATGGAAGATGGACCATGACATCGCCCTATGTCTATATCAATCCTCGTATCGTTGAGTATTCCAAGGAGACGCTCATCGACTCAGAGGGGTGCCTTTCGCTTCCCGGCATGCGCGCGAAGGTCGAACGCCCTGAAAAAATCCGGGTCGTCTGGACCGATCTAGAAGGGAAAACGCAGGAAGAATCTTTTGAAGGCTACAATGCCCGCAGCATCATGCATGAAAACGATCATCTCAATGGGGTGCTCTATATCGATCGCGTGGATGAAAAAACGCGCAGGAGCTTAGAGCCTGACCTGCGCGCTATGAAGAAGAAATTGAAGAACGCGTAAAACTGTAGCGTGTTCGCTACCGTTTTCCTCTTTTCTTGCTGCGCAGATATAACACGCCGCCGCCGAGGATGATGAGCAATCCTCCGCCGAGGTAACTCCATTTTACCTTCGAGCTTGACCGCTCTTCCATTTGTGCCATTTTTTGGGCTTCGTCCCTGGCAGTAGAAATACGATGTTTTGTGTAAAACCCATAAGCGACCCATAAAATTCCAAGACCAAGAACTACAGGTGCTGCATAGCGTCTAAGATGCATATTGACTCCTTTGTCTGAATAATTTTCTTTCTAAAGAATAAAGGAAAACTTGTAAAGAACGGAGTTTAGAGGGTGTCTTTCGCTTGTTGTTTATAATCAGCCGAGTTTTGTATACATCCGTTTAAGGAGCTCTTTATGTCTAAGACGTCTATTGCTTTGCTTGCCTCATCGCTTATTTCGTTTTCCATGCTTTCAGCCCAGGGATCCCTTTTTCGCCACAAGCATTCGCTAATTGCGCAAGAAAAGCAGCAGGAAGAAATAGTTAGTTCTGCACCTCCTGTCGAAAAAACAGAGCCTGAATGCGATATTTCGAAACAACCTTACCGCCTCGGCGTCCGCCATATCGAGGCCAATGGCATCGGATATAACCGCGGATACACCACGCTCGAAGGGTTTTTCACACCTCCTAGTCTCGCCAATACCCGCATCCTGCCTTTCTTCGATATCCGAGGGCATATTTTTAACGACGGCAAGTGGGCTGCCAATGCTGGCATGGGCGTGCGCTACACCTCTAATGTCGTTTGGGGCGTCAATGCCTATTACGATTACCGCGGAACTCAGCATAAAAAATACAATCAGATTGGAATCGGCTTCGAAGTGCTCGATGAAAAATGGGATTTTCGAGCCAACGGATATTTTCCTGTCGGCCGCAGGAGAAGCCATTTCTATGACACGAAATTTTATGGTTTTGAAGGCCACAGCATGATCCTCTCGCAAAAGCGAGAATTCGCTATGACGGGCGGCAATGCTGAAGCGGGCGGCTATTTCCATCCTTGCGCGCATATCGATCTTTACGCTGCAGCAGGGCCCTACTATTTTAGCGGAGAAGGGAAAAATGCGGCTGGAGGCGAAGGAAGGCTGAAGGCGACGTTCTGGAACTACTTCGCCCTGCAGGCAAGCTACTCTTACGATTCCGTATTTAGAAACATTGTCCAGGGCGAGATCAGTTTCATGATCCCTCTGGGAGCAAAGCAAAAAATCACCAAACGTCCGCAAACTTCCTGCTCGCATGAGAAGGCCTTAAGGGATCGCGCTTACCAAAGCGTCGACCGCCAAGAGATCATCGTCACCAAACGCAAGCGGCATAAGAGTGTTGCGATCGACCCTGCTACCGGATTGCCTTGGGTCTTTTACTTTGTTGATAATACAAGCCACTCGCTGGGAACGTTCGAATCTCCTTTCAATACGCTCCTCGCTGCGGAAAACGCCTCATCTCCCAATGATGTGATTTATGTTTTCCCGGGAGACGGCACCGACAATGGACAGAATGTCGGCATCACACTGAAAAACGGCCAAAGCCTCCTCGGCGCAGGAATGCCCTATGCTTTTGCGACAACCAAAGGAACGATTGGAGTCCCGGCGCTAGCTGCGGGCACCCCGGTCATCTCGGACCAGGGAGCACCCGGTACTGTCATCTCTTTGGCCAACAACAATCAGGTGACAGGTTTTGATATCAATGGATTTGGGACTAACTTCATTGTCAACAATGGAAAGAGTGGAATATTAATTTCATATAACACGATCACCTGCCAAAGCATTTCAGCCCCGAATGCAGTTTTGGCGGAGGGTAATGCTGTTAGCATGACGGTCGATCATTGTTCATTTCTTGCCACGGACAACACAAGTCCTACCACAGGGATTTATGTGAATGGTCCTACAGGGTTGATCAACATTACAAACAATACTTTTACAGGTGTTAACTCTTCGACGGGATGGGCAAATCCCATCGAAGACGGAAATAATGGCGGGAATGTAGTTTACAATATTATCAACAATTCATTTAACAACTCCAACACGAATCTATTTTATTCAGTGGCCATTGTCTCTGATCACCCACGCTGTGTGAATGTCCAGGATAACGTAATAATGAATAATCTTCCGGGATTCGGTTATCTTTTCTGGAATTTGGGATCGCCATCGAACTTCAATCTCGCCTATGGCGCGGATAATGTCGGCCCTCTAACTACCACGGGCGCTATAACATCTGTGACGAGCTGCGATTAAACGAACTGGTAATTCTTAAAAGTTGCTTCGAAGACGGCACGAGGAACTGCCATCGATAAATTGGAAATTCCACCTAAGATAAAAGAGTCGGTTTTTTCTACATATTGGACACTATAGAGAGGCATGAAGGGCGCGCTTGCAGTGACTTGCTTGCTCCAACTTCCCCATCCTACCTGTTTATCCCAGAGCAATAATGAAACCTTCAGCGCATGGGCACTATCTGCAAATTCTAATTTGCCTATCATTGGGTCCAGTGTTCCTTTGATGATGCGAGGAATAGAAAAAGTTGCTCCTTGGAATTGCTTTTCTCCATTTGCTTCGACATTTGTAATTTTTGCCTCGAAATCTTTTTCAAATTGTACGGCAAATTGGGTTCCTTCGATATTGCATGCGACAATCTTCTTCATAGGAAATAGTCGGCAAACATTGTCTCCAAGTTCAGCACCTTGCATGGCGGCATAAATGAGCGAGGTGAATAATTGAGCGCCCTTTTCACCGCTGATGCCGTCAATATTAGAGTGAACGTGTTCTTGCTGTGTTGATTTAACGTAATTATTGGGATTTAGCCAACTTTTCATAATATTATCCTTATTTGTATCTATTATTATATCATTTTTATTTTTGTAATAAAAATTAATATATGATTAAGAGCTTTATGGCATAAGGATATAAATCTTTGATAATTAGAGAATTAGAACGGTCTGCCTATCAGCCGGAGGGTCGGATAGACGAGCTGCCATTTCTTGGCGGGGTCGAACGAAAGGCCTAGTTCCAGCTGCCAGCGGCCGGTCAGGATCGTGGCAATCTTCATAGAGAAGGAATTGTAGTCGGGCTCATTGCGGCGGCCCCATCCATGATGGGATCCGAACTGGAGCGTCCAGGTGGGGGCGAAGCGGACGAAGAACTTGGTAAGAAATGTATTGCGGCCATCCGAGATGGGGGAGCGGACGAGCTCGGAAATCGGACGGGCGATATCCATGTAAAAGTTCTCATGCTCGGCTTTTCTCCAATCGTAGCGGCTGCGATGGCGGTACTCGGCCCCGAAGGCGAGATATTCGCTCACGGTCCAGTCGGCGCGCACATTCGTGTAGTCCCACAGCTCTTGCTGCATGTTGTAGCCAAAGGTGCTCTTGATCGCAAATGTGGGGCGGCTGACCTCGATGGAGGTGTAGGCTTTGGGGACGGTGCGATGGAAGGCCGTTTTGCCGAGGAAGGCGTAGGTGTAAAGATCCCAGTAAACGCTGGGGAGGTAAGCGGGGTTGCGGGGATAGAACGATTGACGGAGGCCTGGGCGGAATTGATTGAGATAAGCAAATCCATCGTCGATGCTGAAAAAGAAATGGTCGTTGTTCGAGGAGGTGGGCCGGGTGTTGCCCGTGTACTGAAGGGAAGGTTCGATCTTATGCCGCACCCAGGAATAATTGCGGAGGATTTGGGTGCGCATGTCGAGGCCATAGGTCACGAGGCCTTGTCCGGTCGAGTGGTGGCGCTCATTGTTGGTGTAGAAAATGCCCGTGGCGCCGACGTTGGGGGTGACCGTTAGGACAGAGAGAGAAAGCGGGCGGTAAAAGTTGGTGACGGCCTCGAACCGTCCTGCGGCTGTACTGGGAAGTTGATTTTTGAGTTTTTTATCATAGACATAGTCCAGGTAGCCTGCCGAGAACCAATTTTCCGAGACGATGCCGGACGTGCCGAGCTGGAAGGGCTTGAGGTTCGTCATGACATAGGGGAGCTGCTGGTTGATGCTTTGGAACGAGTTGATGCGGGGCTGGAAGTTGAACCTTGAAAAGAACGTCCTCTCTTGATGCGTGACCCATAAAATGGTGCGCTTTTGCGTATTGACCTCAAAGTCGTCGCTCTTGAAGTCTTGGGGCATTTTGTCGTCGCTTAGGCGGTCATAGCTGGCATGGAGATGGGTCTTTTCATCATTGAACTGGGTGATATAGAGGCCCTGCAGCCGGAATCTCTTATTGCCATGTTCTTCGGGGACGACCTTGTCGTAGGCGCCGTAGCTTTTCGTTTGGAAGAGGGTTTTTTCGTCTAAGGATTTGTAATTGGTCTCGATAGCGCCGCCGGGGCCTTCGTGTTTTTTAAACCGGTAGTCGAATCGGGCAAAGAGGGAGAAAGTTTCCGTCGAGTAGACTTCATAGCGCAGAGAGATCTTTTGCTTGAGGACTTGGTCCCAGATAAATTTGTAACGAATCGGAAAATCCTTGATCCATTTCATGTTCATTTTAAAAGAGGGGAGCCAAAAGAGGGGAAAATCAAAGAAGCTGATCTTGATATTTTTTGCCGACAAAATGCTGTTGTCCGTCACATCCATCCGGGAAGATTTGAGTTCCCACCAAGGATTTTGCCCTTCCACCGTGGTAATGAATGCATTGGTAATAAAATAGCTGCCGTCGGGCTCCAGCTCGATCATGTCGCCGCCGACAAACCAATAGTCGGTCATCGTTCTTCCATCCCAAAGCGTTCCGCGCTTCGTTGTGAAATCGAACTCGAGCTTGCTGCCGACGAAGGGTTTTCCTTGGAACTCCATGAGGAGGTCGCCTTCGGCAATGGCCTTTTTGACGGTCTGGCCATTTTCGATGCGATTAGTGTAGGTAATTTTTTGGGCCTGGATGCGCAGCCTTTCTCCTGTGATGACGCCCCCTTGGGTCGTTTCAATCACGCCATGGCTAAAGGTGGGATCCTTGAGATCGATTTTGTATTCTTCCTCCACGGGTTTAGACGGTTCTTCCGCGAGAAGACCGGTGCAGAGGGAAAGGGCTAGAAGAAAACGGCGCATAAAAGGACTAGATTAGAGGAAAAGGGGATTTCTTGCAGCGGCGTTCAAGATATTATCGCTCACCAAGAAGGTAAATTAGCTTTAAAATCTTAATTTATTTGATCACTGCAGCGAACGGGCGAGCAGCCCGGCGAGGACGTAACGGTTTTTAGGATTGCCCTCTTTGAGGGCGGAAAGAAGGATTTCAACGCCTTTTTCATCATGCCGGTCGGCGAGCGTTTGGTAGGCTTCGATCAGGAAGCGGGAAGTCTCTTCCGGGGTAAGCTGATGGGGCGAGATCGCCGTGCGCAGCTCGAGGGGCACATCAGGGCGGAACTGAATGAGCTCGGTCGATTTCATCGAGGCTAGGGCGGCGCGCACGGCCTCTTCGTAGGGGCCTTCTTCTTTCAGGCGCAAGAGACTGAGATTGCAGTAAGCGCGGATGAGGGGCGCTCCTGCCGTGTGGGCCTTTTCCTTGAGAAGTTTGATCGCTCCAGGAGAGCGGTGGTTCTCGAGGAGGGAGCAGACGAGGGGGATGAGATCGAACTGGCGCGTCTCAAAGATGAGGCGCGAAAGATGGAGGAAATCGCTTTCGGGCAGCTCGACGGACCGAGCGACGATCTCTTCGCGCAGTTGCAGTGTGATGCCCAGAAGATCGAAAAAGCTGGCCTTGGCTTGTTCTTGAACAGAGGAGACGACCTTCCAACTGACAAAGCCTGTTCCGGGAGAGACTTGCGGCTGATAGCCTATGTCGTGCGCATCTTGGATGAGGAAATATTCTAGAGGCCGCAGCGCGCGGCCGTCGCGCTGTTTGAGGAGCGCAAAGGCGGCGTTGAACTTGATTTGCGGATCGTGGCTCGAAACGAGCTTGGCAAGGGTCTCTTGGCTGCCGGGGATTTCTCCGAGAAGCGTGATCGCAAAGAGGTTATTTTCTTGGGCGAGGGCGGTGATGGCGGCTGCGGCGTCGCTATCGCCGAGAAGATGCAGCGCTTGCAGGGTGGCGAGTCGCACAGCGGAGTCGGGAGCCTTGCTGAGTTTTTTTAGCTGGGGGATCGATTTAGAATCTTTGAGAAACCCCAGCGCCAGGGCGCAGGCCTCTTGCTCGTCGACATGGGCGTGGGTGGCATGGGCGCGGATTTTGGGGAGGAGGTCATCGCGGCCGTAGCGGGCCGCATTGAGGATGGCCTGCACGCGGACAGGGCTGAAAGGGTCTTCCATCAACTGGCGGAGAACCGAGATCGCGTCGTTCGTGCCCATGAGGGCAAAATATTGAGGGAAATAGGCCCAATAAGGATGGGGAATGCGGTACATCAGCGCTTCGATTTGGCCGACGGCTTTGAAATGCTTGCGCGTCGCCAAATGAAAACCGGCCTCCATGCGGACCATGAGAAAGGGGGAGTTCATCGCTTTGATGAGGAGTCTGTCGCATCTATCATCTTGTAGCCCGGCTAGGAAGCGGGTGGCGGCCATTTGACTTTCGGGGTAGGGGCTTTTGATGCCCTCTTCGAGAATATCGATGGAAGATTGATGTCCGGCGATCGAGGCGCCGTAGAGGCTTAAGACTTGCGTTTCGACATCGGTGCTGCGGATGCCCTGTTCCAGGAGGAGGATGCCGAGGCGCTGGAGAAGTTCATAGTCGTGGCTTGTGCGCGCTTTATGATAGGTGTCATAAAGATCGATCGCAGCAGGCACTTGTTTCGATTGCACCAAATAGGCAATCTGCTGCGGTTCGACGACAAGCGCAGAGGCAAGAATCAGTCCTAAGAGTCCCATTCGCCCTATCATCTAGCACTTATGAAATATTGTCGACCTTGCGCAGCTGGGTACATAAATCTTGGAGGTATTTATTCTTGTAGAGCTGTGCTAGCGGCTCAAGGGCCTCGACCTGTTCTGGCTGGGCGTACAAGGACAAAAGATTCGTGCAACAGTCGATCAGAGAGCTGATTTGATAGGTGTTGGCAAAGACGAAGAGTTCTGTCAAATCGATGGTGTGAACTTTTTCTTGGTATGTTTTCAAAAAAGCTGGGCCATCCAAATAGAGGAAGTCGATTAAGGCTTGCAGCGTCGCTTTGGAATATTCAGGAAAGTTGATGGCTCCTTCTTTTGTCTCTTTCATATTGCTTTCAAGGAGCGTTTGCAAAACAGGGCCTCCGCGCATAAATAAAACGGCTGAGTGGACAGGAATAGATTCTTCCTTATTTTTCAAAGAAAAATCGCAGAGCTTTCCCTTTTGCTGGAGCTGATAGAGTCCTTGATCCATCTGAGGAGAGGGCAGAATTTGCTTAGGAGCCATGGTATACATGAGATGACAGTCTTTGTTCCAATGGATAGAAATAGTTTGCGCTTCGATCGTTTCTATCTGGGTTGATCCATGCTTATTTAATTGTACCTGCTGTTGTTGGGTTCCTGCAACGTGCGTTGCCCCGCATGATGCCGCAAGAGAGGGCAATGCAGGTCGGATGTATGTATTATACCAACTCATAATGATAGCAGTTTGATCGTTATAGACTACCAATGGTTGCTTGGAGTTCAAAAAAACGTCCGGAGTACTCGCACCTCTTTTTATAGCGAGGATTTCAACATCTTGATAGATTTCCAGCCCTGTCCACATCCGATGTCTTAGATCTTCCACGGTACTTTGTACTGCAGGAATCATATGTTCTCTTCCAGTAATCGTTATTGTTTTTTCTTTGATTGAAACGTAAAAGGCTGCTTGATTTTCCAATAACTGATGCGGAAGAAGGGCTTTGCAGAATGCACCCAAAACAAATCGTTGTTTTTAACAATGGCGGGAAAATCCCGACGCTCAAAGGCTTGGTCGTAGAGCGCTGTATCGGCTGTTACGGTGATAATTGCAGCCACTCGCGCGGATGAAAAGTGTAGAAAATCAGAAAACATAAAAACCTCTTAATTTTTAGCAGAAAGCATACCATAATGAAGATTAGTTTCCTAAAAGGATTTTAAATGATTCCAAAGATCAATTCCGACTTTGTCCAGAAGGCGGGTCGTGGTATTGATCGGAAGGCCCATGACGTTATAGTAGCATCCTTCGATGCGCTCAACAATGAGGCTTCCGCTCTTTTCGATCGCGTAGCCGCCGGCTTTGTCGAGAAAAGAGCAATGTTGATGGAATTTTTTAATTTGCGCGGGCGAGAGCTTGTGAAAAAGCAGGCGCGTCTCTTCTGTGTCGCTGTAGACTTTATTGCCATGGCGCACGGTGACGCCGGTAAAGACCGATTGCCAACGCCCTGCAAGCAGGGAAAGGAAGGCAAAGGCCTCTTTTTCATCGCACGGTTTATTCAGCATTTTGCCATCGACACAGACGGTGGTATCGGCTGTCAGGATCACATCGTCAGGATAATTTTTGGCGATGGTTTCAGCTTTTTTTTGGGAGAGATGAAGGGCGTGTTTTTTCGGGTCTCCGCCGTAGGGTTCAGATTCTTCGTCAAAATTCGAAGAGAGCTGCAGAAAGGGAATAGCAAAAAAATCTAAGATTTCGCGCCGGCGGGGAGATTGCGACCCGAGAATAATTCTATGCATAAGCTTCTGAGAAGAGGCGAAGAGGATTTTTAACGCAAAGCTGACTTTGTGCCTCCGCGCCTTTGCGTTAACAATCTCTCTTTATTCATTTCTTCTTCGATTTTTTCGGATTCGCATCGATGAGGTCAGGAATATCGATCCAAATCGGCGAGCTCCATGCCATATGGCCATCTTCTTGCAAGACGCGCAGGTAGTAAAAGACGAATGGGGGCCGTTCATCAGGGGAGGAAAGCGCTAACTTGCTGAGGTGCTCGGAATCATCGAACTCAAAGTCGAGCATGTAGTTTTTGGAGTGGAACGTCTTAATGGGCACTCCATTGCGCATGAGAGTAGCTTCTTTGATCGTTGCGGTACCGGCGACGCTGCCGACGATATGGCGGTTGAGCATGAGGCCGGGCTTTACTTTGGTGTCGAGCTCGGTCCCCATGCCGCTTCCGGCAATGGTAAGGCTAACGACGATGCGGGGGCCCGTCGTTGCATAGCAAGCGCGATTAGAGAGGGCTTGGAAAATGGCGTCGCGTGTTTGCTCCACAGCTAAGACAGCTGTGAGCCCTGGAGAGTACTGCACTTGATCGCCAGCATAGAGCTCGCTGTAAACGCCGCGATCGTCGAGTCCGCCGGCAACGAAGCCAAAGCGGCAGTTGTTTTTGAGGGCCTTGAGGATGGAGCCCTCAGGGGTTTCCGGATATCCCTCTTTTCCCGTTGTTTTAATGGGGAAGAGGTTGCCTTCTTTTACGGTGCACTCGGAGGATCCCCAGGCGTTATATATTTCGACAACGCGCTCAATGGTCGGATCGAAGTTGGTGAAATCGGTCACGAGCCCCTTGGCCATCGAAAAAGAGGGGATGGACAGGGTTTCTTTGGGGTTGACGGCTTTAGAGAGTTTTTTGAGGGAGCTGGTCTTGGCGTCTTTTTTACGCTGAAGGCCCTTTTGATCTTTGGAATACAGGATATGGCGCAGCCCCTCGTCTTCTTCATCGCCTTGGTACTGAAATCCAAGGAAAGTGACGAAGCGTTGCTGCTCGTTGAACTCGGCAACATGATGGGTGATGGTTTTCCACGTATCGTTCGACGTCTCTTCTGTGCTTTCGAAAGGAGAGGTCGCAAAAAAGTGGAGACCGCGTTCATCGCGGAAATAGCGGAGGCACCCTTCGATGTTATCGGTCGCATCGTATTTGAGGGACTCTCCATGGAGGAGGCCCCAGTAGAGGCTGACGGGGGATTCAAAGAGGCATTTGATAGGAGCGGAAAAGTATTTTTCACCCGATTTGAGATTTTTGAGCTGGATTTTGTAAACACCCGGTTCATTGAAGTAGAGATTGGGCAGGCTTAAAAACCCCGTCTCCGGGACAAAAAGCTTCCAATTGAGATTTTCCCGGAGGTTTTCGTAGGAGAGCTCGATGAGGGTCCCTTCGGGGGCCAAATTGGAAAGGTTCCCAAATTTGTCTTCAAAGCGGACCATCACATCAAACCGTTTATTGCGTACGACGAGCGAGGGAGCCAAAATCCGAATGTTGCTCAAGGCGTTGCCGCGGATATCGATATGGAACGCCTCTTGTTCCCGGAAATCCCCCTTGCCGCGAGGATCGATGTAGAGATGGAAGGGGCGGCGGCGCTGCACAAATGTCTGCGCGCGGCTTCCTTTTTCTTTCGTCTTTAAAGAGGTGCCTAAGAAGATGTTGATCGTGTCGCCAGCTTTAACTTCGGAAGGGAGAGTAAATTCGTAAAGGGGGGTCAGCTGGCCGGCTTTCTCGATGGCCTTTGCCGCAAGCGGCTTTCCATTGCCAATCTCTGCCCAGATAAGGTTGTCTTTTTCTTTGAGGTCTGTTTGGGGAATCTCCCAATCGATAGGCCGGTTTTGATTCATCAAGTCAAATCTTAACTTGGCGCCCTTGGGGAGGTTCGCGGCCGGCGTATAGGAGAAGGTGAATGTCGTTTGTTCCCCGGCCATACAGCCCGCGGGAGTTACAGTACAAAGAGATCTTTTCATAGAAGATCAGCAATATACCGCAAGCGTGATTCAGATGCAAGCCTTTGTGTTCAAAAAATAACTATATAAAAACCGCTTTCCTTCATTGATAAAAAGGGGAAATCATCTTATAATAAGAGCCATGTTAAACTTTTGGCGAAGATTCTTTGCACGAATTACAGATTATGGAATCTTTTATTTAATTGGCGTTCTGTTTTCTGTAGTCCTTCCCTTTGAATTCGACGAATCTTTTTATTTTCTGTATGCAATCCTCACCCCCCTGCTTTGGGTGCCCATCGAAGCCTACCTTATCTATAAGAAAGGATCGACGCCGGGCAAACGTCTTTTTAGAATCTCTATTCCTAATCTTTCCTTTCAGGACAGTCTTCACCGGGCCTGCTTCCTTCCCCAGCGTCCTGGGATCATCCTTACACAACCCATCGGCAAATGGCGCTACATCGTCGCCCTCGCCCTTGCCCTCGTCACAGGTTCTTCTCTTTTTATGGGAAAAAGCCTTTCCGATGTTGCGATCCGCTACGAAGAAGGAGTCACGACAGCTGGATGGATGGAATACGCCTCGGATGATGGCAAATTTACTGTCCAATTTCCGAAAAAGCCCGTAGTCGCCTCCGAGAAAGTTCCCGTTCCGAACTCTGATCAAACTTTGAACTTGAACGAAGTCAAAGCAAAACAGTCCGACCATACGTTTTCGGTGAGCTATCTCGAACTGCCCAAACGCTGGAGAATTTTTAGCCCTAGCACGCTGCTCAAGGGTGCGATGAAAGTGGTTCTCAACCATATGCCCTTCGCGCAGCTCATCGACAAGAAAATGGTTAAGCATAAAAGCTACCCCGCTGTTGAGTTTAGCATGAAAGAAGGGGAGAAAGAGATCGAAGGGCGGCTGATCCTTGTCGGGAGCCGGCTCTATAAAGTGGTTGTCATTCACCCTCACGGTATGCCCAAGAATGAAGAGCACGAAGCGTTTCTAAATTCTTTTGACATCCAGTCCGCCAAGGAAGGTCCATAGGAGAACTTATGAATAAACTTACCTGTTGCTCGCTTGCCAATGCATTTCGCGCTACGTTGCCAGAGCCGGAAAATGGGCGGATAGGCACTCTTCCTGATGAGATGGTTTTTCGCATTTTCAGTTATCTTCCAAAACTAAAAGATTATCTTGCGCTTGGAACGGTTTGTAAGAATTGGTACCTTTTAAGGGCCGACCCTTATTTTTGGTATATGGTGGCTGAAAGCCTCAAAATACCTGTAGAGAAGCCTTTGAGTCCTCCATCTTCTTTTGGTAGCGATCTCAAAGCGCATGCATTATTCCTTCAAGTCGCAGATTTTCCTCCTTTTCTAAGGCTCCAAGATGAACTCCAAGCATATCCTGCGTCTCTACAAGGAATAGGCTCTTCTGTTGAAAAAGAAGCGCGATTTTTGGCGGACTGCCTCTATCATACCGACTACACCGACCAGAAGCTAGCTGAAGCTTTCAAGCGCCACTATGGAACGCAAGTGGTGTTTAATGATAATCCAGTCGTGGGCTGTCCTATAGCAACTTTGAGGTTTCAAGCAACTTTGAGGTTTGCTCAATTTACTGGTAATAACTCTCTGCTTAGGAATTACTTTGCTTTTGTAACTATGATTCGCAATGGCGACGAACGTGATAGCCGAACAAATGAGTGGAATTGCTGGCACGAAATGTATGTTGATTTTTCATTCGACGATTTTAAAGAATTTCTGCAAAGAGAACACTTTACCATACTTTCAAAAGCGCAATTTCGAATTCCGCTGCCAAAAGACAAGTCCACAATTCTTGATCCTTTCGGTAGTCGAGAGGATTTCGAGGAAGGAATGGTTATAGACGACGTGATCCCGTTCTTCAACAGCTTGTTTGGCATTTCGCCCCCGTTAACGTCAGCTGGCCCACAAGGAGGCCATGCCCTGATTGACTTTACCGAAGCTGACGAAGAGGTCCATTATTTAAATATGTTTTTATATGGGTCTTATAAAAAAGGCCAAGAAGATGCTGCAACGCCATGCGTTATATACAAACCTCATGATTTTATTAATGATTTTTTAGAGATTTTTAATAAGAGGTGTCAAGAAACACCTCCTTTAGATAAAGACCAGCTTAATACAATTTATAAATCATTCCAGATTATGGTGACAGCTCGTGGAGACAATCCTCCGCTTCGCGTGTGCTTTCCGGAATTATTCCAAAACAGTAGAAAAAGAAAGCGAGAAGAAGGCAGTCAATCTGAGGCCGATTTACCTCTCTCGAAAAGGCCGTGATAGGAAAACTATGAATAAACTTACCTGTTGCTCGCTTGCCAATGCATTTCGCGCTACGTTGCCAGAGCCGGAAAATGGGCGGATAGGCACTCTTCCTGATGAGATGGTTTTTCGCATTTTCAGTTATCTTCCAAAACTAAAAGATTATCTTGCGCTTGGAACGGTTTGTAAGAATTGGTACCTTTTAAGGGCCGACCCTTATTTTTGGTATATGGTGGCTGAAAGCCTCAAAATACCTGTAGAGAAGCCTTTGAGTCCTCCATCTTCTTTTGGTAGCGATCTCAAAGCGCATGCATTATTCCTTCAAGTCGCAGATTTTCCCCCTTTCCTAAGGCTTCAAGATGAACTCCAAGCATATAAACATTTTGCACATCATGAGACTCTACATCCTCAGACTCTACAAGACATAGGCTCTTCTGTTGAAAAAGAAGCGCGATTTTTGGCGGACTGTCTCTATCATACCGACTACACCGACCAGCAGCTAGCTGAAGCTTTCAAGAGCCACTATAGAACGCAAGTGGTGTTTAATGATCATCCAGGCGTAGGCTGTCCTATAGCAACTTTGAGGTTTGCTCAATTTGCTGGTAATAACTCTCTGCTTAGGAATTACTTTACTTTTGTAACTAGGATTCGCAATGGCCACGCACGTGATAGACAAACAAATGAGTGGACTTCCTGGCACCAAATGTTTGTTGAGTTTTCATTCGGCGATTTTAAAGAACTTCTGCAAAGAGAACACTTTACCATTCCTTCAAAAGCTCAATTTCTAATTGCGCTGCCAAAAGACAAGTCCGCAATTTTAGATGATTTCGGTAGCCAAGATGAATTCGAGCAATCAATCATTTTAGACGACGTGATACTGTTCTTCAACAGCTTGTTTGACGTTTCACCCCCTTTAACGTCAGTCGGCCCACAAAAAGGCGTAGCCTTCATTGACTTTACAAACGATGACGAAGACGTCCATTATTTAAATATGTTTTTATATGGGTCTTATAAAAAAGGCCTAGAAGATGCTGAAACGCCATGCGTTATATACAAACCTCATGATTTTATTAATGATTTTTTAGAGATTTTTAATAAGAGGTGTCAAGAAACACCTCCTTTAGATAAAGACCAGCTTAATACAATTTATAAATTATTCCAGATTATGGTGACAGTTCGTGGAGACAATCCTCCGCTTCTCTTGTGCTTTCCAGAATTATTCCAAAACAGTAGAAAAAGAAAGCGAGAAGAAGAAGGCAGTCAATCTGAGGCCGATTTACCTCTTTCGAATTAGATCTCCGATCTAGGAGATGTCTTTGATCCAGAAGTTGAGCGGCTTGGGGGTCGGTTTCTTTTCGTGCACATCTTGCCACGAAATTTCATAATTCAGTTCGGGATGGACGATATAGCCGCGTTTGCGCCAAAAGCTTTCCAGCGGCATGTAGTCGGGCGGCCGTTGAGGATGGTTCACAGGGCGCACCAGGGTGTAAAAGCAGATATGCTGGAACCGTTTGAGACCTTTTGCATGAGCTTCTCGCAGTTCATAAAAATGATGGCCGAGTCCGCGGCCGCGATAGTCCTTAAGAAGGACCGACTCCCCAAAACAATAATAGTTGGCCGGGTTAATACCCTGCGCTAAGAAAGGCTTTTGGACTTCGAGTCCTTCCTCCTCGAGAGGAAGTCCTGTGGAGGCGCCCACAATTTTGGGGCCGTCAAAGACGAGGATGACGATGGCTTCTTTGCACTGCGTAAATTTTTTCAGGTACCGTTTTTCATATTCGAGGCTTTGGATGCAAAGGAAGGGATATTCGCGAAATACTTCTGCGCGAAGCTTGGCAATACTTGGAATGTAAGTCTTGGCCGCTGGCCCTGCAAACGTTCTTATTTTTATATTCGAGCTCACAAGTAGCTCCTCAAAAATGAGAAAATCATCTAACTTAAGATATAACCTTACTCGGAGGAGAAAATATGGCCAAGCTTTATTTTAGACACGGAACGATGGGAAGCGCTAAGACGCTCAATTTACTAGCGGTAGCGCATAGCTATCGTCAACAAGGAAAACGGGTGATCCTCTTGAAGCCCGACCTCGACACACGCTTTGGAAAGCAAAATATCAAATCCCGCGCAGGTTTGCAGATGGAGGCCGATGTTCTCGTCTCTCCAACGACCAACCTGTTCGACCTCGATCTCGAAGGCGTGAGCTGCATGCTCGTCGATGAAGCGCAATTTCTCACACCGGAAAATGTCCAGCAACTCCGCGACATCGCTCTTCTGAAGAGCATTCCGGTGATTTGCTACGGTCTGCGCACCGACTTTCGTTCTAAATTGTTCCCCGGTTCCATGCGCCTCATGGAGCTTGCCGATTCGATCGAAGAGATCAAAGCGACTTGCTTCTTCTGCAACCGCAAATCGATCATGAACCTCAAGCATGTCGATGGAAAGCCCACGCTCGACGGCCCGACGGTTCAAATTGGCGCCGAGGAAAAGTACCTTCCCGTCTGTTACGCATGCTACCGTGAGCAGCTCGAGAGCGCGAAGAAAGAAGAAAGCCTCGTTTCGGTATAAAGCAAGAGAAAGAGATTTTTAGCGCAAAGTGATTATGATCTTCAGCGCCTTTGCGTCTTTGTGTTAAAAATCTCTCTCCTTAAGTTAGGGAACTTTGGATGTTGGAGAGGCAAATGGAATGGGTGAGGCATTTGCAGGAAGCCCTGCGCTCACCCTGGCTGGACGGCTTTTTCAAGGCCTGGGATTTTGCCGACTCGGCTTATTTTTCTATTCTGGTGATCGCTCTTGTGTGGTACCTCTGGGACCAGCGCATCGGCACTCGACTTTTGTATATTCTTATCATCAGTCTTGCTGTGAACAAAATCTTGAAAGGGATTTTTGATCTGCCTAGGCCTTGCCAGATCGATCCACTGGCGGGGATTCTCTGCAGCCGCTCGCCGGGGTTTCCCAGCGGGGCAGCGCAGACGGCTACCATTCTTGCCGGTCTTGTGTTCATCGAGTGCAAGCGGGCTCTTTATCGTGGATTGGCGCTCGCTTTTGCATTTTTGCTCTGCTTTTCCCGTGTTTATCTGGGGCTCCATTATCCCATCGATATCTTGGGAGGAATTGCCGTCGGGTCAGCGCTGCTGCTGATCTATAGCAAAGGCTTTCCTCTCGTGGAAAAATATTGGAAATTACTCGCCTTGTTGTTTCCTTTTTTTCTTTTGCTTTTAGGCGGGCTTTTTTCTCTTCCGCATGCTTGGGTCGTTTATATTTTTTTTGCGACGCTAGGTGTCGCAGCGGGCCTTATTTGCTGCGACAAGATGAAAGTGCGGGAAGACAAAAGCTTGCGTGGATGGCGGGCCTGCAGCGTGATAGGGGGGCTTGCCGCGCTATTTGTCCTAAAACACTTCGTGCCCGCTCTTGGAGTTTTGTGGAGCTTTGGAGAGGGTTTTTGGCTCAGCTTTTTAGGAGGCTGGGTGGTTAAATTTCATCGCGCAAGATTTTAGCGCGGTAATCTTCCATCAGGCGGACCATGAAATGCAAGTTGTGGATCGTCGTCAGTGTGAGCGCCGCGATCTCGCGCGCTTTGAACAAGTGATTTAAGTAGGCGACAGAGTATTTTTGGCAGGTGGGGCAGGCGCAGCCAGCTTCGATGGGAGCAAAACGTTTTGCATTTTCACCTCTGGTGATGTGGAAAGGGCCATTTTGGGTCAGCGCCATGCCGTGGCGCGCGGCCTTGGTGGGATAAGAGCTATCAAACGTATCGAGGCCGAGCGGAATGCAGGCGTCGATGGAGGGGAGGTCGCCGATGCCGAGCAGGTGGGTCGGGGCCTCGGGGGGAAGGGAGGGCATCGTAGCGGCGAGCATCGCCTGCATCTCTTCTTTGTTCTTGCCGACGCTTCCGCCAATCGCAAATCCATCAAAGGGAAGGCTGGACAGGAACCGGCAGCTTTGCCGGCGCATCTCATGGTCGACGCCGCCGTGGACGACGGCGTACATCGATTGGCCGCGGGGATTTTGCAGGTGGGCATGGAGGGAGCGCTCTTCCCACCGGTGGGTCCGTTCGAGAGAGGTGCGCAGGGCGTAGGGGCCGATGTGGTAGGGAGGCAGCTCGTCGAAGGGGATGATGATGTCGGCGCCGAGGTCTTTTTGGGCGGCGATGGAGGTCTCGGGGGTGAGGAGGATTTTAGCGCCATCGCGGTAGGAGCGGAAAAGGACGCCTTCTTCGGTGATTTTGAGGACGGAGTTGTTGTGTTTCTTGGTCCCTTGGCTTTTGAGCTCGCTGGCAACGGACCCGTAGGCGAGGCTAAAGACTTGGAAGCCTCCGGAGTCGGTGATGAGGGGCATGCGGCGCTGGATGAACGAGTGGAGTCCGCCGGCAGCGGCGACCATGTCGGTGCCGGGTTGGAGCATGAGGTGGTAGGTATTGCAGAACATGAGCTGAAGGCCGATCTCTTCGACGGTGACATTGTCGAGGGCTTTGAGGGTGCCGTTGGTGCCGACGGCGACGAAGTTGGGTGTATCGATGACGCCATGGGGAGTGTGGAGCTTGCCGACCCTGGCGGCCGATTTTTTCGAGCGGTGGAGGATTTCAAACAGCATCGGGGACCTTAAATCTTTGCACGGAAGAGAGGAGGAGAAGGGTGGCCGCTTTGAGGGCGTAGCTCATGAGGATGATCGAGGCCATAGAGGCGACGAGGCCGTAGAGGCCGAGGAAGGAGAAGAGGACGGTGTCGAGCGCTTGGGAGACAAGGATAGAAAGGAGGCTAAGCCATTGCCAATGCGCCTGGAAGCGGCGGCGCAGATAAGCAAAAAATTGGACATCGAAAAGCTGGACGAGGGTGAAGGTGGCGAGGGAGGCCAAGAGGAGCCGGGGAGAAGGGGAGAGCAGGGCGAAATAATGCGCCGTGCATCGTGTCGGTAAAGCTGGGGGTATAGAGCAGGTGGATCTGAGAAAAGAGGGCGAAGAAGAGGAAGGCTCCGAGGGAAATGACGATGGCGAGGGTAGAGCTTTTTTTGCCAAAACGGACTTGAAGCAGGTTGAGGCAGAGGATGTCGCCGATAGCAAAGACATCGCTGCAGGTGACGGTAAATCCGAGCAGATCGATTTGCTTGAGGACAAAAAAATTGGCGAGGATGCCCATCAAGGCGACTAGCGTGATGAGCGCTTCCTTGCCCAGGTAAAGAGAAAATCGAATGGCTGCTGCCGCGGCCAGAATATGAAAGAAAAAAATAAGTTCGTTCACGATGCCTTGATGGGGATCTTTTTTGTGGAAGTTTGTTTAGCTTTGGGGAAGATAACGCGAAGGACTCCGTGTTTGCACGAGGCTTCGAGGGGTTTGCTCTCGTCGACATTGCCGGGAACGGCGATGCGGTAGGAAAAACTTGTCATCGCTTTGCGATAGAATTTTTTTGTTTTATCTTCTGTCTGTTCTTTTTTTTCACCTTTGATCCAAAGAATGCCCTGATCGTAGGAGACTTCGATCTCTTCGGGCTTGAGGCCGGGGACGGCGGCTTCGACATAGACGTTTTGATCGTCTTCGGAGACGCTAAGGCCCGATGTTTGAGAGATGTCAGGGAGCCATCCTTCTTCATCGTCTTCTTCAAAAAAAGGAAACCTGGACATGGGAAAGGACCAAAAAGAACGGGGAATCATTTTTTTTGACATAAGCAGCCTCCTGGCGTGCAGTATATCAAATTTGTGTCATGTTTTCCAATTCTTGTTCGTAATAGGGAAGGAGGGAAGGATAGTTGCGTCTTAGCCAGCGCTCAATGCGGTGGCTTTTGATGGTAACTTCTTTTTGAGTTCAACGGGGTCGGCCATGGAGGGGTCAAGCGTGAGCGAGCCGGTATCGATGAGGGCGACGTCGTCTCCAAAGAAACCGTAGTTGCGCCGCAGGCCATTGTCGCAGTCGCGGATGCCTTTGCGGCACTGCCCCACAAGGTAGGAGAGGAGGCTGTGGATCGAGGCTTTGGCGTCATCGATCTTGCCGGCGCGGATCTGTTGTTTAAGGCGGGGAAAAAAAGGTTCGGCGCGTTCTTGCATGAGAAAAGAGGTCGCCTCCAGAGGAATGCTATGGGCGATCCCCATGGGGTCGACGATCGTGACAGAATGGATGGGGAGGGCCTCAGGGTCTAAGTAGAAGAGGTGTCAAAATTTTTTCTTCTTCTCTTTTTAGGTGGTAATATAGGCGATTTTGCATCCGGCGAAGGTCGGAATTGAACCGCTCGTCGCGGGTTGGTAAGAATTTTTTGCGATAGGGGGCGAGCGAGGAAGGAAATAGGGCTTGGACGCCCATGACGCTTTTATCCGAGGCCATGGTTTTTTTTGAAAAATTTAAGGATGGTCTTTTCGTATTTCCTAAAAAAACATTAGGATTGACCTCCGGCGCCAAAATAGTAAAAGGGTTGGGCAAGGCGCTGGGACACTTCCGGGGAAATGGGGGAGGGGGTATCCGACAAAGGAATATTCTGATCGATCGCGGTGACGGTGAAGCCTTGGGTGACGTTTTTTGTCCCCATGATATACCAAGTAAGCGGCCGCTAGACAAACGGATATTTTAAGAGCGGAGAATAGTCGTAACTTTATCATCAAATGTTTCCAAAAGTTCAGGATGAGTCTTTTGAGATATATCACGTAAAGGGAGAAGTTCGATAAGAAATTCTTCTTTGAATTTACCCGGTTCTTTGAGCCAGGGGTTTGAACCAGAAGGAGCCGATATCGAGGCTGACGGCCTTCTCTCCTTTTGAATCCAAAATTGCGGCTAAAGACCATGTCGGTATTGGCGATCCCTTTTTGGCATTGGCGGAAGGTGAGCTCGATCATCGACGCGACGCGGCCGGGATTGAGGTCCTTAAGAAAGAGGTTGGCTTTCTCTTGGAGGACGAAGAGGGTCTCATTGATAGGAATCTGGTTGGCGATGCCGAGGTTGTCGATGAGGGTGACTAGTTTTCCTTCGAGCTGCGCCGTTTTTTGAAAATGGGCATAGAATACGCCCGTCTCTTCAGGAAGGATGGTGCGAGCGGTATAGCAGCTCTTTATGAGATTGTGCAGATTGCGCCGACGTTTTTCGATGAGGCTGGAGCGCCAGGGCTCAAGAAAAGAGGGGAGCACGCAGCTGGGCGAGCCAGGGCAGGGGCTTTCGATGGCTTTGCTTGATGAATTTAAGGACAGTTTTTCCTTTTTCGCTTTGAAAAGCATAGGTCTGGGCTCCGGCGCCAGAAGAGCGGAAGGGTTGGCCCAGAAGAGGAGAGGCATCTTGTTCAGGGGTGTGCCATAGAGGTTGGGGAGTAGCGAGGAAGGCGGAGGCGTCGATTTTGCTAGGGGTGAACCCGGCTGTTTGCGAGCGGCACAGTTGTCCTTTACAGCAATAAAAAAGAAGGAGGCCGAGGAAGAGTTTCTTCATGAAGAGAGAGAGTTAGATTTTGCAGGAATTGCATTACCGAACAAGGGTTATGAACTTTTTTTGGGTCGATAAAAATGGAAGTTCTCCTCTGAACGGATATTCTTCGGTCGATGGGCGCATTTGATTAATAACGCTGCAATCTTTTTTCCCTGAGTTCTTGCGATGGGTTCAAGATAACCTGAAAAGATCGTGAGCAACTTCTTTATTTGTGTAACCGAGCAGGTTTGCATAAGAAGGATGCGTTGTAATGTCATATAGATTTAGCAGGCGCAGAAAAATGGCTATCGCCTATTAACAAAAACGAAGTGTAAATATTCGTCTAATGATTTCGAGCACGCCAAAAAAATTACAAAGTACAAAATTGATCGCGCTCATAACTTTGGGTTTTGACTCATGGTCGAGGAGAGGTGTGTCGTAGGCGTCGACCAAAACGACGGCACCCTTTTTTTTGCCGATTTGCGAACTAAATCTTTAACCCCTTATAAGGGTTTGCATTTCTAC
>CAWEXY010000017.1:0-14620 GCA_963813135.1 uncultured Verrucomicrobiae bacterium | reverse complement strand
GAAATAACGGGACAGTCGAATCTAGATGGGATCGAGGAAGAAGGGTGCATTTCAACACGATTTCTTTTTTCTCCCCTCCTTTTTTGGAGACATCGGCAAATTTTATCGAGCTAAAAAATCATGCCAAGATTTAACTCTGCCCCCTCCCCATTCCAGGGTTCTCCGGTGTATGAGCAACAGGAAGATGGCAGCTTCCACTATGTGCAAAACGAAAACAACGATAAAATTAGAAAAGAGATTGAGGAGAATAATCGTTCAGCGCTCACTGCAATTTTTCCTCAAATACAATGGCGGGAATATATAAAATTCTTTGGCGTTTGTTATGATTATGCATTTGGCAAGTTTTTTGAAACTTACTCGGCGCCGCGCACCCTTCTTATGCACAGTGCGGGGGAAATGCTAAATACCTACTTTGTCCCAACAGCAAAACCTGAGGGCTTGGTGATCTAGTCGTGTATTACAATAGATACATGTTCGCACAACATTACGGGATCTATGTCGCCCCTGATCTGATCGAATCTAAATGGGGGCTTGGTGCTGTCTATAGGCACCCTCCATTTTACGTTGATAGCGACTACGGCGATACGCTTATTTATTACCGCCTGAAAGCTGATTTCACACGCGAATCATTGCTCAATATTCTACGGAATAAGAAATAACTAGACTTAAAGGTTGCGAAGTTGGGATGAGGAGATCCCCTATCCCCCGCGTCGCGCCACTACCCGAAGGGCTAAGTTTTGCATTCCGCATCGACGGATTGTGATAAAAATGTCACTTTTGAGCACCGCAATGGGTGTGTTGCCCCCCCCCCCCCTAAAATAGCCTGTTCCTTTTGCCAAGACAACGATTTAATGATATAACGATTTAATGATAAGAATTTTATGTTATTTTTCCCTATCGTTATATCGTTCCATCGTTTTTATCGTTGATCTTGGTCTGCAAAGAAACCGTCCTCGAGAGATCGGAGTTATGCAACACACTCCTCCCCTTTGCGTCTTTCCGCCTTTGCGTTGAATAAAGGCGCAAGGGCGCAAAGAGAATTGTCTATTTCTTTTCTTCCTTATACCTCTTCTCATACTCTATTGTAACTCGGCGGAGCTCGCTCTCGGCGTCGAGTGAGTGGGTGTCGGCCTTCGGCGACGAGATCCCAGAGCCGCTGGCCGAGGGTGTGTGAACTCTTTTCTTGAGGAAAGCGCATTGGCGCGCGCAATTTGTGAATCACTTTCTGAGCGCGTGAAAGGGCGGGAAGGGTTGGAGGAATATTGTCTATAGGACTTTTTTTACCCTCAGCCTTCTTCACCGCTTCCCAATTGGTAACAACATCATCTGTTGAGGAAATTTTTTTGTTGCCAAAGACGTGCGGATGGCGCCGAATCAGCTTTTCCGAAACCGCACGGATCGAAGCGGCGAGATCAATGCGGGAGCTTTTTTCATTGAGTTTGGCAATGAAGATGAGGGCGTAAAGCACATCCCCAAGCTCCTCAGAAATTTTTTGGGGAGTTTTCAGAATCAATCGCTTCAATCAGCTCATGCGCCTCCTCAAGGAGATAGGGCTGAAAGAAGTGAAGAGGGTCTGCTCGCGATCCCATGGACAGCCTTCAGGACTTAAGAGTCGATCGGCAATATCGAGAAGTTCTTTGAATTCGTGCATAAATTATTTCTTTGTGTTTAATGAATAAAAATTTACAATATCTGGCTCGGCTTTACAAGGACTTTTTTCGGGTACTTGTTTATTCGAAGTTGGAGTATAATAGTATGGAATTATTGGGGATTTATGGCTGACATTATTGTTGATACAAGCTTAGGTCGACATTCAATAGCTAGAAGTGCTATTGAAAAACCATCTATTTGGAAAAAAGCCGTAGAGCTCGGCAATGGACTGATCCAGCCGCTCACTTCCTACAGCCGCAGAGCGATCCAATATGGGCGAAGTCTGGTTGTCACCTCAAGCCCCACAGAGGCTTTGCGCAAAATCGATGACTGCGCTGTCAAAGGGTTGCAGCGAGCCGCTGTACTGGGGAGTTAAGTCCGATCGAGACCCCGCTAATATCCAGGCCGATCTAGATGAGTTGCTCATCAAGCGCAAATCGAGTGAAGCGACCCCTCTCAACCCCGCAGATGTAGGCCCAGTCGCTGAAATCCCAAATACCCCCTTTGATCCTGAAGTAACCCGTGCTCCCGACCTGCAAGCGCGCGTCGCAGCCATAGATTGGAAACAGAGAGCGGAATTCACCCGCATCGACCTCCTTAAAAAATCAACTGCCTATACCGTTCTCATGAAAATGTGCGATCGATGCGGCATTCAGGAGAAAGACAACCAGGCCCTGATCAATCTGACGAAAAAGGTGGCCGGAAAAGATAGCCCCTCTGTCTGGAAATTATTTACTGAAAGATATACGAATCTCACCCTCTTCCAAAAATTTAGCGCCGGGTTATTCTATTGGGTCTATTATAAAACATCGATCCTGTCCAATAGCATCGAAGCTATCATGAACGCCTGCTTCAAGATGACCGAAGATTTGACTTCTGAAAATAGCAGCACGCGAACTGTCTTCTTTAGCGAAGTCCTCAAAAACGCCAATCAATTCTTGATTGAAGATATTCGAGCCACGAAAGACTTTGCTTACGAAAAAGTGCATGGAGATTTAGAAGAGTGCCGGAATCGAGCTATTGAAGAACATATCGGATTCTCCTTAAAAGCGATCTGTAAAGCGGTCAGCGAAAAAATGGTCAGCCGAGACTTCAGGGTCCCCTTTTCTTCACCACTCTGCAAAAAATTCCACTTTTTGGAATTTTGTTTGAGCGGTTTGAATGGTTTATTAATCGGTTTATCATTCAAAGTACCATGAAATCATGGATCTTGCCCAATGTGATTGAATCGGGAGTCCAGAAAGGGTTGGAGTCTTGCCCAACCGCACAACTTGCCCTTTGCGATCAGCTTAACCCAATTTTTTACATCGCAACTCGAGAAGCTGAGAAAAAATGGATCGGGAAATTCTGGCAAGCCGAACGTCGCAATTCCCGGGATTACCGAACTCCTTTCGCCTGTGATTAAACACCTCAAAGAGGCGATTGCCCTCGAGCCCTATAAAACATCGAAAGAGTTGAGAAAAGCGATCGAAAGAGGGGAAAAAGGGTTTTTAGACAAGAAGATCGAAAATGCGATCGAAATAGCGACCGTCGATGCGGGTAATATTCTCTTTAATTATCTCAATGAGTCCGCTAAGTCGGGGGAATTATTTGCTAACCTCTTAGAACTGGCCGCCAAACCTTTCTCAGGCGAGGCCAAAGATCAAAAAGCCCTCGAAGCCGAATACCGGGAAGAGAACCTGAAATTTGGACGCCTTGCAGAAGAGGTCGTTCAAGAGATCGTCTCCTCGGCGGTAGCCAAGCAGGTCAATGGAGAAGATCCTGACGCTGCCAAAAAGGTGGCAAAAGCATCGTTTGCGGCGAGAAAAGAGATCACCAACTATACCGTTGAACAACTAAGGGATCTATGCGAGCTGATGGGAGAAAAAATCGCTGAATCGGCTCTATCCCCCACCCCTGATAATAACGTGCAAAACGACATCGCGACTTTCTTCCAGATCATGCAAGTATTCGCCAACAGAAAAGAGGTTCAAGATAAAATCGAATCCCTGGCCAAAGTTGACCGGGAACCTATCTGGCGGATCCTCACCCCGATTTATGAGCGGGTGGCCAAAATTGAAGAGCGGATGTTGCAGCTTCAAGAGGCTCAAGACTACTATCCTGCCCACGCCTCTGTTGCTAGACAGCTCACCACGATTCAAGAGCTTTTCGCATCCATCCGACAAGAATTCCACGCCCAGCCACGGCACCTTCACAATCAGTTGATCTACCCGCTAGAAAAGCCAGTTGAAGAGATCACAAAATGCTTAGGGCCTAAATCCCCAGCCTCTAAAATCTTGGGCACTCTGATCTCTGATATCACCCTTGAATCTGAAAAAGTCGTGAATGAACAAAATATCATCGATGCCCTGATTGCCCTCTCTCCGCCCCGAAGCGAAAACGGCGAAGCGGCTCAAGAGGGATACTTAGATAGCCTCCTCAATTACGAGCGCGGAGCCCATCAGAAGGGATTTAAACCTCGCGAATGTATTGCTGAGCTGAGAAGACATCTCGAACATTTCCCTCAAGATGAGAAAGTGGAACTGGAAACCTTGATCGGCACAGGCTCCAATCTTCAATCAAAATGGGATCAATTAGAGAGCGCGCTGCAGAGAATGTATGATAAGCACCGAGGTCTTAAAAACCGCGCTCAAGAGACTCTGGACCAGTATCTCGATGCAGCTTCAGCGTGGACTGAAGATAAAATTACAAAATACACTCGATTGAAAGAGAAAAACCATACCGACATGCAAAAAGAGATCGCGCTGATCTCCAAAGAAGTCGAAGCACTCCATAGAGAAATTCAGAAAGCAAAGCCCAGTTTTCCAGCCGCCTTTACCTCAATCGCCGCTAAAGTGGGTGCCGGTATCGCTTCGGGCATTTGCGGGGCAATTGGCAGCTTAGCGGGACCTGCCGGGACATTTATCGGCGCAGGACTCGGAGCTGCTGGCTTTTCCTTCTTCGCGGGTCATACCCAAAATTCTCCTGAACCCAAAGTCGCAGTGCCCATGATTCTCTCTGCTGCAGGCTTCGCTGCGGGAGGAGCCCTTGCCGCTTATCCTCTGGCGCCGCTTTGGAATTACGCTGGAGCCGGCTTAGGGGCCGCGGTCGGTGGCTGGAACGGCCGCCAAGGCGCAGTCTCCGCACTTCAAAAACGGGTCAATGCGCAAGTGATGGATATCTTTAAAAATGGCTATAAATTTATTCTAGCTCCAAGGATCTATAAAGCGGCCTCAACGCGCGCGCTCAAAGCACTGGCTAAATAACGATGGAAAAACAGTTTACGGCCACCGCCTACATTTTCCATGAGGGGAAAGTGCTCCTCCACCACCATGCCAAGCTCGGGAAATGGATGCCGCCAGGCGGCCACATCGAGCCGAATGAGACGCCGCCCGAAGCGGCCAGGCGCGAAGTGCGGGAAGAGACGGGGCTTGAGATCGAATTCATCGAACAAGAGAATCTGAAAATCAACGGCTATAATGCAGTGAGCTTCGAGCGCCCTTTCCTCTGTCTTTTGGAAAATGTCCCCGAGTATAAAGACAAGCCAGCCCATCAGCACATGGACTTTATCTATCTAGCTAAACCTGTGGCTTTGAGGGAAGACTTAAACGGCTTTCAGTGGTTTAGTTATGAAGAACTTCAGGGGTTGGATCTTTTCCCCGATGTGCAAGAAGTTCTCCGCCTTCTTTTGAAAGATGGCCTTCAGACTTACCAGCGGCGATGCTGTCTTTCCGATTGCTGAGCCGGTGGCTGTTGCCGCTGATCTTGGTCCCATCGGTAAGGTGCCTCTTCTCCCCGCCGCCTTTCTCTGAGCATTTCATGTTGTTGGGACAATAACTCTGGTCGCAACAAGACGAAATGGCAAAAGCTAAGGCCAGCGCAACAAACGCAAGAATTAGTTTTTTCATAGGCCTACAACTCCTTTTAGCCTTTAATTCTTCCTGTACTGTTTGTTCTTTTTTAGTTCAATAGGTATAATTCAATACCGTGAGTGATTCAAAAATCGGGAATTGGGCAAGGAGGCTCCCCAGATTTTTTGGCCGGAGCGAGGAGCTGTGTTCTAGAACACAGCCCGAAGCGAGGACGAAAAATATGGGGCAAAGCCGACGCTGACCAAAACCGATTTTTGAATCACCGAGGGCTATCCTATGAGATCATTCTTTGTTGCAGCTACGGGTCAGAACGTCGGAAAAACAACTGCGTGTCTGGGTTTGCTGGCCGGTTTGAAAAAGAGGCACAAGTCGGTGGGTTTTTTCAAACCGGTTGGACAGGAGCATGTTGAGACGGAAACGGGCGTGCATGTCGATAAAGATGTCGTCCTCTTCAAATCCCATTTCAAATTGCGCGATCCGTATGAAGAGATGAGCCCTGTCCTTTTCCCGAGGCTTCACCCGCGACTTTTTAGATGGAAAAGTGGACCATCGAGACCTCGTCGCCAAAATCAACCAGGCATACCAATCGCTCACCTCCAACAACTCGATCACGGTGATTGAGGGGACGGGCCATACTGGAGTCGGCTCGATTGTCGATCTCAACAACGCGCAAGTGGCGGCTCTGCTGAAGTGTCCGGTAATTTTGATCGCATCGGGGGGCTGGGATCGAGCTTTGATGAGTTGGCGCTGAATCACGCGCAGTGTGAAAAATATGGGGTCCGGGTTGCGGGTGTGATTTTAAATCGGGTGATCGAAGAGAAGCGGCAAATGATCCTCGACTATGTTCCCAAAGCGTTGAAGCGCTGGGATGTGCCTCTTCTCGGATGCATCCCCTTTACCCCCTTTTTGAGCATGCCGACGATGAGCGACTTTGAAGTGCTCTTTCAAACCCAAGTTCTATCTGCGCCCGAATTGCGGCTGCGCCATTTCCATAATATCACCCTCGTCGCGACGTCGGCAGAGATGTACCGGACGATGATTATGCCCAATCAATTGGTGATCACGCCAGCTGCCCGGGAAGATATCATTCTCGCCACGCTGACCCGCTTTTGGGACTTGAAGATTTCTCATCCTGAAGAAAATTTGGAGACGGGGATGATTCTCACGGGGAAGACACCGCCCAAAGAGGCGATCATGGAGCAGATCAAACGGGCCAAAATCCCGATGCTTTACGCCCCGGTCAGCAGTTTCGTCGCCATGAAAATGATCAACAGCTATACGACTAAAATCCGGAAAGAAGACACCAAAAAAATCGAAGAGGCGGTCAAAGTGGTAGAGAAGCACGTCGATTTTGATAGGCTGCAAAAAGCTCTTGAGCCGTCAAATTCTTGATGCAGGCCCCTGTCGGGCAGCTCCGTAAAATAGGGCACTGTTTTTGAAACGTTCGCCCATAGGGACAAGCGCCCTGGATGGCGCAATGGCGCATGCCCATCGGTTTAAACACTTCGGGAGAAGTGGGCCCAAAAATGCTGAAACTCGGCGTTGATGTTGTCCCGCACAGATGAAGCGCGCTCGAATCGACGGCGATCACTAGGTCCACTTCGCTCATCAGATTTTGCCAAGTCGGAATCGGCAATTTATCGACGATCGCTGTAGTTGTCAGATGGGAAGCGATCTGTGCGCAGAGGGCTTTCTCCGCCTCGTCTCCCCACATAAAGAGAAAGGAGGCGCCAGATTCTTTTTCGATCTTTTGCAGAAATTCGATCCACGTCTCCAGGCTGACCTGTTTATTGGTCCATTTTGCCCCTGGACATACCATGATTTGGTAGTTTGAGGGAGCCGCGGCCAAAATCGCGGCCACTTTGACCCGCTCCTCTTCTGCAATATGGAAGCGGACTCCATCGATCTCGGTCGGAGTCGGTTGTTTAAAATACTTTTCGATCAGCTCGAGATAAAAAGAGCGGATATTTTTTTGCCGAGAAATATTGAAACGGACATTTGTGGCCAGGACATTTGGCCACTCCCGCACCGATTTAAGGCCGTAGCCCACTTTCACTTTTCCCCGCGCTAAAAAGGTGATCACCCCCGATTTGCAATTGCCTTGCAGATCGAAAATGACATCGTACTCTTCTTTGCGGAGTTCTTTGAGGGCCGTCCAGAGATGGCGCCGATTCTTGATATCGAGCGGAATCGCTCGCCGAATCAGGGGGTGAGCGGCCACGATCGGCTGGAAGCAGGCTTCGACAGCCCAATCGATGACTGCAGAGGGAAAACGGCAATGCAGGTCATCTAGAACGTTCAGCGTCTGAACGATATCGCCCAACGAGGAGGTCTTTACGATTAAAACCCTTGCGGGTATTCGGCTATCTTTATACATATCGAAATAAATGGAGACTTTCTATGACATCCCTATCTAAACATCCTAAAGAACTCTGGATCCTCGGCCTCACCGAGCTTTGCGAGCGGTTCGCATTTTGGGGCGTGGGCAACCTGCTCGTCCTTTTTCTCATAGAACATTACCATTTTGCCAATGAAAAAGCCACCCACATTTATGGCGTTTTCAGCGGCTGCGCCGCCTTCCTGCCGTTTATCGGAGGCTGGATCGCCGACCGGTGGAACTACCAATCCCCCCTTTTCCTGGGCGCCTTCGTCAATGCGATCGGCTGCTTCATGATCGCCACGGGAGTCCCCTCCCTCCTCTACCCTTCTCTGGTCATCATCGCCCTTGGCTACGGGATCTTTACGCCGAGCATCGTCACCGTCCTCAGCTATACTTACCGCAATAAACCCGATTTGAGAGAAGCGGGCTTCTCGATCTATTACGCCTCGATCAACATCGGGGTCTTTTTGGCTCTCGCCTCCCTCGGCACAATCGCCAAACTCGTCAATTGGAATACCGCTTTTGTCGCTGCCGGTTTTGTGCAGCTGGCCGGATTGATTCCCCTCACGTACTATCTTCTGAAGCATAAAGAGACCTACCATGGCCTCAAGTCGATGCAAAAAGAGCGGCATCTCAATAAGCACCCGTTAACTCCCATTGAGAAAAGCCGCATGATCACGATTGTCATTTTTTACCTCATCTCGATCCTCTTCTGGGCCGCCTACATGCAAGCCTTCTCCTCCATGGCCATTTTTGCCCATGACTACATGGATAAAATGATTGGCGGCGTCATCATTCCAGAAGGTGTTTTCCTCTCGAGCGAGAGCTTTTTCTTGATCCTCTTGGCCCCTTTACTTGCATTCCTCTACGCCAAACTGCAAAAAAAACACATCGACCCCTCGCCAGCGAGAAAAACGGCCTACAGCCTCTTCTTCATCGCCGCTTGCTTTCTGGTGATGATGATCGGCTCTGCGGCCATCCCCCCAGGGGCAAAAACAGCCGATGTATCTTGGACCTATTTAGTCGGCGCCTACTTTCTGATGGCCGTTGGCGAAATGCTTCTGGCGCCCATTGGACTTTCCATGGTCAGCCGGCTCGCTCCGCCGCGCTATACAGCTCTGGCGATCGGCCTTTGGTATGTCTCGGTGGGAGTGGCTTTCTATAACGGCGGGATTTTAGCTGGATTCATGAACCGAGCCGGAGGGCTCTTCAACTTCTTCAGCATCTTTGTGATCATGACGCTCGTTCCCGGCATCTTGATGTTTTTGATCTCCAAGAAACTCACGAAGATGTCTCACTTCGATAGCCACGAGGGATAACGCTACCCGGAAATCGTTAGGAATCGGAGCGGTTATATCGATCTCTTTCCCTTGAAAGGCAAAGCGGAGGCGATAGGCGTGTAAAAGAGGTCTTTGCGCAAAGATCTGCGAGCGAAACGCTTTCGCATACTGCCGATCGACTAAAATCGGATGGCCCATCTCAGCCATGTGGACGCGGATCTGGTGCGTGCGGCCTGTCTTCTGGCTCGCACAAAACCACAGCAGCCTTTTTCCCACCGCTACGGTTTTCCATTGGGTGATCGCAGTGAGTCCTTTCGGACCCGATCCCCAGATCGTCTGCCCCTGAAAAGACCCTTTTTTCTCGAATAGACTTTTCCGAACGCCCTCTTTGCCACTCGGCACGCCATCGACTAAGGCGAGATATTGCTTGGCGATCTCCCGCTTTTCAAACAGTTCCATCAACTGATCGCGGGACTGCGTGCTTTTCGCCACAATCAACAAACCGGTCGTATCTTTATCCAAACGGTGAACGAGATAGTGTTTAGGGCCGAATGCTTTCAGCGCCTCTTTATCTGTGCAGACCCAATCGGCTGGTTTATTGACAATTTTGAGATGTGCATCTTCATAGAGCGTATCAAAGTGGCTCAATCGGGGTGAGAGAATCGATTTCCAGCTCGGGGCCAGTTCGATCGCATCGCCGCCCTGAACAACCCGCGAGCCAAATCGCTCGACTCGGCCATTGATCCGGCAGAGATTCGCCTCTAAAAGTTTGCGGATGAACTTCCCCGAATAGTTCCCCAACCGCCCCTGTAAAAAGGCGACTAATTTCTGCTGCGAGGGGACGAGAAGTTTCACGACTTCTTCTCGAGGAAGTCGATCAAGAGCCTCAGGCCAAAGCCTGTCCCCTTCACCGGGTTATAGTGTTTTGCCTTAGAGATGTACGCAGGCCCTGCGATATCTAAATGAGCCCAGGGAACCGTGCCGACGAATCCTGCAAGAACAGCGCCGCCTTAATCGCGCCCGCTTCCCTCCCGCCGCTATTGACGAGGTCGGCAATATCTGATTTGAATCCCTCTAAATAATCGGGATAAAGAGGCATATTGCAAAGGAGCTCATCGGTTCTCTGGGACGCGGCCATTAACTCTTCGGCCAATTCATCGTTGTTGGCAAAAAGGCCGGCGATATCTTCGCCCAAAGCCACCACAACGGCACCAGTCAATGTGGCGAGATCGACAATGCAGCTCGGCTTCAAATTGGCCACTGCATAACCGATCGCATCGGCCAACACCAAACGACCTTCGGCATCGGTATTATTGATTTCGACCGTCTTGCCCGAATAAGATCTGTATACATCGCCCAATTTATAACTGCCGGAGCCGATCGAGTTCTCCGTAATCGGAGTAACTGCCGTGACATTCACCTTCAGACCCAATTCGGCAGCTATTTTCACAGCGCCCAATACGGTGGCAGCGCCAGCCATGTCGCACTTCATCGCTAGCATCCCATCGGTTGGCTTGATACTTAAACCGCCTGTATCGTAGGTGATCCCCTTCCCGATCAATACTACATGCTCTTTCGACTTTGGATTGCCCCGATAACTCGCTTGGATCAAATAAGGATCCAAATTGGAAGCGCGGTTGACCGCCAAGATCAGCCCCATCTTCTCCGCTTCGAGTTTTTTCTTATCGAAAAGGGTCGTCTTGATCTTGGGATGAAGTTTTTTGACCTCTTTCAGCAGTTTTTCGATCTTATCATCTGCATTCGCATTGACCAAATCTCTGACAAAATAAACGCCCTCGACGATCTTTTGCATCCGCTCTAAGCCGTCGGCCCGCTCCACGCCAATCAGCGTCACCCGATCCAAGAGAACAATGGGATTCTCCTTAACAGAATCGTGCTTATAGCTGAATGAATAGTTAGATAAAAGGAGCCCCTCGGCGATCCCCTGCAGAAATTCTTCTTTCTGTTTGCATTTAGGGAACAAAATGCCGACATGCTTGATTTTCTTGCCGCTCTTCAATAGCAAGAGTAAGCCCTTCTCAAGCCTTCGACGGTCGCCTTTTCCTGCTTGCCCAAGCCTAAGAGCAAAATTCTTTGGTCTCCATCGTAGCAGACCGCAGACTCCCCTTTTTTCCCAGAGAAGTCTTTCAGCGCCGCCTCGACATTTAAAGAACCCGCATCTGCTGCAGCTTTTGGCCCTTCCCAGAATGGAAGGACCGTGAGATCGCTCTTTTCAAAATTTGGGGAGAACGCGAACTTCGAAAACGGAACCTCATCGTCGAAAGTCTCGCCTTTGCCTTGCGGAGCCCCGGCTTTAGCAGGTGCATAGCCTGTATAAGGATTCGCTGCAGCTTCGCCTTGATTCCCAGCAAATGGAGCCGCAGCTTGAGGCTGTTGACCCTCTTGCGCTGGTTGTTGGCTGCCGCCTGGTTTACCGAATGGGCTGAACTCGAGGTGGACAACAGTGATTTCCAATGAAACTTGAGGTTTGCCCTCTCTGTCGGTGAAGATTTCTGGTTTATGGACATCGCCATAGACCATGACAGCGGACCCTTTTTTCAGAAACGAGATCATCTTATCGAATTGTTCACCCCAGACGGTGACACGCCACCAAATTGTGGTCTCTTCGCCGCCTTTGCCGCGTCTGGATCTTGTAGCCACTTTCATGGTTGTTACTTTTTTGCCAGAAGAAGTGAAACGGACCTCTGGATCTGCGCCTAAATTTCCTGCAATATGGATAAAATTCACATCCACCTCCAATAAATATTTACTCCATTATCCTCCACCCCACCCCACCAGGTCAAGAGCAAATTCGAAATCGGCGGAAGTTGGGTGGAAATAAATAATTCTTTAGTAATTCCGTTATTTTCACACTTATTGTATAATTATTGAATTATGAATATTACAAATAAATTTCCAATTGGGGTCCCTTATTTCTCGCCTGAATGTAATATTGAGCTATGTGATGAAGATTTTGAATTCTTTGAAAAAATCCGCACGATGGCTCAAACGATCACATCCACTCTAGGCCTACAGATGATGGAGCTGAAGTTAACACCTACTTTTCAAGGCCCCTTTTTCAATTCCATGTATTCCATATTATCCATTCCCACTTGCTGCTTTCCTGAAAAGACCCGGAAAACAATTGATCAAATCGCATTGAAGCATTTGAACATTGATTTGGATATGCAGAAACTAGAAGAAATCGCCATTGCAGAAAGAAAGCTGACGCAATCCTTAACGGATCAAGAACTGGAATTCTGCATTGGGCATGAAATCGGTCATTATTGGCTCCATACACATTTCAAGGCATTTGAATCCCCATCGCTTAAGGTAAATGATGCCTCTGTTACAGAGCTTAAACACGACCGGGCATTGAGGTGATTTGCGATTTTATCGGAGCTAAATTTAGTTCGCCTGAAGCTGCCGTTAGCGCAATGAAAAAAATTGAATCCTCTACTCCGGCCGACTATTTGAGTGAGCAGGACTCCCATCCCCATCCCGCGATCAGAGTTGAATATATTTCAAAGTGGAAAGATGACTCTCGTTTGGCACAAGAAATGACAAAAGAAATGGCTCTCGATATCGGCGGTCCTGATTTTCGAGCAGCAGCGCCTATCTACGCCGAGCACGGCCGATTATAACTAATTGAAAAGATCGCAGACAGCTTCTAAAGCACACAACTTGTTTATAATAAGATATTTATCTAATTTTAACATGGATCGATTGCAGTAAGTACTAGAAATCGTCTGCACTAATTACTAGTAAATGCATGAACCCTAAAGAGCTTGCTGACGCCCTATCTCGCGCCCATGAAGCCGCCAAGAAACATTGTGGAGAACGAAGGCGACTTGAATAAGTCGACGAAGTTCGAACAATTAAAAAGCGCGAAAAAGGAATTGGGCAGCAAATTAAAAAATCCGTTAACAGTCTCTTAGGTTGAGGCCTATGCCAGTTGCCCCCTCACTCCAAGTTATGAGCGTAGAGACCGATTTTGATGAAATTCTTCTGCAATCATTTCTCATGTATGCGGGTTGTCGAATTTCTAAAATTTGAGGTCAATTCATTCGTTCTGGGGATTAGGCTTTTTAGCACTCCACCATGAAAATGCTGGATATACGCTTGGCCGTTTTCTCCATGCGCTCTGCTCCAGTTGAAAATGGATGGAAGCTCGACTAAGTGGGGAGGGGCTAGTAGCAAAGCCCTGGAAAGAGCCTGTTGCTCGCAAACATATCGATCGTTATGCAGCTCAATTTCTTGCGCCCATCTGTTAAGGATACTCGCCTCATTTCGGAACGCGATAACGCCGCAATTCTAGTTTGTTTCATTGCGTCGAATGAATCCTTTTTGTTTGTGCAGTTCCTGGATTGCCTCAGGCTCTCTGCATAAGGCAATGCTTGCTCCCAGCGCCAAGCAGTTGAATAGGGGTTCCAGTGGCTTCTGAACCGACAATCAAGGTCGAGCCAAAGAGAAAATGGGAAAGGAGAGATGAGCAGAGCGAATGGTTTTTTGAACCAGATCATGCGTTGCCGCCAAAGCGCTGGGCTATACTGTTGTTCCCAAAGGGTCCGTTTTTTAAGAGAACGAATGGGTTTTGCCGAAAGGGGAATGGCCCCTAAGGGAATGCAGGTTCCTCTCTGCTGACAATAAACAATGCCCTCACTTGTCATGCCAAAATCGATAAACACAACCGGGTATGTGTTGCATTTGGAATAATGACTCCACCACCATGGGAGAAGCCATTCCTGATTGGCGTCGCATCCGACGATGATTCCCGGCATTACCTTATCTTTTCCTATTTGAAGTAATTAAAAGAATTCCGGCGAGGAGAATGGGCACGCTCAAGATTTGACCCATGGTCAGGGGCGAGGAGGTGAGAAGATGGCTCTGCTCCGTCTTGAAGAACTCGATCAGAAACCGAAACCCAAAAACAAGAATTAAAAAAAGCCCTAAGAGACGGCCCCGAGTGTGCAGGAAAGAGGCTTTGAAACTAAGGCGCCAAAGGACGCAAAATACAGCGAGGTAGAAGGAAGCCTCGTAGAGCTGGACGGGATGGCGGGCGATAGGCGAGCTCCGGTCGACGGGATGGCCGAAAATAACGCCCCACGGGAGATCGGTGGGGGTGCCGAGCACTTCTTGGTTGATGAAGTTGCCGATGCGGATGCAGAAGGCGGCAAAGGCAGTGGGAACGGCGAGGAAATCGAGGAGACAGAGCGGGGTGAGCTTGGGCTCAAAGTTCCGAATGCGGGCGCTGAAGAGGATGGCGGCAGCACAATGCCGATGGCCCCTCCGTGACTGGCAAGCCCTCCCTCCCAGAGACGGAACAGCTCAAGGGGGTTAGCGAGATACTTGCTCGGCTGCTCGTAGAAGATGAAATGGCCCAGGCGCGCGCCAATGACAGTGCCGAGGATCATATAGAGGGTCAGCCGGTCGCTGATCTGAATCGCTTTTTTTCTTAT
>CAWEXY010000016.1:0-34799 GCA_963813135.1 uncultured Verrucomicrobiae bacterium | reverse complement strand
TCCTGGCAATGATCGGTAGAAGATATTTTTTTTAACTTGCTGGCGTATGCGGAGCAGAATATCTTCGAGCCCGTTTGCTTAAATTTCTGGATATCTTCTAGAGGAAATTCCTCCCCCAGCCGTCTTTCAAGCTGGGCCTCGGACAGCTCCTGAATTTCCACATCTGTTGCTTGGATCATCCAAGTGAGGCGTATCTCAGCAACGATGCCCTCGCACCAAGAAATGATATGCGAAAAGATGCCCAGAATAGAGCCGCAGGCTTTAAGGGCAGGTGAAGCCGCAACTGTTTGACTCGCGCGTGCAGCAATATCTATAGTAGCGCCGTAAAGGCCGATTCCTCCTTTTACAGCTCGCGATGTGCCATAAACCAATTCTTGGTATTGCTGCTCTTGATAAGCGCGCCAAGCCTTTTTCTGGCCATTGGCAAACGTTTCAGAATTTTGCGCAAAACCAAAAAATTGATTGTCGATCAGCGCGATGGTGCGTTCGCCCGCCCAGCGGATATCCGCAGCGCTTGGCATGGTTTGCCAAGTGCTGTTTAATTTTGTTTTAATATCTGTTATAATCGACGACATATAATATTATATTGTTTAGTAATATTATAAATCATTTTAGTTTAGAAATGTCGAATTAAAATTTCTGCTCGATAGTAATTAAATTTTAAAAGTAAAATGAAATTTTAATTAGTAGATAAAATTTATTTGGACTTGCGGAAAGAGACCAGCAGTGCAACGAACACTGATAAGCTCAATATGGCTAGAAAACCCGGAGGCATAAAGTTTTGGGTTTTCAGAAAGCGTAAGCTAAAGAATATCAATAGGATAAGAGATAGCGCCATCGCGCCGATCCATCCCCATCTCAGGCCTTGGACCATCGCCCACCAAGCTCCCAATAGGAGAATGCCAAAAATCAGGCCGCTGATCAGCGAAGCCGAGCTGCCGGACTTGATATGTCCGACAAAGCCGCCGATTAAAATAAGAACTGCATAGAGGAGGACTACAACACGCATAATATCAATGGTTTAACATTAATTGACCGGGATCTTAAAAGCAAGTATAATGTTGGGCTATGGCACTTTCGAAGACTATTTACGATTGGGCAGCGGCAAAGGCGAATTCCAGATTTTCCCATTTTTGGCTGGGAATGGTCTTTGTTTTGGAGCTGGTCCTCTTCATTCCATTCGATGCCGTTCTCGTTTTGTTTTGCCTAGAAAACCCTTCGCGGCGTTATGTGTATGCCACGTTTGCAGCGCTGGCCTCCGTCTTTACGGGCCTCGTGGGATTTTTGATCGGACATCTTGCATGGGACCTCGTCGGCCCATGGGTCCTCGATCGCTTTGTCTCGCAAAGCTTTTTTGACAATCTTTGCCTGCATTATCAAAATTACCAGAATTGGGCCGTATTTCTGGGAGCCCTTTTGCCCATGCCTTTAAAAGCAGTTACGCTATCTGCGGGTGTTTGTCATTTAGCGATTACGCCCTTTCTCCTGTGTATATTCCTTGCCCGAATGCTCCGATTTTTCTTAGTGGCCAAAGCTGTGCAAATCTGGGGCGTTCAAATTAAGTCCTTCGTCACGCGCCATTTTGGCGGAATCTTGGTCATCATGGGGGCTAAAATCGCTTTAGCCTTTGCGTTTCTATGGTCGATGGGATAAGTCAAGCCGCATCTCTGTTACGAGCAGGAGAGCTGGTCGCGTTTCCTACGGAAACGGTCTATGGCCTTGGCGCGCTGATCTTCGATGAAAAAGCTATCGCCAAAATTTATGCCGTCAAAGGGCGCCCTTCCGACAACCCGCTGATCGCGCACATCGGCCACTTGGCCCAAGTATTAGAGATTGCTAGAGAAATTCCTGAAGATTTTTATAAGCTTGCGTCTCATTTTTTCCCGGGGCCGCTCACTATCGTTTTAAAGAGGCACGCCTCAGTTCCGAGCATTGTGTCGGCAGGGCTTGATACGATCGCCCTCCGCATGCCTTCCCATCCGCTTGCCTTAGCCCTCCTCAAAGAAGTCGGCCAGCCGCTGGTGGCTCCGTCTGCAAACCTATCAGGCCGGCCGAGTCCTACAAGAGTGGCTCATGTGCTCGAAGATTTTGAGGGTAAAATCGGTGGTGTGATCGATGGGGGAGAGTCGGTCTTTGGCATCGAGTCGACGGTGATTTCTCTGATCGGCGCTCCGACGCTGCTGCGGCCCGGGGTGATATCCGTGGCAGTGATTGAAGCTGTGCTGGGGAAAAAACTGTTGCGGGCCACGGAAGAGGATGCAAAAGCCTCTCCGGGAACGCGGCATCGCCACTATGCGCCGAAGGGTCATATGCGTCTGGTATTTTCAGAGGATGAGATCGGCGATGCCGAGCGGGTCTTTAGCAGGACATCTAAAACCTATCCGCTCAGTGCTCACACGCTCTATGATCTGTTACGGCAAGCGGATCGTGACCAGATTCAAGAGATCGTGGTCTATTGCGATGCCATAATCCAACAAGACGAAGGACTTATGGACCGTCTGCGTCGGGCAGCGGAAAGTGTAAGCAAAAGAGAGAAAGAATTTTAACGCAAAGACGCAAAGGTGCCATAAGCTGTTTGCGTCTTTGCGTTAAAATTCGTTTTCTTTCGTCGGAGTGCATGAGATCCCCGCCGCTGTAACGGTAATATAATACGAATTGTCTTTCAGAGGCAGATAGTTGGACTGTAGGACGGCGTTTTTGATGCCCGGGATGCTCCACTCTTGTTGAAATAACTTCATCCAGAACCACCAAGCAGAAGAAATGGCGTAGCCGACGTGAGGGAGGCGATTATGGTCGTCCATCTTAAGATAGCCATTATGGATCGAGTCGATGTGGCAGATGTTGGAAAATCCCAGGAAGTTGAGGAAGGGGGCGAATCGGATGATGCGCGCCCGGATACCGACGAGATCTCCCTCCAAAGAATAGGCGCCCATCATTTTTCCGTCTAAGCTTTCTAGTCTTATTTTTTTGCTATGGATAACGACTTTCGCGATGGGTCGCTCTTCTGTGAGTCGTGTCAGGCCTGAAAAAGGATAGCAAAGGCTGTCAGGACGAAATAGGCGGCAAGGCAAATCGTGCGCAAGATGGGTGGGAGAAAATGGAGGAGGGCGACGATGAAGGCGATGGCAATAAGAGCGAGGGGATGAAAAGAAGGTGTCAAGGCGATGAATAGATAAGTCGCCAAAAGACCGTAGGCGAGCGCGGAGGCAATCGCGGTCCACCCTCGCGTTTTATAGTAGACGACGAGGTGGTAGAGCATGAAGCATGTGGCAATCCATGCGAGCATTTTACTTTTCGCTCTTTATTTGAGGAGCGGCATCGAGATGAAGCTCGTAGCTCCGCTCAAACATCTCGAATTCTTTAAGTGTTGAACCATTAAGAACTTCATCTTCTAATTTAGACATCTGCCACGGCATGAACTCGATGTGGCTTGTTAAGGTTACTGGAAGTTTAGCCGAACGAGAATCTAGAAGTGTATTTACCTGAGTGTTGAGTTCAACTATGAATTTGTCGTCTAGTTTGTTGGGTGTACATTCTGCTATGATTATATCTATCAGTTGATTTAATCGTATTTCGACTTGCTCGGAAGGGGGTTCTTGCGACAAGCTTTGCCATTCCTGGAGCATTTCAGGATCCATCTTTTGCAGTAAATTGCTTACCATTTGGCGCGATTTGTCGGGGTTTTTACGGTCGTTTATCACTTTTTTGTATTCATTTTGAAGCTGGTATCGTAGTGGATTCATTTTTTTTATAGTGTTCGAATAGGCATCTGCAATATTGTTCGTCTTATCCTCAGGAGCAAATCCTAGCCTCCAAAGCATATCTATCAACTTTCTGGAAGAGGCTTTGATGTTCACCTCAGAAAAGATTGCAGGAGCCCAGGGCTGTTCTGACCCTGTATCGTCTTTAGGAAGAGGAAATCTGTCAGCATATTGCCATAATTTCATGATGGCGGTTTGATAAAGGCGAAATTGTTCCTTGGGTTGAAGAGAACTATCGATGACGCTTTTAGAATCCATCACTAAATCTTTAAGCGTTAGGACTAGTAAAGCATTTTCCTTTTGTGAAACCCCAATGATCATTAGGGCTTTATGAGAACCGGAAGATATTGGAAATTTTCGTTCAGGTTTACTTAAAGATTGTTTAACTAAAGTATAATGGCTTAAAGCAGATAATTGTTTATAAATGCTTGCCAAATCACTGCGATTCTGTTGATGGTTTTCCCAAAAGGCTTGACACCCTTTTGAGATCCAAACTCCTTTTTGAGGGTATTTCAGTTGCTGCATTTTTAGGTAGTTTTCAGGCGAGGGCCGAATTCCTTCAATTCCCTTAATATTTTGTAGGGCAGCATCTTGCATACCCCCAGGTGCTACCCCCAAAAAAAAGTAAGCGATGGATTCTTCCAAGGAACGAATGTGAATAGTTGCTTTGGCCAGGTCGGGTGCGCTTTCTAAAAAATATACTAACCCGGCTCTACAGATTATAGATTTAGCATATGTGTTCATTTTCGATTCTTGGCGACTGTTGTCCTCTATAAAACATCTGAAAAGAGTGTTTTGATCTTGTGAGACTTCCATTTTAAAATTCAAAGGTTGATTGGACGATTGTATACGCGTTTGGCAATCAAGCAATTTTGTCGCTGGTCGAGGGATAGAGGGATTTGGAGGAATATTCGAGGGAGTTGCGGGTGCTGGTTTCTTTTTTTTAGGTACTTTGCGGACCCTTGCTGAGGCGCTTCCTGCTTTTGAAAAGTAGTAGAGGAGAGCGATGAAGAGTGCAAAGGCTATCACAACGCCAGCGGCCATGAGAGAAATTTCGCGCCCTTTCCATTTTGTGGAGATAAAGGAGGTCACTTTAAAGGGAAGAGACGTTGCTAAAGATATTGCGGGTGTTTCCATATTTCCTCAAAAATATGGGCACCAGACTAACACGAGAATAATTTAGTTGCAATGGACGAGCTTGAGGCCGACGATGCCGATGATGATGAGCATGATGGAGATAAGGCGGACAATGTGCGCCGAGTCGCCAAAGAAAATAATACCCGTGAGCACGGTCCCTGCGGCGCCGATGCCGGCCCATACAGCATAGGCGGTGCCGATGGGGATTGTTTTCATGGCTTGAGATACGGAAAAGAAGCTGAGGACGATGAAGACGACAGTGATGATGCTGGGAAACAGTTTGCTGAAGCCGCCGCTGTATTTAAGAGCGATGGTAAAGCAAATCTCAAAAAAGCCAGCAAGTAATAGGAAAATCCATGAGAGCGACATAATCTTCTTTATACCCTACTTGCCAATATCATTCCAGAGGAGGATCGCTGGGTGATCGTGCTCGAAGCCTAAGATAGAGATAGATGCGGGCGATAAAAATAAATCGGCGGCGGCGGCGATAGGGAGATCGAGGAAGCAGGTAGTGATGACGCGCAGGATATGGGCGCTGCCAAAGAGGGCGATTTTGCCGGACTTGAGAGTTGAGAGGAGATGGCGGGCGCGGCCCTGGACTTGGGCGGGAGTTTCTCCTTGAGGCGCCCCGTCTTTGAATAGGTCCCAGTTGGGGTTGTCTTTTTGGATTTCTTCGGTCGTTTTTCCTTCGTAAAGGCCGTAGTTCCATTCGGATAGATCGGGTGTGATGATCGGCGTGTAGCCGGCAAGCTCGGCGGTTTTGCGGGCGCGCTGCAGCGGGCTGGAATAGACTTGGGCAAATTTCTGTTCTTGGAGTCTGATTTTGAGCTGCGTAGCTTGAGCGACGCCGGCAGGGGTGAGGGGGAGATCAGTGACGCCGGTATGTTGACCGGTCGAGGACCACGTGGTCTCGGCGTGCCGGATCAGGTAAAGGCTAAAGGATGTAGTGCTTCGCGGTTTCAGCATAAGCGGCAACTTGTTTCTTCTCCCACGCAGGGGATTTGTCTAGTTCTTTGGCGAGGATATGGGCGACCTTTGGGGCGATAGCGACGCTGGCTTTGGCATCGAGCAGAAGGGAGCGTGTGCGGCGGGAGAGAACGTCTTCGACGGTCCGGGCCATTTCACTTTGCACGGCCCGTATGACATCTGCGACATGGTAGGGGAGGCGGGGATGGAGCTTCTTGGAAGATCTGAGGGGAGGATCGCTGTGGAGGCGGAGGTTTTTGGTGATGCACGCCCGCTGGGGAAGGGCGCCGACGCAGATCGCCTTATCGATGACATCTTGGGCCATTTGACGGTAGGTGGTCCATTTGCCGCCGGTGATCGTGATGAGGTGGGACTTGGAAACCAAGATCGTGTGATCGCGCGACAGCGCGGCGGTGGATTGAGCGCTTTTTGCGCGGACTAAGGGACGGATGCCCGTGTAGACGCTGAGGACGTCGCGGGGTTGGGGATCTTTGGTGAGGTAGCGCGCGGCATGGCGGAGCAGAAAGTCGATCTCGGCTTTGTGGGCGCTGGGCTCTAGAGAAAGGCGCTTGACGGGTGTATCGGTGGTCCCGACGAGGACGCGGTCATGCCAGGGGACGAGAAAGATGACGCGGCCATCTTCGGTGTGGGGAACGAGGATCGCCGTTTTACTGGGCATGAAGGAGCGGGGCAAGACCAGATGGATGCCTTGACTGCCGGCGATGATAGGTGGGGTTTTTTTATCATCGACTTGGCGCAGGTGGTCGGAGAAGATCCCGCAGGCATTGATGACGACTTTGCCGTGGACGGTAAAGCTGTGTTTGTTTTCCACGTCGGTGACTTTGACGCCCGTTATCATGCCCCGTTTTTTGACGAGCGATGTCACTTTAGCGTAGTTGAGGAGGACGGCCCCATGATCGGCAGCTGTTCGTGCGAGGGTGATCGCGAGCCGAGCGTCGTCGAATTGTCCATCGTAATAAATCACTCCGCCGCGGAGGCCTTCGCGCTCGAGGGTGGGGATGGCGCGGATCGTCTGCTGGCGCGAGAGGTGCTTGGACGGTTCGAGGCCGAGTTTCCCGGCGAGGAGGTCGTAGAGTTTGAGGCCGATGCCATAAAAGGGCCCTTCCCACCAGTGGTAGTTGGGGACGAGGAAGGGGAGGTGCGTTACGAGGTGCGGGGCATTTTCGCAGAGGAGGCCGCGTTCGCGCAGGGACTCGGCGACGAGGCCGATGTTGCCTTGCTGCAGGTAGCGGAGGCCGCCGTGGATGAGCTTGGTGCTGCGGCTGGAGGTTCCCTTGGCAAAGTCGTGCTGTTCGAGAAGAAGCGTGCGATAGCCTCTCGAGGCGCTGTCGACGGCAGCCCCGAGGCCGGTAGCTCCGCCCCCGATGATGATGACATCCCACGGCTCATTTTCTTCATGGAGCTTTTTGAGCATGGCGTCTCTATTCATATCCCTCCCGAGAGAAGAATTTTAGCGCAAAGGCGCAAAAGGACCTCGGCGCCTTTGCGTCTTTGCGTTAAAAATCTCTTCTTCATGCGTTTTCCCAGAGTTGGGCGCATTTGAGGGCTTGGCTCCATTTTCCGCGCTTGCGTTTGGCGTTTTCAGGAAGCATCTGAGGAAGAAAGCGCTCATCTTCCTGCCAGTACTTGGCGATGTCGTCCATCTCTTTCCAAAATCCTGTCGCGAGTCCTGCTAAGAACCCCGCGCCCAGCGCTGTTAGCTCAGTGATTTGCGGGCGGATGACGGGCACTTGGAGAAGATCGGCTTGGATCTGCATGAGGAGATTATCGCGCACGGCGCCGCCATCGACGCGCATCTCCGCGGTGGGCACGCCGGCATCTTCTTCCATGCACTTGATCACATCGGCGACTTGGAAGGCGATGCCCTCTAAAGCAGCTCTCGCGATATGGGCCGATGTCGCTCCGCGGGTGAGGCCGAGGATCGCGCCGCGGGCGTAGGGGTCCCAGTGGGGGGCGCCGAGCCCTGTGAAGGCGGGGACAAAATAGACGCCGCCATTGTCCTGGACAGAGCGGGCAAGTTTTTCGATATCGGAGGAGGCTTGGATAATGCCCAAACTATCGCGCAGCCACTGCACGACGGCGCCTGCGATAAAGACGCTGCCTTCCAAAGCATAATGGAGGGTTGGGCCAATCTGATAGGCGATCGTGGTGAGGAGATTGTTTTTCGATAAGACGGGCTTATCGCCGGTGTTCATGAGGAGGAAGCATCCGGTGCCATAGGTCGTCTTGACCATGCCAGGTTTGAGGCATGCTTGGCCAAAGAGGGCGGCTTGCTGATCGCCGGCGATGCCGCTGATAGGGATATTGCCGGGAAGGATCGAGGCGGTGCCATAGATCTCGCTCGAACTTTTGACTTCGGGCAAGATGGCAGGGGGAATCTCGAGGATTTTGAGGAGCTCGTCGTCCCATTTCAGTGTGTGGATGTTGAAGAGGAGCGTGCGCGAGGCGTTGGTCACGTCGGTGACATGACATTTACCCTTCGTGAGGTTCCAGACGAGCCATGAATCGACGGTGCCGAAGGCGAGCTCGCCTTTTTTAGCCCGCTCTAAAGCGCCCGGAATGTGGTGCAGGATCCAATGGAGCTTCGTGCCGGAAAAGTAGGGATCGAGAAGCAGGCCGGTTTTGGACTTAAAGAGCGGCTCGAAGTTTTTGAGCTCTTTGCACAGATCGGTCGTTCGCCTGTCCTGCCAGACGATAGCGTTGCAAATGGGCTGCCCTGTTTTTCGGTCCCAGACGATGGTGGTCTCGCGCTGGTTGGTGATGCCGATCGCATGGATATCTTTCGTATTCAGCTCTTGGAGGGTGGAGAGTTGAGAGGCCCAGATTTCATTGGCATCATGCTCGACCCAGCCCGGCTGAGGGAAAATTTGGCGGAATTCTTGTTGCGCCGACTGTACGATCTGCCCGTCATGCGAGATGAGCACAGAGCGGGAACTTGTCGTTCCCTGGTCGAGGGCGAGAATGTATTTCATCCTTACTTATCAACATAGAAGGCAGACGATTGTCAATGTTTTTTTTAGTTGCTTCCACGTTATTGTCGTATGCCTTTCTGGATCCCGCTTCGGCGACGATGCTGCTTGCTTTTGCGCAGAACTATGCAAAAAACCATCATATTCCCACGCTGCTCATCACGCACGATCCTTTCATAGTCAAACACGTTGGCAATCGTCTATGGATATTTCACAGCGGGCAGGTAAGCCGTGAATTTGGCAATGAAAAAAAACTCATGAACCCTGAAGAGTTTTTTCAGTCCATCGATTATTCGCAGCTGTCGACGATGTGAACGAAATAATTGCTTTAATTGCAGCGATTCCCCTACGATCATCTTCATTCGGGAGGATATATGGCTATTTTTTGGGGAGAACTGATCGGGACGATGTTGTTGATACTGCTGGGCAATGGCTCAGTCGCTAACGTGCTGCTCCATAAGTCCAAGGGACATGGCGGAGGATGGATCGTCATCGCCACGGGGTGGGGTTTTGCCGTCGCCGTTGCGGTCTACGTCGTGGGATGGATAAGCGGCGGCCATCTGAACCCAGCGATCACGCTCGGGTTTTGCTTGGCGAAAAAGACGGCATGGGATCTATTTTTTGTTTACGTCTCAGGTCAGATGGTAGGCGCAATGCTGGGAGCCGCATTGGTGTGGCTTGCGTATTTTCCGCATTGGCAAAAAACGGTGGACTCGCATGTGAAGCTATTATGCTTTTCGACGTCGCCGGCGATCAAACGACCGTTTTGGAACTTGGCGTGCGAAGTGATAGGGACGGCGGTGCTTCTGCTCGGTGTTTTGGGGATCATCGACTCCCATAACAACATGACCGCGAGCATCAGTCCCTACATGATCGGTATTCTGATCTTCAGCATAGGTGTGTCGCTCGGGGGCCCGACGGGATACGCGATCAACCCGGCGCGGGACTTGGGACCGCGGATAGCTTTTACGCTCCTGCCTGTGAAAGGGAAAGGATCGGCCCAGTGGGGCTATGCTTGGATCCCCGTGGTCGGACCGCTCCTGGGCGCGCTTCTCGGAACGGCGGTTTATCTCTGTTACGTTAAGCCTCTTGCCGTACTTTGAGGTGAAGTCGGGAAGGGCGGTGGTGAATCGCATCATTTTTCCTGACGTAGGATGACGGAATCCAAGAGTAAAGGCATGGAGGCATAGACGTCCTTTGACGAAGCCTTCTCCATATTTTTTGTCGCCGATCAGCGGATGGCCGGCTTCTTTCGCGTGGACGCGGATCTGATTTTTGCGCCCCGTTTCTAGTTGGAACGATAGGACAGACGTTGTGTCGTCGCTGACAAGGGTCTCATAATGGGTAATAGCGGTTTTTCCATTCTCGGCGCTCTTGACGTACAGGCTGTCGTCTTCGATGAGCTCGCTCTTCCACGTGCCGCTTAAAGAGGAGGGTATTCCCGAGACGAGGCCGAGATAGAGGCGCTCTGTGGTGTGAGCAGCAAATTGCGCTTGGAGCGCTTCGCGGGCTTTTTGGGTGTAGGCAAAGACGAGGAGTCCGGACGTGTCGCGGTCGAGGCGATGAACGGGATAGACCATGCCGCGCTTGCGGTTTTTGAGGATGGCGTGGGCGCTGATGTTATTTCCATCATCGAGATCGACGGACAGGAGTTTTGCGGGTTTTTCGATAACGACGATGTCGCGGTCTTCATAGACGATTTTGAGCCCTTCATCGGCGTAGATATTGTTTTTGCCGACGACGACTTCTTGCCCTTTTTGCAGGGTGATGTTGATGCGTTTGGCTAGGCGGCCATCGATGGTGACGCGGCCCTTTTCCACCCAGGAACGTAAAGTATTTTTTGAGCTGTCAGGACTAAGGCGCTCGAGAACGGAAAGAAGCGACTCTGGCTGGGCAATGAGTGTTTTCATGGTGAGGAAATTTTACATGGTTTTCCAGAGAAATACAATGGATATTATGTAAAAAAACTATTTACTTAATGCTGCTATTTGTGGCCTTGAGCTTGAATCTCCAATCCGCGTGTACCCATGGCCGCTTCTAGAGCGTGAGGGGGTTATAGAAATATTTACATTTTGTCCGAGATCATTCAAAAAGCGGAAGAGTCTCTCGAGGGAAAAATTTTGAAAATATCCACGAAGTAGTTGTGATACTTTGGATTGTCCAATTTTTAATATTTTTGCGACTTTCACTTGGGTAAGCTTTTTTCTTTTAATAATTTTCTCAATGCGCCGAACGACTTCAGCCTTTGCAAGCGCATCTTCAGGATTTGGGATACGTAGATCGGCAAATACATTTCCTGAGCTTTTTTTATATTTTATAGTTTTTTTCATGATTTTTTTCCTTTTAGCTCTTTATAAAGATCTCTTGCCTCGTTTAATCGCCTATTTAATAGATCTATTTCTTGCTTAGGAGTAGAAATACCGGTTTTGGATTTCTTTTGGAAAGCGTGCAAAACAAAGATAAAATCCTGCATCTCGACCGTATATATTACCCTGTATGTCCCACTTCTATCATTTTCGCGAATTTCCCAAACCTTAGCATTTCCCATATTGCTGAAAATCTTCGCATGTTCATGAGCTTCACCTAATTCAGCTCTAAATAAAGCATACCCCATCGCATGCACCACATTGCCGGGGAATTCCATCAAGTCTTTATAACTAGAGCCCACCCAAACAAGAGTTTTTCTCTTCATGTTTTCGATTATTCCCGAAAAGGGATATTTGCTGCAATCTTTTTAGTTTAAAATGATCGCCTTGCCCCAATCCTACCCCCATTGAAGAACCCTCCCATAAATGGAAGGGATTCTTCGAGGATTTAAGGAATAGACCAACTACAGGCCTGCCTAACCCACCCCTAAAGGGATGGGATTGCGGCATGGCAATCGTTCATGGATAGATTAGGCACGCACATGATTGGTCAATTCCTTAAATCTTCGGAGAATTTCCCTGCTTCAGCAGGGAGTTTTTCAAAATGCTGCTCAATGGCTTTTTTTATGTTAACACCCATAGCGGGAATCTGCGAGACACAAAATTCCTTTTTAGCTGTATTGGGATTGTCGAGATATTCCATCAAGCCCGTGCGGAAGTTTTCATCGAGAGCCGAAGCTTCAATTTGGGCAAGTTCTGGAATATAATTATGCCAAGCTGTTCGTTTAAGGGCTCCTTCTAGGACTGTATCAAAGGAGTAATTAGATACAATTTCATCACAAAATTGGAGCGTTGCATCGCTTATGTTCGGGTCATTCAAGAGCTCTTCTATTTCGGCCATTTGATCTTCGCTGCGCGGCTCATGAGGAGGTATATTAATTCGCAGACCTCCTCCAAATAGAGTAAGTAATCGACTCAAATTTGGGGAAATCGTTTTCGCTAAGTCTACTTGTTGTTGAAGGAACCGCCATTTGCATCCAGCATTATTAACATCTTCGTATAAATAAAGTTTACATCTAGAGCACCAAGCTTCTGCAGCACTATTATCACCCGTGGCAAGGAGCCGCTCTGATGCCAATTGCATGCATTTCATGTCGTTGGGTGAAAAAAATTTGCGGATGATCACGATCAGACGGCGCTCTTGTTGGGGATTTGCAGCTTTTTGCACAGCAAAAGTCTGAGGTTTCTCGCCTTTCAATAGGATGTCTCCAAATCCTTTTTGCTTGAGAAAAGCGAGGCGTTTCTGTGTGAAAATTTCACTTTGAAATGTTGGTGTTGAAAGTTGATGGACGGCTCCTTCTTGGTTGAGCACGATCACGACATGCTTCTTTTTTTCATGCATTGCCACGCAATCTATAAATCTTGCCCAGGTAGCGGATGCATGAGCATAGCCAGAGTTGAATGAATGTTGATCATAGTCAGGCTGTGTTCCTTGATCGAAGACATTCATCGCTATTAAAATGTCGTCACGCAGCTGTGCATCTTGAATTTGTAAAAGATAAGAGGGACAGCAATATCCACGCGACAAGGGGGCTTTTATTCGAGCCGTATCTAAAAAAACACCCGATCCCGGCTGGATTCCCATGGGGAGGGTTGATCTTTCTCTGGTTGCTGTGCTAGGGAAAATTATTGGATGTAATTTTTGATAAATTTCCTCATTTGATCGATGGCCCTTTCTCCCATCGGAAATTATCTCCTGCGTTTCATGCGAATTAAGCTGCCATAAAAACTGGGCATTTTCTTGAAAGCTAAAGACCGGGCCCTTGATTGGGCGGTTAATGGTTTTTTCTATTTCTTCACAAGAATGATCGCACAAGGAAAAAGGGCCCGTTACAACCATGTCCGCTGGGGATTCATCTTTAGGTTTCGATCCTCCATATACAGTAGGGCTGCATCGGACATGCACTTTTGAATGGTCAGCACCGTTTAAAAATAAATGAGGTTGATAAGTAGGATCATAGCAGGCAGCTATCACAGCCCAGTCAAAAATTAAATCTGGGCAAATCCTTTGCATCAAGGCAATTACTTTCCCTGCTGCAGCAAGATCACCTTTCCCGCCGCTTAGGTGCGTGAAAATAAGAATCTTTTGCATTTTTTCAGGCCATGGAAGAGCGCTGTATTGGCTATCGATATAGCGGTGGAAGAAGAAAAGGGCTTCGGGCAAATCTTTAATTTCTGACGGAAAAGTGATATCAAATTTTTCAGGAAATGGGGCAGGAGCTTTTATTATTCTAGCTTGATGAGGAAAAGGTTTTTCCTGTCCTTCAATCTGTCGAATATTCCTGCTTGTTAGATCGGACAATGAGTCGTAGGGTTTAAATAACCGGGCGGCGGTCATCTCAAACAGGGAAGCTATTTGGCCAATAATCGGTATGGACTCGACAAGGGCTACGATGGCATGGAAAAGGCGCTTCTTAAGGTAGGGATTTGTCCAGGCTTGATGGGCATGGTTTAAACAGTTTCCCCACGCGAGAGCATTGTTAATGGTGTAGTCTTTGTTTAACAAAAGATAATCATACATAATTTGTTTAGCATGATATAACATTTACAACTTGATAGCAAGATTATATGAAAATTTAAATTTTAATCTTTGCTTGGACGACTCATGAGTTCGTCCGAGATTTTCCCACTCAATCAATTATTAGAGCGACTCGGGCTGGGGTGTTAAGAAAACTCTTTAATTGCGAGCTTTCTGGATTTGCGCTATACAGGACTCTTTGGAGGAAATATGAAAAGCACTAAAGAAAAAGTTAGCTACTGCATCGGCCGTGAAGCAGCCCTTAATTTGAAGCGTCAATTCAGCGATATGGATTACGATTTGCTCAAAAAAGGATTCGATGAGGCGATCGACGATGCTCCGGCTAAGCTGAGCCAAGAAGAGGTCCAGTCGATCATGCAAGCGCTAAGGCAGCAGGTGGAGCAGCAGCAACGGCAATTTTTCGCCAATCTGTCCGAGGCTAATCGCAAAAAGGGCGAAGAGTTCTTGAGCGAAAATAAAACGAAAGAGGGCGTGAGGGTTTTAAACAGCGGCCTGCAATATAAAGTACTGAGCGCAGGAACCGGCCCTAAACCGTCTCCGATCGATGCCGTCACGGTCCACTACCGCGGTTGTTTCATCGACGGAAGGATTTTCGACAGCTCCTATGAGCGCGGCAAACCGCACCAGTTTCCGGTCAACCGCGTCATTCCAGGCTGGTCCGAGGCGCTGCAATTGATGCACGTGGGCGACAAATGGCAAATCTTTATTCCCCACTATTTAGCTTATGGGGAAGCAGGATTTGGCAACGAGATCGGTCCTTGTGAAACGCTCGTCTTCGAAATGGAGCTGTTAGGCATCAATTGATCATTCGGGTCCCTCCCTCGAAATCTCATACGCTGCGGGCGATTCTCTTCGGATCGCTCGCCTCTGGCACAAGTATTATTCATGATTATCTTTCTTCGCCCGATACGGAGGCGATGGTCCATGCTTGCCGTTTAATGGGAGCGCGTATTACGCAATTTCCCGACCGTTTGGTGGTCCAAAGCGAAGGGCTGCGCTCGGCGGAAGATGTGATCGATGCGGGCAACTCGGGGCAGGTCCTGCGCTTCGCAGGGGCTGTGGCGGGGCTTTTACCAACCTATACAGTGATCACCGGAGATGCATCGATCCGGGGGCGCAGGCCCGTGAAGCCGCTTCTGGAGGGACTGACGCAGCTGGGGGCATTGGCCGTTTCGATGCGGGGCAATGACCACGCTCCGATTATTGTGAAAGGGCCCATTATGGGGGGCACGGCGTTGATCGACGGGGAGGACTCGCAGCCGGTGTCGGGCCTTTTAATGGCCGCGGCGTTTGCTAAGGGTAAAACAGAACTTTTTGTGACGAACCCGGGAGAAAAACCGTGGGTGGGATTGACGCTCAGTTGGTTTGATCGGCTGGGCATCGAGTACGCGCAGGAGGATTTTGAGAAGTATACACTGCCAGGCGGGTCGGCGATCGAAGGATTTGAGTATACGGTGCCAGGGGATTGGAGCTCGGCGGCCTACCCAATCGCGGCGGCGCTCGCGACAGATACAGAAGCCACCGTGACGCATATCGATTTTGCCGATGCGCAGGGGGATAAGCAGCTGATCTTAGAGCTTGAGAAGATGGGAGCGAAGATGACCAGGGGGGAGAGTTCTCTGACGATCCATGCGGGAAGCCGGCTGAAAGGCGCCACGATCGATGTGAACAATTTTATCGATGGGATCACGATTTTAGCTGTCTTAGGATGTTTTGCTGACGGAGTGACCCAGATCGTGGGCGGGAAAATAGCCCGCAAAAAAGAGAGCGACCGGATCTCTGCGATCGTATCGGAATTGCGCAAAATGGGCGCCCGCATCGAGGAGCGGGAAGATGGGCTGGTTGTGGAGGGTTCAACCTTGAAAGGCGCGCATGTGAAGAGCTTTGCTGATCATCGTATGGCGATGTCGCTGGCCGTCGCGGCGCTGCGAGCGCAAGGGGAGACCATGATAGAGGGGTCGGAGTGCGTGAAAAAAAGTTATCCGGCATTTTTCAACGTTATGAATTCTTTTTCCCACCGCTGAGTATGCTGAGGGATATTCCAGATGGCTTCTGTATTCAAAACTTCAAAAAACGAGCTTGCTTTGGGATGTTCTTGGCTGATCTTCCCTAAGTTAAAGTGGGCTTGTTCGTAGATGTACTTTTCGGAGGTGATCAGCCGGGCCGAAGGGTCGATCCATTCTTTTTTCTGGAGTTCTAAAAAATAGGCATCGGATTTATTGCAGCTTTTTTCATCGGTCGCCTGAATAGCAACGAGCTGATGTCCCGTTCCTTGGAGAAAAGAGGAAAAGGGAGTGACATTGATGATGCGGGACGTGCCGGAACAGATGCTATTTTGATAGGTAAAACGGGGAGGAGTCGGATCTTCGATCAAAAGGTAAAGATGGTAATGTTTAGATGTTGAATACCGAGAGAGGCCGGGAAAGTTTTCTACCATAATCGCGCTATGGGGGGTGATAACGACTTTTTGCGTCGTGAAACGTCCCTCGTTTGTCTTGACTTCAGCGATCTCTCGATCAAAGTCCAAATAGACGCTCTCGACTTTGTTCTCGACAAGGAGCGTGACGGTGCTGTTTTGGATCAGTTTGTATAATGCGCTCATGAGCTCGTGGCATCCCTCGGAGAAGTATAGCCCAGAGTCTGTCGATAATAGACGGGTTGTTTGTGGAGCGTCCATGGGGACGAGATGGCATCCGAGATGATTTTCGAAAAAGTTGCGCAGCTTCGCATCTTTGCCGATTTGATGGCAGCCCATGTCGACTTGCGGAACGCCGCAGATATCGATCGATTTCCACGCGCCGCCAATGGTTGAATCGGCTTCAAGGACAAGGACGCGCGACCCTTTATAGGAACGATAAAGAGCTTCGATCAGCGGAATCGGGCTCGATCCGACAAAAATATAATCGAAGTCCGCGGTCGCAGCCCATAGAGAAAATGGCAGAAAAATCCAAAAAAGCAATCTATGCATCTAATTTTTATTGTGGCAAATCTTAGGAAAAAATTCACTAGACGAATTCTTCGATATAATTCAAAATCACCTTTGATGCGATCGGTGATCTTATTCCCTCCGCTTCTCTCCGGTCCTTGTTATCTCAGGGAAAAAGCCCTCACCATCTTCCATTTTAGTCTCAATAGCCATGCCCATCAATCTTCGATCATCCGCATAACGAAAAAAGGAGAACACCATGAAACCACTGCTAGCGATCCTTGCGCTGATCTTCAGCCTAACGTCATTGGACGCTAAAATTCACAACGAACGGACCGAGCTGCACCATCTTGTCCATGCGATTCGCGATCCGCAAACTAGTCCTAAACATTTCCGGGACTCTCTCAAAAAAATCGGAGAGTATCTCGCTCTCGAAACGCTCCAAAACTTCTCGAAAAAGGAAGTCGAGGTCCTCACTCTTACCAATGCCTCTGCAACGCATTATCTCTGCGATGAAAACCCCGTCCTCGTCACCATCATGCGAGCCGGCCTTCCGCTTCTCCTTGGCGTCCAAGAAATATATCCCAATAGCGAAGTCGGATTTTTAGGCACCATGCGCAATGAAGAGACCCTTAAACCCACGACGACTTATATTGCGCTTCCCCGCCTCAAGAACAAAACTGTCATTGTCGTTGACACGATGCTCGCGACGGGCGGATCGGTCCTCGATGCAGTTAAAATCATCGAAGAGCGCAATCCTGGGCAGATCATCATCATCTGCGCTATCGCTGCCAAAGAAGGGATTGCCCGCGTGATGGCCCACAATCCCAACATCACAATTTACGCCGCAGCGACCGACCCCATCCTCAATGAAAAAGGATATATTGTGCCAGGCCTTGGCGATGCAGGAGATCGCTCGTATGGCGAAAAACACTAGAGAGCGCCCAAGCTTTGTCTTGATCGGTTTTAAGCGCTCGGGCAAAACGACGCTCGGACGAACCCTTGCCGGGCATTTTGGGCTTCCCTTTATCGACACAGATGCATTGATTGCCCCCGACTGCCGCGCTTACTACAAAGAGCACGGCAAACAGGCATTTCGCCAGCGCGAGGCCGCTGTGATCCAAACTCTTAAAGACGCACAAAACAGCATCATCGCAGTCGGAGCTGGCGCCATATGCAATCCGCACAGCGTTCAAATACTCAAAAAGCTCGGCCCGTTCTTTTACCTCTATGTCGATAAAGAAGAGCTCCGCCACCGCCTGCGGCAAGCGCCGATCCCGGCTTATTTCGAAGGAGATTTCGATGCCGCCTTTGAAAACATGTACAAAGAGCGAGCGCCTCTTTATGAACAAATCGCCGATAAGGTAATCTTTCATGAAGAAGAGTTATGGCAAGCAATTCATTCGGCGCAATTTTCCGTATCACAACTTGGGGGGAGTCCCATGGAAAGGCCATCGGCGTCGTAATCGACGGCTGCCCAGCAGGCCTGGCTCTTGCTGAGGCCGATATTCAAATCGAACTCGATCGCCGCGCCCCCGGCATTGCGCCCTATACATCGCCCCGCAAAGAACCCGACATCGTACATATCTACTCCGGTGTTTTCGAAGGCCTCACCACCGGCGCCCCCCTCTCCCTCATCATCTTCAACGCCGATGCCGATTCCACCTCCTACCAGAAAGATATTCTCCGCCCTGGCCACGCCAACTTCACCTACCTCGAAAAATATGGCATTTTTGACTACCGCGGCAGCGGCCGAGCCTCAGCGCGCGAAACCGCTTGCCGCGTCGCCGCCGGCGCCGTCGCAAAAAAACTCCTCACTTCCTTTGGCATCTCCTGCCATGCCCGCCTCCTGACCTCTATGGAAAAAATCGCGGAAGCCAAAGCGGCCGGCGACTCCATCGGCGGAATTGTCGAGTTTATCGCTGAAGGACTGCCCGCCGGCCTGGGCGATCCCGTCTATGAAAAACTCGAGGCCAATCTCGCGAGGGCCATGCTTTCCATTCCGGCGAGCAAAGGATTTGAGATAGGGGAGGGGTTTGCCGCGGCCGATATGCGCGGCTCCGAGCACAATGATTCTTTCATTAACAACGAGGGAAAAATTGAGACCCGCACGAACCATGCAGGCGGAACGCTCGGGGGCATCTCTACGGGCATGCCCCTCATCGGAAAAGTTGCCTTCAAGCCCGCATCGAGCATCGCCCGTCCCCAAGATACCCTCACGACATCCGGTCTCGAAGCCCGCTTAGAACTTTCTGCCAATGCTCGTCACGATCCCTGTGTTGCCATTCGGGCCGTGCCCGTTGTCGAGGCCATGCTGGCCCTCGTGCTGGCCGATGCGCTCCTCATGCAGCGCACCGCTCAGCTTAAATCGCCCTGCGCAGGCAGCAGCGCATTTTGAGAAATTGTATCAAAAAATTGAACGTATCATGTAACATGTCCTCAAAGCAATCAGCCCTGTACAAAAAAAATGAGGAAAATATGGATCCAACAAGTCACCTTATAACAAAACAAGCACCCCCTGCGGAACAGCCGTCATGGATCAAGTATGCTTTTTTTACTGCTGTACAAATTATTCCTCCTGTCACAGTGTTTGCCCTCGATGTGCAATTTTTACGCGATTATGTGCATGGATCGACGCCCGATGCTCACTGCTGCCTATCGTCAGATGATCAAATGCGACGTCTTATCGTAACAATAATTGGGCTTGGCACTATGACAATTCTCTTTGCTGGAAATTCAATTTCACACATCCGTTCATCACTCAAAGATACGGGGTCGCTCATTCCAAAAAAATTCGAGAACTCAAGAGTTGCCCGCTTTCTGAATAGCATTCAGTGGTATAAACCTGATAACTTTGATACGCCCCGAACACTTGGTACAGTACTAGCCTTTACAGCAGGGGTGTTTAGCACTGCCTCCACTGTAGTACTCTCTCAAAACAGGTGTTATTGCTCTTACTGCAAGTGTTGATGTGCGTTTCTATTTTCTATATATCTTGCGCTTAAACCGAAGAGAGAAGTTGATTGACTTCAGCGCCCCGCATGGCAATACAGCTAAATTTGCCATGTGGATTCTCGTATAAGATCGTAAATGTTATACGAGCACATCGACCAGTTGATGGTTGGGATTCAATTTAAGGCTATATTGCTTTTCCCAAGCGCTGCTAAAGAGGGCCATCGGCCTTCCTTGCCGATCTTGAACGACCGTAGCGCTCGAGGGGGGATTGAATTTCTTAGCGTCGCCGATGATCCAGGCGCTGCACTCATAGGGAAGATAAGAAATTTCCGTCGCGACCCCGTATTCGTCTTCGAGACGGTATTGCATCACCTCGAACTGCAGCCTTCCCACTGCGGCAAAGATCGGCTCGCCGGAGCGCTCATAGGGGAGAAGCATCTGGATCGCTCCCTCATCGATGAGTTGGAGAACGCCTTTATCAAACCCCTTTCCGTTTCCCCACATCTTTCGGATGGATTTTTGCGAAAATTTCCGGCTGGAACAGAGGGAGCGGTTTGTAATTAAACCCGCCGGTCAAAGAAATCGTATCTCCAATGGCAAAAAGAGAAGGGTTGATCACGCCGATGATATCGCCGGGATAGGCAAAATCGAGCGTCGTGCGCTCGCCCGCCACCATCTTTGCGGCCGCGATAGACCGAATCTCTTTTTTGAGGCGGTGGTTTTTAACGACGAGGTCTTTTTCAAAACGCCCTGAGCAAATGCGGATGAAGGCCATGCTATCGCGGTGGCGCCGGTCCATATTGGCCTGCAACTTAAAAACATAGCCGCTAAAAGGCGTCGTCACAGGATCGATCTCGATTTCCGTGCCATCGAGCTTATTCGCCAGTCTCGCATGAGGGCAAGGCGCGAGATGAATGAACGCATCGAAAAAGGGTTCCACGCCAAAGTTCGTTAACGCCGAGGCAAAGAAAACGGGAGTAACTTTTCCCTCTAGAAACTCTTCCTGGGAAAAAGCATTGCCGGCAGCCCCGAGCAGATCGAGTTCTTCTTGCAGTTTTTGGTGTGCGCTCTGCGATGATTTTTTTTTGCCTCGGCGCTGTCCATCGGCAGCCTGGTTATCTCCGCTTTCTGAGCGCCGCCCACCGATGTTTTGGAAAAAAAGATGCACTCGCCTGTCACTCGATCGACAACCCCCTGAAACTCTTTTCCCGTCCCGATCGGCCAGTTCATAGCGTAGGAGTGGATCTGCAGCACATTTTCGACCTCGTTCATGAGGTCCAGTGGATCTCGCCCGGGCATGTCCATCTTGTTGATGAACGTCAGCACCGGGATCTTCCGAAAACGGCATACCTCAAAAAGCTTCAACGTCTGCTTCTCGACCCCTTTGGAGGCATCGATCACCATGATGGCGCAGTCGGCGGCTGTCAGCGTGCGGTAGGTGTCTTCCGAAAAGTCTTCGTGGCCCGGAGTGTCCAAGACGTTGATGATCGTGTCTTTATAGGTGAATTGCATCGCGGACGAGGTGATCGAGATCCCCCGTTCCTGCTCCATTGCCATCCAATCCGACGTGGCGGCTTTGCGCCCTTTGCGGCCTTTGACCATGCCGGCGGTCTGCAACATGCCAGAGTAAAGTAAGAGCTTTTCTGTCAGCGTGGTTTTTCCGGCATCGGGGTGGCTGATGATGGCGAACGTGCGTCTTTTCTGAACGGCTTCCCGGATTTCGTCTTGGATGTCCATCCGAATTAGTATAAGGGGAACTTAAAAGGTTGGAAAGTCTCTTTTTTCTAAAAATTTTTGGTTATATTTTGCCTTTAAACTATTTTGTCTTTTCCCGGATAATCGGACTCCAAAAAGGAGTTCTTATGAAAGAAGTAGAATTTCAGATGATGGTTCAGGTGGTTCCCTTTCTTTGTAAGCCCCTAGCAGAGCAAATGCAGATCAAAGATGCGGAGTTGTGCCCGACTGCCCGTAAGGCTGAATGGGCCCGCAAAGATTATTTTGATAAATTTCACGATTTGTTTGTTAACACTCCTGTCACAAGATCAGAAAACACGTACACCTCTGAAGCGGGGATGATCCATGGCTTTGCCGGATCTGTTTTCATCTATTTTTTACCAGTTGTTACAGCTGCAGCGGCGGTTGTTTGGGGAGTCGTGAATGTTGCTTCTCATTTTACAAACAAAAGCCACAATACCCGAACCAATACGTCAACTTTGGAATGTCGAAAATGGGTTGATCAAACAACCTTAGAAATTGGTGAAGAGCTCAAAAAAACGACAGAAAAAATTTCAGAGCTTCAGAAAAAAATGTATCGAACCGAGATAGAAGAGACCGATCTCACGAATAAGATAGCAGTCATAGACCAGCTGACGAAGTTGCAAAAGGTATTCACAAACGTTCAAAAATCAATGCAGGATTATGATGCGGAGCTGTCAAGGCCTAGATGGCTGAGATATTGAGCTGTCCTTTACCCAGCCAAATCTCATTTCTCTCTATGCATAATCTTCATAGTGTCAGCATAGATTCGTTGAGAACGAGAATATTAATGAGAGTTGTTTGTCGACACTGTGAGATCAAATGTGATATCACTACTCTATGAGTAAATTTGATAAGCTCATTGAATAAATTTTGGACGGGAGAACCGTTTCTTATGAAGAGGCTGAAAAAGTGTTAATGCAGTTGGGTTTTAAAAAACGAGTGAAGGGGTCGCATCATGTATTTTCTAAATCCAACTATGTACGAAATGTTTCCATTAAACGTCGTTCAGAACTTCTGGCTTATCAAATTAATAGTCTAAAGGAGGTCCTAAGAGAACATGGCTACTAAAAAAGAAATAAATTATTATCTTAATCTAAATTGGTCTTACACTATCGAGCAAGAAAAAGAGAAGGGCAAATCTTTTTATATTGTTAGAGTTAATGAATTGCCTGGTGTTTGTACAGACGCAGAAACAATCGAAGAGGGGATGGAGAACATCAAAGAGGCTATTGAAGCTGCAGTTATTCTTTATTTAGAACGAAATGAGCCTGTTCCTGTGCCTATTAAAAAAGAAGCTTTCAAGGGGAAAATTGCTTACAGAACAACGCGCGAACGACACTATTTCGTAGCGAAAGCTGCTAAAGAAATGCACAAATCTATTAGCAAAGCGATTGATGAGCTCATAGATGTGGGCTTAGAGCGTTTTCGCTTGCTTCCTCCTTGATTGCGCCAATAAAGCTCGATTTGGCTGGGTATGATTTTTTATACCCAGCCAAATCTAACTTGCCAAACTAGATTTGGCTGGCTATAATGCTTGCATAACTAGCCAAATCTCATTTCTCTCTATGGATAATCTTCACAGCATCAGCGTATGATTCGCTGAGAATGAGCTCATCATTATATTCAGACATGCCCCGAGCTCTGTACCATAATTTTCCGCTATGTAACGAAACAAAATAGGGGAAGTCATGGGTTGAAGGAGTTTTGGCTGCTTTGAATATAATATGAAAATTCACGTTCTGATTTGTAATGGGATAGGAGTGGAGAAAGGGCCGAATTTTTTCATCAGCGTTGATTTTGTCAATAAACCCTTCTGTAAGTTTTATAATCAATTTTCTAGCATCCGCCAAAGAAATTTTATCGTCTCGTTCTAGCCAGATTTCAAACCTTTCGATGTCATTCATCATCGAACCGCCCATGCCAGTGATTCTAAGACCTGAATTTTTTTGGAGATGCTTTGCATAAGATTTCATCGCAGCAAAGGCTAGATCACTGTGATCCGGTTGGTGATGGCATGCGCAGGTGAGAAAAAGTAGAGTCCAAAATTTATAGGCCATATGTTTCTTTAAATACTCCACCTTGGTTGTGCAATTCTTCATCATAAGTACCACCTGAGATGCCGTGATCGATGAAGGGCATGCCCCACGGGCTTCCGATGAAATGCACGTTGGAGTCTTTTCCACGCATATGGCGCAGCATCGATTTCATAAAACGAAATGGGCTTACGTAGGGGACTCCGTCGCGCAGCGATACATGGTGAGAGACGCTGTGCGCTAGACGGCTCGAAAAAAGAGAGCCCGATCCAAATGTGTGCACATGGAGGTGAGATCGTTCCTCAGGGGAGAGCATTTCTAGGGCGAGCTCGGTAATAATCCCTCCTTGGCTGTGAGCGCCATGGGGAATGATACCGTGAACGTTATTTGATTGGAACTCTCTCAGGATATTTCTCCAGGTTTGGGCTAATTGGGAGACCGCTGCGGTTCGAACGCCAAACTGGTTCAGGATGCATTCTACAAGGTCTGAAACAATGCCTTGGCTGGGGTTATAGACAAGGGTTACGGGGATGTTCCCAAAGTGGCGGCCAAAACGACTTGCGTTAGCTTCCGCCTCTTTAAAAGAAGTATTGGCGCCATTGATGTAGGAGCCATGGATGTCATTGCGGGTGCTGGACCCTACAATGTGGTGAGTGTAGGGCCGTTCGGATTTATAATGGTTGGATCCTGCAACGATGCGGCCAAGGCTGGAAACAGTGCGTCCTCCTAATGCATTGGGAATTATGCGGCCGATTGCGGATAGAACATAACCAGCTCCAAATTGGAGCGCACGGAGGCCCGTACCGACCTCTTCGAATGAGAACCGGATGTAGTTAGGGCCCATGTCAAAAAGACCGTAGAGGTCGAGGCGGAGAAGGGGATCATTATGGACAAAGGCATAGAGGTTGATGCCGTCGACAAATCCTGCAGGATCGGGGGTGAGCCATCGGCCTGCATAGGAGTCGTAATAGCGCCGGCCAAAGAAAATAAGATCGGTTTTATCATCGCAGCGCTTCGATGCAAACCGCCAGGGGCTGACAGCATAATGCGGGCCCTTGGGTTCGCCGAAGGCGGTATAATCGTAAGCGGCGGTTATTTTGCCGCTGGGGGAGATAAGCTTGGATAGGTTGCCCTGGAGGTCATGGATGGGAGTGTAAACTTGGCCGTGGATCTCCATGCTGATGGCGGCCCCGATCTCAGCGCCTTTTCCGATGCCCAGAACGCGGAGTTCTGCAAGCTGGCCTTCAGCGTCGACTGCGCCGATTTCGTCTTGGTTGTCGTAGATGAATCGAGCGGTGGTCCCATTTTCCGATTTGGCGAGGCGGCGATGGAAGGAGTCATAAGAAAATGTTAGGTAAGTGCCATCAGTTACCGCTTGTGTGAGGCGGTCGAGGGCATCATAGATGAACTGGGTTCCGTTTTTAAAGGTAAGCCTGCCGTCAGCATCGTAGTGGCCGCCGGTCTGGTGGAGGGGATTGAAGGTAAAATTTTTACCGTTTTTGTGCCTCCGGCGGCCTAAGGAGTCATAGCGGTAGCGGTATCCTTCCTCTTCGGTCAATTGCGAGAGGGCGTCATACTTATAGCGAGTAGGGCGGCCGTCCTTTTCCCAGAGGACGACATGGCCGGAGGGGGACCGGTGCTGGGCTTCTGTGTGATAGGGGGACACGGCTGCTTTTGTAAACCCATCTGGATCGAGCGAATATGAAATGCGGCCGAGGTTCCCGATGAGGGATTCTTCGAGGAGATTGCCGGAAGAGTTGTAGGCTGTATAGGTATGGACATATTGGAGGGCGCCGCCAGGATCGAAGCGCTCGATGCGGCGTAGATAGAGGGTGTCATAAATGTAGCGGACGAAGGATTTGTCGGGGAGCGTGAAGGAGGTTTTACGGTCCAGAGCATCATAGGTCCACTGGAGGCGAAGCCCCGAGCTGAGCTGTTCGCTCACAAGGCGGGATTTAAGATCGTATTTTCGATGGGTGGAAGAGCGGAGCACAAGGTCGTCGATTTGGATGGGCTGGTGGAGCTGATTGTAATAAAATTTGTAATGGCAGGACCCATCGGTCGAGACGAGTTCTGTTAGGCGCCCGAGATAATCATAATCGTAATGGACTGTAACGCCGGAGGGTTTGAGCAGGGTTTGTTTGAGGCCAATGGAGGTATAGGAATACCGCGTTGTTCGCTGATGCTCGGTGCCGAGGGCCTCTGTGATAGAGAGAAGCCTTCTTTCGGGGCCATATTCCCAAGAGGTGTAGATCTCTTCCTCGATCCGCCCCTGCCAAACGACACTATTTTGCTGCAAGATGAGGTTGCTATTACCATCATACGTGTATTTTTCTTGGGAAAGGAGTTCTCCCAAGGAAGAGACTTTTTCTTTGAGCTGCAAGCGGCCGCGCATATCATAGGTCTCTACGGTTTGGACGCCGTCGGGAGCGGTCGTTGTTTTGCGCTGAGGGCTGTCGTCGTCATATGCAATGCGTGTCGTATGGCCCCGGGCATCGACGATTTGAATGGGCCGGCGGAAGGCATCATAGAGCGTCGCTTCGATGCCGCCAGAGCGGATGATCTCTGTTTGATTTCCCGCAGAGTCATACGCATATTGAACGGAATAGAGATTATCTATGCGCTCTTCGACGACGCGATCGAGAAGGTCATAGACTGTAACGGTCTCGCGTCCGCCCCGCGATGTGCGCGAGAGGCGGCCCAAAGAGTCATAAGCAAAGGTTGTGGCATCGCCGGAGATATTTTCACTGATTTTACGGCCGGCGCCATCGTATTGGTATGTTGTCACTTGCCCATCGACGCTTGTTTTGGCGAGGAGATGCAGCGAATCATAGGCCCAAGACTCAACGGCCAGCTGTTCTCCGGCAGGGGAGAGGGTTGTCTTGGAAAGGGCGCGGCCGAAGACATCATAGACGTAGCGGATCTCGACGCCTTGTGCGTCGGTAGAGCTCGTGAGCCTTCCGCTAAGGTCATAGGTGAACTTCTCGACCGTTCCATCGCTGTGGAGGACCTCCAGGGGCTTTCCTTGAAAATTGTAACGGTACGCCGTCGTAAATCCGCAGGCATCTGTCAGGCTCGTCTTCCGCCCCATACAGTCATAGGAAGCTTCTTCTTTTGTTCCATCCGGATGGTGTGTGGCCACCAAGTGGTCGAAGGGATCGTAACTAAAGCGGGTCGTTCCTCCGAATGAATCTGTCGAAGCGATTTTGCGGCTTTTTAAGTCGTATTGGTAGGAGATGGTATGCTTTTCACTGGCGCCCGATTCAGTGAGCTGTATGAGGCGGTTAGCATAGTCATAGACCATCTCTTTATGCAGGCCTGAGGGTTCCTGCATACCCGTTTGATTGCCTAAAACGTCGTAGGTGTGGCGTGTGATCTGTCCTAAAGCATCGGTCTCTTCGATGATTTGACCGAGAGGGTTATATTTTTTGTGGAGGGTATATGAGAGCCTTCCTTCGGCATCGAAGACGCGCTCTGCGGTCACTTTTGCCTGAGGCGAATAGGTATATTCAACGCGTTTAAGCCTTTTTTCTACACCGTCTTCGGTATAGCGTTCATCGATGGCCGCAGGAAGGCCATTGGGAGAGGGCTCGATGTAGCGGACCCATCTTCTGCCGTCGGCTTCTTTGATGTAGCGCACTAAAATATGATCGCCATCGTACTCAAAAAGTTCCCGGACGAAAATTTTCTGGTGGTCAGTGGTTGTACGAGCGGAGAGCAGGTCCGTGCCCTTCAAATAGGAGAAAAGCGTGACGAGGCCGGCGGCGTCCTCTTTTCGGACCATGAGGTTTTGATCGTTGTATTGGTATTTTGTAATGCGGCATTCATTCTCTTTCTCAAAAAAGCTTTCCTCTAGGACGTTGCCTTTACCGTCGTAGGTAAATATGCGCTGCTGCAGAGGATTTCCCTTTTCATCGCAAAAGATTTTACGCTTGAGAAGATGGCCTTCCCAAACCGTTTTTTCTGAGCAATACGGTTGATCTTTGCCGATGAACCAAGTGGTGCTCTGAGGACGCATGGTGGGCGATGAAATAACCTCGATATGATGGCCATAGGCGTCATAAATATGCGTGACGCAGGGCCACTCAAAGCCCTTTTTTTTCTTTTTATTATCGTTGTAGAAGAACGCATGGGTTTTGATAGGGGAGTCGTCCGTTCCTACTGGTGAGAAGAGCAATTTTACGCGGCGGCGGCGGAAGTTGTGATCTGAAATGTTCACAGATGTGCCGTCTACATCGTTATTGCCTGTCTGATAATATTCTGCGCGCCAATAACGCCCTAAGGGCACGCTCATTTTTTGCAGATAGGGATTAGGGTGTTCGTTAGGGGAAGAATAGGCAAAAGTTTCAGTAAACGCGAAATTATTGTCGATATGATCAAGGAAATAGCTTCCATCCCGTTTCCCAAAATGAAAATGCAGGATGCGCCCATCCGAGGTCTCAATTTTAAAATTTTTCTCGCCAAAATAGGAGATTATTGCCGAGGCATAGGTCTTGTTGCGGGCGGGATTTTTCGTCAAAATCACATTGATACGATGATTTTTATCATAGCCATAGTGGATGTAGTTCCCATTCGGCAATCTTTCCCATTGGAGAAGATAGGTGGAATAAATGCGTCGATCGTCTTCCGACTCCTCGATCTTTCGTTCATAGGCCCGTTCTCCGCCTTCAGCTGTATTGAGAAAAACCCAATTTTTCTTTTTCTTAAGGAGCACATTGCGAGCGAGATTGGTCCTGGCGGAGATATATGGCCCTGCCGTGTTGGTGATGGCAAAGCCATGCTTGTCCATATCGATCTTGTACGTGTGTTTTTTTTCCTTGGTGTACGAAATCACAGCGCCGGAAGGTTCAGGAACGTAATATTTCGTATGGCCTTTAGATTTGTAGCCCCCATCCTTTTTATATTTGAAAAGTTTAGAATGAGGAAAAAACGTCCAGCCGGCGAGTTCGCTGGTCTTGGAGTCGCCGCTGATATAAAGGCGAGGAATCCGAATCGGCTCTACACCTGGAATAACAATATCATCTTGGTGAACGACATACCCTGAAACGGCGCTGACCGCATCGCAGATTTTATATCCGGGCTCTCCCTCCGTCTCAAAATGGACGTAAGGATCGGCCAAGATGCGTTTTTCGCTCGCAATAGCGGCAGCGGACAGAAGTAAGAAAGCAATAACCTTCCACATAGTGCATGTCATTTTAATTCTGGTAAAAAATTGGAATCAAGGAATAATTTTTAGACATGCGTTACGCGATTGTGACCGATCACACAGTGGCAGCACTTTATGGGCAGGATGCCGTCCGATATTTGGGCCCTAGCACGCAGCTTTTTTCTTTTCCGCCTGGGGAAAAATCCAAAACGCGCGCCACCAAGGAATGGCTCGAAAACGCTATGTTAGAGGCTGGCTATAATCGAGAGACAACCGTTGTGGGGCTGGGCGGGGGAGTCGTGACCGACATGGCAGGTTTTTTAGCCTCGACGTTTTATCGCGGCGTTCCTCTTATCTTAATTCCTACGACGCTCATGGCCATGGTCGATTCGGCCCTAGGAGGAAAGAATGGAGTGAACACCGAACTCGGCAAAAACCAGATCGGCACCATCTATCAACCCAAGCAGGTTATTTTCGATCGGCGGTTTTTGGCCACGCTTCCCGCTTCGGAATGGCGGAATGGGCTGTCTGAAGTGATCAAGCACGGGCTCATTGCCAACCCTTTGCTGTTAGAAACGTTTGATGTTTACGAAGCTGCCGAGGTCAAACGCCGCATCATCGCCGCTGATATTTACGATAAGGGCAAAAGGCGCCTCTTGAATTTTGGCCATAAGATCGGCCATGCTTTAGAGAAGGTATCAGAGTATCAGATGCCGCACGGAGAAGCGGTCGCTAAAGGAATCGTGATGGAGTCGCGCATTGCGCTTGAGCTCGGATGTCTGAACCCTGCTGCATTTGATAGGATCGAGGGGCTTTTGCCTCCTGCCTTCCACAACTTCGACCCTGAGCTAGTATTTGCGGCGATGGCAAAGCCCATCTATATTTCGATGCTCCGCGATATCGGAGAACCCCTTTCCTTCGATGGAGAGTACCGTACCCTTGTCGACCCCCAAGTTGTAAGGAGAATTCTGTATGACTATGCTGTGCATCCCGCTTCCGTCCCTTAACTTTGTTCCTGAGGCTATACGGCTGCAGCCAGACCTCATCGAGCTGCAGCGCGCCGATCATAGAGTCCTTCGCGATACGATGGGAGTCCTTCACTTTGTCGACTACGATTGGCGCAGCATTCTTCCCGGTCCCGAAGGCCTCATCCTCTCTTATCACAATTATGAAGAGACGCCGGCCGATCTCGAAGATCTTCTTCGCACCCTCCGATCGAAGGGCAAGGCCCAGTACTATAAGATCGCTACGATGGCCCGATCGACCCTCGATGCTTTCCGCATGCTTGAATTTTCTCAAAAGCATCCCGATGTCATCGGCATTTGCATGGGCGAAGACGGACAAGCCACGCGCATTTTGGCACCCCTCATCAGCACTCCTATCATGTATGCCGCGCTCTCTCCTGAGCACAAGACCGCTCCCGGCCAGCTCACGATGGAAGAGCTTAATACCATCTACCACTTCCGCAAACTCAATAAACAAACGCCCATTTTTGCCGTTATCGGCGACCCTGTCTCCCAAAGCCCGGGCCATCTTTATCACAACGAGCGTCTGAAAGGGGAGGGCGTCTACCTGCGCCTGCGCATCGCGAGCGATGAGCTCCCTGCTTTTTTCTCGTATGTGCGCCGTTTCCCCTTTAGAGGGCTTAGCGTCACAATCCCGCATAAAGTTGATGTGATGGAGTATCTGGACGAAGTCGACCCGGAGGCAGAAGCGATCGGCGCCGTCAACACGGTCGACATCCGCGAAGGCCGCCTCAAGGGATATAACACCGATGGGCAGGGCGCCATCGAGGCTCTAGGCGATGTGGCGGGAAAAAAAATCGTCATACTTGGCGCGGGCGGCGCGGCCCATGCCATCATTTATGCGCTCCTTCAGCAGGGGGCCCACGTCACCGTCCTCAATCGGACCCGCGCTAAAGCGGACGCACTCGCAGCCCGCTTTCAATGCCATTCCGGCGGGGAAGAAAAACTCTATGAACCTTATGACATTCTGATCCAGGCCGCAGGAACAGATATGGTCCCCCGGCTAGAAGAAGGGAAGCTCGTGATGGATATCGGCCTGGGCCGCACACCTATTCTAGAAGAGGCTAAGAAGCACCATTGCCGTGCGATTCCTGGAATGGAGATGTATATCCATCAAGCCGAAGGGCAGAGACGCATTTGGTCTAATGACAATGATTACTGTATTCGTCGCACACACAACCAGTAGTGCACCAAGAACCATTGGGGCCACACCAGCCAGCACATGCAGCGCGTTCTTTTACAAGTGCCTGAAACGACTTTAATTGTTCAGGTACCCATTTTAGTGCCTGGCAATTTTCACCGCGTTTAACCGCTTCTTCATATGTTAGATCTTGCACTAGAACAACTTTACTTTCCAAGATGCCTTTTTCTGGTGCAGGAATAAGAAATAGTCCGGTTCCTTTTAGCTTTTTATCTGTTGCGGATTTTAACATTTCAAATGCTTCTTTGGGCGTTTGATTTTTACTACAACCACATTGTGCTGAAAAATGCTTATTTCCTATATTAGAAGTTAGGCTATTTGTTTTAAGCAGTGTCTGAGACAAAGATCTGTTGGGTAAAAAAGAGGGAAGGTTTCTTACTTTCGTACCAAACTTAAGAGCGATGGCCATAAAATTATCCTTTGTGCATTTTTAATCACGATCGCATAGTATTCATGTTTTGAATATCTCTGCGAGATATCAATGAACGATCTGCCACGCCGCAATCCCATCCCTTTAGGGGTGGGTTAGGCGGGCTTGATTTGGTCAATTCCTTAAATCCTCGAAGAATCTCGAAGGGGTTCTTCAAATAATTTTAAGTCTTAAGATTTTTTATCGCCAGTAAAAAGTTTATGTATATAAGGAATATGTCGTATCTTAAGGTTTTTAACGGAAGCTCAATCAGGTTATCTTTTTGCTAACGTGAGAATACGCTCGGTGTTACTTCCATTGAATTTTGATCCATCAATGCCACATTGGCTTAGAACTCTAAATCCGTTTCTCTGCAGCATTTCCCTAAGCTGCTTCGCCGTATAAACCTGCAAGGTCTGCGCACTGCTGGATATCTTCGGCTTTGCGAGGCCTTTCTGCACGTAGGAAGTCGTATAAGAGGCCAAAATACCGCTGTCGTCTATTGTGCTATACTGAATTTCACGAACTTTCGTATCGCCCTTCGTTTTCTGCCAATCAATGGTTAAATCTGTGATCCGATCGCCCTCTAAGAGATAGCTCAAGTTGAAGATATCGAATATGTAGATGCCGCCCTCTTTTAGATTGCCGTGGATATTGCGCATGGCCTTTTCAAAATCACGCTTTGTGAGGTGGCCTACTGCATTGAAGATCGTAATCGCAGCATCAAACTTACCCGCCTGTAAGGTGCGCATATCTCCTTTAAGGAATTTTATACCTCGCGCGGCCTTGCTTCGCGCAATTTTGAGCATAGGTTCGTTGATGTCGGATCCCACGACCTGATATCCGCGCTTGGCAAGCCAGAAAACCTGCGATCCCGTCCCGCAGGTAAGGTCCAGCACAGACTTGACTTGATATTTTCGTAATATCTGTTCGATCGTATGATTGATCAGCTCCGAGTTCTGTTCATTGAAAGCATCGTAGTTCTTCGCTTCTTTGTCATAGTGCGAGGGCTTGGCGCTGCGATGGGATGTCATTGTTCCTGAGTTTTTCTAAAGGATAATTTCTGCCAAAGACGCCGATACCAGGGTTCTTCTTTTGGGCTTTCCGTCATAAGTTTGATAAGAACATCGACGCAGCGCTCATAAATTGATCGCATGTCTGATGAGGAGAGTGGATCAATGGTCTCATATTTATTGAGGATGACTTCTTGAACATTCATCACGCCGCTGGGAGTGAGAGCGTAGAGCACGCCATAAACAAAGGCTAGCTGTCCGATGGCAAAATCGGTAACACCTATAGCTCCATGCAAAAGCGCGCTTCTCATGAGCTGTTTGGATTGCTCCTTGTCAGTGTTGAAAACGGCCACGGCGCAGAAGATTTTGATGCAGCAAAGAGCGCCATTGCCATACAGGCTTGCCTGCGCCACCAGGGGAAAGAAGAAATAAACTACAACAAAGCGGACGCCGCCATCGGCCAATTTGTGTGATAGGGGCTTAACTGACCGGGGAGCTGTCTCTTCGGGAGGAGCCGATGGCTGAGGCAGGGTTCTTTGCGTTTCAAATAAATTTACCCTAGAACTAGACCCGCTAAAGGATGCGGATCTTCTTGTTGGGCGCGCCTGTAGCGGGGTCGTAGGAATGGGATCTGCAGGCTGCCGTTCGAAAATTTGCTCGACCTTCTCCGCTGTTTGAGCGAGTTCTTCAGCCCACCAGGATGCCATTTGGAAGACACAATAATGCGTCAGGGATGCGGGCTTCCATCCTACAAAATAATGAACAATATTTTGTTTGATCGTTAGTTCCGTCATGCGAAAATTTTATAGCACAACATAAAGATTTTGACATTATATAATAATTATTTTAATTATTAGATATGAAGCACATAACATTTATTTTGGCCTTATTTTGCCTATCTTATGGGTCCGCTAAAAAGCAAACGGCGGAGAGCCCCAGCTACATTAAAAACTATAATGAGGGGATAGCCGCGCAAAAGAAAGGGGATTATTTCGAGGCCATCGACCTGTACCTCAAGGCGTTAGGGGAGAAAGAGGATTTTGCGGACGCTTGGAATAATTTAGGCTTTTGCTATCGCATGGTTGCCAAGTCCTATCTCTCAGAATCGGGGAGCGCTTATCAAAATGCCCTTAAATATGATCCCAAAAGCGAAGATACAATCGAGTATCAAGGAGAATATTTTCTTTTGGTCGGAAAGTTGAAGCAGGCTTTTGGTAATTATCAGACGTTAAAGGAGATGCACTCGGACCAAGCAAATACTTTGCGTTCTAAGCTCGATCCTATCCTGTCAGACGCCAAGGAAATATTAAAATCGTATTCTCCTTAGGTCTAAAATAGTGTATAATGACACCATGAAAAAACACAAAAATTTGATTTCTATTATTCTCGCATCAAGTATTTTATTTCTTACTGCCGGCTGGAAAAACCAACCGACATTGTCTCTCTCAAACCCGAAAGCGGTTTCTTTTAACAGCGAAGGTTTAGATCTGTCCGCGAAGGTTTATACGCCCGAAGATAGTAAAGAATATCTTCATCGCGATCTGATCTCCCGGGGCTATGTTCCGGTCGAAGTGAGCATCAATAATAACACAGCCAAGTCGTATGCCATCTCCGGCGCTAGCGTGCCGCTCGCATGCGCCACATGCTGTGGCCGCGCATGGTCAGTTCGACGGAATGGGGCGATAGCTTCGCGGCTCACCAGTGATGAGCGCATGCCCTCGTGGCCCATCGCGATGCCGTCGGTGACGGTGATGGTGCAGAATTCGCGCGGCGTCGCGCCGGCGGCTTTGACGCCCTGCTGACCCATGGGCCTGGCGCATCAGCGCGGTGTTGCATGGGGCGGCCTCGTTCCAGCACGAGGCGACGCCGACGAGCGGCTGCTTGATCTCCTCGTGCCCACCCCATGGCGTAATAATACGACCGATGCGGCGCGCGCTGCCGGCCCGACCGTCGCGTGCCGGCTCGGCAGTTTCGATTTGTCCCAGCCTTTTCGTGTCGTCTTCGCCATGCGATGTCTCCTGCGGGCGGGCAGTTTACTGAATAGCGCGCAGAGAACTATCGGCAATTCGCGAGGCGTCGCATGGGCGGGTCGGCTACCGGCAGGTCGTCGGCGCAAGCTTGCCGGCAAAGCGATCCGCAATCCAGGGCAGGAAATCCGGCGCGGCTTTCCCCCGAGAGACGGATGTGATCCGTTGCGGGATAGTGCGTGTAGGCGATGGTCGCGCCGGACACTTCGCAGGCGGTCTTGACATAGGCTTCCGTCGCCGCGGGGGCGACGGCGGTGTCGTCATCGCCCTGATAAACCGCCACGGCGCCTTCGCAGGCATCATTCCCAGCGAACTTTGCTCGTAACGCGCAAGCCAGGCGGACGGATTGGCGGGTTCCTCGCGCGCCAGCGGTCCTCTAAGGGCCTCCGTATAGGCGTAGGTATCGCCCATGTGATGGTGGCACTCTCCGCCTTGAACGCTTGGTCAAAAAATTCCACGCCCGCGGGCGTCATGACGTCGGAGAGTT
>CAWEXY010000015.1:0-80818 GCA_963813135.1 uncultured Verrucomicrobiae bacterium | reverse complement strand
TCCTTATTGAGAAGGACATCCAAAAATGCAAGCCCAAGAAAAAGTTTCCCAATCGAATTCTTAAGCCAAAAACCGGCAGTAAATCCACGCCCGGTGTGGCGGAGCTGTCGGTATCCGGCTTGGCGAGCGGTTCTTTATACAGGCAGTACGCTATGGAGAAACTAGGCGCAAAAAATGAAGCTGAATTCACCGAGTTGAAGGCGTTGGCGAAGCTGGTTGTCCTCGGGTGCAGCTTCGGGATGGGTTGGCTGAAGTTTATGATCCATGCCGCTTCATGGGATGTAGAGTTGACCGAGCAAGAGGCGCAAGCTCAAATCCAAGGTTTCCGATCCGCCTACCCGGAAATTGTACATCTGTGGAGCGCTATTGAGGAGGCCGTGCGAAAGGCTCTGCGGGACAAGTCAATCACAGAAGCAAATGGGCATGTCGTCAACGCGACTGACCCCAGGGCGATGAGCATTCGCCTGCTGTCTGGTCGCCGGATCTGGTATAGGAATACTTCGCTCGATGTGATTGAAGGCCCGACAAAGACGGGTTTCAGCTTCAAGACGGAAATCCGTTATGACGGCGCGGAAGACAGCGGAGTCGTCATGCGATATCGAACCTGCCCGGCGGCAAATTAACCGAAAACATTATTCAGGCGGGATGCAGGGATTTATTAACCAATGCCGTCCGCCAATGTCATTTGGCGGAACTGAATGTTGTGGGAACTGTGCATGACGAAGCTTATATGTGAGGCGGCAATTTCAGCCGCTGACAAGTCGAAAATCAGTTGCAGCAATCGATCGTGTATCGCCGGATTGGTGCAAAGATCTTCCGCTGGATGCGGAAGGCTATGTGAGTCAGTTTTACAGAAAGGATTAGGACCGATGGCTTTAGAACAACAGTAAAGACAGCGGAGATAAACCATCAAAGAGGTGCCGTTTCGAGCCATAACTAATGAAGGATTTCAACCCCTTGGACAGGGATTCAGCCGCAAACAAATAATACTGACGGTGGGTTCGCATTGCCGGTAGGTGACGACGGAACCGGATATGAACTTCTGCCGACCGCTTGGTACCGCGTAGAAGTGTCCGGGGCCGACAACGGCCCCTCAAAGACTGGGAAAAAGAGTTGTCGCTCAGTCTCCGGGTGGAAAACCAGCAGTCAGCCGGTCAGATCAGAGCTACTTGGGATCATGGAACACGCATCTTTACGTCGGCTTTTGTCACATGGCGGGTGTTGATCCGAAGGTAGGCTTCCCAAATCTTGGGGTGTTAAAAGGCGTGGGCGGGTACGCATATATCAAGCTTGAAACCGGCAAGATGGTCGCATTTCAAGCACGTCACAAACTTCTTGACTCGCGACAAAATGCTCAAGGAAGGCCACCGTATTCCAGAATTGGTGGCGGAAGGCGGAGCGTCGGTCGTGGATCATCATCCCGACGATGATGCGGAGGCGCTCGCGTAGGCGGGCGTTTCCAGGAGGATGAGGATGAATTGGATTTGGACCTCCTCGACTATATTGAACATTGCCGGGAGAACCGCCCGTTGTGGCGGCCAGAATGCGACGCACCATCGAAGAAGAACCGGTGGATGAATCGGAGCGTGACGGCAAGGAGTTTCCCGCGCGGGGGAATCGGCAGAAGTATGAAACCTGATTTTGCTTTTTCCACGGACACTGTCTCGACCTTAGTAAATTTAGCTCTGGAACAAGCAGAGCGCGACAACGCCCTTCTTCAGCAGATTAAGTGTGCAGTAGAACGTCGTGACGTACTTGAGGTGTTTAGGCTTTCGGAAATGTTGGTGGGCGGTGATGGCCTCATCGCGGCTGATACTGTTGAATTCGTATGCAGAGTGGATCGCACTGGTTCGCGTATCCGATGAAGAACAGGCAATCGAAGGATTGGGCGGGATCACAAGACAGTGGCGCGACATAGACGCTGTATGCGCCCGCGAGAGAATTTGACCATAAAGAGCCGGTTTCAATTGGAAGGAGCATCCGGGTCCACGGTCAAGCTTCACCCCCAGTTCAGGAAGATGCTTCAAGATGTCGCAGCCCCCGGCATTGTTGGTCTAGTAATCTCCAGCCCGGACAGGCTGATGCGATGTGACGATTTAGCCGACCTTGCCATCCTTTCACCTTTCGGTGTTGAAGGGAGAACCCGCTTAATTTTCACAGCGGAAAGCGTCTACAACCTTCGCAAGTTGGACTCCCAACTCATGTTCTTGTTCAGGACGCTGATGGGCGGACACGAAAAGCGTCAGATCATTGACCGAACCTCAGCGGGAAAGAATCTGTCGCGGGAGCGCGGCGGCACGGTGATCGCCGCCTGACGGAGTCAATTTGTGATTACCGATCAAAAGCCCACACTGGCTTCTACCGCTTCACGCCAGAGTCTGAACAAATAGAAAAAAGGCCCTCTATCGAGTACTCGACCGTGACACAAGCATCCTCGCCATCTCACGCGAGTTAGGGTTTAAACACTATCAGACAATGCGTAAGCAGTTGAGCCAACCCGATCTGGCTTGGTATCCGCGAATCTACCATGAAGCGTGAGAAGTTACCGCCAGGACCAAACGGGGAGTTGAGGTACAAAAAGGTTCCACGCCTAATTCCGATCAGAACGAAGATCAATCTGCAAGGACCTCCACTTGTGCCGCAATCGGTGTTCGACGAAGTCCAGTCGGTCCTAGCGGGAATTAACAAAGAGCACGTTTCAAACGGAGCGGGTCTTCCAAGTTTGAATTGAGTGGCCTGCTTCGCTGTCCCTGCGGAGAGCGCATGTACAGTCGCCACGATGAACGCGGAGGCAAATCTGGTTACTACATCTGTCGCTCTGGCTACCTTCGCTCCACAAACGGGTGCGGTCACGACCACTTAAACCGCGCCAAAACCGATGAAGCCGTAGTTGACTTGCTGGGCACACAGCTTTCAAATAGTAAGCTTCGCACGCGTTTGATTACCGCAGCAATGACACCAGCGAACCAGCCAGACCTTCGGGCAGAGCGGGATAAACTTCGCTTCAAAATCGAATCGCTCACAGTCAAACGGACAAAACTTGTCGATAAGTTGGCTGAAGGCTTTCTCACGGATGAAGAAGCTAGGGTTTGATTAGCGAAACTACGCTCCGAAATCGAGTCTGTGTCCGCGCGGTTATGCGAGACGGAAAGCCACCTCAAGATTGCGCCGGTAAGCAATCTCCCGACTATTGTAAACAGCATTGTTCGCTTTTTTACGAGCATAAAGCTCAAACCAACGGAACAACGCAAGAGACTGATTAGAACACTCGTTCACGATGTGCAAATTGCCGATGACAAATCCGTATCAGTTTTGCACCTGAAACTTGGTGAAGGCCGCACAGTGGCTCTAGATCTTTCAAATCTTGGTTAACCGCGTCGGGGCTCCAAACTCCAAGACAAGCATGATCTGCTCGTCAATTTACGCACTGCCAACGTGTCACATCCCGCCATCTCTCCCTCATCCAATCGGGACTTTAGTAAATCCACTGACGGGCGCTATTCGAGAGTGTCTGTGAATCAAGTGTATTCGCATTAACCAAACAATCTTCAAATCATAGTCGTCACTAAAACTATATGCCGCATGGACATGGATTCATCGCCGCAACCAACAGAATCCGCGCCGGAAACGTAAGCGTGCCATTACTGCGCGCCAGATTAATCGACCCTTCCTCCAAAGGCTGCCGCAACTGTTCCAGAACGCCGCGCGGAAATTCAGGAAGTTCATCCATAAAGAGAACCCCTTGATGCGCCAGTGACACTTCGCCGGGACGAGGACTACCGCTGCCTCCACCAATCAGACCCGCATCGGAGATCGTATGGTGCGGCGCGCGGAAAGGACGCTCCTTGAGGATGCCAATTCCAGGCGGCAAGACACCCGCCACGCCGTGCACTTGGGTCGCTTCCAACGCTTCGCGGAAAGTTAACTTCGGCAAAATGCCTGCAAAGCGGCGCGCCAACATCGTTTTGCCCGAACCCGGTGGCCCTATCATAAGCACATTGTAGACGGTTTAGAAGCCCCTAAAGGCTTACCTTTTCCCCGTGGAGGCACTCTTCCTCCCCCGCCCGTTCAACGCAAAAACGGAGTGTCCAGTAATGGCGCCAACCGCGTATCAAATAGTGTGCGATCAAGAACGCACCCCAACCATTACAGGCCACACCGGTGCCAGTAACATCGCCGCAGTGAGCACAGAAGGGCTTGAATGTCAATGTCTCATTCTGCTCTAACGACTCTGCAAAAATAGTCACCAACTGAACTAGACCAACGTACGGAACCAGACCGAGTGGGCTCAGACGTACCGCTCATCGAATCGCGAAACCGGCGAAAGACTTCGCGCAGAGATGCAGGGTCTCTGGATTAGTGGCGGCTGCCCGAATTCTCACACACCAAAACAAGAAAGGACTCCAATGAAAGGTAAGAACTCTCTCCATCATTCACGGGCCCGACTCAGCTTCTGTTTGGTCTCAACCCTCAACGCCTCCGGCTACTGATAGCGGTGGCTCTTTGTCTCGCGTGCTTTGTCCTACCGGCAATGGCGCAATTCACCGGCGGCACTACCCAAGTCGATCCAACCGCGGGCGCGCAAACACTGGCTAAGTACGTCGTCGACGGCCTGCTCTACATCGTGGCCAGTGCTGCGTTTGTCTGTTTTTGCTGGGGTATTTTCCGTTTATTCTCACGCCCGCTCGAAGGAATCATGGAGATTTGCATCGGCTTGATCGTGTTCGGTTTGATCGGTCACGCGCTGGGTTGGGATTCGGCTCTGACAAACGTGGTGGTTGGGTAACGGGATGGGCCGTCATTTGATTCCTGTAAACGACGCGATGAACAAAAGCAAGCGGAAGGGCGGTCTGCCCTGGCAGTTATGGCTCGGGTGCATTTTATTCGCGGGTTTGGTGATGGCCCTTTGGAGCGTGCCGTTTGGCTTGCTGTTGCTGGTGGGCTTACCGGCGGTTCTCGTTTTCTTCTTCAAAAAAGATGAGCGGATCGTTGAGATTGCTTGTCTGACCGCAGTTCAGAAATCTTATTACGACCCAGGAAAGGCACGGCAGTTATGAGCGCATTTCATAAAACGCAACCGGGCAGCGCGGAATGGTTCGAAGACGCCGGCGATCCGTCCGAGCTGATTGCAGGCTGCTTGTTTGTTTCAAAACAATTTCTTGGTCTTCTTTCCATAAATGTTGGGGGACCTCTCCAATCTCTCGATGTAACATCGATTTTGTAGATATCGGAAGTCGGAGAGCTTCTTTGCATTTGGTGTGATAAAAAAGAAGGACTTCAATAGGGTCTACGCGATGAAGCTCCTCAATCCGTTTCCAAGCTTGTTTTTCAATGAGATCTAGGCTTGTGATACTGATTAATAACCGAGCCAGGTCCACCTCGGATAAGTTATTTGCACGACTAAGATGCCACTGAACTTCGATTTTATCAAACACGATGTTCACTCTGTCATTGCAAGTAGCTAAAGCGTCTTCTAATAGTAGGAAGACAGCTTTTCTAAATGTTTCATGATCAGCGGCCCTTTCCAGCATGGAGCCTGCGCGCCAAATGACTTGCGTCTTACTATTGCCCCCTTCGGTGAAATCCTTTACCTGCTCCAATCGAAGCAAGAAATTATGTAAAATGTCTTTTTTTGGATGCTCGAAAAGTGGTTGGTAAAACGTTAGGCAGCTTTCATCATTTTGCTGGGAGGGGAATCTTTCTTTATTTTTACTCAGGTCTGGAAATGAGGCAGTAAAAAGATGCAACCACGCGAGTAATACATCCTTAAAAGAAGGGGCAGAGTTTTGTTGCGGCCATAATGCGGAAGAGCGTGGAGGTTCATACACGTTGACGAAAATAACATGCGCTGCATCTAGACGGTATCGGTTAGCAGCTCCTTGCATCGATCGGACAGCAGCGGCACCAAATCGATTTTGTTCAGCGAAGATAGAGCAATGAGATAGTTTGATGATCGAAATCGGTAAAGAGGTGAGCCGGTTTTGTTCAACAAAGAGTCTTTGCAATTTGTAAAGCTTGCCAAGGGCATCGGGAAGAACCTCGAGCTCATTTTCACTAAGCTCTAACGATTCTAAATTTCGGAGGTTGGAAATTGTATTGGGCAATGCTCGCAATTGATTTTTGTTAAAATAAAGGCTTTTCAAATTGACGAGCTTGCAAATAGATGAAGGAAATTCTTGGAACCGGCAACTATTCAAGTTTAGTTCTTGTAGATTAGTGAGATTGGAGATCTCGCGCGGCAGACGTGCTAAGCGAGAATTTCTTAACACAAGCACCCTTAATTTCTTCAAATTTTGAATGTCTGGTGGGAGGTCTAAAAGCGGATTGCCGTCTAAATGAAGCTGTCTTAAATTTGTTATTTTCGTTACGGAAAGCGGAAGACGAATCAGGTTATTTACGTAACATTGAAGAGTTACTAAATGTACGTTTTTCTCTAATTCTGGAGGCGGTTGAAAAAATGCAACTGTTAATTCAGAGAGATTTCCTTTTTGGACAGCCTTATTCATAGCAGGGAATGTTTCCGAGTTCGGATTAAGGTGTTGATTAAAGTTTGCGCTCTGGAGTGGAAAGTAGCCTTCAGGAAATTGATTCAAATATTTATTTATAGATCGTATTGCACTTCCATATTGGAATAGCTTGTAGACACCATAAGCACTCAAAAGCCATAGGCCACCTGGATGAAAAGTCTTCCAAACACCAGCAAGAGTACTTAATCCAGCGCTTAAAGGTAGAAGGTGAGACTTTTTAGACTTTGATAAAAAAGTGATACCCGTATCGGCCTCTTCACAGATTTTTGCTTTGAAAAGGTGCTGAACAATGAGGTCAATTGCAATCGGAGCAGCTATCTGTGCAGCAAAATAAAGAAAAGGCTTAAGAGAAACTCCATTTATTGACATCTGATTAACCCGCAATTTTTACAAAAATTATATCATTTAAATATATTGTAGTAAATAAGATGTGTTAATTTGTGGGGAACATCTATACTAGAGCAAGAAAAATGTTGAAATTTCATATAACTGGCTCAAATCAAGCAGGCGGTGAGGGGTAAAATTTTTACTTTGGAGGGCTGAGTCCTTGGGCTTAACGCGTTTATTTAGGCTGATTAAGAAAAATAATTTTTTACAAAAAGATCGAGTTCTTTGATGGCGATGCGCTCTTGCTTCATCGTATCGCGGAAGCGTACGGTGACCGTATCGGCGGTGGGGCCCTCAAAGGTGTCAAAATCGACGGTGATGCATAAAGGAGTGCCTATCTCGTCATTGCGGCGATATCCTTTACCGATATTGCCCGTGTCTTCATATCGGATGCGCCCCAGGCCGAGTTTTTGAAGGCTATGTTTGATTTCCTTGGCCTTGGCGACGATTTTTTCGTTGTTGCGGGCCAGGGGGATGACGGCCGCTTTGACGGGAGCTAGATGAGGACGAATTTTTAGGACAATCCGCTCTTCACCATTCTCAAGCTGTTCTTTGGTGTAGGCCTCGCATAAGATGGCTAAGATGCCGCGGTCCACGCCTCCGGAAGGCTCGATGACGAAGGGGATGAAAAACTTTTTCGATTCGGGGTTGAGGAGGCCGAGTTTAGAGTTAGAGTCTTCGTTGGGGTTGACTTTAGCAACGAGATTGAATTCTTCTTGGCATTTGGTGTGGGAGCCAAGGTCAAAGTCGGTGCGGTTGGCTATGCCTTCGAGCTCTTCAAATCCATGGGGAAATTGATAAAGGATGTCGACGGTGGCCTTCGAGTAATGGGCGAGCTGGTCAGGGGCTTGCGGTTGTAACTTCAGGTTTTCGCGGGAGAGGCCTTGCTCCATCCACCAGTTGAGGCGGGTGTCGACCCATTTTTGATGCCATTTTTCGTCGGTGCCGGGCTCAACAAAAAACTCGAGCTCCATCTGTTCGAACTCGCGCACGCGGAAAATGAAGTTGCGGGGAGTGATCTCATTGCGGAACGCTTTGCCCATTTGGGCGATCCCAAAGGGGAGTTTTCGGGAGGTGACATCGAGGACGTTTTTAAAATTCATGAAGATCCCCTGGGCCGTTTCAGGGCGGAGATAGGCGAAGCTGGTGCCATCATCGACGGGCCCTAGATTGGTGCGGAACATGAGATTAAAGTTGCGAGGGGGTGTGAGGTCGGTCGATCCGCAGTTATCGCATTTGTTATCGACGATGTGGTCGGCGCGCATCCGGTGCTTGCAGGCGCGGCAATCGACTAAAGGGTCGGTGAAGGTCTCTTCATGGCCGGAGTGCTTGAGCGCCATCCGATGGGTCACGATCGAAGAATCGATCCCCTCGACATCGTCGCGTTCATAAACGATCGATTTCCACCAGGCTGCTTTTAAATTATTTTTGAGTTCGACGCCGAAAGGGCCGTAGTCATAGAGGCCTTGGAGCCCTCCATAGATGTCGGAGCTCTGGAAAATAAACCCGCGCCTTTTGCAAAAGGAGACGATTTCTTCTAATAAAACTTGTTTTTTCGATGCCATGATTCCTTGAAAGCTTATAAGGATCAGATTTTCTCGCCAAGCTCAAAAGCGAAATTGGCTCAAAATAGGCTTTCTCTAGTAGAATAGTTCTCATGCCAAGCTTCTATTTTAGTATTATTATCCCTGTCACGGAAGGCCGCGCCCATCTGCTGCCTTTAACATTAGATATTATCGGACGGCAAAAACCGGTCTTTGAAGTTCTGATCGCCGATGGCACACGCCGGGGGGTCTCTCTCACAGGTATTTCTTTTCCCGTGCGCAGGATCGCCGTTCCCTCGCAGCACTTGTGCGCTCTGATGAATGCAGCTGTTGCTGCGGCGAAAGGAAAATATGTTCACTTTTTGCTGCCGGGAGAGTTTTACATGTCGACCCGGTCGCTTGCTTGGGTAGAGGAAAGCGCCCGCGGCCATGCCGAGCCTGATCTTATTTCGTGTGGATATTTCGTGCGGCATCGATTCGAGGCGCCCACGCCAATGTTGGAGCCTTTAAACGAAGAAGCGCTGCGCAAGGCCGAAGTGGCCCCGACGCTCCAGCCTTATTGGTTTAAAAGAGAGACGCTGCAGCTCATGGGGAAATTTACGTCCAAGTATGAAGAAAAGGCAGGGCTTGATGTCCTTTGCCGTTTTTTTGCAACGCCGCAGCTCAAAAAAGCTCATTTAAGACGCATTGTGACCGATTATGAATACCGCCGGCCTCTTACATCTAAAGTGTTGAAGGAGTTCTCCGAGACAGCTTCGATCAGCTTAAAATACTATGGAATCCATTTTCATTTTTTCTTGTGGATGGCGCGCAGTTACTTAAGGCTTGTCCGATGGTGTGCAAAAATGCTAAAAAGGGCATTTATAAACAGGGCGTTTGGATGAAAACAATTTGCTAGGCCCCTTTTCTTCGGAATGTTGCTGTGCGATTAGCTAGATTTTTTGTATTTTTTTTCCCGTGCTGCTTACTAGCGGTTTCAAATCCGCCGCCGGTTCCGCCTGCTGGCGTGGTGGAGCGGCAGATCGAACAAGAATACGAAGTCCAAAAAATCGATCCCGAAAAACAAATCCCCCTTTTAGAAATCGACATTCCTGAAAAAAAACTCGATCTGGGCAAGGGAACGGTCTATTTGAAAAAGATCGTCTTTGAAGGGAACGATGTTTTTTCTTCGAAGGTTCTGGGCCGCAAAGCAAAAGACTATCTGGGCCGCGATATCACGATGCAAGATGTCCAAGAGATCTGCGCTAAAATCCAGCGCAAATACAACCGGCGGGGGTACTTTTTAACGAGGGTCTATGCTCCGGCGCAAGTGATAAAAAATGATACTCTCAAACTGACGGTCATCGAAGGAAGGCTGGGAGAAATTTTTGTTGCGGGGAATCAACATTACAGCGAAAAATTCATCCGGCGCTATTTAAAACGGTTTATTGGAAAGGCTGTTCAGTACGATCAGATTTTAAAAGCCTTGTTTTTGCTCGATGAGAACCGCGATCTCGAAGTCGGCGCCGTCTTTAAAAAGGGAAAAGTTTTCGGTACGGCTGACTTGATCGTTCGAGTGCACGACAAGCAGCCGCTGCATTTGGTCCTCGACCATAACAATTACGGCTCCGACCACACTCCCACGCAAAGAACAGGCGCGCGCTTTGAATTAGGGAATCTTTTTACCTATGGAGATTTGTTCACCGCTGTCGAGGTGGTGGGAAGTCCTGTGACGGGGCTGTATTTTACAGATATCATTTATCACGTTCCAGTGAATCCGTATGGCGGGTCTTTAGAGCTTTCTTATTTGCTCGCCCGGTTTAAAACCGATCGCATCGACGATGTCCACTTTACGGGGATCTCCCATATCGCCACGGCAAAATTTGATCAAGCATTGCAGCGCACCAGGCGCCTCAGCACCGATTTCTTTGCTTCCTTCGACTATAAACAGATCCAGAACTTCACATCCGGCGTCAGAACTTCTTTTGACAAGCTCCGCGTTCTTACGGGGGGCATGAAACTCGATTACATCGATAGTTTGCGCGGGAGAAATGTGCTGACGGCTCTCATCGCTGGAGGCCTTCCGGACATTTTGGGGGGATCGGATGCAGAAGATTCTGACAGCAGCCGCGAAGGGGCCGGAGGGGAGTTTTTCCGGTTCAACGGCACGGCCAAACGCCTTCAAAAACTTCCCTATGATTGTTTTCTATTCCTCAATGGCGTGGGGCAATACGCCCTCGAAAAACTCCCCTTGCCGGAACAGCTTTATATTGGAGGTGTCGATACTGTCCGAGGCTATCCTCTCGCTGTGGGCCTCGGGGATTATGGTTTTTATGCCAACGTGGAACTCCGCGTGCCGCCTCCTTTTTTTGCGCGACCATCAAGTCCCCTGGATGAAAAAAGATGGGGAGATTTTTTGCAGTTCATCGGCTTTCTCGACCATGGACAAACGTTTGTGTTTGGCCATGAGCTCATCCGCGAGGGAGTCCGCGCATCGTCGGGTAAAATTAAGGAAAAAGCGTTCTCCACGATGGCCGCGTGATCCTGACATCGGCCGGCGGGGGAGTCCGTCTTTACGGCCCGTGGAACTTGGAAGCGAGTTTTGATGTGGGCTTTCCTTTGACGAAAAGACATAAAACTTCTAATACCATAGTATACTTCCGAGTAGCATGGAACGTTCTCTAATTGGTCTTTTCTTCCGGTCTTTCTTGCCGCTGCGCCGCATGAACCATCAGCGGTGCATGGGACGGCTAAGGTAACCCATCCCGACCAAAAAACGACCGTCATCACGGTTTCGGACAAGGCCATCGTTCAGTACCGCCATTTTTCTGTTTTGGAAGGAGAGAAGGTCCAGATCAAACACCCTTCTGCTTCTTCGATCAGCTTGCATCGCGACATAGGGCCATCCCCTTCCCAGATCCTGGGCGAGCTTTCTTCCAACGGAAAGATTTTTTTGGTGAATCAAAACGGCATCATCTTCGGGCCTCACTCAAAAGTGAATGTGGGGTCGCTCATCGCCTCGACGCTCGATATCCGCGACTCTCGATTTCATCAGCGGCAAACACCCGTTTCACTCTCGGAGAAAAAAAAGGCGAGATCATCAATTTAGGCAAGATTACCGCCCATGAAAATGTCGCGTTCATTTCAACGATGATCCGCAATGAAGGGGCGATCCATGTTCCACAAGGGCAGTTTGCTGTGGCAGGGGGCGAAACCGTCACCATCGACTTCCACGGCGATGGCAAGCTCTCCTTTGCCGTCGAAGGAAAACTGAAATCCTTTATTCTCGAACAAGTTGGAAAAGTAACAGCCCGCCAAGCGATGATCCGCGTCGCAGCGGCCGATGCCATCATCAAATCTGTCGTGAATACCGATGGTTTTGTGGAAGGGTCGCGCATCGTGAATGAAGGAGGCCTTGTCCGCATCGCTCCAGCGGCCCAGATCGAGGCCGATACCATTTCGATTCAAGCCCCGCTCACTGAAATGGAGGGAAGGCTCGTAGCGAAAAACGATGTTCATTTTGACGGCAAGGTACATCTAGCCGGCAATATTTCTGCGGGCGATAATGTTACCTTCGAAGGCCCTGTCCTCCGTACCAACAAAGACGATGTGATTGTCAGCGCATCGAAAGGAAACATTCGTTTCTGCTCCACGCTCGATGCCGATGCTCCGACGCGCAACCTTTTCCTTGCCGCAAGAAATGGGCGCGCTCATTTTGAGAGTCCGATCGGCCAAGAGGGGCCCTTAAATAATCTCTCGATGATTTCCAATTCACTCCATATTCATAATTTGCATGCCGCACGCGCCTATGCTCTCATTGCGCAGGACATTGTATTTTCCGGCCGCGAGTACCAGGCGGATAATCAACAATGGACAGCCCGCATTTTTAATGTGGGCGATGCTTCCTTTCGCACAAAAGGCGGACCCTTGCATTTCCAAAGCGGTCCTACTCGCTTAACCGGCAGCATGGATGTCGACACTAATGGCGGTGCGTTCAGCCTTTTTGCCCTTGAGGGGAGCGGCGGAAATCTAAAACTAAATATAGGTAAAGCCGTTTTCGGCGAGATCAAAGGCGTTAACGAAGTTTATGTCGAAGCCGAGCAGATCAAGTTGCGCGGTGAATTCGATGTTGGGTCCATACACCTCGATGCTAAAATCAGCATCTTGCAAGAAGGGGTGCAGCATCCCCTTAAGGCAAAGGGCCCTATTTGGTGCCTTGCCAGAAGAGGCTATCTCGGCACGAAAAAATTACCCCTCGATCTACAAACAGAGGAGAACATCGTTCTAGGCGGGAAAGGGATCTTTATAGAAGTTCCTCACGAAGATCGCCTTTCTTATCTGCCGGGCTACCGGCCCCCCAAGGTATTTCTCAATGGTTACGATGCATTTGAGTGGGAGGGCGAAGACATGTCAACCGACGATGAATACACGACCTCCCTCGCTCCTGACTTAAGATCCGAGACTTCAGAGGCCCCTCCTCAAACTTCCCACGTCCATCGCCGCAGCTCGCCTCTCTATTACGCTCCTAATAAGTAACGAGCTAAAAGAAAATTTACCACAGAGGGCACAGAGAGCACAGAGGGGGAATTAACTTGCTTTTCTTCCTCTGTGTACTCTGTGCCCTCTGTGGTTTTTTTCCCTAATTTTTTAGATCTTGATGCTTAGAGCTTTCGAGATTTTTATCATCTCTCTTTTAAACAATGCCCTGATCCTGTAAAATTTCCTCCATATGATGCCTATTTCATCTCTCATTGAATCCTGCGCCCACGTCGGCCATACTGCCATGAAGAACCTTGCTCAGATGACAAGGGACAAAAACCGCCTGGATGCCATCTGCCATCACCATTTACTGATGGTACGGCAGGCGATTAAAAATATAAGTATATGGCGATCTCCGAAACAGAACTAAAAAAACATCTCGAAGGACTTCGACAGCCTTCTTATCGTATTGCTCAAATCCTCCAATGGGTATTCCAAAAAAAGGCTGCTAGCTGGGAAGAGATGACCGATCTGCCCAAAAATCTGCGCGATCAGCTGTCCGCTCTTTTTCCCCTCGATACGCTCAAGCTCGTTCGCACGCTCGATTCCGACGATGGCGACACGACTAAATACCTCTGGAAGCTTCCCGATGAAAAACTCGTCGAGTCCGTCCTCATCCGCGCTCCTGACCGGCGCACCGTCTGCGTCTCTTCCCAAGTGGGATGTCCTGCCCGCTGCGCTTTTTGCGCCTCGGGCAAAAAAGGCTGGATCCGCAACCTCACCATCGCGGAAATCATCGAACAAGTCATTCAGATCGATCGCATGCTCCACAAAGTTGGCGAGCGCGTCTGCCACGTTGTCTTCATGGGAATGGGCGAGCCTTTTGAGAACTACGAAGCTGTCACTGCAGCCATCAAAACGCTTTCCGATCCCCAAGGCCTCCATATATCCCAGCGCAAGCTTACGGTTTCAACGGTCGGCATCGTGAACCAAATCCGCCGCTTCGCCGATGAAGGGTATAAAGTGCCGCTCGTGCTTTCCCTTCATGCTCCGACCCAAGAACTGCGCCAAAAGATCATTCCCTACGCCCGCAAAAATCCACTTCCCGATCTGCTCATGGCGATGCTCTATTATCATGAAAAATCGGGCCGCGACATTACCTATGAGTACACGCTCATGGCAGGCCTGAATGATTCTCTTGCGCATGCAAAGCAGCTTGCGGCCCTCGTCAAAGGCCATCCCTGCACCGTCAACCTCATTCCATACAATCCCGTCGAGGGGCTCATTCTCAAGCGCCCTGTCAAGGAAGACATCGAAGCCTTCCGCCAGGTCTTAGAAGACGCCCGCATACCCACGACGTGGCGTTATACGAAGGGCAAAGACATCGCGGCGGCCTGCGGGCAACTCGCCTTGCAGCAATAATTTTTCGTGCGAAAATTTTCCAACTAAAGTATATCAAGAGGAATGCAAGGTCTTCCACTCTACTTAACGCTCGCACGGATTGTGATGAGCCCCATTTTTCTCATCGTCTATCTCTATGGAGATAAGATGGGCATCGATGGCATCTACATTCCTATCTTATTGCTTGTGATCGTGGGGCTTTGCGAGCTTTCTGACTTTCTCGATGGTTTTATTGCCCGCCGCCGCCGCAAGGTGACCGATCTGGGACGCGTCCTCGATCCGATGGCCGACAGCATCTTCCGCCTCACCGTCTTTTTCACATTTACTCAAGGCGTGATTCAGCTTCCGCTGCTGCTCGTCCTCGTCTTTTTCTTCCGCGATGCGATCATCGGGGCGCTGAGAACTTTATGCGCGCTGAGCGGCATCGTTTTATCTGCCCGCAAGAGCGGCAAAATTAAAGCGGTGGTGCAAGCTTCCGCTGCGTTCTTCATTTTGATTTTGATGATTCCCTATAGCTACGGATGCCTCGACCTCGAATCTCTGCGCAGCATGAGCTTGGCTGTTGCCTCGGTAGCGGCCGCTTACACGGTGGTCTCAGGGGGCGAGTATCTGAACGCCAACTGGTCCATCATCAAGAAATACTTTAGCTGAACTTCTTATAGATATCTAAGTACGCTTTTACCGGCTTTTTCCAGCTAAAATCGGTCTGCATCCCTTTGCGGACGATCGCTTGCCACTTGGCTGGGTTTTTTTCGTAGCAATTGAAGGCCTGGGTCAGCGCCCAGTCGACGCCGGCGTTGTCTGGATAGAGGAACGTAAACCCATTTTCTTGGTCGACGACCGTATCGACGAGCCCGCCTGTTGCCCGCACGATAGGAACAGTCCCGTAGTGCTGGCCGATCATCTGCGTCAGGCCGCAGGGCTCAAAGAGCGAGGGAATCACGATCATATCGCTGGCGGCATACACCTGATGCGCGAGGGCTTCATTTTGATCAAAGCAAAAGGCGACATTTTTATTGCGGGCCAGTTTTTTTTGTAGCGCGCGGAACTTTTGATCCATCTCCGGCGTGGAAGAAGAACCCAAGAGGAAAAATTGCCCGCCCATTTCAAGAGTTTTTTGGAGCGCATGCTCGATGAGATCGGGAGATTTTTGCGGTACCAGGCGTGTAATGGCGCAGACAAGGGGGGCCTTTTTGCGCTCTGCATTGGACAAAAATTTCCTCGCGAGGCCGGCTGCGGCTTTGCTGCCTCGACCCTCCTCCTCAGAAATAGCGCTTTCGGCTATTTCCTTCGTCGGTCGAATCGAGTCTGCTGTGCCTCGCTCGCCCTCGCGAGGAAATTTTTGTCCAACGCAGAGCTTTTCTCTTAAGCGAAACTCCGTGCTCAGTTCTTTTCTGTTGATCTCTTTTCCAGCGCTATAATTTTCGTTGTCATAATGGCCCGTGAGAAGGGGATCGGTCTTGGGGTTCCAATAATCAAGATCGAGGCCGTTGATGATCCCTTGCAGCTTGTGATTATTGCTGCGAAGGACTTCATGCAGGCCGCAGCCGCCCTCCGGGGTTTGGATTTCCTTGGCGTAGTTAGGCGAGACCGTCGTGACATAGTCGCTGTAGATAATGCCGCCCTTGAGGACATTGAGAAGGTCACCGCGCTGGGGGTCTTGGAGTTTATCGGGGCGCAGCAGGTCATCTCCGCGCAGTCCGGTGCGCGTCACATCCTTGGGATGGCATGTGCCCTGGTGTTCGAGGTTGTGGACTGTAAGCACGACGCCTTTGATGCGCATCCCCAGGCCATAGTACATATCGCGGTACAGCACAGAGGCTAGCGCCGCCGGCCAGTCGTGTAAATGGAGGACATCGATCTTCAGGCCCATCTTAAACATCGCTTCGAGGGCTGTGCGGCAGAAAAAGAAAAACCGGTCTAAATCGTCTTTAAATCCGTAGATTTTCCCTCTTCCAAAATACTGCCCTGTATGCTCTGTCTCGAGCAGCAGCAGCCTGACGCCGCCCTGATTCATTTCCCATACTTTATTGCGAATGGGGTACGGACCATCATACGAGATCACTTCGGGAAAAACGATTTTGGCCTCGGGAAAAAGGCCTTCATATTTGGGGAGGAAGACGGTGACTTTGTGGCCTTGCTGCTGCGTTGCTTTGGCAAGGCTGGCCACGACATCGGCCAGGCCGCCGACTTTGGCGAGAGGGGCAAATTCGGTCGCTAGATGTACGATTTCCATGATTTTTCATCATAGACAAGATGGAGTATTTCGACAATCCCCTTTTATGTTAATGTAAGGCATGGCTTTTCCGCTTGTCGTCTCATTCTATACGCGCGATACGCTCTATCAATTAGAGGTCCAAAATCTAATCGAATCTTGTAAAAAATTTAATATAGAATATGAGATCGAGGGGATCGATTCATTAGGAACGTGGGAGCTCAATTGCGCTTATAAACCCTTTTTTTTATTTCAAAAGCTGCAGAAGTACCGCCGTCCTCTTCTCTGGGTCGATGCCGACGCGATCTTTGTCCAAAAGCCTCAAATATTAGATGTGTTTGCCGCTGATCTCTCGGCGTATATCACGCCCGGGTTAGCGGATCACCATCGTTCTAAAGTCCGTTCGGGGACGGTCTACGTGAACGCGACGGACAAAAAGGGGCAGGCCTGGTCAGGGCCTGGGCCCTCGAATGTCAAAGAGAGATGACGAATCCTGACAGGACAGTCGAGTTTTGGGACCAGATGGCGCTGAGCCGCATCATGGCGGCGCAAAAAGAGGCGGCGGATATTCGGTCGCTGCCGCTCGAGTATGTGAAAATTTTTGACCACCCCGAAGATAATAGACAGGTTTTAAATCCGGTAATTACGCATTCCCAAGCCTCTCGCAGGTTCAAAAAATCTATTTAAAATTCTCTTTTTTGGCTTGGCTAGGTTTGTCAGATTAAGTTAAAATTTTGTCTTCACGCCTTGCAATAAAATCCCGCGCCCTCTACTATGGTTTCCTTATAACCAGATTGGGGTGTCGCCAAGTGGTAAGGCAGCGGTTTTTGGTACCGCCACTCGGAGGTTCGAATCCTTCCACCCCAAGGTTTTAACTGGATGCTTCCATGCGCCATCTGAAAGACACTGTGTTTCTCGCAGGCACTTCGCACAAAGCGTTGAGCAGCGAGATTGCTAAATGGCTTCAGTTGGAAGAAGGAAAAATCCAGATAGAAGCATTTCCAGATGAAGAGATAGGCGTTCACGTATTGGAGAATGTCCGCGGTAGAGACGTTTTCGTCATGCAGACGATTGCACGGCGTCCTAACCACTATCTCATGGAATTGTTGATCGTGATCGATGCTTTGAAACGAGCCTCCGCTCGGTCAGTGACGGCAGTTATTCCTTACTTGGGATACAGCCGGCAAGACCGCAAGGAAAAAGGGCGCGTGCCGATAACGGCAAAGCTAGTTGCGAACTTACTTGAGAAGGCGGGAGCGTCCCGCGTTCTTACCCTTGATCTGCACACAGAACAGATCCAGGGTTTTTTCGATATCCCTGTGGACAATCTGCAAGCATGCAAGCTGCTGGTGGAGAAAGTCCGCGAGGAAAAGCTGGGAAGGCCGATCGTGGTCAGCCCCGATATCGGAAGGGTAAAGCTCGCTAAAGCCTTTGCAGAGGAGTTGGGATGCGACGTTGGCCTCGTCGATAAGCAAAGAATCAGTGCTAACCGCGTTGAGAGCGGCGCCGTTTTAGGCGATATCCCGGGAAAAGATGTCATCCTCGTCGATGATATTTATTCTACAGGAAAGACGCTGGAGATGGCAGCGACAGCATGCCGGGCCCTCGGAGCCAGGAGCGTCGTGGCTGCGGTAACGCATATGGTAGGATCGACATTCGATGAGAGTGCGCTGGACAAGCTGTGGATAACGGATTCTATTCCGGTTCCCCTCGGGAAAAACCTCGAGGTGGTTTCCATAGCTCCCCTCGTGGCCGATGCTATTTCTGCGATAGTAGAGAAGCGGTCGGTTTCTTCGCTGTTTTAATCATCTGTATCTAATTCACGATTCGACGGCTGTCGAGTTGTAAGTTAGGTTTAAATTAGGAGTTTTTTATGAAGTTAACCGCAAGCGTGCGTACAACGAGCAAGAAGAGCGAGACCAAGCAGATTCGGCGCGATGGGAAAATCCCTGCCGTGCTCTATTCTGCTGGCCAACCCAATCAGCAGATCATCGTCGATTCGGCTGAATTCGATGCAGTCTTGCGCAACATGAAGCCTGGACGTCTTCCGACGACGACATTCACTCTCGTCATCGATGGACAAGAGAAAAAAGCGATCATTAAAGATATTCAGTATCAGCTCACCAGCTACCGCGTCTCTCACATCGACTTCGAAGAGCTCTTTTCTGAAATCCCCGTGAGCGTCAAAGTGCCGATCCAATGCGTCGGCGTTGCCGATTGCGCCGGTATCAAGCTCGGCGGTTTTTTACGCCAAGTGAAACGGCATGTGAAAGTTGAGTGCTTGCCCAAGCACATTCCTTCCGAGTTTATCGTCGATGTAACCGATCTCGGAATTAAGCAAGCGAAGAAATTAAGCGACATCAAGCTGCCAGAAGGAGTTGTACCACATGCTAAAATGGATGAAGTCATTGTGGTCATCTCAAAACGCGCCGGCGGCTAAGGCGCGCCTGATCGTAGGCCTGGGCAATCCCGGCTCGGCTTACGGAGCGACGAGACATAATATCGGCTTTCGAGCGGTGCGCCAGCTCGCTAGTCGAAAGGGATGAAATGGCGCGAGAAATCGCGTTGGAGCGCCGAGAGCGCCGCGCAAGATGGATTTACCTCCTCCTGCCGCTGACTTATATGAATTGCAGCGGAGAAGCGGTGCGCAAATGTATGAAGGACCTGGGCTTTTGCCATCGCAGATGATCGTCGTATGCGACGATGTTGCCCTCGATTTCGGGCAGCTAAGGATCCGCGAGGGCGGCAGCGCCGGAGGGCACAATGGGCTGAAGAATATCGAAGCCCATCTCGGGACCCAGCAATACCCGAGGCTCCGCGTTGGAGTAGGAAGCCATCAAGGGCATAATTTGGCAGATTATGTCTTAGGAAAATTCTCAGCAGGCGAAGAAGCTGAGATGCCGCAAATTTTAGAAAAGGCCGCAAGAGCCCTCGACCTATGGTTGGCAGAGGGGACTAAAGCGGCCATGAACCAGTTTAATGTCAAAGGAGACTAAGTAGATGAAAAAACAGAGAAGTCACCTCTACGAGGGGATGTACATCTTAAGCGCTGTTTTGAGTGATGAAGCAAGAGAGCGCGTGCTCGAGAAGATCAAAGCGGGCATCACCGACAAAGGGGGAGAGATCCATAAAGTAATGGACCAAGGGCGCAAGCGCATGGCCTATACTATTGGAAAACGGCGCGACGGCCACTATTTTCTCTTCTATTTTTCTGCGCCGACGAAATCAGTTGAAGATATGTGGCGTGAATACCGCCTGAATGAAGACGTTCTGCGGTTCATGACTGTCCGCACAGAAAACGTCCCTGACAAAATTGAATTCCAACCTCTTCCAGAATAAGGAGCACCATGGACTATCCACCTAGCATTAGAGAACCAAGCTACAGCAAAAGAAAGAAAAACTGTCCTTTTACAGCAGCGGGTATCAAGCATATCGATTATAAAGATATCAATACCCTCAGCCGCTTCGTGACAGAGAAAGGAAAAATCCTGCCGCGCCGTATTACGGGAGTTTCGGCTTTCCACCAACGAGCCCTCGTTAAAGCGATTAAACGGGCGCGCTATATGGCATTGATGCCCTTTGTAACGGAGATTTAATACAATGAAACAACAATATTTACTTCTCGAAGACGTCGAAGACGTCGGCCGCAGCGGAGAGATCATCAATGCAAAGCCGGGTTTTGCGCGCAACTATTTGATCCCTCAGCAAAAAGCAGTTCCTGCAACAGCTCATGCGCTTCGCATGCAAGCACGTCTGCAAGATGAGCGCCTCAAAAAGGCTGCCGTGGACAAACAAGAATCGGAAGAGATGGCCAAAAAATTAGAAGGCATGACCCTCAAGATCGTCGTCAAAGTCGATCCCGAAGGTCATTTATATGGATCTGTCGGTCCTATGGACATCGTCCATCTTTTTGAAAAAGAGGGAATCCAGCTCGATAAAAAAAGCGTGGTCCTTCCTTCCAAACATCTCAAAGAACTCGGTGTCCACCAACTCACGCTCAAACTCAAAGAGGGTGTGACTTGCGGATATACCTTGCATATCGTGAGCGACGCCCCCGAAAAAGGCGAATGAAAGCCATCGTCGTAACCGGAGCTGCGGGATTTATCGGCTCCGGCATTGTTCGTTTGCTCCAAGGAAGACGTCTCATTCTCGTCGACCATCTCGATCACCCAGAAAAAATCCGCAACCTCGCCGGAAAATCCTACGAAGAGCTCTTGCCCATCCAGGGTCTTTTTTCTTGGCTGGAAGGACGAGGGTCCGAGATCGAAGCGATCATCCATCTCGGCGCTTGCTCCGATACTCTCGAGGCCAACCTCGATTTTCTCTACGAGAATAACACTCGCTATACGCAGCGCCTGGCCGAGTATGCGCTCAAGCACGGCATCCGTTTCATCTATGCCTCGTCCGCAGCGACCTACGGAGATGGCGCTCAGGGATTTTCCGATGATCATGCGCAGATCACAACTTTTAAACCCCTTAACCCCTACGGCCAGTCCAAACAAAATTTCGACCTATGGGCGCTGCGCGAAGGGATTTTAGGACAGATCGTCGGCCTCAAGTATTTTAACGTCTTTGGCCCCAACGAAGCGCATAAAGGCCGCATGGCCTCGATGGTCTACAAGATGGTCCCCCTCATCCAAAAAGAAGGCGTGGTCCGGCTCTACAAGTCGAACGATCCTGCTAAATTTGGCGATGGCGAGCAGTGCCGCGATTTTATTTACGTCAAAGATGCTGCCGCTATGACATGCTCCTTTTTAGACAATTCCTGGGGCGGGATTTATAACATCGGGCTTGGCAGGCCAACGACATGGAATCAACTAGCTAAGGCGATTTTTGAGGCTTTAAAGCTACCCATGAACATCGAATACATCGACATGCCGCCCGACCTTTCCAAGCAGTACCAAAACTATACCTGCGCTGAGATGATAAAATTTGGTGGTGGAAAAAAGATTTCCTTTGCATACGATATAGAAAGTGCAGTAACCGACTACGTGCAAAACCATTTACTCCCGGATCAACCATGGTAAAGCTCATTGGCCTTTTTAGCCGACTCAACCGCGTGCGCGTCGCCGTCATTGGCGATTTCATGCTCGATACCTATACAACCGGCAAAGTGCATCGTATTTCTCCCGAAGCTCCCGTCTCCGTCCTCCATGTTCAAAAAGAAGAAAGCCTCGCGGGCGGCGCAGGAAACGTCGTCCTCAATTTAATTTCGCTCGGAGCCCATGTCGCAGCCATTGGGCGTGTCGGCGCCGATGTTGCAGGGCAGCAGATTCGCCAGTCGCTCTCGACAGAAGGGGCCAGCGTAGATGGCCTCATCATCGAAAAAGGATTTAAGACGCCCGTTAAAAACCGCCTTATCGCCGATAGCCAGCAAGTGCTCCGCGTCGATTTTGAGACCATCACACCCATTCCTGAACAAGTCGAACAATCCGTTGTCGAGAATCTTCCCCATCTTCTTTCCGATGTACAGATCATCGCTATCTCGGATTATGGCAAAGGGTTTTTGTCCCGCTCTCTTCTCATGGCGATTTTTGAGTTTGCCAAATCTCGCAGCATTCCCGTCATCGTCGACCCCAAAGGAGACGATTTCTCCAAATATTCGGGGGCCGCGATCCTTAAGCCCAACCTGCAAGAAGCCTACGCCGCCGCCAAGCTTCCCAGAGAAGCTCCTTTAAACCAAGTCGCCGCCGCTATCTTGAAAAATACCCAAATCGACCTTCTTATGATCACACGTTCTGAAGAAGGCATTTCGCTATTCTCCAAAGACGGAGAAACGCACCACTTTCCTGTCCGTTTGAAAGAAGTCAAAGATGTAACGGGAGCCGGCGATACTGTCCTCGCAATGATTAGCGCTGCGCTCGCCAATGGTCTTGAAATGCGCTACGCCGCCCAGCTCGCCAACATCGCCGCCGGCATCGCCATCGAGCGGCTCGGCTGCGCCCGCATCAACCTCTCCGACATGGCCAGCCGCCTCCTCGAGTTCGATGTCGAAAACAAAGTTTTCGACGAAGAGCATCTGTTTGCTCTGCAGCAAGCTCTCCAAGGCAAGCGGTATTCCGTTCTTGGCCTCGAGAGCTCCCAAGGAATGTCTTCCGCTCTTTTCCGAAGTATTCGAGAAATTTCCGCGCGAGACGCTGATCAAAAGCTCATCATCTATGTCCGCGACACGCATCCCGATGAAGAATTCGTTTCTCTCTTAGCTTCTCTTGCCGAGGTCGATTTTGTCGTCCTCAAATGCGAGAGCCTCAAAAATCTTTGCAGCATCATCCATCCGCACGAGCTCTTTGTCATTCAGGGAGAGCGGCTTCAAATGCTGGACCATCTCCAAGCCCTTCTGGCTTAAAAAGTTATATCCCAATATTTTATCTTTAATTATTAATAATTAAATTATAATATCATCTTATTTAAAAATAACATTTAAATTAATTGATATCTATTGTTCATGTTATAATTAATGCAATTATGACAATGAGAATTTGTAATAAATCAATTCCACTAGATGCGGCGAACGTGATCCTGGGTTTTTCAAATGAAACCCCGGGGATTGCTTCTGTATCTTGGCAATGGAATGCTCTAGCTATCGCTCGTCTAGAAAGGGATTATCAAGAGTTATTGGCTGAAGAGCCTCTACTCGCTCAAAAAGTGACCTATTTATCTTCGACACCGCTTACGGGTCCTGCATCCAAACTCCAGATGATTTTTCTGCACCAGTTCACGGAATTGATGACTATTCGATCGTACTATAGAAGACAAGAAGAGATGTCTTGGTTCACAGATCCATTATTTTTTCCTCAATGGTCATTCAAATACAAACGGTATCTTCTGTACCAATTGAAGACACGAGAGAATTATCCAGTAGAATTCTCTTGTGAAGCTGATTTAAAGATACAACTCTTAAAAGCTCATGCAAAATATAGTTCAGACAGGTTTCTTGTACTAGATGTCGCTTTTTTCAAAGCCATGAGAAAAACCTGTACAATCCTTACGCAAACGCGTTGTTATCATTCCATGATGGAAAAATTTATGCCTGCCCACGATGAGAATTTGAATAACTTCATTCACAATATTGTTGCTTTGAGCCAAGGTTTTGGGGGCACACTGCCCTTTGACCTGCAAAAAAGCCTTCTCGATACGATCATTAATTCTCGGTGCAGTAGCGCATTTGCAAGTTTTTTGAAAGTTGCACAAGAGTTTAATGAGCGTCCGCAGGACATTCTTGGGCTTGTGCATTGCGCAGTTTTGGATAGCAACAAGCAAAACTGCTTTGACCTCTTAATTCAAAGTTATACCTTTCTCAAACAATCGGATGATCCCGCCGCTCTCAAGATCGAATTTAGTGATGGGATAAATCCCTTTTATTATACGGGCGATCCCGCGATGATTCGATTTGGCGTGGCAAACCGCGGTTATAAGGTTAATACAACCGCTCTTCTATTAGAGGCGGCAACATCTGGAAATACGGATGCTTTAGATGCGCTTCTTCGGCTAGGGGCTCCTGTGCATAAGGATCATTTTTCCCGTGCTGCTCTAAACGGATATGTTTGGATTGTCGAAAAGCTTCTTGGACATCCGGGGATTAAAGTAAAACAGAGGCAAACGATATTACACATTTTGGCGAAAAACATCTCCTCCTCTAAGGATGCCGCGCGCTTAGAGCCCGTCATACGTGTGCTCATGCGTCATGAAGCTGATTTTGATGCTGCAGATAAGTCCCATCAAACTCCCCGGGACCTCCTTCTAAAGTCCCCGTATATTAGCCAAGGTCTGCGGAAGGATCTGACCTTAAGTGTAGAACCTCCAAAGAAAAAAATAAAAAAATAAATACTCTTGTTTGTATTATTGTTTTATAGTTATAATTAACGATTAAAATTAAAAGGATAGTTTATGGCAATTCAATTTCAAAATATTAGTGGCCAACATTCCGCAAACTCTTCGCCTCCTTCTCCATTTCTCAACAAATTATCACAAATCCTTCCCGAAGGTTCCTATACTCCTAAGGCTAAGGTGATGGAGCTCTTTACACAACGAGTCTTTGGAATCGTCAATAATTTGAAAAGAGATTTTCGTTTAAAAAATTCTTTCGCTCTTTTCTCGCAGTTAGGAGAGGATCTACGCCAACTCGGTTATGATTTCCCTCCCCGCGTGGAACAAATCGAATCGATATCTCGTGAAATTACCAAAGATGACACATTTGGGTGTCTTCGCAAAACACCTATAAATTGGTCGCTAACAGGTCCCTTTCTTGCAAAGGTATGCTCATACGGCCCTAGGGACTCTTTTTTCATTTGGGAAGGAGGATTTCCGCCTGAGGTAAATAATACAGGTATGGGGGCCATATGGGAAAAAATAAACGGAAAGGTTATTGAGCTTACCCGCTTTCATGTCTTCTCTACCAATGAGCATAAATTTAACAGCATCGTTTCCATGAACCTCCGGGATGATTTTGAAGGGGTAGACAATGGCAATATGTCCCGAGTTTTGCAAGAGTGCGATCGCCTGTTTCTGAATATTCTGAATGCTCGTGACCCAGATGTTATACAGCGAGATATCGCCTCTGCGCATTGGTTGATGCTTCAAGCATCGCCTTGGAGCAAAGGGAATTCTGAAGCTGCGGCGATTATTGCCACAGCGCTGTCGGATTATAAGTGCTTTACGCTTGGCGATTGGATCCCCAACGTACATTTAATTGCGATGACAACTCCTTTAGAGGAATTTATCGCTCTTTATCCCTCGCTAAGGGAAATAAAACGTTAAGCTCGAGATCTGTCTGATCCGAGAATGTTTTTTCAGCAACTGCGCCGCGGGATCTTTCATGTCTAGCTTTGCGTCGATATATTGAAGGCGGCGTAATTTTCCCCATGCCGCGAGCGCATCGTCCAGCCCCTTCCAGCTATATCCGCCCGACCGATTCAAATTGAGAAAGGCTAGGAGCGGGGTTTTTTTTGCAATTGCGGCTAATTGTTCGTCGGTAATCACCCAGGAATCAAGCGCTAGTGTTTCAAGAAAAGGAAGTTGTTCCACCGATCCAAAAACCTCGGGCGTCAGTTTTGTGCATCGGGACATTTGAAGTTCAATGAGTTGGGAATTCGCCTGCAAAATCTTTGCAACGGTCTCATTAGTGAGTTCGGGAAGAAGACTCAAGTCTAGGCGTAGTAACCCCGGTCTGTTTTTTGCTGCAACTAAGGCTTTTCCCGTGATTTGAGGGCAAGCCGCCACATTGATGTTTTGCAGGCGAGGCAAGGCGAGCAGCGCCTGCAGTCCCTCTTCAGTTATTTCGTTACAACACGAGATGTTTATTTTCTCTAGCTTAGGGCACATGCGAGATATTTTTTGCAGAAAGAGGTCGGTCATCGGATACGATGAAACTTCTAAATCGGTGATATTCGGTGTTTTGTTGAGAAACTCAAGCAGCGCTACTTCTGTGGCAAAGCCAGAGCTCGTCAGCTTGAGCTCTTTGAAAAGAGGAAGCTGCTGAATGGTTTTTATAGCACGGGAAAAGCGATCCCATTCGCTCCATTTCAGATCTGACGAAATGAGCTGCCGGCCATTGAGTTGGCAATAGAGGCGCTGTCCATAATTCACTTCCAACCGTTGAACCGATGTAAGAATGAAAGGCCAAGGAATGATTACCGATGCCATATGGCATAGGCAGTCTATTGAAGAAATCAATAACTGTCTACATTCCTTGTTTCAATCTCTCAATCCGCAGCTCGAGCGGAGGGTGCGTTGCAAACAGATGAAACAGTCCTCCGTGTTTGGAAGGATGAGAGATCTTGAAGGCAGCCACCGCCTGCTTTTCTGCAGCAGGATCGTGGATGGCCACGGTGCGCTGCAGCGCTTGCAAGGCTCCGATCATTTTGTCACGGCCAGCTAGCTGCGCTCCGCCGCGGTCGGCGCGGAACTCTCGGAACCTCGAGTAAGCTGCTACCACGAGCGAGCCGAGGACCATGAACACGACTTCGAATACAAAAACGAACATCATGTACGACATATAAGATCCATGTGAAGAACGGTTCTTATTTTGGCCCAGCCCTGAGAAAATAAAGGCGAGGACGCGCGCCATGAACATGACAAAGGCGTTGACCACACCTTGCAGAAGGGTCATCGTCACCATATCTCCGTTAGCGACGTGGGAGATTTCATGGCCGAGCACACCTTCGAGTTCTTTTTCTGACATGCGGTTTAAGAGGCCGGAAGAGACAGCGACGAGTGAACGGCGGCGGGAAGGTCCCGTGGCAAACGCATTCACTTCCGGAGAATCATAAACACCGACTTCAGGCATTTGAGGGAGATGGGCTGCGCGAGATAGCTCATAGATCATCTGGACGAGCTTTTGCATCTGGGGATCATTGGTATGAGGATCGATGACTCTAACCCTGAGAAGCCATTTGGCCATTTGGCGCGACAGGGCGAGTGAAATAAAAGCGCCGCCCATGCCCCATATGAGGCAGAAGATCATGAGCGATTGATAATCGAGACCATGCGCATTCAAATAGGGCCGTACGCCCAGCAAATTGAGAATGAATGAAATTGTCAGAACGACGAGGAAGTTCACCGCCAGAAACAAGATGATACGTTTAGCAAATCCCATACTAACACCTCTTTTTCATAACATTAAAAACTATTTTAACAATCTTGTCAAGATAGATAAGAATTTTTAGATTTTCATAATTGTTTGCATATAAATAGAAAGAGGCGATATGACAAAGGGTAATGAGGTAAAAAAGTGAGATAGAGTTTTCGAAGCGCCGGCATCCAAGATGCAAGTCCTTCGATGCACACAACCCCTTTATGGGGTTGGGGAAGCAGAAGGGCGCCGCAAGAAAGATCATCTCATTTTTTTATCTCACTACCCAAAAAGAGTAATATGCGAGATCTTTGGCGCAAGATGAGTTGGTCGCGAAAGAAAACAGCGGCTGAAGTGAAACAAACACTAGCTGAAGATCATGCATGTTATGTTCTCATCACTTGTGGACGTCCTGCCAAAGATGGTAAGATGGAAGTGGAAATGACATATCAAGGAGACCCAACTCTTGCAGCCTACCTCGTTGAAAGCGCCCACAACCTCATCGAATCCGACGCTTCGTAACCTCGAAGAGTGGTACGATAAACACGTCGAAACGATCCACGACGATTTCTTTTCCTTCTTGAAAATTCCCAGCATCAGCGCCGACCCTGCGCATTGCGAAGATGTGAAAAGGGCCGCGCTCTGGGTGAGAGATTACCTGCAAAAGAGCGGGCTGAGCGCTGAGCTTTGGGAGACGTCGGTCTATCCCGTCGTTTTTGCGAGCAAAATGGTAGCCAAGGACCGTCCCACGATCCTTCTCTATCATCATTACGATGTACAGCCCGTCGATCCGCTTGAGCTTTGGAGTGCTCCGCCGTTTGAGCCGACCGTGCGCGGCAAGGAAGTGTATGCTAGGGGCGCTTGCGACGACAAAGGGCAGTGTTTCTATTCGATGGTGGCCCTGCGCGCCTTTATCGAGCTCTGCAACGCTCTTCAGCTCAACATTAAGGTCTTTGTCGAAGGCGAAGAAGAGAGCGGCAGCCGCGGCAGCGTTGAAATTGCACATAAGCGCGCTAAAGAATTGAAGGCAGACCATCTCCTCATTGTTGATTTAGGCATTCCGGCGCCAGGCGTTCCAGCGATCACTCTGGGTCTGCGCGGCATTACGACGATGGAGATCACCGTGCGCAATTCCAATGTCGATCTCCATTCGGGCGGCCATGGCGGCACCGTTCTCAATCCCAACCGCGCCCTCATCACTGCCCTCGCCAAGCTCTGGGATGCCGATGGAAAAGTAGCGGTCCCTGGTTTTTATGACGCCGTCAAAATGCCCACAGCGGAAGAGGCGCAGATCTTTGATCAGACGTTTAATGAGCCCCAAGTGCGCCGCGATTTTGGCATCCGCGCCTTCAAGCCTGAACCTGGCTTTTCTTTGTGGGAATCAAATTACCTACGACCGACTGTCGAGATCAATGGCATCAGCGGCGGATATGCGGGCGAAGGATTTAAAACCGTCATCCCCAGCATGGCGCGCGCGAAGATTTCGTGCCGCTTGGTTCCCGACCAAGACCCTGACAAAATCGCAGAAGCTGTAGGAGAGTATCTTAAAAAACAGTTTCCCTCGGAGCTCGACGTCCAAGTCAAGCTCGATCATGGCGGCAATCCCCATCGCAGTTCTCCCACTTCTCCCATTGCACAAATCTGCGCGGCGTCTTATGAAGAAGTTTTTGGGCAGCCTTGCAAGCGGCTGCTGTGTGGAGGATCGGTGCCGATCACTTCTATTTTAGCTGAGGCCTCAGGAGCAGATGTGGCGATGATCGGCGTGGGGCTCGATACGGATGATATCCACGCGCCGAACGAGCATTTTGGCCTCGATCGTCTGAAACAAGGATTTTTAACTATCGGGCGGATACTCGCGAAGGTAAACTCAATATGAGATGGACGATCATCGGAGCTTCTTGTTTTGCTCTCGCGCTGCTGGTGGCGATTGTTAGCCACAGCACTTCTTCATTATGGTGGCTTCTACTGGGTAATACGATGGGGCTCGGACTTTTTACGGCTCTCTTCTCTTATCTCAAGCTGGACGAGAAAATCATTCAAGCTCCTAAAACTGACATTACCATCGTGCAGCACCTCGAGCAAAAATTGGCCGAGCAAAATAAGCTGTTTTCGGCCCAAATCGATGAGACAGGGCGCAAGCTTCTTAAGACGCAAGAGAAGTTTGCCGCTGCGCAAAAACTCGTCGCTGTTCATGCGGCCGAAGTAGAAACGCTCAAACGTGAAAAATTAGCATTTAGCGATGAAATCCTTCTCAAAACTCGCCGCATCGCTGAGCTCGAACTGTATCTAGAAGACCCGAAAAGCGTGCCCACCGGCGAGAACGAATATGTGTTTCTCTATGAGCAAGCGAAAAAGCAAATCACCGACATGGAACAAGAGCGAAATACCCTAGAGTCGACGCTCGCACAAAAAATCCTCCAAGTAGAAGAAGAAAAACGCGATTTAGAAAACAAGCTTCTTTCCATCCAAGAAAAGGCCGCATCCATTAAAAAGAAAACGTCAAAACCGCGTGGTCGTTCGCGTTAAATCTTCATCTTTGTTCTAGGGATTTTTTTTAGCTAAAATGCTAAGGCCGTATTTCTTTGGAGCTAGCGTCTAAATAAATGCTTGAAACTTGCTATCTGTCATCGTATTCTAATAAATTAATTATGGATAAAACGGCCTTTCATAATCTTGTTTCGCAAGTGACATCTTTTCCTAGAGAAAATGAATGGGTGGAGTGGAAGCACAACAAAGCAGATGAGGAAGAGATTGGCAAAAACATATCGGGTTTATCCAACTCAGCAGCTCTTTTAGGTAAACTTCGTGCATATATATTTTGGGGGCGAGAAGATGGAAGTGATCGACTTTTAGGAACCCAATTTCGACCAAGAGAAACTAAAATAGGGAACCAGGAGCTTGAGAGCTGGTTGGTTATTCATTTACATTCACAGGTAGATTTGAGCATTCATGAAGGGGAGATTGATGGGAAATGGATTGTTATTTTTGAGATTACCCCTGCAATGAATCAACCAGTACGATTTAAAGGAACAGAGTATATTCGAATAGGTAGCTATACCAAAAAACTTCATGAGTTTCCGGAAAAAGAAAGAGAGCTATGGAGGGTCTTTGATAGAACTACCTTTGAAAGGCATGTAGCTCTAAGCTGCGTTTCTTCAGATCAGGTAGTCGCTTTGATCGACTGCAACGCTTATTTCGATCTAATGCAAATGCCTATGCCAGAGAATCGAATCGGAATTCTTGAACGATTAGAATCCGAAAAGCTAATCGTCCACACAACAAGGGGAGATTACGACATAACAAATTTAGGAGCAGTTCTTTTTGCCAAAAATCTTGATAATTTTGAATATCTTTCTAGAAAGTGTTTGAGAATAATTCTTTATCGCACTAATGATCGCACAGAAGCTTTCAAAGAATATAAAATGAGCAAAGGGTATGCTGCAGGATTTAAGGATATTATTAGCTACATCAATAATCAGCTTCCGCAAAATGAACAAATTCTCCAGGGGTTTCGCAAAGAAACCAGAATGTATCCTGAGATTGCTATCCGCGAGTTAGTAGCTAATGCATTGATACATCAAGACTTTGCTGTTAGGGGAATGGGTCCCACGATTGAAATTTTTGTAAATAGAATTGAAATTACCAATCCCGGGACACCTTTGATTGACACTTTACGTTTCATTGATGAGACACCACGTTCCAGAAATGAAATGATTGCAGCCATGATGCGCCGTTGTAATATATGTGAGGAAAGAGGAAGTGGAATCGATAAAGTCATATCCAATGTTGAGATATTCCAACTTCCTGCTCCCGATTTCCGCAAAAAGGATCAGAGTACAATTGTAATTCTTTACGGGCCCCGTGGTTTTAAAGAGATGGATTCTGCCGAAAGAAAGAGAGCTTGTTATCATCACGCTTGTCTGCAGTATGTGTGGGATAAAAAAATGACCAATGAATCATTACGCAATCGACTGGGAATAAACCCAAAGAGTTATCCTCTTGCCTCTCGGATTATACGCGATACCATAGAAGCAAAATTAATCAGGCCGCGTGGTGACGAGATCGGATTTGGCAAAAGTGCTTCTTACCTTCCTTTCTGGGCATAGCGCCGAAGTCCTTGCTATTTTCCCTCGTTTAGCAATTGTACACGGAAGTAAGGATCTGCGATGTTATGAAGCTATATCCTTTTGATTATTAGGTGGTTGCGATTGTACACTGATTGTACACGAGAACCTGATTTAGCTGCGTTGGACACAAAAAGAAAGCCGGCTGGTTGCCATAAAGGATAGCATATTTTCATGTTCGATCAGTCTTGGAGTAATGCGCATGGCTGCTCAAAGTGAAATTATTATTTTGGGGGGAAGGGTCAAAATCTCGTGACCGGTCTCGGTGATGAAGGAGCGTGTGCTCCCACTGCGCACTCCCGCACCAAAAGAAAAAAATTCCCCCGCACCCGCGTGAAATAATTTTCTAGGGGTATATTTTTGGATCAATTTTAGCAATCATATCAGAGAATAATTTTTCCTTCTCGGCCAGAATCTCTTCTTTTAAGGAAGATGTCTTTTCTGAAGGTCTTTCAGTATGCAGCACTTTTAATGGTAATCGTCCTGTAAAGATTGGGAAGATATCACGGAAATGTTCATCGGGTATATTTAAAACGTCGATAAAGGAATTGCTTTCCCACCCGAAAGCGGCTGCCAGTTTGGACTGCTCTTCACCTCTTAAATTTTTCAGATAGAAAGCCAAATAAGTAAAATCGAAGTGCGGATTTTTAGCAATTAAGTCGAGGCCTGTTTCCTTGAGGGAATCTTCCTGGGTCAAAGAAGCTCCATGCTTGAGAAGGACGCAAATGGTTGGAATATAGGCCCGGGCTTTTTCGGCCGAATCGATTTCTCGTAAAACACACGATAAGATCAGACTGCTTTTGGGAACTATTTTTTCAGGAATGGGAGGTTCTAAACCATATTTGTTGGTATTTAAAAATGGCTCCATGGGCTCGTTGAGGTCGCATGGTTTTTTGCTGAGTAGGCTATCTAGGACTCCAGCTTGGTGAAACATAGCTGCTATGTAGACGTCCTCTCGCAGAATCTCACAATCTAAAATATCAAGTAGATCAGCGCTATACATACCTGTTACCAAGTAAGTCAAAGCCGATCGGGAAGCTTGTTGGTACTCTGTTTTATCGAGAAGTTTGTCCTTCAAAAGCCGCCAAATTGCAGAATCGACGATGCCGTTGGTTAACATTGGTTTTTGCTTGCGGAACTCTTCGATTTGGAAAAGCTCGATTTTTCTAACGTGAGGGTAAGCGGCCCACATACAATCAAACAAATTATTATGAAAGGTGTTGCCCAGCTCTGGAAGATCATTGAATACGAAGACATTGCTGGCCATAAAGACATCTCTTAATCTGTGCTGAGATAAGAGCGGCAATATCTTTTCAAATAAAGAGGTAATTGGATAGAGCGCTAAGGTGATTACAGTGGCATCTTCATCGTCCGCAATAGCCTTGGCCAATTGATCTAAAGTCTGATCATTATTTTTATAAGGTGTGTAAACCCGTTCGCGGCCTAAGAAATGTAAAGCCTTGCTTTCAAAGAATTCATGGCATTCTTTTCTCATCCGTTTAAAGAAAGGGACATCCGGATCAATAAGTTGGCTTTTAGATTCTTTTATTTCCCTCGCGATATCGGCTTCGGAAATTTGGTTTAATGGCTTTCCTTTTTCTTACCAGGGAATACCGGCACATAAGGTCCTGATCTACAGATAAGGCGAGCCGGCTTTCGGCAGCTTTTGGCTTCTCTTTTTGCTCTCTGACAAAGACCCACCGATCGAATTGTCGTAGAGTGATCGTATGGACCCTCTCGGCAGCTGTTTTTGCATCAGGACAAAAATAGGGGATTTTTTCTGGCAGCGAGGGATCCAAATCCAAAAGTTCTTCATAAGCTTTTTCGGCGATGCTGCTGTCGTTCGAATTAATAGTTGTCGGAGGTTTTGGTAATAGTGTAATCATATGGGAAAAAGGATAAATCGGAAAAAAATATACTTCAATCTGAATTTAATTCTTCGGGGGAAGGGTCAAAATCTCGTGGCCGGTCTCGGTGATCAGGAGCGTGTGCTCCCATTGAGCGCTCGGTTTGCCATCGGCTGTGCGCGCTGTCCATCCATCTTCTTTATCGATCACAGCTGTGCGCACTCCCGCATTGATCATCGGCTCGATCGTGAACGTCATACCAGGCGCCAGAGGAATGGAGATATCGTTGTAATGGTGCGGAACTTGGGGCGGTTCATGAAAACCGACGCCGACGCCGTGGCCCACGAAAAGATCGACGACGCTGCACCCATGAGCGGTGGCGTAATCTTCGATCACTTGCCCAATCTCACAAATCGGCAGACCTGGTTTTAGGATGGCGATCGACCGCATCAGGCACTCGTAAGAGACATCGACGACGCGCTTCTTTTCTTCCGTGATCTTTCCAATGGTGACCATGCGGCTGCAATCTCCATAGTAGCCGTTGAGGATGGCAGAAACGTCGATGTTGACGATATCGCCTTCCTGAAGGGGTCTTTTGTCGGGAATGCCATGGCAGATGACTTCATTGAGAGATGTACAGATGCTTTTGGTATAGGGAGGATCTCCATAGCCGAGCGGTGCCGGGATAGCGCCTGCATCTTTGTGGAGTTTGCGGACGAGGATGTCCAATTCTTCGGTGGTGACGCCTTCCTTCGCATGCTTGCAAGTCGCGTCGAGGATATCGGCGGTGAGCCGGCAGGCTTTGCGAATGCCTTCGATCTGCTCGGGGGTTTTTAAGAGGATGCCAAATTGTTTGCGGTATTCACGAGCGAGCGTTGAAAAGTCGCGGGCAGGGCCTATCGGATAGTGGCATTTCTTCCACTTGCTTCCGCTTCCGCACCAACAGGGGTCATTTCGCTGCATTTGTAGAATACTTTTTGTAACATCAGTCCGTGGGCTGGGGCTGTCACGCCGGCTTCGCGGCGGTCCTTGCTTGCGAGGATGGCAGGGATTTGCTCAGGAGCGGTCTTCCCACACCCAACATACACAAGAGTTCCCACGATACTTCGGACCATTTTATACAGAAAACGGTTTCCTGACACGCGGATTTGCAGGCGGTGGGGGGAAAGGGGCTCGATTTCGATAGAAAAAACTTCACGCTCATTGTCTTCTTGAGGTTCGCAGGTGAAGGCGGAAAAATCATGCACGCCTGTGAGGAAAGAGGCTGCTTGTTCCATCCGAGGGATGTCTAGAGGATAGGTATAATGCCAGGAGTAGCGGCGGTATTGGGGGAGTTGGTAGGGACCGATGCATAGATGGTAGTGATATTCTTTTCCTTTGCAATCCAAGGTCGGATGGAACTCAGGGGGCATTTCAGCGATATCGAGGATGGAAAGTTGGTCGGGAAGAAGGCCATTGAGGCTTTTTTGGAGGCGGCCTACGTCGGCGGTGCGGGGGGTAAAAAAGTTGACGACCTGTCCTTCGGCATGGACGCCGGCGTCGGTGCGGCTTGCCGCCTGTAAAGAAATGGGATGTTGCAGAATCTGCGCAAGAGCCTGCTCTAAATCGGCCTCGATGCTGGGGCCTTCTTTTGTCTTTTGCCAACCTAAATAGTCGGTGCCATCATAGGCAATCGTCAGGCGGATGTTACGCATGGGCGAGGGCTTGGACGTATTCGGTGATGCCAGAGAGGAGCATTTGGATAGAAAGCATGGTCAGGATGAGGCCAAAGAGGCGCTCGATGGCGATGATGCCGCGGGCCCCTAAAAGTTTTTTCATATAGGAGGACCCGACCAGGATGGGGACGGAGGCAGCCCAGGCGAGGACGATGGCAGAGCAGCTGATCCAGCTGCTAGAAACTTGTCCGGCGTAAAGGACGATCGCTGCCAGGACGGCGGGCCCTGCCACTAGAGGGATGGCAAGAGGCACGATGAGAGGTTCTTTTTCAGCGGGCTTATCGACTTCGGTATCGTGTTTGGAGGGGAAGATCATTTTCAAGGAAAGAATAAACAAGATGATGCCGCCGGAGATGAGCACCGAGTAGCGGGCGATATGGAGGGCTCTGAGAACGGCATCGCCGAGGAAATTAAAGAAAAGCATGACAGCGAGTGCGATGAAGAGCTCGCGCATAATGATGATGCGTTGGCGCGGAGGCTTAATATCTTTTAGAATAGAGACAAAGAAGGGGATATTGCCGATGGCGTCCATTAGGAGGAAAAGGGTGAAGGCGATCGAAAGTATTTCCATAATTTCATTGTATCAGGATCGGCCCTCGAGTTGCAAGATGTGCTCTAGACTTTGAATATAGTTTTTGTCTTGAGAGGTAAGATTTTCTAGAAAAAGCAGGGAATCTCTGTTCTTCGAAAACGCCGCCTTGGTCCAGTTGGTCGAGCCGAGGATAAGGGTCTTTTCATCGATCAGCGCCCATTTGTGGTGCATGAGCTGCATGCCTTGGCTGAGCTTGACGGGGATGCCGCTGGCTTGGAGGGCAAGGGCTGCTTTTTTGCCCGCACCGCGCGCGGCATAGTAGTCGAGGAAGACGGTGACTTTCACGCCCCGAAGGTGGGCGGCGATGAGGGCCTGCGTAAGCTCGGGATGGGTCAAGGTGAACATCGCGCAGGTAATGGAACGCTTAGCGCTATTGAGCTGCTTAAGGAGTTTAGGAAGGGCGTCGGGGTGGGGAAGTAAGAAGAGCGCAAAGTGGGGGTCGGTAAAAACACCGGTCGTTTCCTGGATGAGGAAGCGGGCGAGCTGAGGGTGATAAAAGCCGAGGGAAAGGTTGTCGTGAAAAAGCAGGGAGGATGGAGTTAGGTTGGCCGAGCCAAGAAAGACGAGGGCATTATCGATGACTACGATTTTGCGGTGCATCAGGCCGCGTCCTTTCACCGCCTGGCAGTGGATGGGTGAGGGGAGGGGGAGCGAGCCTGCCTTGGGGTCGATGAGGACGGTGACGGAGACGCCCTGGAGAGCTTTTTGATGGAGCTTTTCGATGATCTTGGGATCGGTGATGGAGTAGATGGCGATGTGGATGGAGGTATGGGCGGTTTCGATGGCGCGGATGAGGGTTAAACGAAAGTCTTGACGGTGCTGATTGGAGTAAAAGACAAGGGGTTTTTTGAGAGAGGGGAGGGAAGGATGGAGTGCCGCGTATGTCAGGGAGGCATACGCGGCTAAAATAATGAGGGCTAGGAGAAGGAGATTAGATCTTTTCACCCCGGGCACGCATGTCGCGGACGACGGCGCTGATACCGAGTTTATCGATCGTTCTCATCCCGTTGGTTGTAACGTTGAGGGTGATGAATCGGCTCTCTTCGGGAAACCAAAATTTTTTCTTTTGAAGGTTGGGAAGAAAACGGCGTTTTTTAATACCGGTGATCTTCAGACCGATCCCTTTTTTCTTCTTGGCAATACCGCGGATCGCATAACTTCTTCCACGGACCGGGATTTTTCCGGTGACTTGGCATGTTCTGGGCATAGTAACTTCCTCTTAAAGTAGGGCAGTATATCAATTCGAAACTTATAGAGCAACAGCTTAGAGATTCGATTTGCTCACATCAAAATACGTGCCGCCTTTGCCGTCATCCGTTAAACGAACAAAAAGCTCGGCTTGGTTTTTTTTGCTACAAAAAATCCATTTTTGGTAGTGAACGCCCTTGCCTTTTTTAAGAGGAACGATGAGGGGCGGGAGATTAAAAAATTCTTTTGATAATAAGGCTAACGCGCCAGGAAGAATGTCGGCAAATAAGCGGGGAGATAAGGGGGTATCTGTTGTCAGATAGGCTAAGTCGGCTTGGCGACTGCCATTTTTCATCATAAAGAGGGCATTATAGGACACCTTATCCTTGGTAATATTCCCCATGGCAAAGGTCGAGCCTGGATAGCCCTCTATTAAGCCTAAAAAATAATATTGAAATTCCCCCTCTCCAATAAGAGGGACTAATGAATGCGAGGAGAGATACGATACGATTTTTTTCTCTGTTTCTTGCGTTGATGGAGGTTCAGCTGCCGATATAGGATTGGACAAAATCAATAATACGAGCATTGCAGGAAGGCGAAATAAATCCTTTATTATCATATAAAATCTCCTATATGGAATATTATCTATGGTGTTCTTTTAAAAAAGAAGCCTTTTTTAGTGTTTCCCGCTGGGCTGCTTGAACAAGAATGCAATTGATGGTACAAGAAAAAATTTAATTGATCATGGATGAACTATACGCTGATTTTGTCGTCATAGGGTCGGGCCCGGCAGGGCAAAAAGGGGCTATTCAGGCGTCTAAGCTGGGCCGGTCGGTCATCGTTATCGAAGAAGATCCTTATCTAGGGGGCGCATCGCTCAATTCGGGGACGATTCCGTCGAAGTCGCTCAGAGAGGCGATTTTAGAACTGACGGATTTCTTCGGCCGGAACTTTTACGGCCGGGAGGAAAAGCCTCGGGAGATTTCGATCAACGACTTGAACTTTCGGTTGAATAAAGTTCTCGAAGAAGAGAGGCGGCACTTAGCGCGACAATTTGAGAAAAATAAGATCCGTGTGTTGCATGGGACGGCGGCGTTTGTCGATCCGCTCCATGTCGTGGTGGACGGCAAAATAATAGTCCGGGGAGATAAATTTCTCATTGCGGCGGGCTCCAAACCGAGAAATCCTCTGCATGTTCCGTTTGATGATCAGGTGATTTTGGACTCGACGCGGCTGCTGCGCATCGACCATTTGCCGAAGACGATGATCGTTCTGGGCGGCGGGATCATTGGCTCGGAATATGCGAGTTTTTTTGCGGCGCTGGGAACAGAAGTCACCGTGATCGATAAACGGGAGCATCTTCTGCCGCTTCTCGATGCGGAGATTGGCCTTCATTTGCAAAAATCGCTGGCGCAGCTGCATCTGAAAATGATGGGACGCAAAGAACCGGCGGTGATCCAGCGGGTCAAAGACCGCGCTTATGTGAAGTGCACGGATGGGACAGAAGTGGAAGCGGAGATGCTGCTCTATGCGTTGGGACGGCAAGCTGATGTGACGCCGCTGCAAATTGAAAAGGCAGGGCTCATCGTTGATAAGGCGGGATATATTCCGGTGAACGCTTTATTTCAGACAGAGGTGCATCACATTTATGCCGCTGGCGATGTGATCGGCGGGCCATCGCTTGCATCGACGAGCATGGAGCAAGGGAGGCTCGCTGCGCGTCATGCATTCGGTGTGGAGACGCATCATTTCCCTTCGCTTTACCCGATCGGGATTTACACCATACCTGAAATATCGTCATGTGGTTATACTGAAGAAAAATTAAAGGAGCTCGGCTTCCGCTTTGAGGTGGGCCGCGCTTATTACTACGAGATCGCGCGCAACCAAATTGTGGGAAATGATCCGGGAATGTTTAAGATCTTATTCCACACCGATACGTTGGAAATTTTGGGAATCCACATTGTGGGGCGTGCGGCGACGGAAGTGATCCATATCGGACAAGTGGCGATGAGTTTTAATGCCCGGATCGATTATTTTATCGATCAGGTGTTCAACTATCCGACGTATGCCGAAGGGTACCGGATCGCAGCGCTCAATGGCTTTAATAAGATAAAACATAAAAGGTAAACATGCCCATCTACGATATCTTCGACAAAAATGAGACAGCGGAAGAGGAAGTTAAAGAGAGCCGTCCGTTCACGAGCAAAGACAGGCTTTTTTCATCGCTCACGACAAGAATCTTGTTTTTCTTGCTTCTCATCGCCGATGTTCTGTGGGCTGGTTACGCCGTAGTCTTATATTGTCTAGGAGCGGGATTGAGCATCGCGACGTTGTTTCAATGGCGTTTGCCTAAAAGGATCGTGCGCAAGCAGTGGATGAATCTAAAACGCTCGGGCGTGTGCGGGATTTCGTTGTTCATTTCCCTTTTCAGCCCCGCGCTGGGCATCATGATCGCTTGTACTTACTTCCTCATGTACGATAAGGACGGCATCCAAGAAGTCGTTCCGACATCTCTGCAAGAGCAGTTCCAAGAGTTTTTAAAGTAGGCTCTTTTTTCTTTTTTTCTTAGAGGATTTGATTGGAACGAGGACGTATTTAAAAGGTGGCTTGATCGCAACAATTTTACCGTTTCTATTTAAAATAAGGGCAGTTTGAGTGCGGATAGCAATTTCTGTTGCAAGTTCGATGCAACGGGAATGTGCATCTATAATAGCTTGGGTGAAATCTTTTTTATTTTTGTCCATATGCCAGCTTTTGCATCCTTTGCCACTTAACTTTATCATTTATTTGTAATTTATCATTAAATAGCTTTTTTGCCACCATTCTATGCGGTTCACCATCAGAATGATCAAGAATAAGTATGCTATCTGCGAGAGGTAAATAATATCTAAAAAGATTTTTCAAGCCGAGGAAGTATCTTTTTTTAATAGTTTGAATGGGAACATCATGCCCCCCTTGCTTGACTCTTTCAGCAACGCGCTTGATTGCTTGCTGTGGGCTTGATAGCCATAAAAATAAAAGATGTATTTCATAGCCTTTGAGTTGGGCATCAAGGATGTGTTTTACATAATTTGTACCAGCTGCGGTGGTTTCGAAAGCAAAACTTCTATTTTGCTGTATCAGTTCTCTCAAACGCGTGATCATCAGTTTGCTTGCTGCAAGGGCTGCGCTTTCGGGATGAAGTGGAGCGAGGCCTTTTGCAATCTCGTCTGCATTGATAAACTCATCGACTGGAAGCGGATCCGGAATGAATGACAACGCCGCCGTTGTTTTACCGGCGCCGTTCGGTCCTGCAATCATGAAAATACGTTTCGTCATTTCTTCTTCACGTGGATGACGACTTTGTCATCCTTTGCTGCGAGCTCGATTTCTTGGCCAGGCTTGATTTCTCCTTTAAGGATGGCGGACGAGAGCGGGCTGACGACGGCATGTTGGATAAGGCGCTTGAGGGGGCGTGCCCCGTATTGCGGATCGTAGCCTTCTTTTGCGAGGTAGGAGAGAAGGTTGTCTTTCCAAATGGGCTTGATTTGGCGCTCGGCCAATCTTTCGGCGACTTTTTCTAGCTGGATGGTGACGATTTTTTCGATGTCGCGCTCTTGCAGGGGAGAGAAAGGCAAGATCTCATCGAGGCGGTTGAGGAACTCCGGACGGAAATGCTCGCGCAGCAGCTGGGGATCGAGGTTCGATGTCATGATGAAGAGCGAGTTGCGGCAATTGACGGTGCGGCCTTTGCTATCGGTGAGACGGCCGTCATCGAAAATCTGGAGAAGGATGTTGAAGACATCCGGGTGGGCTTTTTCGATCTCATCGAGGAGGACGACGCTATAGGGGCGGCGGCGGAGCGCTTCCGTGAGTTGTCCGCCTTCTTCATAGCCGACATAGCCGGGGGGCGATCCGATGAGCTTGGAGACGGTGTGCTTCTCCATGTATTCGGACATGTCGAGGCGGACCATCGCCTCTTCTTGATCGAAGAGGAGGCGGGCAAGGGCTTTGGCCAGCTCTGTTTTACCAACGCCGGTGGGCCCGACAAAGAGGAAGACGCCGATCGGGCGATTAGGGTCGCTGAGGCCCGCGCGGGATCTGCGGATCGCTTCGCTGACTGCTGTAATGGCGGCGTTTTGGCCGATGACAGAGGCTTGCAGGTCTTGTTCGAGGTGGAGGAGTTTTTGCGCTTCGCCTTCTAACATTTTTTGGACGGGGACGCCAGTCCATTTGGAGACGATTTGAGCGATCAGGGACTCATCGACTTCTTCCTGAAGGAGGCGGTCTTTTTGGCCGCCGAGTTTTTTTTGTGCTTCTTCGAGTTCTTTTTTGAGTGCGGGGATTCTGCTGTAGCGCAGCTCTGCGACTTTGTTGTAATCGACGGCGCGTTCGGCTTCTTCTTCTTGAAATTTGAGTTTTTCGAGCTGATCTTTTTTGGTTTTGAGCTCTTCGATGAGTTTTTTCTCCTGGTCCCAACGGATGCGCAGGCCGGAGAGTTCTTCTTTGAGTTGGGCGATTTCTTTATCGTCGGCGGGGAGGCCTTCGCGCTTGAGGGCTTCTTGTTTGACGATGAGGGTGGCCAGTTCCCGCTCTTTGCGGTCGATGGGAAGGGGCACGCTGCCCAACTGGAGGCGGATCATGCTGGCGGCCTCGTCGATGAGGTCGATGGCCTTGTCAGGGAGCTGCCTGTCGCTGATGTACCGATGAGAGAGGAAGACGGCGGCATGGAGGGCGGCTTCGGTGATATGTACGCCATGATAGATCTCGTACCGTTCTTTAAGGCCGCGCAGGATAGCAATCGCATCATCTAGGGAAGGTTCTTCGATTAGGACGGGTTGGAAACGACGTTCTAGGGCTGCGTCTTTCTCGATGTATTTTTGGTACTCGGCCAGCGTGGTGGCGCCGATGCAATGAAGGGTGCCGCGGGCAAGGGCGGGCTTGAGCAGGTTGGCAGCGTCCATAGCGCCTTCGGAGGCGCCGGCGCCGACGAGGGTATGCACTTCATCGATGAAGAGGAGATATTTTCCTTCGCTTTTTTCTATTTCGGTGAGGATGCCTTTGAGCCTCTCTTCGAACTCGCCTCGGTATTTCGTGCCGGCGATGAGGCTTCCCATATCGAGGGCAAATAGCTCTTTGCTTTTGAGGGACTCAGGGATGTCATTGGAGATGATGCGCTGGGCGAGCCCTTCGGCGATGGCTGTTTTTCCCACGCCGGGATCTCCGATCAAAATTGGGTTGTTCTTGGTGCGGCGGGAAAGAACTTGCATGGTGCGCCGGATCTCTTCGTCGCGGCCGATGACAGGATCGAGTTTGCCATTGCGGGCGAGCTGGGTCAAATTTTTACAGTACTTTTCTAGGGCTTGAAGGGAAGATTCGGCAGTGGGCGAGTCCATAGAATGATCTCCTCGGATTTCTTTAACTTTTTTTTCGAGTTCGCTTAAGGGTTGTTTCCAGCCGGCAAAAGGAAGGGCTAGGATCAGATGGTCGGTGGCGATGTAGCTATCGTTCCATTTTTGGGCGATGGCTTGAGCCTTGGACAGGCTTGCTTGTAGGGTAGGGGAAATGGCGGGTTCAGAGGGCGTTCCTGTGAAGGTGGGAAGTTTGTTTAGTTCGGCATCGATCTGAGCTCGAAGTTCTTCCGGCTTTAGCTTGAGCGTAGAGGCGAAGGCGCTAAAATATCCTTCTTCGTCGGCAAAGAGAGCAGAGAGGAGATGGTGCTCGGTGACCTGGGTGTGCTTCTTCGCGCGGGCCAATTCGATGGCCTGCTGGAGCGCTTCTGTGACTGGTTCGGTAAATTGAGGCGCCATAGGCGGCCCATTCTATCATATCAGCTGATTTTTTTGGCGTTGACGGAAGACCCGCTGGCGGCGTTGGTGATTTTAACCGGATAAGCGGGATCGGAGGAGGGTTCGAAGGAGGCGGAAAAGGGCGTAATCCACAGCTGGGCCATATCGCGGTCTTTTGGCGCTACTTCATAGAGAGAACCGTCGCTGAAGCGGAGCTGGGTTCCGCCTTTAATGTTTTCCGAAAGATAGATCTCGGGCTTGGGCGCCGCAGCTGTTTGGGCGTCCCCCATGGAGTAAGTAAAGAATATCGCATAGATGATGGCAATAGCTGGCATACTGCGGACAAAATGCATAAGAGTCTCCTTCCTGCTCGTTATAGGAAGAGAAGTAGATTTTGTAAATAATTATTTTAATTTGATGTGGGACAAGTGCGGCGGAGGTGGTCTTTCAGGCCGCGCAGGGCCTTGCATTTATGTTCGCGCGCTTCGAGGAGCTGCTCCGTGCTGTGCAGGTATTTCCAAGCGCTGAGATAGTCATACCTTTCGACACTGGAAATAGACAGATAATATTCGACGTTCGCGTTATGGGGATCGAGGGCATGGTATTTTTCAAGGACTTCTTTAGCTTCGGTCATCCTTCCAAGCTGCAGCCAGGTAATGGCCAGGTGGAAAAGGCCGGCGCGGAACCGGGGATAGCGGCGAACGGTCTCTTGCAACTTCTTTTGTTTTTCCAAGATCGATTTTCTATCGGCGTCGACATGGAGGAAGATAGTTTAATGCCATTGGCATCGACCCGTCCTGCAAAATAGTCGTCGGGAATGGTTTCAGCAGAAACGGCATGGTCGAAGGTGAACTTTTGCAGCGGGCTTAAGAGTTTTTTTGCCTCGGCTTTCTTCCCGATGAAAAGGTAGTTGAGGCCGAGAAGGAATTTATGCAGCGGGTCATCGGGCAAGAAGGGGGCGGCTTTGAGGTAGAGCTCGACGGCTTTTTCATAATTTTCTTGCATCCAGGCGACCGATGCTTCGTTGATAAAGGCGGTGCCGATGACTTCTTTCATGGTGCGCTGCTGCAAGCGGCGGGTGTCGATGCCCAGATAGGTCTCGGAAGGGAGGTTGATGCCGCGGGCGGTTGTCTCGATGTTCGTGGACGCGCACCCCTTCGCGATAGCGGACGTAAATGTGGCCAGGAGGGGTGATGATCTCGAGGGGAAGGCCGATGCGCTGAGCGATGGTGAGGTAGAGGATCGAAACGCCGAGGCAGACGCCCTCGCGGCTATCGAGGACGGAGGGGAGGAAGGTGTAGAGGTCGATCTCTTGGCGTAGAGGGAATGGGGTGGAAACCGGAAGTGCATCTCTTCAAAGATGAATCGGTTGATCTCGCGGATTTTATCGTAGGGCGTGGCCGACTGAGGAATGCGGGCGAGGATCTGGAGCGCCATGAGGTCGAGAAGGGCCTCATATTGCCGAATTTTTTCGGCGTCTTCATCGAATTGGTAAGGAGGAGGCCGCGGGCGACACCGACATGCTCGGGAGGAAGGGCAAGGAGGGCTTCCTTAGCCAGACGTGGTGGCCTGGCAAGTCTGATGCGCGATTTCTGGCGATAGAAATCGATGGCGGCGATTTCTCGGCACTTAAAGTGGGGGGAGCTTAGTGAGGCTCGCGGGTGATGAGGGATATGATGGCTTGGTATATCGAGGGCCGGGAGCTGGATTCGTTTTTAGAAGAACTTTTCCTTGCCTGGAAGGCCCAGGCGTGGGCGAGGGCCTTTTGCCCTTCGGGTGTTTCGCTATAGAGGTCATAGAAGGCCAGATGCTGGGCAACGGAAAGGGGGTCGAGGCTGGAGAGGAGGGATTTCAGCTGAGGGGATGCGGTAAGCGTAGAAAAAAGAAGAATACACGAAAAAAACCACATGGACTTATAATAACTTGAGTTTTGCTTGGGATCAATGCCAAATCTATTTTTAGAAAGAGTAATGGAAAAGCTTACGCCGCCATCGGCCTATTCGGGCGCGGGCGATGTTTGGCGGCTATGGCATCTACTATGGAGATGTGATGTTTGCTTGCATCGTTGAGGGCGAACTTTATTTCCGCATTGGGGACAGCAATAGAAAGGATTACGAAAAATACGGCTCAAAACCTTTCACTTACGATGGAGGGAAACGGCCTGTCGTTATGCCCTACATGACGCTGCCGGAGGAGATTTTTGCACATCCCCGCCATTTGCGAACATGGATCGAAAAGGCCCGTGAAGCTGCGTTTCTCTCCAAGCAAAAAAAGAAACGGCTACTCCCGTCGACTTAGTTCATGTCGGGTATTGATCAGCCGGAAATCTGCAGGGCTGATTCTCAAGGCAGCTTCAATATCTTTTTTGGCGCTGGTTATTTGATCAAGGGCGGTAAAGGCCTTAGCGCGCATTTCAAATATCTGCGTCGATTGGCAATGAGATTCGACGCAAAAAGGCGTTAATAGTTCGATCACTTTTTCATATTCTTTGTCCTCTAACAATGCGGCGGCTTCCTTTTTGAGGTAGCGCTTGAAAAAATGGAGGCCATTTTCTGATTTTGGAAAATGTTGTTTGAGGTAGCTTATGCCGTGCGTATGGTAATGAGCAAAGGCGCGTACCCAATGCCAACCGGGGTTATCTATTGTCAGCTCATCGAGGAGAATGTCGAGCTTGGGCAAGGCATCTTGATATCGCCTTGCATTAAAACAATGATCAGTAAAATTTTCTAAGGCGATTTTATATGTTTCTTTCATTACTTCATTTTGTGGATCCAGGTTGAAACCTATTCTTGCATGTTCCAGAGCCAGCTCGAAATTTTTCTGAAGCAGTTGGATGTGAATGCATAATTTGAAAGTATAAATACTGGGCTTTGGGTATTGATTAATATGGTTGAGGGCCTCTAAAAACTTCTTTTGATAGACTAGCGAACTTACTCGTTTTTCTAGTGCAAATAGGTCGAAGGATTCAAAGGGTGGTAAGATAGGGCTGTTCGGCATGTTGCAAATCATAGGATTTTTCGAAATCGTACTCACATTTTACTCCTAATGGCGATAATGGTTTATTTTTGAGTTTTTTGTATTTTGGCAGGCGGCGGCTCGGAACTAAAGAGCTTTTTCTTTAATGTTTCACTGACTTTCAATAGACGCGGCTCATTAGGCATGATCGAGAGAGCTTTTTCAATATCTATCAGAGCAGGAAGTAGAATGCTTTTTTTAATATACGCTGCAGCCCGCAATGCTAAAAAATCGACATCGGATTTAGGGGTCTCGCATAGAGGGTCCAAGATAGAGATAGCTTTATCGAGTTTCTGTTGCTTTATGAGAAGTATAATTTCTTTTTTGGATGGTAGGACCTCAACTTTGCCCATTGAGGGGGAAGGCGTTGAGTTTCGAGGCTGCTCAAGGCCGAAAGCAACAAGTAGTTTGTAATCAGTATTTATAATTCTGCTTAATGCGGTCATGGCGTTTTCCTTTAGGACAGGAGCAACTATAAAGAACAGGAAAGATAAAGAAAAGCTATTTATGGATGATGTTGGATAGGCTGTCGCGCAGAGGGGCGTGGGAAGTGATTTCTTCCAAAAAAGGGCGGAATCGATAGGTCCAATTGGTGGGCAATACCTTGCCAGGGATATTGATGCGTTCATCATCGGGATGATCGGCGACAAGGGCGGGAAAGAGGGCGAGATATTCTTGGAGAAGATTGACATGGTAGAGGCTGGGGGTGTGATGTGATTCTTTGAGAATGGCCAGTCTCTGATCAAAAGTTAGATCGGGAGAATAGTTCCAGCCTCGAGAGGAAGCGAAGAGTTTTGCGCTCTCAGGTTCGTTTTGCCACCATTGCTGCAAAGTTTCAGAATCATGGGTGGAGACGGTGGTGAGGGAAAGGCGCGGATATTGTTCGATGGGAATGAAGCTGCCGTGATCGTTGTATTCCCGTTCCCAGCGCATGACCTTTGTCCCTGGAATGCCGAGCGCGGTGAGGCATGTACGTACGGAAGGAGGGACGTCGCCGAGGTCTTCTGCTATGGGCTGCATGGGGCAGGCATCGAGGAGAGTTTGTAGGATCTCTTTTCCTTGGGGGATCCATAGAGCGGGATTTTCAGGGACGAATTTTCCTTCTTTTGGAGGGTGTTCGAGAGGAATGGCCCAGATGCGAAAAAATCCGACGGCATGATCGATGCGGTAAAGATCATAATAGCGGCTAGCAACTTCGATACGCTGTTTCCACCAGGCGTAGTTTTGTTTTTTCATCTCGCCCCATTGATACAGTGGGAATCCCCAGTACTGCCCCTCAGCATTATAAGCATCCGGCGGAGCTCCCGCTGCGAGAGAAAAGTCGAACAGCTTGGGATTTCTCCAGCTATCGACGCTTTCACTGCTGATGAGAATGGGAATATCTCCCAAAAGCTGGACTTGGCGAGAGGCTGCATGCGCTTTGACGGCTGTCATCTGCTGGAAGCATAGGTATTGGACAAGGATGTGAAAGAGGATGTCGTCCCAGTATTTTTTCACGAGCGTTTTTTCCGAAGCGTCTTTAATTTCCTCGGGCCAGCTCATCCAATAGGTATGCCCGAGGCGGTCTTTGAGGTGTTTGAAGAGGCCATAGGAGACAACCCAGGAATTTTGCTGGAGAAACTCGTCAAAGGCAGGGGTTTTAAGAATCTGCGGCCCGGCGTGTTCGAGGTAAGAGCGTAAAAAATCGAGCTTGAGCGCGAGAACTTCTGCATAGGCAACGCGCGGAGTGGCGAGCAGGGTGTGGCAGTCGGGGAGTTTTTTTGCGCCGGGAAGCGCATGCAGGGAGAGATAGATGGGATGGAGGGCGCAGGAAGAAAGGGCATTGTAAGGGCCAGGATCGTGGCCTGAGTCATTGAGGGGGAGGAGCTGGATGATGTCGAGGCCCAGGCTGGCGCACCAATCGATCATGGGGAGCAGGTCCAAAAATTCTCCGATGCCGCAGCTTTTTTTGGTGCGCAGGGCAGAGAGCGGAAGGTCTATTCCATGATGGGTCATTGTTTTTTACCTGTTCGAATTTCCCGCTCTGCTTGGTACCAGTCTTGGTCAGCGAGGCCGTCCTGGCGGCCGCGCTTCTCGTAGAGCTCATAAGCGCGCTTCTCAATTTGCGATGTTAAATCAGGTGGTGGATTTCATCGGATCGAAAATCCGATAGGCGAGCAGTTTGATCCGGTCATTTAATAGGAACCATGCCAGCGCATAGCCCCAAAGGAATACAGCCCATTTCCAGCCGATAGGCGTCATCAGAAATCCATAAACGGCTATCAAAGTCGCCACGATTTGCGTGCCAAGTACGGCCATCCATAAAATTCGCGCGGGGCGTATCGTCCAGAATGGGCCGCGCGTACGCGTGAGGAAAATTGTCAAATGACCGGCTACGGACAACTTCAAATACATGAGTGTCTGGATATGCGGCCGATCGAGGTGGAAGACGCGTTCGCCGAGATAAAATAAGCCAAAGGCGGCCACGACGCCGATAATGCCAAGTACTGTTGCGATTCCTAGCACCATACGCATATTCCAAGCTTCTGGCTGATTCTTGTAATGTACATTGTCGTAGGCAATGGATAGGATAGCGCCGTCGTTGAGGAGCGCCAGCATCACAATCATCACCGCAGTCAATGGGTAAAAATTAAAGACGAGGATCGCCGCTGTCATGAAGAAAAGGACGCGGAGCGTCTCAGCAATACGGTAGATCGCGTAACTGTTCATCCGCTGGAAAATTTTTCGGCTCTCCTTGATCGCCTCTATAATCACCGACAGCCCCGGTGTCATCAGCACGATCGCCGCCGCAGCGCGTGCGGCATCTGTTGCGCCGGAAACGGCGATGCCGCAGTCGGCTTTCTTCAGTGCAGGGGCGTCATTCACCCCATCGCCTGTCATGCCGACGATGTGGCCTCGTTTTTGCAAAACATCCACAATATGGAATTTGTGCGCAGGGAACACCTGGGCAAAACCATCGGCCTTCTCGATAGACTCAGCCATTTGCGCAGATTCTTGTTTTTTTTCATCGCCAAGGCCGGTAGCATCGAGAATATTTGTGCCCATCCCTAATTTCTTAGCGGTTTCCTTGGCGATGGCCATTTGATCGCCCGTGACCATCTTGACCTTCACGCCCATTTGCGTGGCAGTCGCAATGGTCGCTTTAGCATCTTCCCGTGGCGGATCAAAGAGGGGCAGGACGCCGAGAAACTGCCATTCGCCATTTCCCTCAGCCCGCGCAACGCCGAGCGACCGAAATCCCCGAGCCGCGAATTCGTTTACAGCTTTTTCGACGGCGGCCTTCACTTGCGCGGCATTGGCTGACAACGCCAAAATCACTTGCGGCGCGCCTTTTGTCACCTTGAACTCTTTTCCATCGGCGCCTTTGATATTAGCTTCGGTCCGTTTATGGACCGCATCGAAAGGCTGAAAATGAAGCATCTGATATCCTTTCAATGCTTCTTTGTTTTTCAGACCGCTTAAGACAGCCAGATCAATGGTGTCGTCATTATTCTCTGTACGAGATGCCAAGGCAGCATAAAGGATGACTTGCTCGGCTGGAACATTGTTCACAGTGAACGGATCGCCCAGTGTCAGTTTATTTTGAGTCAAAGTGCCGGTCTTGTCTGCGCAGAAGATGTCGACGCCGGCTAACTCTTCGATGGCTACCAAGCGGCTGACGATAGCCTCTTTTTTAGCAAGCAGGCGCGCGCCGACTGCCATTGTCACCGACAGCACGGTGGGCATCGCCACAGGGATAGATGCCACAGTCAGCACTAAGGCGAACTGCAATGTGGTGAGGATCGGATCGCCGCGGAAGATTGCGACCGTAATAATCGCCGCCACTAAAACACCTGCGAGGATGATCAAGTAATTGCCGATCTTCAACACCGCCTTTTGAAAGTGGCTGACGTTATGCGCTTTTTCAACCAGCTCTGCCGTCTTGCCAAAGTAGGTGTTCATGCCGGTGCCATAGACCAATGCTTCGATCTCGCCTTGGCGGACAATCGAGCCTGAAAATACCGCCTCGCCGGATTTACGAGCGACGGGAAGCGACTCTCCGGTCAGCGCGGATTGATCGACCTCCACCGGGTCTCCTTCTAGTAAGCGCGCATCTGCCGGCACAATGTCTCCCAGACGCAGCCGGATGACGTCGCCCGGCACCAGCTCGCGCGCTGCGGGATTGATCCATTTCCCGTCTCGTTTTACCCGTGCCTTAATCGCCAGCTTGGCCTTTAATGCGGCGATGGCGTCAGCTGCTTGATGTTCTTCCCAGAATCCGACCACGGCATTAGTAAAAAGCAAAACTAAGATGATGAAAAAATCCGGCCAGTGACGGACGACGGCCGATAAAATCACCGCGATTTCGATCATCCACGGAATAGGACCCCAAAAATAGGAGAGAAATTTCAAGAATGGATGGGTTTTTTTTTCTACAAGTTCGTTAGGACCCATATTGAATCAGCCGTTTTCGCTGCCTCCGTCTGATTAAGGCCATTAGGGGAATACCCCAACTTTGTCTTTACCTCAGGAAGGGGAAGGGATTTAAAATCCTCGTGCTGCATTCGATCCCATTAATGATTAGTCTCTAATTTTAGCCATTACAGAGTGCCTTCTTCTTTTCTTTTTTTTGCTTCTTCTGGACTAAGAGACTCTTCTTGCTTCGTAATATTGATGATCTTCATTGTCGCCTCTTGCATCCTCCGGCGTCATGAATGGTTTTTTTAAATGATCACTAGGCCCTTTTTTGGTATCATGATCAAAATTAAGGGGCTTAGGTTCATCAGATTTTTCTTTTTTTTTTTTACGTGACATATAACTCTCCATAACTGGGTTCCATAATGTTCTCCTATCCTTTCCACTTCCAATTTCTGACTTCGGGCAGATCTTGGCCGTGTTTGACGATGTACTGTTGATGTTCAATGAGCTTATCTTGCATCAATTGTTTCAGATAGCTTCCCTTGTCGCCCAGTTGCGGGAGGCGATCGAGCACATCTTGCACAAGGTGGAATCTATCGAGATCGTTCTGCACGCGGATGTCAAACGCTGTCGTGATCGTGCCTTCTTCCTTGTAACCTCGGACGTGCAAGTTCCGATTATTCCTGCGGTAGGCCAATCTATGGATGAGCCAGGGATATCCATGGAAGCCAAAGATGATGTGCTTATCTTTGGTGAATAGCGCGTCGTAATCCTTATCGCTCAGTCCGTGCGGATGCTCAGTGCTGGGCTCCAGCTTCATGAGGTCGACGACATTGACCACACGGATTTTCAAAGCAGGCAAATGTTTGCGCAGGATAGAGACAGCCGCCAAAATTTCCAGCGTGGGCGTATCTCCGCAGCACGCCATGACAACATCGGGCTCGGCGCCTTGGTCGTTGCTGGCCCATTGCCAGATGCCGATCCCTTCCGAGCAATGGATGACTGCGGCGTCCATGGAGAGCCATTGCGGCAAGGGATGTTTCCCGGCGACTACAACGTTCACATAGTGCCGGCTGCGCAGGCAATGATCGGCGACCGACAGCAAACAGTTGGCATCTGGGGGGAGGTAAACGCGGACGATATCGGCCTTCTTGTTCACGACATGGTCGAGGAAGCCCGGGTCTTGGTGCGTAAATCCGTTGTGGTCTTGCTGCCAGACATGCGAAGCGAGCAGATAATTGAGCGAGGCGATTTTTCTTCGCCACGGCAATTGCGCTGTGATCTTGAGCCACTTGGCATGCTGGTTGAACATCGAATCGACGATATGAATAAATGCCTCGTAGCAGTTAAATAATCCATGCCGCCCCGTGAGAAGATAGCCTTCGAGCCAGCCTTGGGCTTGATGTTCGCTGAGCATCGAGTCGAGCACGCGCCCTGCGGGGGAGAGGAACTCATCGTTTTTTGCTTCCCGCGCTTCCCACTGACGGTCCGTGACTTCAAAGACAGCGCCTAAAAGATTCGACATAGTCTCATCGGGGCCAAAGATCCTAAAATTGCGGCCCTCTTGATTTAACTTGGTCACATCGCGGAGAAATTTGCCGAGCACCAGCGTATCTTGTCCATCGACCGCTCCTGGAGATGGAACATTGACAGCGTGGGTGCGGAAGTCGGGCATGCGCAGGTCGCGCAGGAGCATGCCGCCATTCGTGTGAGGATTGGCGCCCATCCGCCGATTGCCCTGAGGGGCCAGTTCGGCCAGCTCGGAAAGGAGCCGTCCCTTTTTGTCGAAGAGCTCTTCTGGCTTGTAGCTTTTCATCCAGCTTTCCAGCTGCTTGAGGTGATCGGGATGCTCCGCATTCACCAGGATCGGGACTTGATGGGCCCGGAACGTGCCCTCGACTTGAAGACCATCCACCGTTTTGGGGCCTGTCCAACCTTTGGGCGAGCGCAGGACGATCATGGGCCAGCGCGGACGCGTCAGATCATTTTTGCTGCGAGCATTTTTTTGGATCCGCTGGATCTCTTCGATGACCTTGTCCAATACGCCGGCCATGAGCTTGTGCATCTCTTTGGGGTCATCGCCTTCAACAAAATAGGGTATCCATCCGCATCCTCTGAGGAATTGTTCTAATTCCTCGTGCTCGATGCGGGCCAAGACGGTGGGATTGCTGATCTTATAGCCATTGAGGTGCAAGATCGGCAGGACAGCGCCGTCGTTGATGGGGTTGAGGAATTTATTGGACTGCCAGGCCGTCGCCAGGGGGCCTGTCTCTGCTTCTCCGTCGCCGATGATGCAGGCGGCGATCAAGCCGGGATTGTCAAAGACGGCGCCGAATGCATGGCTGAGCGAATAGCCCAATTCACCGCCTTCATGGATCGACCCCGGCGTTGTCGGCGCAACGTGGCTAGATATTCCGCCCGGAAAGGAGAATTGTGTGAATAATTTTTTCAGCCCTTCTTCATCTTGGCTGATGTTAGGATAGATCTCGCTATACGTGCCCTCGAGGTAAGTTTGCGCCACGAGCGCCGGCCCGCCATGTCCTGGCCCTGAGATATAGAACATGTTCAAGTCATATTTTTTGATGGCGCGGTTCAAATGCACATAGATAAAGTTTTGGCCTGGCGTTGTGCCCCAATGCCCTACGACGATGGGCTTGACGTGCGCTAGTTCCAGCGGTTTTCGCAGGAGCGGATTGTCGTAGAGATATATCTGGCCCACCGAAAGATAGTTGGCAGCCCGCCAATAGGCATGCATCTTGTTAAGAAGTTCTGCAGGGACAGTCATAGTTTTACCATTTTAGCGATCATCAGCTCTTCATCGGTCTGGATAACGCGGACAGAAGCGCGGCTGGACCCGGAAGAAATCACGCTTTGATGCGCCGCGTTGAGCTGTTCGTCGAGTTCTATTCCAAGAAATTTTAATCCCTCGCAAATCCGGGCCCGGACAATGGCAGCGTTTTCTCCAATCCCTCCCGAAAACACCAATGTGTCGAGCCCCCCCAGTGCTGCCGCATAGGCGCCGATCCACTTTTTGACTTGGTAGCAAAAGAGCGCGACCGCCTCGGCCGCGCGCGCATCGTGCGATTCTATCTTTAGCAAATCCTGCATATCGCCGCTGGTCTCGGACACGCCGAGCAGCCCCGAATGGAAATTGACCATCTCATCGAATCGTTTTGCATCAAACCCCTCCGTTCGCGCCAGATATCCTAGCAGTCCAGGATCGAGATCGCCCGAGCGCGTGCTCATCGGCACCCCGGCCGCGGGAGTAAAACACATGCTGGTATCTATCGACTTTCCATTCCGGACCGCCGTGAGGCTTGCTCCATTGCCTAGATGGGCGAGGATGACGCGGCCTTGCGCTGCTTTTCCAGTCAAACGCTTAAGCTCTTCCATAAGATACGCGCAGGAAAGTCCGTGAAAGCCGTACCGCCGCACTCCCTTGGCCTCCAAACGGCGCGGAAGGGGCAATAGCTGGGCCACGCGCGGCAGGCCATGATGAAAAGCTGTATCGAAGCAAGCGACTTGCGTGAGTTGGGGAAAGCGGAGGCCGCATGCCTCGATCAATCGAATTTCTTCTGGTAGATGCTCGGGGTCGAATGCGCTAAGCTGCCGTAGTTCTTTGATCAATTCTGGGGTGATTTTTTCCGGCTGCCAATATTTCGGGCCGCCGTGCACCACGCGATGCCCCACAGCCGCCAATTCCAACTTACTGCAGCGCTTCTCGATCCAATCCATCAAAACGCTTGTCGCTTCCGCTATCGGCTGCGAGAAGTTGTCCGATGGGTCCTCGCCCTTCACTTGCAAAGTGGTGCCAGGCAATCCAATTCGTTCGATCCTTCCCTCTAAAATTCTTCGGAACGCGCCATCCGTCTCGAAGAGCGCGAACTTTATGCTCGACGAACCGCCGTTGATTGCCAAGATGTGGGGCTTGGTTGGTTTCATAATAATACTTGCTTTCTCTTGGGTATAGCGAAGGCTCTTTAAAGAGTAAAGCCGTCCGGAAGGGCCGTACCGCTCATTACAACGATAATGCCATCACGGATGAAAATGCCCCACGCTAGCGAGGGGGTGCTGATGCATTATCGAAGGAAGTTCTTTGCTTTTAATCTTGCCGGCGGTTTAGAATTTTTGCTGTTTATCTCTAAACTCTTAATTAATGAGGCTTTATGGAAAGCGTAGCAAAAGTATCTTCTCGGTCTTCCCCCCAAGGACAAACCCGAACCGGAGCCTGTAGTCGTGCTTCTAGCGCTTGCTAGCTATTATAAGGGTCTTCTCGATGTGCAAAATGATCAAGACCTTCGAGATGGTCTCACTCAATTATTTACGCGGCTTTCTTTTCGTCCACCTAATGGCCCCCTGACGAAAACTGAACGTAAGATTTATCATCTGTGCCTTGGACTTCTGGATGATTCTAATAAAGTACAGAAGGGACCTGCAGAGGAAATGAAGCCGCTGCTCCAGGAAGTTAGGGAAAAAACTCCTAAAAGGGCACATGTTTCGGTGCAATTCTCAACGCCTCCTGCCTCGGATGAAGCGCGATTCTCCAATCGGACTCCTACTTCGACTCCTCTAGCTAGTCAAAGGGCAAGAACGGATACCTTCTTCAAAAAACCAAAGGAGGTGCCTTTCGAAGAGAAAAAAACATCCCCGAAGGTAGAGCCTGAGAAAGTTGTTTCGCAAAGTCCTGTTGTTGGACCAACGAAGGAAAAGTCAGTCCAAACGCCCAATAAATCTCCCAAAAAAAAGAAAGAAGATATTGCAGAGACAGTAAAATCAACGGAAGCGTCTTTGCAAAAGGCTGCAACTCCTCCCAAGACTCGCATTGATAGTCCAAAGAAAACGGATGCGGAAGTCTTTAAAAAACCAATGAAGCTTTCAAAAAAGGTGCCCTCGCCTAAGGCCGAAATCCCGAAAAAAACGTCATCGCCCAAGGCTGCTCAGCCAGTAGAGCAGAAAGCCCCGGTAAAAATGCCGGAAGACGCTTTAAACAAAGCGTTTTGGGAAAGTAGCCTGAATAGGGATATCGGGGAGATTCCTTTGCTTCCTGAGAATTTGACAGAAATTCTCAATAGTCCATGTCCTTTTTCATCGGGAAAAAAAGTGGGCGACACTCACATCCTTGCACTGATTGTCCCTTCCGTGACGTTTGATGAACTAGACCTGACCGTTAAACAAAAAGGTTTTTCTTTTATTTTTATGGCGGCGCGCACTTACAAAGTGGATATTTTTAGTCCTCTCATGGCGGAGAGTCCGTATTGGATTCTCATGACACGGGAATTTATCAAGGGAAGCCAAAAAATGGACTATCAAGGCCAGAAAGATTGCGTGGCAAAGGCGCCAGGCTATCGCTTGCCCAACATGACAGAAGTTGTTTTATGCCAGACGGGACATCATTTTATGAAGAAAGAGTGGCTGTTTTCTTCAGTACACGGCTGGTTTTCTACATCCAAAGCCCCTCTAGCATTTACCCGCTGTGAAGAAGAAGGGATGGTCGCGGGTTATTATCCAAAGGGTCTCTTCGTTGATAATCAATTTCCTTCGAAGGCAGCGCCAACGGTTGGAGCCGTAGCAGTGCGAAGGCTTTGATCTTCACTTTTTCTGAATGTCGAAGATGGAGGGGCCGGTTTTCTGGAGTGTTTGGCCGCGCTCGGGGATCCGGCCGGTCTCGAGGGCGGTTTTCCATGTGAAGGCTTTTTCAAGGAACGTGGCGAGGAAGTCGGCAAAGTTGTCGCCCTGAAGCCCCGGATAATAGACGTAAGCGAAAAGGGTGAGCTCGATTATTGCGGGCCGAGTAAGCAAATGTTCCTAGGCGGGGATAGACACTGTTTTCTTTGAGGGCCGCTTTCAGGAGATTTTCGCGGAACTTGCCGGGGGGATTTCCCCGACAAAGCATGCGACGAGGAGCCGGTCTTGGTTTTCTTCCTCTTGGATTTGGAGATGGAGCTTGTTATCGATGTTGAGGCGGCAGAGCCGTTTCGCATCGGGATGGAGCGGAACATTGATAAGAGTTCCTAGGTCGGCAAGAAGGGTAGCAAATCTATCCATGGTAGCCTGTCGGAGAGAGATATTTTAACGCAAAGTTATTTCGCCTTTGTGCCTTTGCGTCTTTGCGTTGTAATTTCTTCATTATTTCTTTTTACCCTTTTTTTCTTTTTCTTCCTCTTCTTCTTCGAGCTCTTCATCGATTTCTTCGAGGGTCTCGATGAAGCAGGTGAGCATGTCTTGACGGTGCTTTTCATCGCGGAAGAGGCGGGGGGCGACTTGCCGGATCGCATCGCGGTATTGGACGTAGATGATCATCATCGCGGCGGCCTCATCGGATATGCCGAGCTGGCTCGCAATTTGGAGCGCTTTATCGACGGAAGGATAGCGCTCGGCGAGGAATTTCACGAAGAGTTTGGCGAGGGCTTCGAATGTGATGCGGGATGACATGGGAAGGCCTTGCCTATCGAAAGGAACTGCCGATGAGGCCCATGCGGGATTGGAAGAACCGGAAGACGCCTAGGATCGCTTGCATGTTGCGCGTTTCGGTCATGAGGCGCTGCAGTTCTGCGCGGCCGATCGAGGTTCCTTTCGATTTGAGATCGGCGCCGAGCGAGTGGAGGAGGAACTCGAGGACGATTTTCATTTTGTCGTAAGGGTAGGCTGTCGTGAGTTCTTGGAAGAGCGTTTGCGCATCGCGGGGATTGCCCGTGATATTGCGATAGAGGTCGCGCAGGGCATTGGTCGAGCCGAGCCCCTGCGACGAGAACTCCCGCGCTTGGGTGTTGATGTTGCGGCCGGCGCGGATCTCGCGGTCGTAGATCCGGTTGAGCTCTTCCTTGGCGCGGAGGATCCTATCGCGGGTGGCAGCGTCTGCGGTCTCGAGAAGAAAGTCGAGGGCCTCATCGGCGAGCGATAGGTCGATGTAAGTGGAGCGGACTTTGCGGACGATGTCTTCCACGGTATCGCGCTCAGAGATGCGCGAGCGCAAAAGTTGGAGCGTGCGGGATTGGAGTTCGGGGTTGCGGTCTTGGTATTCTTTGGAGATGGCTTCTAGCCGCTGGATGAGCTTGAGCTCTTCTTCCTCTTCGGTCCGCTCTTCTTGGGCAGCCTGCTCCGTTCCCCGGGCGCGTTCGCGGACTCTTTTTTCGAGGTTTTGGAAATTGCGCATGAGAACGAGGGGGCTCCATGTTGATTCGCTCCATTCTTGGAACTCTTCAGCAGCAGAATCAAGATAGATATCGTATTGAACGAGTTTTTGAGCGGCAAGGGCTTGCTGCGCTCTTACCGTATCGCTTTTAATCGAATCGACGCGGTGAGGGATGAGGTGATCGCCGGGCATATATCCCTCAGTCTAGCGAAACGAGTTATTAAGGCCAACTCGACTCTTCCTAAATCTAAATTTCCAGTATCTTTTTTAACAACATCCATCTAAAATCTTTCTTAAATTCTATAGATTTCTTAAACGTAAGGAGAAAAAATTATGGCAACGCTCGGCTCCGTGAGTCAGTGTCGCACTTTGACTCATCTGTATCTTTTCAAAAGAAAGACCGAATATAGTGTGCTTCTAAAATTCTATGATCTTTCTCAACAATGCATCGCTAAAACGACTTTGACCTTTTCGCAGTTGGGATTATCCGATACAACGGCATTCACCTTATCGGACCCTTCTAGGTTATTGGAGACAATCCGTCAAAAAAACTGATCCCCATCGAGGATGTTCCTTAACTCCTACAATAGAGGAAATGTTTAAAAGATATTGAGCAGGTCATCTCACATGTAAACCCAAAATTCTTTTTGAAAGTAAAGAGCTAGAAAAATTTATCTGTCCCATTACGCAAGAAGTTTTTAAAGAACCTGTTATCGACGAACACGGCCACACATTCGAAAAGAGCGCGATAGAACAGTGCCTACAGACTAAAAACGAATGTCCTTTCAACAGGCAACCTATCAATTCTTTAACCCCCGTCCGCACCCTCCAACAGGTTATCGAAGAAGCACAAAAGCAAGACCCTATCCCCACCTTTGCTCTTTTTAAGAAACAAAACACACAGCTCGCAGGCAGCAGTTTAAAAATGGCCCAAGATTGTATTAATGCCGAAGAGTATGATGACGCTTTAAGCGCTTACGCCAAAGCGTTTCAATATACAAAAGATTGGAGCGATTACCAACAGCTCCCCCTTCTTTTTGAACTGATGAAACAAAAAGATAAGGCCCGCCTCGCGTATCTTTATCTCATCCTATATCAGCTCCAAGACAAGAAAGTCCCTGAAGCGCTGCAAACTGTAGAGCAATGCCGAAAAAGCTATCCCGAGCTTATCCGAATCAGCCCTCTGCTCATCAAGCTCTACCGATGCACGCAGCAAACCGCAAAAGCTCTGACGACTGCTTTAGATGTCAGAGAAGAGTTAGCTAAAGAGCATCCTCAAGAAGCCGCTTTGATTTATAAACAAATCATCGCCGAAAGATCCCTCTCAATTGAAAGCATATCCACTCTTAGTTCCTCTTCTGAAAAACCCTCGTGAAAAAGCTCACATCCTCTTAAAGGAAGCCTGCCACGCGATTCAAAAGAAGGACTATCATTTAGCACATACCTTCTGCAAACAAGCAAACACCATCTACGAAGATTCTTTTTTAGATCGGCTCATCGATCTAGATCTTCTCTCGGCACAGGAGATGCCTAGCAAAAAACCTACCAAAAAAAAACTTCTTGATATGGCCGTCCTTTATGAGAAAAAGAATTTACCTTCTCTCATGATTAAAACGTATCGCATGTTAGCACAATTAGACTACGATCCTTCCTATTACGAGAAAATTATCACTGGCTATGACCAGATCCAAAAATCTCAAAAAGCCCTTAAATGGACCCTGGGTTGGCTCTTTCTTCTCCTTGAGAAACAGGAATGGCAGCAGGCAGAGAAGGTCGCGCTGCAGGCCCTAACAAGAACCCAGGAGAAAATATCGCTCTACGAACAACTCGAGACGATTTATACCCACTGGCACGGTCATGAATTAAACGATCTCTGGGGAAAACTAGGAAAAGCTTATCTTCAAAATGGCGAGCTGGCTCGCGCTGAAATGATCTACGAGAAAGCGTTTAAACGGTTCAACTCGTTTGAACATGCTGTTGCCCTCGCCGATACACTCATCAAACAAGACAAAAAGGCGTTGGGAGTGCAGAAATATTACCAAGCATCATCTATCGCCCTTTTAAAGAATCGGGTGGAAGATTTAAGCCTCTGCGTGAAAAGTATCAAGGAGGTCGATCCTGAGATGGAACATTTAAAGCTGTCCCAAAGAATGATGCTTTTGACGCAAAGCCGTATCTTAGAATTATCCAATGAAGTGAAGCTTTTAAAGGAAAAAATAGACATACCGCCTCTGCCTGTCATTGCTACACCAGAGATAAGGAAAAAGGCTCCCTTCCCAGCCATCGCCTTTGGCAAAGCAGAGTGGGCCAAGTATTTTGGAGATGTCGGAGTTGAGCCGCCTCTTCCTGCCGATATCAACGCCATCCTTTCTGCTCCTTGTCCATTTTGGTCCGGGAAGAAAGTAAAGAGACCCATCTCCTCGTTCTCGTTCCTCAAACCGTCAATGGAAAGCCCCTGACCCTAAAAACGCTAGGAGAGCTCATCGAAAAGCCCCTCCAAGGAACAGCCACGAAATATCGAGGTTCTCAATCTAGGAGAGTATACCGATGCACCCGCCGCTAAATCGCACTGGGCGCTTTTAACCCGAGATGTCATTAAAGGGAGCCGAAACAAAAGCTACAGCGATCAGAGAGCACTTATTAAAGCGCCATATGAAGTCCCCACCATTTTAGATGCAAATGTTGCCATCCTAATGGAACACGTCCGCACCGGAACAAAGCTGTATGGAGACAGCCCCTGGACGTATACACGGTGTCAAGAGAAGCATAATGAGAATTGGCATTTGGCCGTTGGGGGTTTTTGGGCCGCTGGTCTCAACTTCAACTTCTTCGCCGACTACGACTACGTCGGTGTTGGGGGTCTTAGGAAGTTCTTTTAGGGCATTGGCCCTTGGACCATTGGGGGATTTAGGAATTTTTTTTCTCTCTCTGCTTTCCTCTTTGTCTCCTTCCCCTTGGGTCTTGGCGGGCGGCGATAGCCGGCCGGTGGAATTTTGCAACCAGCTCTAAAATCTCATGCATAAAGTTTTCATTTTTTGGATGGGAGATAAAATCATCGATTTGGGTTACGCATCATTTATTTTTTCATTAAAAGATCCCTTCGTTTATCATCTCTATCCTGATTAACCAAAGGAGATGCAGTTATGGCCATTCCAAATATCGTCGTCCAACTGGAAGCTATTCCCTCAAGGGATTTCAGCAAAGGAAGATTCCTTGGCAAGGGAGGGTTTGGACAAGTTTTTCTGGGCAATTGGCAAGCAACTCCCATTGCCGTCAAAGAACTCCTCGTGCAAATCATTGACGACCAATTTCTAAATATGTTCAAGAGCGAAGCTCAAATCATGGCCCAGTGCCAACATCCCAATATCGTTCGGATGTTTGGCATTTGCGCAGAAGAAGGCAAGCTCGCCATCCTCATGGAATATCTCGAAAAAGGCTCCCTTGATAAATTTTTACAAAGGCCCGAGGATCTTCCCTGGAATCGGCGCTACAGCATTGCAGCCGACATCGGCAAAGGGCTTGCTTATCTCCATGGCCGCAACATCGTTCACCGCGATCTCAAAAGCCTAAACATCCTGATCGCCAAAGATGATACCGCTAAGATCACCGACTTTGGACTTGCCAAAGTCCGTGATAAAACAAATACCCATCTTACCAGTCAAGGGGGATCTCCGCGCTGGATGGCTCCCGAACAAATCAGCCAAAACGCCTCTGCTAGCACTAAGACCGATATTTACAGTATGGGGATGGTTTTATGGGAGATTGCTGCGAGAAAAGCCCCCTATAGCAACGCGGCTAACGAAATGGTCGTCCTTGCATGGAAAATGAACAACGTCTCAGAAACAATCCCATCTGAAACTCCCCCAGCCTTTGCCGACCTCATTAAACAATGCTGGAAAGATCCTGCGCAGCGACCCAAGGCCCAAAATTTAGCTGAAGATCTTGTTCGTCTTACCACGGATCCTAATCAAGCTCTTCCTGTACTCGAGAACAATGTGTCTTATCTTTCTAATTTTGCTACTCTTTCAGCGACTACCGAAAGCAAGAAAGATCCTTACCTCTCAAATAATGCAACCCTTTCTATGCCTCCTACACCTAATCTTGATCTCAACTCCAATAATCTTTCACCAGATGCCCTCCTCGACCACATTTATGCTCTTTTAGAAAGTGAAGAAGTACAGAAGATGGAATCGCTCTATAACGGTCTTCGAAGCCAAACTAAAAAACTCTCTAGCGCATCTTCTTTAACAGAGAAAGATCAATCAGTCTACCGACTAACTCAAAAACTCTTGGATGCAAATAAAAAAATCCGCAAAGCTGTAGCTCAAGACATCATTGACTTACTCCAAGGAACACCTCAATCATCCTTACCTGTATCAGCTCCAGTAGTACAACCTTTATCCAAAACGGTTCTTCCCTCCATTGCTTTTGGTAAAGCCGAATGGGCCAAGTACTTTGGGGATGTTGGAGTTGAGCCGCCTCTTCCTGCCGATATCAACGTCATTCTCCAAAGCCCTTGTCCCTATTGGCCCAAAAAGAAAGTCCAGGAGACCCATCTCCTTGTCCTCGTTCCTCAAACCGTCAATGGAAAGCCCCTGACCTTAAAAACGCTAGGAGAGCTCATTCAAAAGCCTCTTCAAGGGACTCACACACAATATGAATATTTTAGACTGGGCGAATATACCGATGCCCCCGCTGCTAAGTCGCATTGGGCGCTTCTGACCCGTGATGTCATTGAAGGGAGCCGAAGCAAAAGCTACAGCGATCAGAAAGCGCTTATTAAAGCGCCCTATGAAGTGCCAACTATATTGGATGCGACTGTTGCTGTATTAATGGAATACGTCCGGACTGGGACAAGACTGTATAGCGACAGCCCTTGGACGTATACACGGTGTCAAGAAAAGTATAATAAGGATTGGCAATTGGACGTTGGGGGTTTTGGGGCCGCCGGTCTCTTCGTCCACGACTACTACGCCGACGACTTCAGCGGCGTTGGGGGTCTTAGGAAGTTCTTTTAGGGCATTGGCCATTGGCCCATTGGGGGAGTTCGGAATTTTTTTTCCCCTTGGTCTTTTGGTTCTTGGGGAGGCCGGCGGGAGCCGGCCTCCGGCATTTTGAAAGATCACGGTTCTCCCTTGCGCACTCGGAGGTACTTCATCAAAATCGTGGGGTCTAAATTTTTGGAAGATGGACTTGGACGCGTTGATATTCGATGGTGATCTCGAGGCCTTAGATTAGGCCAAATTTTTTTCTCCAATAGAGCATGGAGTCGTAATTGAGCTGGTGCTCGAGGCACCACCGCGATAAATTTTGGCCGCTCTCTTGCTACAGGCGTACTCTCTCTTTCCATTGACGTTTTTGCTCAGGGGTCGAAGCTATTGGCATAAGACTCCTTCTGAACCCCAAAGTTCAGGCTGTTACAATAATTATTGTAAACGCTGGACCCTCCTGAGCTGCATAATGTCAATGGCCTCTCTCGTCGTTGGATCTGTGCCATTTAGGACAAACCATTTAGTGAATGCCTCGTAATCATAGACATTTGTCTTATATAAAACAGGGTATTTGGTAGAGTTTTGAGTGATTAGGCAGGTAGGTTCTTTTTTCATTAGAAAGTTATCGTCGATAGGAAGATTTTCATACTTGGGAATCGACAAGCGTCTTTGATGCACTATCCATGGACTCCATGTTTTTAAGAATTTATTCAATTCTTCATCGGAATAGGCTTTTTCGATTTCATCCCCTTTTTTGGCAATATCGCTATCGGATATTTGGGCGCTCGATCTATGGATCATATTTCGCGTGGAAATGGGCAGATCAAACCGCTCAGCAAGACCGATTTGGAAGGCTAAATAAACCTCGATCTCATCTACAAGTGGGAGAGTTTTTACAAATGCTTTTGCTTTCTTATTGACCATGTCGAGAAGCAAAAAGCTTTTCCCGGCTTTTCTAAGATCCTCTACTGATCCGCCATTTTTCTCTAACCGGTAGATACGAATCATCACTTCGATTTCATCTAATGCTGAAATAATTCTGTCATCGCAAGATCTTAATCCTTGATAAATAATATCAATAGCGCGTGTTTGGATTTGATCATCCTCTTGCATGCATTGAAAAGCTGCGATGACGCGTTTAGCAAGAAGCGGCCGCGACGAAGGGTTGTTGTATTCCGCTGTTGCTGTAAGCCGCGACAGGAAGGAAATAACATCTTGTGCATGTTCGTTAATGATGAGGCTTGGTTTGTTAAGAGAACTATCTTTTGAAGCAGCAAGCCAAAAATCGAGAGTCTTATTTAAATCCAAATTTTGGAGTGTCACGGTAGGGGTTGTCGCAGCCTGCCCAGTGTGGAATTGCATGCCGGGAGCGCTTGTTTGTTGAAGGATTTGGACGATCTGCTGTGAAAGACCTGTCCCAGTCAGATCGACATGACGAGTTGGGCCATAAACCCGGGGACCCAAAGTTGTAATCCATGTGGGAAGAGATGTTAACCCGGTGCAGCCGCTAAGGTCAAGATCGCCGTCAAAGTATAAGCCTTGAGGCAGAGATGTTAACCCGGTGCAGCCGCTAAGGTTAAGATCGCCTCTAACGTGTAAGCCTTGAGGCAGAGATGTTAACCCGGTGCAGCCGCTAAGGTTAAGATCGCCTCTAACGTGTAAGCCTTGAGGCAGAGATATTAACCCGGTGCGGTGGCTAAGGTTAAGACTGTCGCCCACTTGTAAGCCTTGAGGCAGAGATATTAACGCGGTGCAGCCGCTAAGGTAAGCATAGCTTCCAACGTGTAAGTCTTGAGGCAGAGATGTCAACCCGGTGCAGCCGTTAAGGTTAAGATAGTCGCCAACATGTAAGCCTTGAGGTGGAGATGTTAATCTGGTGCAGCGGCTGAGGTTAAGATGGCCGTCAACCCGTAAGCCTTGAGGCAAAGATGTTAATCTGGTGCAGCCGCTAAGGTTAAAATCTCCTCTAACGTATAAGCCTTGAGGCAGAGATGTTAACCCGGTGCAGCCGCTAAGATCAAGATTGCCGTCAAAGTGTAAGCCTTGAGGCAGAGATGTTAACCCGGTGCAGCCGCTAAGATCAAGACTGCCGCCAAAGTATAAGCCTTGAGGCAGAGATGTTAACCTGGTGCAGCCGCTAAGGTTAAGATCGCCTCTAACGTGTAAGCCTTGGGGCAGAGATGTGAACCCAGTGCAGTTGCGAAGGTAAAGATCGCCGTCAAAGCGTACTTGAGGCAGAGATGTTAACCTAGTGCAGCCGCTAAGGTAAAGATAGCCGCCAAAGTGTAAGCCTTGAGGCAGAGATGTTAACCCGGTGCAGCCGCTAATGTTAAGATTGCCGCCAACGTGTAAGCCTTGAGGCAGAGATGTTAATCCGTTGCAGCCGCTTAGGTCAAGATAGCCGCCAACGTGTAAGCCTTGAGGCAGAGATGTTAACCCGTTGCAGCCACTAAGGTAAAGATTGCCGCCAACGTGTAAGCCTTGAGGCAGAGATGTTAACCAGGTGCGGCGGCTAAGGTCAAGATCGCCCTCGATATTTAAAGATGGCCAAGGAAAGTTGGCGATACTACCATTGTTAACTTGATAATTATCCATTTGCCTAAGCAATTCTGCAGCTATAATAGAAGGGGGAGGGCCGAGAGAAAATAAAAACGGGGAAAGAGCACCTGTTGTATTGCTGATTTTATACATAAAAACCTACGTCTTTTGCAAAGAAGAATGACAGGTTTTATTTTTAAATGCAATTCGAATAAAAAATCGATTCAATTCTTCAATGACAAGGTTTTAGCAATGGGGAGGGGAGTCAGGTCAGCTGGACTCTTCCGAGGGGTTGGATGCGGATTTCAGGAACGATCTCTTGATAGGAAACGACAGGCAGCTCGGGGAACTCTCCTTCGATGAGCTTGCGCACAAAGCGGCGTACGTCGATGGCGGTCAGCAGGACGGGCGGCTGCCCTCCCATCGGCGTCGGTACGATGACGGTGCGCATCGCATGAAGGATCATCTGAACGGAGTCGGGATCGAGGGCGAGATAGGAGCCGGCCGATGTTTGTTTGATCGCGCCGCGGACCATATCTTCGATCTCAGGATCGACCAGGTAGACGGCGAGGACGGTCTGGCCTTGCGAATATTTATAGCTGATATACCGTTTCAGAGAGGAACGAACGTATTCGGTAAGAAGGACGGTATCTTTTTCGGTCTGGGCCCATTCGCTGAGGGACTCTAAGATGGTGCGCAGGTCTTTGATCGAAATTTGTTCTTGCACCAGGCGCTTAAAAATTTCGGTGAGCTTTTGCAGAGGAACGAGGCGGGTGACTTCTTTGACGAGGTCGGGATATGATTTTTCGATGAACTCGAGGATGCCGCGCACTTCTTGGATGCCGATGAAGTCGGCGGCATGCTGGCGGTAGAAATAAGAAAGATGGAGGATGATCACGTCGAGGGGCTTCCAAAATTTAATATTGGCTCTTTGCAAAACTTCCGTGTATCTGGCATCGACCCAGATCGACATCTGCCCAAACGCGGTCTTGGATTGGGTAAAGGGAAGGTTATAGCGGCGCAGGGCTTCGGGGGATTCGTTGACGAGGAGGGCGCCTTCTAAAATTTTTCCGCGCACGGTGGGGACTTCGTTCAGGAAGATCGAGTATTCATCGGACTCGAGGGTGGGGGAATCGGTGCGCACGTGAATGCCGGGGAAGCGGACGCCCAGGTCTTGATAGAGGGCGTGGCGCATTTTGGGGATCATATCTTCGATGAATGTCATTCCCTGGCGGTCTTTTTTGATGGTAGCCGATAGGCCTTTTCCCAATTCTAAAATGACAGGCAGCGTGAGCGCATATTCATCGCTGGGGCCGCGCACCATCGTATGGCCTTCGACCTCGGTCTCGGCTGCGCCGATGAGCCCGCCGGCCGCTTTGGTGGCTGCTTTTTTCGCGTTGTACCATGTTGTAAATCCTACGGCGCCCAACCCTAAGCCTAACAACATAAAAGTAAATTTAGGAAAGCCGGGGATAAATCCAAAAAGAAAGAGCACGATGGCCGCGATCATGATCGCTTTGGGTTGGCTGAGAAGCTGGGTGGAGATCTCTTTGCCGAGGTGGGAGTCTTTTTTCTCGCTCGAAACGCGGGTGGTCACGATACCGGCTGTGAGGGAGATGAGGAGGGAGGGGATCTGGGCGACGAGGCCGCCTCCGATGGAGAGAAGGGTATAGATTTGGGCCGCTTGGAGCGCGGTATAGCCGTGCATAGTGACGCCGATGATCAAACCGCCGACGATGTTGATGACGGCGATCACGATGCCTGCGATCACGTCCCCTTTGACGAACTTCATCGCTCCGTCCATGGCTCCGTAGAGTTGGCTCTCTTTAGCCAAAGCCAGGCGCAGCTCTCGGGCTTGGTTGGCGTCGATGACGCCGCTGCGCATATCGGCATCGATGCTCATCTGTTTGCCGGGCATGGCGTCCAAGGTGAAACGAGCGGCAACCTCGGCGACGCGCTCAGCGCCCTTGGTCACGACGATGAACTGGACGATGGTGATGATCAAGAAGACGACGCCGCCGACGACAAAGTTGCCCCCGACGACAAAGCTACCAAAGGTCTGAATGATGTGGCCCGCATAAGCGTGGAGTAAAATTTGTCTGGTCGCTGAAATCTCAATTCCTAACCTAAACAGTGTCGTGATGAGGAGCAGCGAGGGGAACATCGAGAGTTGCACGGCTTTAGGAATATAGAGCGCCACCATCAAGAGAGAAATCGAGACGGTGAGGTTGATGGCAATTAAAGTATCGAGAAAACCTGGGGAAACGGGGATGATGATCATCATCACAATCGTGATGACGAAAAAAGCGAGGAGGACGTCGCTCGATTGGGAGATGACGCGGAGGGCTTTTTCACCTCCTAGCAAGCGGATGAGATTGGCAAAAAAATCTTTCATGGTCCCTTAAATAATTCCGTTTCGGCGCCTTCGAGTCCTTTGAGCCACTGCAATATCTCTGCCACAGCTTGAAAGGTCTCCTCAGGTATATAATCGCCGATTTTGCCTTTCTCGAAAAGGGTTTGTGCAAGAATTACGTTTCTCATGATCGGAACATGCCCTTCAATTCCAAATTTTACAATCTGATCGGCGATCATCCCTTGGCCCATGGTGAGCACGCGCGGGGCGGGTTCTTTTTCTTCTTTATATTCGATGGCGACGGCGAGGTGAATGGGGTTGGTGATGATCGCGCGCGCGCGCCGAGCGCTTTGCGGGCCTTCTTGATAAGCCATCTCTTGCGCCACCTGGCGCCTGCGGCTTTTCATGTGGGGATCGCCCTCGGTGTCTTTATACTCTTGTTTGACCTCGAACTTTTCCATCTTCATCTCTTTTTGGAAGTTGTGCCTTTGGAAGGCAAGGTCCAAAAAGGCGATAATTAAAAAAAAGATGCCCACGCGGACGATCACTTTGAATAAAAAGTCGGAAAAGACTTCAGCGCTGCCGATCACAGGCATAGCCGCCGTGGCGATGATCGAGGGGACGCTATTATAGACAACCGAATAAATGAGGATGAGGGCTCCCAGGATTTTAAGGACCGATTTGATGAGCTCGACGAGAGTGCGGACTTTAAAAATGTTCTTGAGGTTCGTCACCGGGTTGAGCCGTTTGGGGTCGGGCTTGAGCACTTCTCCGGAAAAGACAGGCCCTACAATCAAGAACGAGACGATGACGCCCACGGCCGCGGTGATAATGCAGATGGGGAGGCTGGCGTTGAGGATCACATCGAGGCTTTCGCGCAAATAGCCGCCCGCGCGGTGGGCGAGATCGATATTGCCGCCGATGCCGCGGAAAATAGTGATCATGTAGCCCGCGAGCATTTTGAATAAATAGCCGGCGCTAAAGAGGATTGCCGCGATCGAGACGACGAACGTGAAGGCGGAAGGAAAGTCTTGGGATTTGGCGACTTGTCCTTTTTTCCGCGCATCGCGGAGTTTTTTCGGGGTCGCCTTCTCGGTTTTTTCGGCCATGCAGCCCTAACTATCTCACAATAGAGAATTTTCCCCAAATGCCATCATAGAACGCTAACGTATATAGACGGATACTTCGAGCCCGCCGTTGGAGAGCGTTTTGGCGCGCCTTAAGGGTATGCCCACGCTGCCAATCAACGCATCGCTCGTGCAAAGCACAGCAATTTTGGAAGGCGAGCAGCGGCTTAAAAAAATTCCTAAATCGGTGTAGGGATCTTCTGCCGTAATCCGTTTTCCATAGGGAGGGTTTGTGGCGACGCAGGTGATGCCCGGAGGCGGTGTGATTTTTTTTGCATCGCCGCTTGCGACATCGATGGCAAACCCGGTGCGTTTGAGATGGTCGCGGGAGATGACGACGGCATGGCGGTCGAGGTCGCTGCCGAAGATTTTGCCCGGCGGCAAAGGAATGATTTTTTTGTTCGCCGCTTCTTTGTAGTTTTTCCATGCAGAGGAAGAAAATTGCGGCATCTTTTCAAAGCCCCACTTTTGGCGATAGTATCCAGCAGGTGTATTGGTCATTCGCATGGCGGCTTCGATCAAAAATGTTCCTGATCCGCAAAAAGGATCGCAGAAAACATCGTCGGGCGTGAGATGGACCAATTGCAGAACGGCGGCAGCGAGGGTTTCTTGAAGGGGAGCGATGACGGTTTGGATGCGGTAGCCCCGTTTATGGAGAGGGACGCCGGAAGTATCGTAGCTGAGGATGATTTTGCCCGGAATGAGGAGCAAGTGGAGTTGGACATCGGGATTTTTCACGTCGACGTTGGGGCGCGTGCCGAATTTTTTCCGGAATTGATCGCAGATGGCATCTTTAACGACCATCGCGGCGAAGAGCGTGTTGTCAAAGGCGGGATGCGCGCCGACGACATCGATGGCAAATGTTTGCAGCTGGGAGATGTAACGCGACCAGTCGACGGACAAGGCGGCGTTGTAGAGGTCGGTACGGTCGCGGCAAGGGGCCTGCGCTAAGGGCCACAAGACGCGGCTGGCGATGCGGCTTTCATAGTTGACGCGGTAGACGGCATCCATTTCTTGGGGAATAAAGACGCCTCTTTTCCCCGGAGTAGAGGAAATTCCTAATTCTTTTAGCTCTTGTGCGAGAAGTTCTTCGAGGTTAGATCCGCAGGAAACAAAAGCTGTCATATAGATTTATAGCTTTTGGCAACGGAGTATGTAGGCTTTCTTGATAGTAAACTCGAATTTTTCAGAAAAAGGCTCAACCGAAAAATCTTTGGGAGACTCTTTAAAACCCCCGTTGGTCAGAGGGCAGACTTCTTGAAAAAATGATACAACGGGATCGGTATTATCGAGAATGACAACTCTAGAAAATTGTACGAGCTCAGATGGACTTAAAACTTCCTGAATTTTGGATACAACAAGCTTATATGCTTCCATTTCAGTCGATTTTAGCCAAGATGCAGATACAACGATATCCCATTTCTCAAGGAAGTCTTCTCTTAGAAAAAGGGCGAAAAGTAAAATGGAGCCATGGCCCTTTTCGAGAGCTTGAACAGCAGATTTGAGCTTGTCTAAAATTTCTTTCATAGTTTTTTTAATAAAGTCTCAGCCGAATCCAATAACAGTTTCGCGTTTTTTGCTGCTTGCTTTTGCGAGGAATAGCGCATTTCCGGATCCCAAGAAGCTACAATTGACCACTCGATAAAATTTTCCCTCTTGACCTTCTGTTCAACTCCAGAAAAGTGGAGCAGCATACCTAGGTCGTGTATCTTAAAGGAGCTTAGCTTTTCAAACTCTTTTTTGGAGTTTGGATATCCTTCCCATCGCGAAGTCTCACATATTTTCTTTTTTAGCCCAAGTTCAACAGCAAACCCGCAAATGTAGAAAGCTCCATCATAACGTTCCGCCTCATAAAGTGCTTTAGCATCTTCGAGCCGATCTTTGGAAGAGGACTTGCAGTTCTGCCAGCGTAATCACAATGTGTTATTTTAAATGTTTGGGTTACAAAGCAATCAAAGCTGTAATTCTACTCTGGGTAACATATCTTTTCAAACTTTTTTTAAACTATTGTGCAGGCACTGCTTGCACAAATTAGTTATGGAAAAAAAGAATCACATCGCCGTCGTGGACGATGTAGTCTTTTCCCTCAGATCGGGCTTTGCCGGCATCCCGTGCGCCCACGCGGCCTTTATAGGTGAGCATGTCTTCGTAGGAGATGACTTCGGCGCGGATGAACCCTTTTTAGATGTCGGTGTGGATTTTACCGGCGGCTTCTTTCGGCATGCATGCCTTGCGTAATCTGCAAGCGCGGGTCTCTATTTCGCCTGCGGTGATGTAGGTGATGAGGCCCAGCGTGGCGAAGGCGGCCTTGATGAGGCGGTTGAGGCCGGTTTGCTCTAAGCCGAGGGTTTGAAGGAATTCGTTGGCTTCGCTGGCGGCGATAATTGGGCGAGTTCTTCTTCGAGCTTCGCGCAGATGGGAATGACGACGTTTCCTTCGGCCTTAGCATATTCGCGGACTTTGGCAACGAGGTGGTTTTCCATGGAGGGCAGAGAATTTCTCCAACGTTGGCAGGCATAAGAACTTTTTTGTTGGTGAGGAAGGGATAGCAGGCAAGATGAGCCTTCTCTTCGTCGGTGGCATCGAGGCTGCGCAGGGGTTTGTTTTGATTGAGGTGGGCGATCGCTTTTTGGAGGGCGTCGTACTGGGCTTGGATTCTTTTTTGGATTTGACTTGTTTGGCGAGGCGTTGGGCGGTGTTTTCGGCCATTTGGAGGTCGGAGAGGACGAGCTCGAGGTTGATGACCTCGATATCGGCAATGGGATCGACTTTGCCTGCGACGTGGATGACATCGCCTTCTTCAAAACATCGGACGACATGGACGATGGCGTCGGTCTCGCGGATGTTGGTGAGGAACTGGTTGCCGAGGCCTTCCCCTTCGGAAGCGCCTTTGACGAGGCCGGCAATGTCTACGAAGGTGACGGTGGCGGGAACAATTTTTTTACTATGGGACATCTCCGAGAGGACGGCGAGGCGGGGATCTTCGACTTCGACGATGCCGACGTTAGGGTCAATGGTGCAAAAAGGATAGTTCGCCGCTGCCGCTGCTTTGCGGGTAAGGGCGTTAAAAAGCGTTGATTTGCCGACATTAGGCAGTCCGACGATGCCGCAAGAGAGTTGTGCCATAAAGGGTCCTATGATGCCTGAAAAGGAGAATTATTGCATCTAGAATGTCGCCTTAGAGAAGACATCAAAGCTTGGTTCACCATCTATTGTTCCTCCGACAATCGATGAAATTTTAAATCGAGAGGTAAGCCACTGACTGACATCGAGTGGAACTGACGAGTCAAAAACGATGATACTGCGTATTGGATTGGAATTTGTTTTTATTGTAAGCGGCTGACCTTGAGGGTTGTGTATAACGGTAAATTTAGGTGGGGGATATCCACACCATCGCTTTTGTATTTAAAATAAAAAGCCGTGTTTGTGGCAAATGAAGTGGTAAAACATTTTTCGACTAAAGGCAGCAGTTCTTCTTTTTGATTAATAATCATCACGCAAGATTTTTTATGACGTTCCCAATCTCTTGTTTGGCAAGTCCTATCGCAGTAGCGGATCGACTTACATCTTCCACATAAAGATCTAGGTTCTTCTTTAGCACAAGAGATGCAAATTTTTTTCTGAATTTGTGGGCTCACGGCCGGATCTTGTGCAGGGAGTGCAGGTTGTGTTGTAGATGTTTTGAGTGCCGTGGGTTCCATTAATAACCTTCCATTTTCTTGCTAGGACCCATTAAGTCCATTACCTGTTTTCGTTTTCCTTCTGCGAGAAGTTGACGAATTCGATGAGAAGATACGATGGTACCACAAGAGGTTAATTTTTTTAAATAGAGCGCTTGGAATCCATGTCTTTGCCAAGTCTTTGAACACGCTCAGACGTTCCTTCGCATTTGTGGCCGAACGCTTCACCTTTTCCTAGAAGGAGTGTCGAAAAGGGCAGATGGGCGTGGAGATCGCGCAGAAAGGCATCATAGGAAACTTGCGAGAGTTCAAGGGTAAAGGGAAGGACGATGGCGCAGGCGACGCCAAGATTTTCGAGTTTGGCAAGTCTTTCTTGGAGGGAGCATAGGGAAGGGCGGGTGTGCGGTGAGAGAGGACTTCGGAGGGATGATTGCTGAACGTGAGGACGACGGGGGTGCCGTGTTTTTTAAGCTCGCCGAGGAGAAATTGGTGGCCGAGGTGGACGCCGTCGAACATGCCGATGGTGAGGGCGATGGGGGCGGGGAGCAGGGGAATTTGATCAAGGCTGTGGATGATCAGCATAGAGCAGGGTGCCGTCGATGGCTTGGGTGAGGTCGTATTTGCCGCAGCGGAGGCGGCGGAGGTCGGAGAGGTGGGCGCCGCAGCCGAGGAGCTTGCCGATATCATAGGCGATGGAGCGGACGTAGGTCCCTTTGGAGCAGACGACGGAGAGTTCAACGAACGGGTAGTTGTAGGAAAGGAGGGTTGTTTTGACGGTGACGACGACGGGCTGGCGCTCGATCTCGATCCCCCGGCGGGCCAGGTGATAGAGTTTTTGCCCTTGGATTTTTTTGGCGGAGAACATAGGAGGCGTTTGGAGGATAGCGCCTTGAAATTGACGGATGGCGGATTCTAGTTCTTCGAGGGTGGGAACTTTGTCGGAGACGGCGGTCATCTTTCCTTCGCAGTCGTAGGTGTCGGTGGTTATGCCGAGGCGCATCTGGCACCAGTACTCTTTTTCTTGAGAGATGTAGTGATTGGAAAGCTTGGTGTGGGTAGAGCCGATGAGCATGACCATGAGGCCGGTGGCAAAAGGGTCGAGGGTGCCGGCGTGGCCGATCTTGCTGATGCCGGTTATGCGGCGCAGCGCAGAGACAAGACTAAAGGAGGTCTTGCCTTTGGGTTTGTCGACAAGGCAGATGCCTTCACTGATCGTGGGGAGTGTTGCGGTGTTGTTCTTCATCATGGATTTTTTGGAGTACGGCATCGATCTGGAGGTGGGCGTCGACGCCTTCGTCGAGGACGAATGTGAGGTGCGGGAAGTAGCGGAGAACAACCTTTTTAGAGGCTAGGGATGAGATGTAGCCGGCGGCAGAACGGAGGGCTTGGATGGTCTGTTTTTTATCTTGATCGGACCCGATCACGCTGATGTAGACGTTGGCGTTATGGAGATCTTTGGAGACGTCGACTGCGGTGACGGTGATGAGGGTGTGGACTTTGGGGTTGCGGACATCCCGGGTGATAACTTCGGAAATCACTTCTTTCAGGAGGGAGTTTAAGCGGTCTGTTCTATTCATAGTTCCTGAGTGAGGTAGGTGACGTCAAAGGCTTGGAGGAGGTCGCCTTCCTTGATGCCGGTGAATCCTTGGAGGAGGATACCGCACTCTTGGCCCTTGGTAACTTCGCGGACATCTTCTTTGACGCGTTTGAGGGAGGCGAGGGGGCCTTTCCAGAGAACTTCTTTATCGCGGACGACGCGGACGTGGCTATTGCGGCGGATGGTCCCGTCGGTGACCTGGCAGCCGGCGATGAGGCCGAGCTGTGAGGATTTAAAGACGGCTTTAACAGCCGCTTCGCCGATATCGTTCTCTTGAGGAATCTTATCAAGAAGATCGATCATGAGCTGTTTTACATCATCGACGGCATGGTAGATGATGTCGTGGAGGCGTACGTTGACTTTGTGCTGCTTGATGAGGCTGTCAGCCCTGCTTTCGATAGCGGTATGGAACCCGATAATGGTGGCTTTTGAAGCAGCGGCCAGTTCGATATCGGACTCGGAAATTTCTCCCACTTCTGCGGAAGTGATGTTGAGCTCGATTTTGTTGGATTGGATCTTCTCCAGAGAATGTTTGAGGGCTTCGAGAGATCCTTGCACGTCGGCGCGCAGGATGAGCGCGAGCATTTTTTTCTCTTGTTTTTGCACTTGCTGGTCGAGGAATCCTTCGAGGCCGCCGCGTTTGACTTGGAGTGCGATGTGTTTACGTTGGAGGACGCGTTTTTCGGAGAGTTCGCGGGCTTCTTTATCATTTTTCACGACGATAAAATCGCTGCCAGCCTCGGGAAGGCCCGAAAGTCCTGTGATCTTAGCAGGCATCGAGGGGCCGGCTTCTTGCATTTCACGTCCATATTCGTCATGCATGCTTTTGATACGGCCTGAGTGCTGATCGAAGACGACCGCATCGCCGAGGCGCAGCGTTCCGTTTTGGACGAGGACGGTGGCGACAGCGCCCAGTCCTTTGTGCATTTGAGATTCGATGACGGATCCGCGGGCCCGTGTAGAAGGATTGGCGCGCAGCTCTAAGATTTCAGCTTGCAGGGCGAGCATTTCGAGAAGCTGCGGAATGCCTTCTCCCGTGAGCGCTGAGCAATTGACGGTGATAGTCGTTCCGCCCCAGACTTCGGGGAGGAGTTCGTGTTCTGAGAGTTGGCGGTAGATGTTTTCAGCATTAAAATTTGGTTTGTCAGACTTGTTGATGGCGACCATGACCGGGACGCTGGCTTCTTTTGCCTGCTTTAGAGCTTCGATGGTTTGTGCACGGATCCCTTCGTCGCCGGCGATGACGAGAACGACGATATCGGTAACATCGGCGCCGCGTTCGCGCATGGCGGAAAAGGCTTCGTGGCCCGGGGTGTCAAGAATCGTGATGTCTCCAACGGCGGTGTGGCATTTAAAGGCCCCGATGTGCTGCGTGATGGCGCCCGCTTCTCCTTCGGCAACGTTGGATTTGCGAATGGAGTCGATGAGGCTCGTTTTACCGTGGTCGACGTGGCCCATGAAAGTGACGACAGGCGGTCTAAGGACGAGTTGATCAGCGGGACTTTCGGCAATTTCTTGCTTAATTGTTTTATCGGTGATTTTGATGCGTTCTTCTTCGCTGGTATCGATGGTGATCTGGCAGTCGAAATCGTGGCCGAGAAGCTGCACCGTTGTTTCGTCGTCGAGCGCATCGTTGAGGGTGAGAACAACGCCTTTCATGAAGAGGCCCGAAAGGAGCTGCGAGGCTTTGAGTTTCATCTCAGCTGCGAGATCTTTAATCGTGATGGGAAGGCGCACTTTGAGTGTTTTGGGACGGATGACGGGCTCTTCGCTCTCGAATCTCTTGCCGCCGGCTTTTCGCTTGCGGCGCCAAATTTCGTCTTCTCCGGCGCGCAGTCCTTGTTTGTCTCTTGAATCAAAAGATTTTTCATCGCCGGGCTTTCTCTGGGCTTTGAAATCGCGAAAATCTTTAAAAACAGCGGCTTTCTTAGCGCGTTTATCTTCGCCTTCGGGTGGAAGCGGCGCTGGCGCCACTGGAGGTCCTCGGAATCCGGGTCTGGGCGGCGCACCGCCGGGACGGGGCGCATAAGGAGCTCCGGGCGGCCGGGGAGCAGGGGCGCGGCCTCCAGTCCCTGGAGTAAAAAGAGAAGGGCGTCCTGGCTGGTAGGGCCTGGAAGGTCTGGGTCCTGTTGAAAGAGTTTCTCGTCTCAGAGGAGGACGGGGCGCTGGCCGATAAGGAGGGCGGGGCTGCAGAGGGCTTGCTGCCGGCTTGTAGGCGGCTGGAGAAGCTGCGGCGGGTTTAGGAGGCGCGGGAGTTTCGGGGATTTTTTCAGGCGCCTTTTCTTCTACTATAGGCTTAGATTCTACGACTTCTTCTACTGGAGGTGGCAAAGGGGGTGCGGCCTCTTCTTTAGGGAGAGGTGCAGGAGCCTCCGCTTTGGGCGCGGGCTTCTTCTTTTCCTCAGCTGGTTCAGGTTTTTTTAGCTTTTTTAGAGCTTCTGCCAGCTGGGCATTTTTGATATTGAGCTTCAGGTTTTTTGCCAACTGTTTCTCTTAAATTAAACGGTAATTTTCTTTCGCACTTCTTCCAAAATTTTATCGGCCAGGTCGAGACTGATCTCGGGGATGGCGGCGAGTTCTTGGGGAGAAGCATTGAGGAGCTTGCGGGGAGTGTTATAGCCGGCCGAAATAAGGCTCGGGATCGCAAAGCGGGCTTGAGGGCTCATTCCTTCGGGAGAAAGTTCAAGATCGAGCGCCGGATCAGCAGCGGAAGCGAGTTGCTGGCGTTGCAGGGTCATCATTTGCTGATAATCACTCATTTTCTGGATTTGCAGTTCGGCGCCAACGAGCTGTCCGCATAAGCGGGCATTCATGCCGCGCTTGCCGAGCGCTGCAGGATATTGTTCGTCGAGGACGACGATCGAGATGGTCGCGCCATCTTCGGCTACGCTGATTTTCTTGATCTCGATGGGAGCGAGCGCATTTTGGAGGAGCCCAATCGCGTCATCGCTAAAGGGGATGATGTCGATTTTTTCGTTGTTGAGTTCGCGGATGATGTTCTTGACACGGGTTCCGCGCACGCCGACGCAGGCGCCGACGGGGTCGACTTTCGGGTCGGTGGAGCGTACAGCGAGCTTGGTGCGGTAGCCGGCATCGCGCACGATGCGTTCGATCGAGACGGTCCCATCGCGAATTTCAGGAACTTCTTGTTGGAAGAGCTGAGAAACAAACTCAGGATGGCTTCGGCTTAAAATGACTTCTGCTCCGCCGCTTTCAGTGTCGCGCACTTCGTAAAGAAGGGCTTGGACGCGGTCGCCGACGTTATATTTTTCTGTTTTTGGGTAAAAACGGTCGGGTAAAATTCCTTCGACTTTGCCGAGGTCGACGATGAGGGTCGCTCCACGGACCAGCCTTTTGACCGAGCCGGAAATAAGCTCTCCGACGCGGTGGCGGTATTCTTCATAGATGACATCGCGCTCTGCCATGCGGAGCTTCTGGGCGATGATTTGCCGTGCCGTTTGCGCAGCGATCCGTCCAAAATCTTGAGGCGCCACAGGAATTTCGATCCATTGACCAAGCTCTGCGTAAGGATTTATTGCACGGGCATCTTCGAGTGTGATTTCCTCTTCGGGAATCGTGATTTTATCGACGACTTCTTTTTGGGCCGTGACGTCGATGCTGCCGGTTTTGGGATTGATGTGGACAGCGACACTGAGGAGTCCTTTGATGCTTTTGCGCGCAGCCATACACAGCGATTCTTCGATCGCTGAAATGATCACTTCGCGCTTGATCCCTTTTTCACGCTCAAGATACTCAAAAATGGCAACAAGATCTTTATTCATCTTTTACTTCGTCTTTTTCTTAGGGGCTCGTTTTTTCTTTTCACCAACAACGATGTCGTCGCGGTTTTCTTTATTTTTCTCGATCAAGTATTCCTTGATGGATAAGGAAATTTTCTTATGCTCCGGATCGATTTTGATCACTTTCGCTGTCACTTCCTGACCTTTCGAAATGACTTCTTCAACTTTACCAAAGGTTGATCAGAAAGTTCGGTCACATGGATCAGTCCTTCTAAACCGTTATCGAGTTCGACAAAAGCTCCGAAAGCGGTGATCTTAGTGACAATGCCTTTCACTAAAGAGCCGATGGGAAGGGTCTTTTCAATGTTTTCCCAAGGGTTTTGCGAGAGTTGTTTCACGCCGAGCGTGATGCGTTTGTTTTCTTTGTCGATGGAAAGAACGACGGCATCAACTTTATCCCCTTTCTTGAAGAGTTCGGAAGGATGCGATACTTTTTTGATCCAGCTGATGTCAGATATGTGGATGAGGCCTTCGATGCCGGGTTCGATTTCCACAAATGCGCCGTAGTTGGTCAGATTGCGGATTTCCGTATTGACATTTGTGCCCGCAGGATATTTCTTTTCGACATCATCCCAAGGATTGTTCTCGAGTTGCTTCATGCCGAGCGAGATTTTGCCTTCTTCCGTTTGCACGGAGAGGACAATGGCTTCAACTGTGTCGCCTTTTTTGACAACTTCGCTTGGGTCGGCGATGTTTTTGTCCCATGACATCTCGGAAACGTGGATAAGTCCTTCGATGCCCGGCTCAATTTCAACAAACGCGCCGTAGGGTGCGAGGCTGACAATTTTACCTCTGACGTGGGTGCCGGGAGGATATTTTCTCTTCGACTTCTTCCCATGGATTGGACTCTTTCTGCTTCATGCCGAGGGCAACGCGTCCCTTGTCTTTATCGACGTGGAGAACGACGACTTCGAGCTTTTCGCCGAAGTGGACCATTTCGGAAGGATGCTTGATGCGCTTCCATGTCATATCGGTAATATGGAGGAGGCCGTCGATGCCATTGAGGTCGAGGAAGACGCCGAAATCGGTGATGTTTTTGACGATGCCTTGGCAGATTTCGCCTTCATGGATATTTTCGAGCATTTCGACTTTCTTCGTGATGCGCTCTTCTTCGAGGAGCTCGCGGCGGAGACGACGATGTTTTTGCGCTCGGTGTTGATTTTGAGGATTTTGAATTCGTAAGTTTTATCAATGTATTCGTCGAGGCTCTTGATGCGCTTGTTGTCGATTTGCGAACCGGGCAGGAACGCCTCGATGCCGATATCGACCATCAGGCCGCCTTTGACTTTGCGGATGACTTGACCTTGGACGATCGAGCCTTCTTTGCAGTGGTCGACGATATATTCCCATTGGCGCATACGGCGTCGCTTTTTCGCGGGAAAGGACGATCTGGCCATCTTCGTCTTCAGCTTGCTCGAGGAAGACTTCGACTTCGCCTGCCGAGGAAAAGCTGGAAGGATCGACGAATTCATCGATGGGTACAATGCCTTCGGATTTTAGGCCGACATCGATGACGACGAAATCTTTCGTGATTTCGACGATTCGGCCTTTCAACACTTCTCCCGCGCTCATAGACGCTACGGAGCCCGACTCTGCGCCTTTTTCCTTTTTGACGGACGAGCTTCTGAAAGATCTTTGCGTCCTCTTCGTGGAAATCGACATCGTCGATAATGTTGTTGGTACGCTCCAGTCGTTTGTCTGTTTGGGCATGTTAAAGGTTTCTCCTAAATAAAATAATGCACCCGAGTAGAAGCAAGTCCTACTCGTTGAAACAGACAAGATAGCAAATGGTTGAAAATTACAGCAATAGGAAAAGGAGGAGGAGAGAGAAATTAGGGGGCTTCGCCTTCGGCGAAGTGGAATATTTTTTTGGTTTCCTTAGACATGTCGGGGGCCGCCGCCCCCAGCCGCCCCCTTGAGATTTAATCCGCTGTGCCAAATCGATCCTCCAGCGCCGAGGCGTGCGTCTTAAATCCGCCGGCTGCTCGCGCGCTTCGCGTCGCTCACAGACAATTCTATTATTTACTTTACTCTGCTTTGAGGGAGTGAGTCTGTGAAGTTGCAAAAATTTTCTAAGTATTTAGGATATACGGCAAAAATAATGGGTCGTATAATGCAGCCTCGCTAAGCCGAGAGCGTTTCAGAGATGATAATTTTTTTAACAAAAGGAATAAGCATGAGCAGCTATACGGGCCCTATAAGAGATGCCTTATCAACGACATTGAGTTTCCCAAAGCTATACTTTGTTTGGGAAAAAAAGTTGCTGAGAATTCACTTACCAAGGAGCTCGAGTGCAGCGCTGATGACGTATTGATCGGCCGGGATGCGGTTCTTTCTGCTAATCTCCTTGGAGGTTCTCGAGTGATCCGATGCCATACATTTCTTTCGCTTGGAAAGATAGAACTCGACGCTCTCAAAATTTACGCCAATCAAATTATTTTGTGCAATAGAGTGGTTGTTCCCGGAGATATTGAGTTAAATGCTGAATTTAAGGTCATTTCTATTGGTTGTGAAATTTACGGGCCTGGAGGCAAATTAATTGTGAATGCAAAACACGGCTCGCATTTTGCTCTTCCTATTTTAAATCATGAGGTTGAATTTGATGAGTGGAAGGTTGAAGTTAAAGCAAACGACAGGGTGGTCAGTGAGCATGTAACAGAGAACTCCGATTTATGAATGGCATGAAGATCACATCGATGCTTGTGTCCGTGATATTCGCCTCCTTTTAGATCAAATAGATAAAGAGAGGTTCGATCTCAATATCAAAGGCGATGCCAAATCGACTATAAGAGCACTGCCTGGGCCCTGTACGTTCGGATAAAATTAAAAAATTTACTACCATAGAGAGCTTTGCGCTTACATGACTAAAAAACACTTGTAGATTTTCAACATTTTGAATAGTCTCCTTTGAGAATCGTAACCCCCCTCTACAGAAGAAGTTAATATATGTCACTGGCTTTACCATCTACCTCATTAGCAGCATACAGCAACCATTCTCTTCCGATGGCAAGTCTTCCACAACCATTATCCGCGAAAGTTGTGCCTCTCCGGTTGAACAAACGGATCATCAAATATTTGTTAGCACAACTGAATTTATCAGAGGAATCAAGAATAAATTCTTCGATCACTCGAAAAACTCCAACGTAAGAGCCTTGGTAAATGTGATTCATTTTGTCAGTGACAATGGATGTTCTCCTATTCATAACTTCCTCTTTAAAGAAAGGGGTTATCTTAGCCGACTATTTTCTAATGAAGGTTGGGGAGATTGGCTAGAAAATAGACGCCTTTGGGGCAAATCATCAGCTCTTACTGTGATTATATCAAGAGCACAACAGATGTAGGCAAACTCATAAACCAGTTTGATAAAGAACTGCTCCAAGAGGCCAATCGAGGGGCTGCCGCTGTTTTAAAATCACTGAATTTAAAAAAAACTCCTCCCCGGCAGAAAGCCTCGCCCCCAGGTTGGTGGTCGTCCTTTCTCTCTTTTCCTATGGCTGAGGCTATGCCTTTAGACCAGAAGGGCTTTCCCAGCGGTTATTGAGCTTTCAAGCTTGAATGGTAAAAATGGTTTTATGCTTGATGGAGGAAAACAGGATGTAGGAACCGGTTATTCTGTGAGCAAAGCTGGTGATGTCAATGGCGATGGAATCGGTGATTTCATTATTGGATCTCCCCCAAACTTATCCCAACGGACACGATTATGCCGGTCGAGTCTATGTGGTCTTTGGGATGAACAGTACTCTGGCTCAATCCCGTTGAGCTTTCAAGGTTAAACGGTTCTAATGGTTTTATCGTTAACGGGGAACATTCAGAAAATTTCTGTGGTAATTCCGTAAGTGGAATAGGCGATT
>CAWEXY010000014.1:0-6708 GCA_963813135.1 uncultured Verrucomicrobiae bacterium | reverse complement strand
ACGCAGGGTCTCCTGAAGCCTTCTCAGCTTCTAAAATGCGAACGAACTGCCCGCGGATGCGCTCCTTGAGCTGATCTGTATCTGCGGCGTATTGATAGGCGGGATCGGCCTTGGATGGCATCTTTTCTTGGGAGATGAGCTCGGTAGCGATCTGTTTGCGGAGAGCTTGGGCCCTAACGGTCGCTTTCGCAAATAATCGTGTAAGGTTCTCATAATCAGGGTATTCATCGCTCGAATAATGGTCGATCACACTCTCGATATCTGTGCTCGTGAGCTCAAGAAAAGGTTTAACTTCGCTATATAGGAGATAAATTTTTTGAGGATCAAACTGTTCAATTAAAGATTTAAACGACCTCTTTACAACAAGCGGCGTGAGTTCTCGGCTCTCGATATGGTAGCTGAAGAACTCTTCCATGGTGGGGCGGATATCGGACTTCTTGAGAAGCGAGGGGTTGCTTGCGCAGAGCGATGCGCATAGAAAAAGAAAAAATACTACTCTCTGGATCATACCTTGACCTTTTTATTACTTTCTCAGGGCGCTATATTTTTGTAAATGATTGACTGGGCCGCTGAAACTTTTAGGAAAAAGTCGACAATAAATGGGAGGAATCCTATACTTGCACCTTTGTCAGGAGAAATAATGCCAACGATTAACCAGCTTGTACGCCAAGGCCGAAAAGTCAGAGTCCGACGACGCAAATCCCCAGCGCTAGAACAATGCGCTCAGAAACGGGGCGTCTGTCTGCAAGTGAAGACCAAAACGCCGAAAAAACCTAACTCAGCTCTGCGAAAAGTGGCCTGGGTACGCCTTTCCAATGGACAAGAAGTCATCGCTTATATCGGCGGTGAGGGGCATAACTTCCAAAACACAGTATCGTTCTCGTCCGCGGTGGACGGGTAAAAGACTTACCGGGCGTGCGTTATCACATCGTCCGAGGAGCACTCGACTGTGCTGCGGTGAAAGATCGCAAGCAAAGCAGGTCGAAATATGGGGCCAAAAGGCCTAAGTAATTTTAGATAGCCTCAAAAGGTTATCTGGGCTTAGGATGAAGTGTCAAGTCTGGCTTTAAATTAAGCCGAGTGAAGAAATTTATTGGATAAAGGAAATTTTATGTCACGTAGACGTCGCGCTGTAAAGCGTGAAATGACACCCGATCCTATTTTCAACAGCTATGTGCTGTCCAAATTCATCAATAAGCTGATGCAAGACGGCAAAAAGTCGACTGCCCGACGAATTGTCTATAACGCTCTTGAAAAATTTGCACAGAAAATCAAAGCAGAAGACCCCGTCGCAGCCTTCGAGCAAGCCCTTGAAAACGCGAAACCCTCCCTTGAAGTAAAATCCCGCCGTATCGGAGGCGCAACTTACCAAGTTCCTGTTGAAATTCCTCCGGATCGCCGCACATCGATCGCGATGAAATGGATCATCCAGTATGCCCTCGAAAAAGCCGGCAGATCCATGGAAGACGGCCTCGCGCAGAGCTCGCCGATTGCTACAATAATCAAGGTTCGACGATTAAGAAAAAAGATGACATGCACAGAATGGCCGAGGCCAATAAAGCCTTTGCTCACTTTAAGTGGTAACATATGAGTACTATGGCAACAACGACCAGAAACAGATAATCTTGCCGATGTCCGTAACATTGGCATCATGGCCCACATCGATGCGGGTAAAACGACGACGACCGAACGTATCCTCTATTATTCAGGCCGCGTTCACCGCATGGGCGAAGTGCACGAAGGCGCCGCCACCATGGACTTCATGGAACAAGAGCGCGAGCGCGGTATCACGATTACTTCCGCTTCGACGACTGTTTACTGGAAAGGCTCCAAGATCAACATCATCGACACCCCCGGCCACGTCGACTTCACTATTGAAGTAGAGCGTTCTCTGCGCGTTCTCGATGGAGCCGTCGCTGTGTTCGATGCCGTTGCCGGCGTGCAGCCGCAATCCGAGACCGTCTGGCGTCAAGCCGCCCGTTACGGCGTTCCCCGCCTTGCGTTCATCAACAAAATGGACCGCACCGGGGCCGATTTCTTCGCAGCTGTCCAGTCGATGAAAGATAAACTCGGCGCGAATGCTATACCCGTACAATGCCCCATCGGCGCCGAAGGCGCGTTCAAAGGCATGGTCAACTTGATCACCATGAAAGCCTACCTCTTCCTCGACGAAACTCTGGGCGCAAAATACGACGTCGCGGAGATCCCGGCGGATCTTTGGACAATGCAAAGAAATGCGCCAGCAGCTGCTCGAAGAACTCGCCACCATCGACGAGAGCAATGAGCCTTCATGATGAAGGTTCTGGAAAATCCAGACACCTCACAGAAGAAGAAATCCATGCCGTCATCCGTCAAGGCGTCATTCACCAACAAGATCAACCCCGTTCTTTGCGGAACCGCCTTCAAGAATAAAGGTATTCAACCATTCTCGATGCTGTCGTCGCTTGGATGCCCTCTCCCCTCGACCGCGGCGCCATCAAAGGCATCAACATCAAAACCGGAGAAGCCGCTGAACTCAAGCCCTCAGATGACAGCCCCTCTCGCAGCTCTCGCCTTTAAAATCATGTCCGATCCTTATGTCGGCCGCCTGACGTTCGTCCGCATTTACGGCGGAACGCTTACAAAAGGAACTAACCTCTCAATACGACGAAAGATAAACGCGAGCGCGTCTCTCGCCTCCTCGAGATGCATGCCGAACCAGCGTAAAGATCGCGATGAATTTTTTACCGGCGATATCGCCGCTTGCATCGGCCTTAAATACACTTCGACTGGAGATACTCTCTGCGCCGAAGAAAACCGCTCCTCCTCGAGAAAATGGATTTCCCTGAGCCTGTTATTTCGATGGCGATCGAACCCAAATCGAAAGCCGACCGGGAAAAACTTGCGATGGCTCTCGGGGCCCTCTCTGAAGAAGACCCAACGTTCCGCGTCTACGACAAACGAAGAAACAGGGCAAACGATCATCGCTGGTATGGGAGAGCTCCACCTCGAGATCCTCCGCGACCGGATGTTCCGCGAGTTCGCCGTCGAAGCTAACGTCGGCAAACCCGAAGTCGCCTACAAAGAGACGATCACCATTCCCGGTGAAATCGAAACCAAGTACATCAAGCAATCCGGCGGCCGCGGTCAATATGCCCACGTTTGCCTCGAAATCGAGCCGAATGAAAAAGGCAAAGGCAACGAAATCGTCAGCAAGATCGTTGGGGGCGTCATTCCGAAAGAATACATCCACCTGCTGTATCAAAGGGATCGAAGAAGGCCTCGCGACAGGCGTTCTCGCAGGATATCCGCTCGTCGACGTTAAAGTTGCGATCACCTATGGTTCGTACCATGAAGTTGACTCGAACGAGATGGCCTTTAAAATTTGCGGTTCGATGGCCGTCAAAGACGCCGCGCGCAAATCCCAAGCCGATCCTTCTAGAGCCGATCATGAAAGTCGTCGTCACCACGCCCGAAACGGCGATGGGCGACGTTATCGGCGACATCAACCGCCGCCGCGGAAAGCATCATGAGCAAGACGCCATGAAAGGGAGATCATGGAAGTCGACGTCCGAAGTCCGCTCAGTGAGATGTTTGGCTATTCAACGCAGCTCCGATCCATTTCCTCGGTCGCGCAACTTATGTGATGGAACCAAGCCACTTCGAGCGAGTACCGGCAAAAATACAAGAAGAAATCTACAAAAAAGTAAAGGTAAATTAAAACCATGGCAAAACAAAGTCAGTCAAAAGATTCGTATCCGCCTCAAGGGATACGACCAACGCGTCCTCGATCGTGCCACCGTTGATATCGTCGAGACCGCTAAGCGCACCGGCGCCCGCGTTGCGGGGCCGATCCCTCTGCCAACGAAACGCGAAGTCTACACGGTGCTCCGTTCACCGCACGTTGACCGCAAGTCTCGCGAGCAGTTCGAGATCCGCACGCACATCCGCCTCCTTGACATCTTGAATCCGACACCCGACACGATCGATAAGCTGAAAGTGCTTCCCGTAGCTGCCGGCGTCGACATCAAGATCCGCGCTGCCTAAGGATCAATGACTTGCCACTTTTTGGTACCCAAAAGTGGCAGGCAAGCCACTTTTCGGCGCCGAAAAGTGGCATAAATGACGCTTTTCTGTACCAATAAATGTAAAATCCAGTAAGATAAAGTCATGAAACGCCAAATCATGACACGCCTCTGCGCCTGGAAAGATGATCCAAGAAGAAACCTCTTCTGTTAATGGGCGCCCGGCAAGTGGGTAAAACGTTCATTCTCAAACAGTTCGGTGAACAATATTACAAAAATATTGCCTATCTTAATTTTGAAGATACCCCAGCTCTGCGACAACTTTTTGATGACCGTTTAGATCCCACCGTTATCTTAAAAGGGTTATCCGTAGAATTGGATATGGAAATTTCTGCCGGCGAGACTCTTATTGTTTTTGATGAAGTGCAGAAGAATGCCCTCGAGCCTTAAACAGCCTTAAATATTTTTGCGAAAATACGCCCGAACAGCATATTATTGCGGCAGGTTCTTTATTAGGGGTCAAACTGATTCATGTCGAAGGTTTCCCTGTCGGCAAAGTCGAGTTTTTGACACTTTACCCTCTTAGCTTTTTTGAGTTTTTAGAAGCATTAGGCCAAACTCGTCTTATCGACTTCATTGCTGAAATAAAAACTATAGAACAACTTCCTTTGATTATTCATGAAAAATTAATCAACCATTTTAAAGAATATTTATTTACTGGTGGAATGCCTGAAGCAGTTGCTGAATATATTAATTCGCAAAAAATAACAAAAGTTCGAGCTATTCAAAAGAATATTCTTAATGCTTATAATTTAGATTTTGCTAAGCAGGCGCCCAAAGATCAAACAATGAAAATTAACCAAATTTGGGGATCCATTCCAAGCCAACTTGCGAAAGAAAATAAGAAATTTATTTATTCGGCAATTCGGGAAGGCGCTCGCGCTAGGGAATTTGAAGCGGCTTTACAATGGCTTATGGAAGCCGGTTTGATTTGTAAAGTTCCTCTGATTACCACTCCTAAAATTCCTCTTTCTGCTTATGTCAGCCTGAATATTTTTAAAATTTATTTGGTCGACGTCGGCCTGCTCGGAGCTATGTCTAATCTATCCGCAAAAACCCTCCTCCATGGAAATGAGCTCTTCCAAGAATTTAAAGGTGCCATCGTTGAAAATTATGTGGCTCAAGAGTTAATACACAGCGAGCATTCGCCTTATTATTGGGCTAGCGAAGGTAGAGCAGAACTCGACTTTGTGATAGAACACGATGACCAAATTTATCCTCTGGAAGTTAAATCGGGTGATTCTTCAAAAAAACAAAGTTTGCGTGTTTACAATGAAACTTTTCATCCACAACTTCTCATCCGCACATCTCCCATGAATTTAAAAAAAGACGGCGCCATCCTTAACTGCCCTCTTTATCTCATAGAGAAATTAAGATCTCTCATTTCTCAGAACTAAAAACGAAAAGCGGCGTTTAGGATTCTTCTTCAGATGAAGATTCTTCCGGTTCGATGTATCCTTCAAAAGTGATGTGAGGAAAGTCCCGCTTAAAAGTTGCAAAATCTTCTTCTCTAAATCGTTCATGGAGGACCAACGTATGAAGGCGAGGCAGCAAAGAAACAATTTCTCGTACTCCTTGCCCTGTAATAGCATAATTCTCTGTTAAATCGAGATATTCGAGCTTGTTTAACGAAGCAAAAGATGAAGCTTGAGCATCTGTTAATTTACAATGCATCAACTTTAATGAAGTTAATTTTTTTAATTTACAAATCCCTTTGATAATTTCTTGAGGCGTTATGGGCCCTGAAGCAAGTCCCATGAACTCTAATTTTCTTAAGCAAGGCAAATCTAATAAAGCCGACAAACCGATAGCTGTCACTTGAGAGAAATCATGCAGCGACAAGCTTATCACTTTTTTCAAGCAAGAAAGAGAATATAGCCCCTGGTTCGTCAGAAATTTGCAACTGGATAAATGAAGTGTCTTGATAGGCCTTTGTTCCAGTTCTTTCAGCAATGGATCGCCTACATAAATCAGGCCATCCACCGCTAAATTTTCTAGATGGGGATTTTTCCTGATAATCGAACATATTTTATCGGTAAAATTATCCCACTCCTCTGTACTATTCCAATACGTAAAAGCGCGAAGAGAGCCCGTATTTTGGGCGACCTTTTCCAAAAGCAACGCCCTCATTTCAATGCCGCGCAAACGCAGATCGACTAGTTGCGGCATCGGCCGAGAAATTGAATGTATTAATTGCGCAGATATGCAGCCGGGTTGATAGCTATTTTTTTCGTATAAATCCAACAATTGTAAACTGTCGCGCGCACCTCGAACAACTTCTTTTAATGGGATTGAACGTCCAGGGACTCTAGTAATAGGATTCAAAGTTAACTTAGCGATTTTTTTTTGCCAGACTTTAACTTCATGGAATGTTAATGAGCTTGTTCTACTCAATTGAAGTTTAAAAATTTGCTCCGCATTTCTGAGAAACATTTCCAGCGTTGCCTTATTTACGCGTCGCAAACATCCTAGCGCCTTCGCGGGGAGCCAAGAAAGCACCTCTATTTTCAAATCATTGTGGATTTCATGTAAAACGCAGCTATTTAAACTTTCCATACGCCTTATTCTCTATTATGCTCCAAATCGAGCACGGATTTCTCATTTTTGATTAAGGCGAAGCAGCGCCTCTGACGATTAACGTGCC
>CAWEXY010000013.1:0-85971 GCA_963813135.1 uncultured Verrucomicrobiae bacterium | reverse complement strand
CCAGGAAGCAATTTTTTGCCGCACATCATAACTGCGAAAATCCCAGTTTACGGCCACATGGCGTATTTCTCCGAACTTCTTTTCATCAAGCATTTTTTTAGCCATTTGCCAAACATCGATCTCAGGAAATAGGAAATCAACGCCGTGCGTAACTTTTTTGCGAGCAGCAAGATCTGCTAAATCATAAGCATGTGCTAATTGAGCTGTCAGCGGTTTTTCAGCGAAAACATGCATGTTCTTTGCTAGGGCCATTTTGGCTATTGGGTACTGAGCGGTTGGCGGCACTGCTATAGCTACGGCATCAAGCTGCTCACAAGCCAACATTTCCTGCCCATTTTGATAAAGCTGGATAGTTCCCTCAAGGGACAATTCTTTGATGATATTCAATAGTCGTGGAGATTGCTTGCCGCCAAAGGCGACGACCCGGCAATTGGGAAGGGAGTGGAACGCTGGCAATAAACCATACAGTCCAAAACCAGAGCCGATAATGCCTATTCGTATCATATTTCCGAGTTCTTAATCACCCGGAAATCAGGCAGCGGGATCACAAAATCCGACTTTAAGCCGCGCGCTTTTAATTGTTCCATGATCGGTTTAGCATAATGCCAGGCCATCAATACGACGTAGTCCGGTTGTTCATCGATGAGAATTTGATTGTTCACAACGGGAATATGTTTACCGGGAAGGTACATTCCTAACTTTAAGGAGGTAGGCTGCTCGGCTAAATAAGGGATCAGCGCTGTATCTATGCCGTAGTAGTTCAGAAGCGTGGAGCAGCGTCCTGGACAAGAGTTTCCGACGATATGTTTTCCCGCTTTTTTGGTTTGAATAAGAAAATCCAAAAATTCTAGGCGGGCTCTTTGAACGCGCGTCCCAAATTGGGTATAGGTCGCAAGTTGGTCAAGCTTTGCTTCTTTTTCGACTTGGAGTAACTGGGCGACAGCAGGTTCAACAGGTCTGCCCCTGCCTTTGGTGACATGAACGCGAATATTCCCTCCATATCGGCTTCCTCGCTCGACATCGGTAACAGTAAAGTCATAAGGTTCAAACAGTTTTATCAACGAAGCCAAGGAATAGGTACGTAAGTGCTCGTGATAAACAGTGTCAAACTGACCTCCCTGAACCACATCTAATAAATAGTGGGTTTCTGCGACAAAGACACCGTCATCCTTCAGCAAGTGGTAGATTCCCTGGATAACCTCGCCAATGGTCTGCATGTGAGCAAACATATTCGTGGCTGTGATCACAGAGGCCAGGCCATATGTGCTTTTTATGGTTTTTGCAGTTGCAATATCGAAGAAAGATTGGATGGTGGGAATCCCAGCTTCCTGGGCAATAGCGGCTATATTGGTAGGCTCGACTCCAAGAACCTGAATGCCTTCTCGCTTAAAACCGCTTAGAAGTGTGCCATCATTGGAGCCGATGTCTATTGCTAAATCATCCGGCTTCAGCCCATATTTTCTGATCAGCGAAAGGCATATATTGATCTGATATTCGGACAGCTCTTTGGTTATGCCGCTTCGGTAGGGGTAAGCGGGATGATAGACTTCTTTGCCATCCACGCAGTAATCAATCTGACACACTGTACAATTTTCACACCATACCATCCTTAACGGATAAGTTTTTTCCGGTTCATTCAACATCTCCTTGTTCAGAAGGGAATCGCAGAGAGGCTGGTGGCCTAAGTCTAATATGGTATGTAGTTTTTTCGAGTCGCATACCTGACAGGTGTGAATAAATCCTGTCTTGACGAAGTGGTGGGCTGGATAGGAATCCTTTTCAGGACTTGATAAAAAAGATTGTCGTATTGGTTCAAGAAATGTTTTCATATAATCGATGGTATTGAATTTGCAACAATATTCTCTAGTGTTTTCTCTCGTATGTCTAGGTTTTTTTGGATATAGAGTTCATACCATTTTATTGTTTCGCTGATCCCTTGAGCAAGAGAATATTCGGAACACCATCCAAGCACTTGGAATGCTTTGGAAGAATCTAGGACTTGATTTTGGATTTCATTAGAAGCGCCATGTAAAATGATGGGCTTAAGAGAAGACCCCATCATCTTTTGCAGCATCTCGACAATTTCAAGGACGCTAGAGGGTTGTTCTGGGCCAAAATTAAAAGCCTCCCCACGCACATTCTTTTGATCTGCATGCATGGCCATGAGCAGATAAGCCCTTACCGCATCTTGAACATAGAGATAATCGCGAATCAGTTTTCCATTGCTGCGAATGAGAGGAGGTTTCCCAAGCAAAATATTACGGATCGTGCCGGGAATGATCCGGCTCCAATGGAGATCTCCGCCTCCGTAAACATTTCCGCATCGAGCGATCACGATCGGCAGCTGATAAGAGGAGGAATAACTCAACGCAATTAAATCTGTGCAGGATTTTGAAACATCGTAGGGCGTTCTCCCTTTTAAAGGCATAGTTTCCACATAAGGCAAAACTTCGCTTTCTCCATAGGCTTTATCGCTGGAGGCCACGAGGATTCTCTGGACCATTTGGCCTTGCCGGCGGCAGGCTTCTAGCAGATTATACGTACCACGAACATTTGATTCGAAAGTCTGCAAAGGGTTTCGAAAAGCGATTTCTACTAAAGTCTGCGCGCCCAAGTGAAATACCGTATCGATCTCGTATTCATTCAGGATTCTTTCCAGAAGAGGATAGTTCTCGAGTTCGCCAAAGACAAGATGCATACTTCGTAAATCATCTTTGCTAAATAGGGTCGTTTCAGGATTCCAATCACGCACTAAAGCGGTCACATGAGCGCCAAGGCGGATGAGTTCTTTTGAAAGCCACGAGCCGATAAAGCCGGCAGCCCCAGTGACTAATACATTTTTATTTCCCCAAAACTGGTTCATGCAGATCCAACAAAATGAAGGGTTTCTTTCTTTTTTGGTTCAATAACCCAAGGAGCATTTCCCGACTGCCAAAGAGCTTCTAACTGCTTTTGCTCCCGTAAGGTATCCATGGGTTGCCAAAATCCCTTGTGGCGATAAGAATAAAGCTCTCCATCCCGCGCTAAATGTTCAAGAGGCTTTAACTCCCAAGCCGAATCATCGCCCTCAATATAATCGAGGACCTCGGGCTCAAGGACGAAAAAACCTCCATTAATCCACCCTTCTTTCGTCTGAGATTTTTCTGCAAAACAGCTGACTTGATCGCCGTTAAACTCCAAGCAGCCAAATCGAGCGGGAGGGTGGACAGCTGTTACCGTCGCCAATTTTTTATGTTTGCGGTGGAAATCAAGCAAAGCAGGAATATCAATATCAGCAAGGCCGTCTCCGTAAGTCATCATGAACGTTTCATGACCAATCCATTCTTTCAGCCGTTTCAATCTTCCGCCGGTTTGCGTGTGAAGGCCTGTGTCCACTAGATCGATTTTCCAATCGTGCGACATGCGCGGCTGCACCCGAGTTTCTCCGCTTTGTAAATCTAGCGAGATATCACTATTGAGGCGGAAAAAATTAAGGAAATATTCTTTAATGACATCGCCTTTGTAGCCCAAGGCAAGGATGAACTCATTGAACCCATATGCCGAGTAAATATTCATCAGATGCCAAAGAAGCGGGTTCTCGCCGATTTCAACCATAGGCTTAGGTCGATCATGCGTTTTTTCGGAAATTCGCGACCCTAATCCCCCAGCAAGAATTACAATTTTCATATAAATTCCTCTAAAAAGCAGAAAGCGAAACATAGTAGATCATTTTTTGGAAGTCAATGGTTTTCTTATTGCAACCTCTATACGATGAGGGGCTTGTATGTCTCTGATAATGGCAACGAAAAATTGCAGACATCGTCTGCACAAGTTAGCTGGTCTGCTAACGTGGCCTTATTTGTGGAGAAGGTTCTCGATGCTGCTTATAAGTTGGCTGTGGTTTTTTGCTTTTAAATCCAACGAAGTAAGCTTCGATAATACATCGGCTGGAAAAGCGCTGGGGTTAATCCACCAGTCCTCAAACACAACTTCTTTACCGTTGTGCGATAAGGATATATCCGGACAGAGCAAATAATATCCCAATGATGAAAGGATCTTTCGTTCGCTTTCCCTATATTTATCCCCATATTTATAAAAATCATGCTCAATAGTGATGATTTTGAAAATGTGATCGCTTAAAAATATTTTCTTCAACACGATGTCATAACTGCTGTCGATATCAAGAGAAAGATAATCGATGACTCGAGGGAATGGTTGCAAAATCGAATGATAATCAGAGAGCGTAGCATCCTCGATAAGCAATGGATTTTGTCGAGCAGAAGACCAAACTTCTTTCAATACTTCGTCAATATCAATGCTCACCCCCTTCCAACTAAGGTTCTTTTCTAGAAAGTATGTGTTATTAATGTTCGTTGGATGCCCAGAACCGATTTCGAGATAATATCCTTCATCTTGCTTTCCTAGGAGTTCATACAGGAGGAGATAAACAAATCGATCCTGCGATGCTTGCGAGTAGGACTGCATTGGCTTAGGAGCTGCCAATAGAAGATTGATCCCAAATATAAGCGCAACGAGCTTTGAAATAAGCGGCATGGTTTACTCCTGCAAAATCAAATTTTTGGTTGCATCTTGTCACGACCTCTTTCTGCATGTCAAGCAAAGAGCGAAAATTGTTGAGATAAATTTAGTGCTTTACTAGTTTGGTGAAAAGTTCTTTTAGGAGGGATTTATGTCTCGATATGTGTTAGGAATGGCAGCCTTGACGATGGGATCTCTTTTTGCTGCGGAAGTTAGCAGCACGCTTCCCCCTTTTGAACAAGGGCGGCCGCTCTCAAAAGAAAATAGCCGATATCCTCAAGCCTACAACGCGCCGGCCCGTACCGATATAAAGGGTCACTGGGACTGGTTTGTGACCGCGTCTTATATTTATTGGCATGTCGGGCAAGAAGGCATGGACATCGCAACGAGCGCCTCGGTTGCTGCCGTAGTGGACTTGGCCAAAAATTCTCAGACTTTCTTCCAAGATTTTGATTATGAGTCGGGGTTTAAAGTCGGTTTGGGAATGAACCTTCCTATCGATGATTGGGTTCTTTATGCCGAGTACACAAGGCTGCACTTCGCGACGTCAAAATCACGCAAGGCGCCTTCACAAGCTGACGAGTGTTCCCGCCTGGACATCGTTTTGGTTTTTCCAAGGCACTCCTGCAACTTTTCAAACCATTCCTTCCAGCCATATTTCTTCCAAGTGGCATGTCGAGCTTGATTTTCTCGATGCCAGCATGAGCCGTCCTTTCTATCTCGGGCGCAATGTTACTATCACTCCAACGGCTGGGCTTCGCGCGGCATGGATTGAGCAAAATCTGCGCGTTAAAGCTGATGCATTAACAGGACTTTTAGGAATTACGGCCCCTAATCCGCTCATTTCGCGCAACCACTCCACTGCTTGGGGCATCGGACCGCGCGCCACGGTGGAAGGAAAATGGTTATTTTGCCATGGCCTTAGGCTGCAGGGAGATCTGGGGTTCAGCTTTTTGTATATGAACTTTACAGATGTCAAACACAAAGAGGACTCAGTATCGCTAGCATCGACTTTCTCAACGTTTAGCGCCCATTTTGATGATTATCGATGCTTCCGTCCCATGGCAGAAGCGGGAATTGGACTGGGCTGGAGCCGATATTTTTACGATCAAAGATATCAGATCGATTTTTCTGCTACCTATGATTTCAACTATCTTTGGAGTCAAAATATGATGCGCAAGCTGGTGGATACCAACTACCCCGGAAGCGGCGCATCGGCAGGCGATCTCTACCTCCACGGACTAACTGTTACAGGGCGGTTTGATTTCTAGCAGAAAGCTCCTAGTCTTTTTGTTTTCAGAGCGGAAAATGTTCCTATTTTCCGCCAAAAGTATTCATTCCTGGTTTAAGAATATTAAGTCCTGCTCAAGGGATCTAACAAAGTCAAATCCTTGGCTTTGTAAAAATGGGTTTCTAAGTGAGGGGCCGGCGGATCTCGCCTTCTCGGACGCCGAGATTGCCGTAGCGATGGTAGTCAAAACTGATCGCGATTTCGCGTAGATAATGCAGAAGCTCGAACCGCCCTGAAGCAAGCACGGGGGCATGGGCCAGATGGCAGGCCGCTTCAGAGGCGGCTTTCTGCAGCGCTGCGCTCGGAGGCGTGAGGAGGCGCACGCGGCGGAAGGCCCCGAGCCTTACCCTTTCAATGAAATGCTCGTTCGATTCATGGACAATTTTAAACAGAGGCATCAGGTGCTTCCACTGGTCGCTCACGGGTAGTTTGGACTCGCCTTTGGACCAGCTAATCTGAATGGGAGTCTCGCAAGAGAGGGCCGCGGCGCATACGCGCAAGATATCGAGCGGACTGTCGCTTCCTTGGATGCGGAAAACGATGCTGTTATAGGGACGATAGCGCAAAAAGTTATCTTGGCCGAGCACTTTGGAAGGATCGTGGTCGTGGAGGAAGCGCTTGGCCCAGAAGGCATAGTTGGCCGTCGAGCCGTACCAAAGGCCCACTTCTTCGGTGGACAAGTTGATTTTTTTAATGAAGTGCGTGAGATTTTCAACGAGGGGCGGTACGGGGCATTTTTCTTGGGGCAGCGTCACTTGGGAAGGTGTAGCAAGCTGCGCGACGTAGTTGGGCCCGCCCGCTTTTGCTCCTCTGCCAAAACTCGAGGCTTTACATCCGCCAAAGGGCTGGCGCCGGACGATGGCGCCGGTGGTGCCGCGATTAATGTAGAGATTGCCGGCCTCGATTTTCTCGAGCCATAGCCGCTGCTCGCGCTCATCGAGGCTGTGCAGGCCGGATGTTAGGCCGTAGGGAGTTCCGTTGGCGAGATGGATGGCATGTTCGATGTTTTTTGCGCGCATGACGCCGAGCACAGGGCCAAAGAGCTCTGTTTGGTGCATGAAGCTTCCTTCTTTTACGCCGAATTTAACGCCGGGCGACCAGAGACCGGGATTATCGGGATCTTGGCGAGGCTCCACGAGCCATTCTTCTCCCGGTTCGAGCGTTGTCAGGCCTCTGAGAAGGTCGGGTCCTGGCTCGCGGATCAGCGGAATGACTTTGGAAGCAGGATCCCAAGCCGATCCGACGGTCAAACTTAGCGACGGCGTCTTTGAACTGACGGCGGAAGTGAGGGCTATCGTAAACTTCTTGTCTCGAGGATGGCCAGGCTTGCCGCGCTGCATTTTTGTCCGGAGTGGCCAAAAGCAGAGTGGATAAGATCTTTGATGGCGAGATCATGATCGGAAAGCGCGGTGATGATCATCGCGTTTTTGCCGCCGGTCTCGGCTGCGAGGTCGATGTTCGGGCCGCATTTTGAGAAAGAGCCGCGCTGTCGATGGTCGCGCCTGTCAAAATGACGGTGTTCAGCCTGGGATCTTTGATGAGGCGGCTTCCCACAGGGTCATCGGGGCAGGTCAGAAATTGAAGAACCGTTTTAGGAATTCCGGCCTTCCATAGCATGTTGCACGAGGACCCAGCCGGACAAAACGGCCTCGGGCGCTGGCTTAAAAAGAACGCAGTTGCCGGCGGCAAGCGCTCCTAAAATTCCTCCGGCTGGGATCGATATCGGGAAGTTCCAGGGAGGAGCGACGAGCACGGTTCCCTTGGGCTTCCACGATAGGTCCTTGCAGGCATCCATTTTCATCATGCTGCGCAGATAGTAGTCGGCAAAGTCGATCGCTTCGGAGATCTCGGGGTCCGACTCTAAAGCAGTTTTCCCTCCATCGGCCATCATCACGCCGATCAGATCGCCGCGGCCCTCGCGCATTTTTTGTGCGCATTGGCCAAGAAGAGCGCAGCGGTCTTCCACGGATGTGCTGCCCATGCGTGCTCCGCGGCTCTGCCCGTCTTTGAGTGGCCTCGATCCTCCTCGCCAATCGGCCATAGAGATAGGTATGGAGATTATCTTTAGGCCGCGAGGATCGTTCCCATACGCCGCTGGGGTTTTTTTCGTGGAATTCTTGTCCTGCGATGACAGAGGGATCGGGTCGAATTTTTTTTTTTTCCATGTGTGAATGATCTCTTTCACCCACTCCCGGTTGGCCTGCAGAGAAAAATCGGTGTCCGCCTCGTTGTCGAAGAGGGCTTTTCGATCTAAGGGAAGAGGAGGCTCTTTTCGATTTTGATGGCGGCGCGGCCCCAAAGATATTGAGGCATCTCTTCGCAGGCCTTGTTGAAAGAGGCGAGATTGCGCATTCCCATTCCGCCGACTTGGTTGTGAGCCCGAACATGTGGCGCAAGAAATTTTCAGGCCCTGTGTTTTCATCGAGGCAGCGTATAGATAAGCTACCGCGCTCTGAAATCTTCTTTCGCGGCGACCGGGCAATACAGAAGAATTTCTTTCGATAATTTTTGGACAACGCGGCGGACATGATCGGCCATCCCTTCGAGCATTTCAAAAGTTTCACTTCGTGCTCGACGCCGTATTCGGCGCGCAAGATCAGCGCGAAGGCGATATCGAACAGAGTTATGGCTGGCGATCCGAAGATTGGCGGCCCGCGCATGCATGGGCAGGCATCCATACGCCACCATGCGTTTATAGTTGGCATCCACTTCGATTTTATCGCGGTACGGAGCTTGGGGCCATACTTTCAGCGATGCTTCGAACTGCTCCATCGCCAGGTTGGCTCCTTTGACGATGCGGATTTTGATCGGCGCTCCTTTATTTTTTACCCTCTGCATGGCCCATAAGTGAGTCTTTTTGGATGGCGTGGGCATCGGGAAGGTAGGCTTGCAGAACAATTCCTGCAGAAAAATCATGGAACTCCTGTTCATCGAGCACCTTTTTGAACAGTTCGACGGTGAGATGAAGAGTCGCGGTACTCTTCCATGTCAAGGTTGATGAATTTTGGAGTCTTTGCGGCCATCGGGGTGTTTGAATGAGTGGTCTTTGGCGGCGCGGTACAGTTGTCTCAGCCGGTCCGGAGAATGGAAATCGTTTTGTCCCATGCCAGAAGATTGATTTGGGAAAAAATCGTGGAGATTTTGATCGATACATACTCGATATCATCCGATGACAGGTCTTGCAAATAGACATTCAGCCGCCTCTTAGCTTCTTCTTCCCCCAGTATGGCCTCGCCTAGATGATTGAGATTAAGGCGCACTCCTTCGAGACGTCTTTTGTGCATGTGCTTTGAGAGGGCCCTTTTTTCACCGGGCAGAATGACAGCGCGAGTCTCCTTACGCAGCTTGGCCCGCGCAAAGGGAACAAGAGAAGCGGAAGAAGGCTTTGCCTAAAATTTGGAAGGCGGTTAGCTGGAAGCGTTTCCCAGCTGTAAGGTAGCGCGGAATGCCAAAATAGTTGAGCAGATAGATGAGCTGATCGGCGATGCGGCTGCTTTTGCGGCTGCGGAAGCATTGGTCCGTCATGTACATCGTGAACGGCTTTTCCGCGCGGATCGTGCATCATGCGCGCGAGCTCTTCTTGCCGGTGTTTTTCGTCCCGCGTCTGTATGCGCTTCCCTTCGTCGAGGAGCAGGCCGGCGAGCTCTACCGCCGATTTTTGCCGTTCTTTGGGCGTGAGGGATTTTCCTCCGACTTGATCGAGAAGTTCGATGGCATCTGTAAGATGGAAGGCATCCTGATGTTGCTTTGCCATAACTTCCACATAACAAATCTCGACATAGCAACAAACAATTTTTAATCACGGGCGATTGAAAAAACAGGCCATGGGCCGGGACCCATGGCTTCCGTATAAATTCTCCATACGGGACGATATCTGCATCGTAATTCTTTTAGGTATTTTCTGTATAGAAAAAATCTTATGGTAAGGGTTGACTAGAATCGAATGCAACTCTAGAATGACGGGTTGCAAATGAGGAGACTTCAGCATGTCTATGGATCAAATTAAACCCTTAGGAAATCGCGTACTCATCAAACGAGCCGAAGCCAAGACCACAAGGGGAGGAATTCTTCTCCCGGATTCTGCAAAAGAAAAACCCCGCATGGGACATGTTGTGGCCGTAGGGCCGGGAAAGACAGATGAACACGGCAATGTGCAACCTTGCCAAGTGTGCGTCGGCGACCAAGTTGTTTACAGCGCCTACGCCGGAACGGAAGTGAAGCCGGATGAATATTTGATTGTCTCTGAAGAAGAGATTTTAGGAGTTCTTGTATGACGAAGATGATGCAATTTCACAGTGAAGCCCTTAAATCCGTGCTCAAAGGAGTAAAGACGCTCGCCCGCGCCGTGGCTGCGACTCTCGGGCCCAAAGGCCGCAATGTTGTCATGGGCAAAGGCATGAGCCTGGTCTCTACCAAAGACGGCGTGACGGTGGCGAAAGAGATTTCCTTGAAAAATAAATTCGAAAACATGGGCGCCCAGCTCGTCAAAGAGGCCTCTTCTAAAACGGCCGACGTCGCAGGAGATGGCACGACCACAGCGATTGTTTTAGCCGAAGCTATCTATAGCGAAGGGTGCAAAAACGTCATTGCGGGCGCAAATCCCATGAGCGTTAAGCGCGGAATCGAAAAGGCCGTCGAAAAAATGCATGAAGCTCTTAACGAGCTCGCTGTCAAAATAACAAAATCCGAAGAGATCCAGCAGATTGCGGCTATTTCTGCGAACAATGACGCCGAAATAGGCGCCATGATCGCCAAAGCGATGGATAAAGTGGGCAAAGACGGCGTGATCACGATCGCCGAAGCCAAAGGCATCGACACGACGCTGGAGATTGTGGAAGGGTTGCAATTCGATAAGGGATATCTTTCTCCCTATTTCATCACGAATCCCGAAAAAATGACGGTCGAGCTTGAAAATCCTCTTATCTTCATCGCCGATGGGAAAATTTCTAATATTAAAGAAATCGTTTCCCTTCTTGAGAAAGTAATGGAAAAAGGACCTCGTCCTTTGCTCATCATCGCCGACGATGTCGATGGGGAAGCGCTCACAACCCTCGTTGTGAACAAAATTAAAGCCGGCCTTCCTGTCTGCGCTGTCAAGGCGCCCGCTTTCGGCGACAGGCGCAAAGCGATGCTCCAAGACATGGCGATCCTAACAGGCGCGACCGTGATTACGAGCGAAGTAGGGCTCATCCTCGAAGACGCAGGGCTCGAACATCTAGGTAAAGCCAAAACCGTCAAGGTGGGAAAAGAAGAAACCGTTATCGTCGATGGAGCCGGCCACGCCAAAAAGATCGAAGAGCGTAAAGACCAGATCCGCGCTGAAATCGATCGCTCCACTTCCGAGTACGAAATCAAAAATTTGCACGAACGCCTCGCGAAACTTTCAGGCGGCGTTGCCGTTATTCATGTCGGCGCTCCTACGGAGACCGAGATGAAAGAGAAAAAAGCCCGCATCGATGATGCGCTCCATGCAACCCGCGCGGCCGCGCGGGAAGGAATCGTTCCTGGCGGAGGCGTGGCGCTGCTGCGCGCTGTAAAAGCGCTTGACAATCTCCAGCTTTCTCCGGAAGAGGCCGTCGGCGTTGAAATCGTCCGATTAGCGGCTTTTGCTCCGGCCATCGCCATCGCGAACAATTGCGGCAAACAAGGAAATCTGATCGCGGAAAAAATCTTCGAGCGGCAAGGATCTTGGGGCTACAACGGCCTCACCGATGAATTTGCCGACCTTATGAAAGAAGGCGTCGTCGATCCTGTTCTCGTGACAAAGAGCGCTCTTGCTAATGCAGCTTCTGTTGCAGGGCTTCTCATCACGATCGCTGCGATGATCACCGATAAACCCGTTCCCAAATCTAAAATGCCTCCATCTCCAATGGGCGGCATGGGGGGCGGTATGGGAATGGGCGGCATGGAAGACATGATGTGAGAGTCTTAAGCCTTTTTCCAAAAGGCGGGGACAAAAAGCACGAGGAGAGAAAAATACTCCAAACGGCCTAAGGCCATCGAAAATATAGAAACAATTTTCGAAAAATCTGAGAGAAAGGCAAACGATCCGAACGCCCCTGTGCCTCCTAAGAGGAGGCTATTATTATTGATCATGCAAGAAACAACCCCGAGAGCTGTTTGTGGATCGTTATGGTCCATAATTAAAAGATAGCTGCCGAGGATCACGATCGCGACGACGACGCAAAAAAAAGTCAGAGTCGTAATCGCCATTTTATCGGATATTTCGCGCTCTCCCAATTTTACAGAGCGTACAAGTTCAGGACGAAAAAGGGATTCGATTTTCCGTTTCACGACTTTGAGGATAATCACGTAGCGAGCGATTTTGATGCCCCCAGTCGTTGATCCGGACATGCCGCCAATATACATCAAAACGAGAATGAGAAGCTGGCAGGTATAAGGCCAAAGATCGTAATTCGAAAGATAAAATCCTGTAGATGTTACCGCAGAAATAGCTTGAAAAGAGCCATGGGCCAATGCGCTGGAAAAGGAATGAAAGCCAAGATCTTTAGGCGTATTCCAGAGGTTCCATGACATCAGAAGGCAGCCTCCGATAAGGACGATCAGATAGAGGTAAAATTCGGGTTCGTAAAGGCGATAGAATTTGCCGCGGAGCGTGTGAAAATAGAGCGTAAAATTCAAACTGCCCAGGATCATAAAGAAGACAATGATCGTTTGGGTCATAGCATTCTGAAAGCCCATAATGCCGCTGCTGTGGACGGTAAAGCCTCCTGTGGAGATCGTGCTAAAGGAAAGGGTGACCGCATCAAAAATTGAAAGATGGGGATTCGTAAAAATAAGTAAAATGACTTGGAGGCAGGTCAGAAAAACGTATATCTTCCAAAGGAGGCTGGCTGTTTCTCGAATGCGCGGCGTCATTCCCTCTTTGGAAGGGCCTGCCATCTCCGATTCAAAGAGCATTTTTCCTCCCATCCCTAAGGCCGGAAGAATGGCAATAAATAGAACGACGATCCCCATGCCGCCGATCCATTCCATGAAGCAGCGCCAAAATAAGAGAGGTTTCCCCAGCGCTTCGAGCCCTTCCGCTATGATGGCCCCCGTAGCTTTATCTCGCAGGGGGGCGATAGTTCCAGAAAACGTATAAATGATCGTGGGGTCGAGCGGGTTTTCGGCGGCGATGGGGATTTCAGCCCCCGTTTGAGGATCGTAGGCCTTGGGATGAAGGATTGACACCCCCGTTGTTGTGAGGCCCGACATCGACTCGAAATAGGCATCGATGGGATTTTTCAGCGTGCCTGAGAAAATAAAAGGAAGAGATCCCATCGCCGCTGTAATAAACCAGATGATGGCGACGAGAAAAATACTCTCTTTGCGATAAAGCTTTCCCTTTGCAGGCCGGCCGGCCCAAGTAAAAAGGAGGCTGCACAAAAGCGCAACCCCGATGGTTTCTAAAAAAGCCCATGTAGCACCGACATAAAATTGGGGCTCTAGGAAATATTCATAGAGAATGGAAACGCCGAGTGGAATTAAAAGGCATCCTGCAAGACCGAGGAAGAATTTTCCGAGGACCCTACAGACTTCTTTCATTAAAAAAGCTTCTCCACGTCTTGGACATTGTCGGGACTGCAGATCACAATCGCCGTATCTCCCGCCGTCAGAACATTATTTCCCCGCGGGACAACGATCCCGCTGCGGTTTTCGATCATCGCAATGAGAAAATTATGCGGGAAAGAAGAACTTAAATCTGCAATCGGCGCACCGACGATAGAGGACTCGGCCGAGATTTTCACTTCCATGATTTGCGCGCGGTTATCATAGAGCGAAGCGACAGAGATAACAGCGTCATCATGCAAAATAGCATGGACATGCCGGGAGATGCTGGCCCGCTCAGACAAAGCAACAGTGATGCCCATTTGCTGCAGCAGCGGCGTGAAGCTGTCATCCGAAATGAGCGCGATGACTTCCTTGCAGCCTTCTTGTTTGGCAAGGGCCGCCGCAAGAATATTTGTTTCCGTTGAAGCCGTGCAAGCTACAAAAACATCGCTGGCATGAACATGCTCTTCGCTTAAAAAAGCAAAATCAGTGCCGTCGTGATTGAGGATCGTAGCCTGAGGAAATTGCCGCGACAGCTCTTCACAGCTTCGTTCATCCTGTTCAAGAACTTTCACGGAGATATTTTGTTCTAGAAGGAGGCGGCATAGATGGCGGGTGACTCCTCCGCCTCCTACGAGAACAACGCTGTGGATTTTCTTGGCAGCAGCGATTCCAAAGAGACCGGGCAGCCGGTGCATCGCATGCGCCTCGCCGATGAAAGTCACTTCGTCTCCCGGAAGAAGGTGGTCCTGCCCGCGGGGAAAAATGATCAATTCTTTTTGATGCGCCATCTGCCGGCGGATCAGCCCCACGAGAAGATGATCGCTGAGGTGCACGCTTGCCAGCGGCTTGCCCGCGTGTTCAAAATCGTCAGGAATGACCATTGTCCGCATTTGCACGGTTCCGTGGGCGAAGTTTTCGATCGCGATATTTCCCGGGTTTAAGATCGCTTTAAAGAGATCGTGTGCGACGATCACTTCGGTTCCCAAAATATGGTCCACCGCGAACAGCCGATTAAAATCGAGCCGGAAATGGTCCAAGAAAGAATTTTGCCTCAATCTGGCAACAGTCTTGGGATATCCTAAATTTTTAGCAATCGTGCAGGCGACCAAATTGGTGGCGTCATCGCTGCTCATCGCGATGAAGAGATCGGGGGAGAGTTCGAGCAAATCTTCGAGAAGGCGCCAATCGGTGCCCGATCCGAGGCGCGTCGCGACATCGGCGGACCTTGCCATCTGTTCCAGAGCCTTAGGGTCGTGATCGATGATGATCACATTATGTTCTTCTTGCGAAAGAACAGCGGCCAAATAAGAACCCACGCTTCCTGCGCCTAAAATGACAATATTCATAGAGGCCTCTAGCATAAATCTCTAGGAAACCGCACGCAAGTAAAATTGTTATTTACATTGCTAAAAACTGGGGGTCTCAGAGACAATGAATAGACTTGCACTGGTAGCTCAGCTGGATAGAGCACTCGGCTACGAACCGTGAGGTCAGAGGTTCGAATCCTCTCCGGTGCGATTCTTATATGATTCTTGAAATACACGCCTCCGGCCCCGCCGAAACGAACTGTTATTTACTGGGCTGCGAAAAGACGCGTCAAGCCGCCCTCATCGATGCTCCCGCCGGCTGCCTATCCTGGGTTATGTTAAAAAAGCTGACCTGACTTTACAAAAACTCCTTTTAACCCACTCCCACTGGGACCACTTGGCAGATGCTAAAGCGCTCAAAGATCAATTTGCCCTCGAAATCTACATCCATCTCGAAGACGCCCGCAATCTAGAAAACCCTGGCAGTGATGGGCTTCCTCTCTTTTTTGCGATCGAGGGGGTTGAACCCGATCATCTTCTCCAAGAGGGAACGGTTTTTTCTGTGGGAGAGCTTCGCTTACAAGTCCTTCATACCCCGGGGCATACGCCCGGGTGCGTCTGTTTCTGGCTCCCCTATAATAAGGTGCTCTTTTCGGGGGATACGCTTTTTCAGGGAACGATCGGGAATTTGAGCTTTCCGACGGCCCGGCCTGCCCTCATGTGGCCTTCGCTCAAAAAACTTGCCGTCCTTCCGCCTGATACAAAGGTCTTTCCCGGCCATGGGGGGCCTACGACCATTGGTCAAGAGTCTTGGATCAGCAATGCGGAAGAATTATTTTAGTGTGAGATAGTCGTAGAGGTCTTTTTCGGTCACAATGAGGTGGCAGTGATAGAGATGGCAGACGCATGTTGCAGCGTCGATGATCGCGGCATCTCCGACTCCTGGCATGCAGATGGCCGATAGCTTGCGGGGAATTTCTCGTTTGCGCAGCATCCGCAGCCCTGCCATATAATCCTCAATGTTAAATCCTTCTTCCGCAATCCGAAAAAAGATCAAATCTCGTTTAAAAAGAAGCGTTTGTATAGCATAGGAAATGCCTTCGGTCCCTTGCGGCGGATGGCCAAAAATACGGAGCAGTTCTTCGAGCGATGGACACACGGTTGGGATGCGAAAATCACCGCTCTGCGCCTCGCCAAAGAGAAAAAGGGTTCTCACCGAGTTCATATTTCCTCTCATTGGCATATCAAGAAATTATTTTAAAGCTTATTTTCAATAGGAGATTTGGCTAAGGTGCGGATATCTATGGCGATGGGCTTCTTATCCATTTTGGGGACGTTTTCTCCGCTGCTCGCAGCAGCATTGCACATGCACACCCTTAGTTCGGGCGTGAAAGTCTGGCTCCAAGAAAATACGCAGCCGCCTCATATGGTCGCATTTCGTGTGATCGAAGATGAGCAAAAATACGGGCTGGATGCTTTTTGGGGCGATGCTGCAGAAGTCGATGGATTTTTCACTTCTATTAAACAAGAAGCGACAGCTCCAATAGAGGTGATAGCTGTAGGGGATTTTGAAGAAAAAACACTTCTGACATGGATGGAAAATACCCTGAGCGACGCTCCCCCCCTTAATCAAAACAATGATTTATCCGGTTACAATCTTAGCGAAAATGAAGACCGTCCTCCCATCACAGTTTCTCTTTCATATCCCATGATGATCGCGCCGATCCGCGATGAAGACAGCCTGAAGCAATTTTGGTGTGCGGCCGTTTGCCGGAAGTTGATCGAAAAAAGGTGTGAAGAGTCTCTGGCCACTGTGGAAGCTACATGGGACGGCGCGGGCGAATCCCTTTTTTTTCCTCAAAAGTCCTGTGGGGGAAAGGCCCATTGCGACCCCGATGACTCCGCGGTCGTCCTTATTAAATTTATGTCGGCTATTCAAGAGATAAGAAGAACTGGTTTTACCGTTTCGGAGTGGGAAGATGCTAAGACAGATATGATCAAAGCAGTTCAGACGAACTTGCGGCTTCCCGCAGATAGTTCTTCTTTAGCGACTTATTTTTCTGAGCAGATAGCTGTTGGCGCCACTTTATGGCCGGCTTATCCCTTTTTTGTGAGCAGCTCGATTAAAGCCTTGCAGGAGATAGACCGTCCTATGGCCCATCAAACGGTGATGGCGGTCCTCAAAGACAAAGAACGGCGCACTAAATATACGGGGCCCTACATCTTCGACGAGGCCGATATCCAAGAAGTGTTGAACGAACATAATGCAGATCATTTAGAAATTCCTCTCGTTGAGGAAAAACCAATGCAGGTGCATGACGAGATTGCCCTAGCTCCATTCATCCTAGTACCTGTAACAGAGACGGAAGAAAAGCTGATCTGGGAATTGATCGACAATCTAGGAAATAAAGGGTATCTGGGCTTGCTCGGAGTCAAAGCCAGGATGAACGAGATCGAGGAAAAAATTAAGCACATCCATCCGTTGCGATTTTTAGGGTCTATTTATGCCGATCCTTATCTGAAGGAGTGCATGCCAAAAGCTTTCAAGAAATCGATAGTAAAAAATCGTTTTATTAATGAGCTCCGGGATAAATTCCTGATAGAATTTCAATACAATAACGTCTATCCGCTCATTCCTGGTTTTTGTAAGAAGGTAGGGGCCGATCCCGATGAAGTGAGCCTGTTCATCCAACAGCATCAGTGGGAAAAGCTTCTAAGGTATCTCTCAAGGCTTTAATTATCAGATGGTTGTGAAATTTGTAACCATACTTGCCAAATTTAGTCCAAATTTGGCATAATGAGTAGCAGATATGTATGCACGATTTTTTACTCCCCCAAAACAAAGCTACTTTCTGTTTGGTCCGCGCGGAACAGGAAAATCGACTTGGCTGAAAGAACACTATTCCCACGCCTTTTGGGTCGATCTATTGGATCCTGTTGTTTTTCGCCGGTTTTCAACAAGCCCAGAGCGGCTGCGACAAATCTTAGAAGAACGCCCCGAAGTTAAACAAGTTGTTATCGATGAGGTACAAAAAGCCCCTGATCTTCTCAGTGTCGTGCATGGACTTATCGAAGAGAAAAAAGGATATCAATTCATTATGACTGGATCTAGCTCTAGAAAATTGAAAAAACAGGGGGTCAATCTTCTGGGGGGTCGTGCTCTTTTAAAATATATGCCTCCTTTTTTTGCTGGAGAATTGGGAGATGCTTTTAATCTTTCACGAAATTTACGTCTTGGAATGTTGCCGATTGTTATTGACTCGCCCGATCCAGAGGAAGTCCTGCGTGCCTATGCAGGTATCTATCTTAAAGACGAAGTACAAGCAGAAGGAATTGTGAGAAACGTGGGCGATTTTGCTCGATTTTTAGAAATGATGAGTTTTTCGCATACTTCGATCATCAATACTTCGAATATTGCACGAGAATGCCAAGTCGCTCGTAAGACAGTCAATAATTATTTGCTTATTTTAGAAGATCTTCTTCTCTCTTTTCAACTGCAAGTTTTTCGACGCAAATCTAAAAGAACGCTTAGTGAACATGCCAAGTTTTATTATTTTGATTCGGGTGTTTATCATTCTCTTCGTCCGAAAAATTATTACGATCTTGATGGTGAACGTGAAGGGATCGCTTTAGAAGGGCTTGTAGCTCAGCATCTCAAAGCTTGGGTTGATGCTCAGCTCGACGCACATCAATTACATTTTTGGCGAACCAGCTCACAAGTTGAGGTTGATTTTATCGTTTCAGGTCCTAGCTGCTTCTTAGCTATTGAAGTCAAGAACGGCACTGTTGTTCACCCTAGCGATCTCAGAGGTCTTTACACATTTAAGGAAGATTACCCGGAAGTTACTCCTATCCTTCTGTATCGAGGTCAGCAGCGTTATAAAGAAAAGGACATTCTTTGTTGCCCCGTAGAGGAATTTCTTTTAAAAATTCATCCTCAATCTCTATTGCCAGAATCACAGAGCACTTGACGAAATATTCGTGTGCTAGTACGTCAAGAATATGCAGCGTAGTGTGAATTACATCTTTTTCGGGATCCTTTTTGCCATTCTATCCTTTCTGCATATCTATCAGATTTTTCTTGTGGCCTCCGGATCCCTGCTCCATCGCTGCTTTTATAGCATCTACGCCGTGGGGCAATGTTTCATCGAAGTGGGCGTTCTTTTGATGCTGGGCCATTTTCTGGTCCGGCGATTTCCCAGAAGCTTTCACCCGCTCTTCATCATCAGCACGTTTGTGATCTTCATGATCCATCTCTTTGATTTTCCTCTCGTTCGCATCATGGGATGGTCGATCTGGTATGTGCTAGATTTTGTGGCAGCGGAAAGTTTGGAAAATTTCATCGAAATGCTCTTAGCGAGCAACATCACCCTCAAAACCTGGTTCGCCGCCGGTGTTGCGGCCTTGCTGCTTCCGATTCTAGGAGTCTTATTCTTCCGCCTTACGGATAAAATCGCTCAAAAAAAAGCCGTGAACATTTCCTATCCATGGACGGCCATATCTCTTATGGCGGTGATGCTCTTTCTTTCTTTGTTTGATTTCCGCACAGGGCCGATCATCTCTCCTGATGACGACAGCTATTTTTTGAGAGCGCTTCCTTGGAAAACGACGCTTTTTACCGAGCCTTTTCCTGTCATCGCGATGCCGGGAAAAATGCGTCCGCCGCTCGAGAAGCAGGATATTGCTCAGCTCGATCTTGCCGCTGTCAAAAAGCCGCCGATCTTCCTCTTTGTCATCGAGAGCTTAAGGGCCGATCACATTACCCCGGAAATTGCACCGGCGCTCGCAGAGTTTAAGGAGCAGAATGTCTGGTTTGAACGATCTTTTTCCGGCGCCAATGGTTCCCAAAATTCGTGGTATTCGATCTTTCATTCCCGTTATCCCTTCGACTGGCAGCATGACACATCTTCGGGAAGCCTTCCGCTGCGCATTTTGAAACAGGCCGGCTACAAAATCCATGTCTACTCTTCGGCCCGTCTTGCCTATTACCAGATGGAAAACATTCTCTTTGGCAAGAATAAGTATTTGGCCGATTCCTTTTTCGATGCTTCCCATGGAGGGGCCTGTCCCGCGTATCAGAGCGATGGCGAGTGCATGGGAAAGCTTCTTGAAGATATGGGCCGCTACCATCTAGACGAAGGGCATGTCTTTGTGATTTTCTTTGATTCGACGCATTTCGATTATAGCTGGCCGCATACAGAAGCTTCTTCCTTCAGACCTATTGTCGATCAGATCAATTACGTGAAGGTCGCCTTCAATCAAGAAAATATCGATGGCATCAAAAACCGGTATTGCAATGCCATCTTTTACCTCGACAGCCTCTTTTCCCAGTTCTGGCATAAAATCGAATCGCATTCCTCCGCGGCAGTCATCGTTACAGGGGACCATGGCGAATCGTTTTATGAAGACGGCCATCTCTTTCATGCCTCTAATTTAAGCCGCGTTCAAACGCGCGTGCCGATCTTCATGCGCTTCGGCGCTTTTCCGCTTTCTCATGAAAAAAGCCGCCTCACGTCCCATGTCGACATTTTTCCCAGCATCCTCAATTATGTTTTTCAAAAGCCGGTTTCGCTCGCCGCTTTTGATGGGGAATCGATCTTTGAGCCGCGCAAAAATCCTTTCGTGATCACCGCTCGTTATAATGCGAGCCGCCCCCCCTATGAGTTTGCCATCCATACCGACACGGCCAAGATCGTCGTTCGCTTTCCCCATGAAAAGGAGATCACAAAATCCCGCTCCCTCTATATTCTAGGGAAAAAAGAACTGGACGATACTCCTTTAAGCTATGACCTCAATGCCCTCCAAACAGAATTCGCGCCGGCCTTCGATTATCTCTTCACTGAAAAGTAAGATCCTGCGCGGAATGGATGCCCTTCTGTCCTTTCAATTTAAAGAGCCGCCGCCGCTGCCTATGAACCCCATTGCTCGGGCATTCCTTGATAAGCATGGGTGTTTTTCCTCCCATCCTCTCCTGGGCTGGGTCACCGATAGCAGAGAAGATACGCGCATCGCCTTTGAGTTTCTAGAAAAGATCCGCGAGTGGCCTCCGATCCTCCAAATAGAATTTTTGGCCAAAGTGATCGCTTTGCGATCTTTGCAGCTCGGCGATAAGATTCCTCTGGAAGAAGGGTATATCGTCGATCGCATTTTTTTTCTCGCTCCTCACTTTCCCGCCTTTGGGCTTCAAGGAAAAAACTCCTCCATTCTTCTTTTTCGCGGAACAGATTTTCGTTGGAAGGGCTGGGCGTCCATCATGTCCGATCTCGATCTGCGCGGCCCTGGCTGCCGGCTGTACCAAAAAAATCGCACAGAGCTTCGGGCTTGGCTGCAAGGCAGGCAAGCGTGGGCGGCGGGATTTAGCCTCGGAGGAGCTTTGGCTGTACAGGCGGCCCTTTTCGATCACGACCTCTTATCCGCGGATCTTCCTTCCATTGCTTTCAACAGTCCTGGCGTCTACAGGGGGGTTAAGAAAAAATACACGGCAGCCTCTCGCCTCATCCACTATATCAATGAGGGGGACCCCATTTCTAAGGTCGGCAGCCTCGTGGGCGAGGTTCACAAAATTACTTTTTCCCGGAAATTGCGGCCGATCGAGGCGCATGTGACCCCGATGTTTTGCCTCTTTGATAATCAATGACTTATGAAATTAATGCCTAAATTCGGCTAGCCGACTAGCTGAATTTCTATAAATTCGGCTAATCGATTAGCTGAATTTGCATAAATTCAGCGGTTCTGATACCCTAATTTTATGTACATTCCTCAAATTCCTCTGGCGGCTTTACGATCCTTAGTTATCCCTGGCAAGGTTGTCGTCATTTTTGGCCCACGTCGGGTTGGGAAGACAACACTTTTAAAAAAATATCTTGAGAACGAGACCGATTATCTCTTTGTGACGGGGGAAGATATTTTTGTGCGCGACTTCCTCGCGAGCGGTTCGGTGGATCGGTTGAGGGATTTCATTGGTAACAAAAAACTTCTTGTCATCGATGAAGCGCAATACATTACAACCATTGGATTGAACCTTAAGCTAATTGTCGATCATCTGCCGCATGTGAAGGTGATTGCGACGGGATCTTCTACATTTGATCTGGCCTCTCAAATGGGGGAACCATTGACAGGACGGAAATATAGTTTGAAAATGTATCCCATTTCTCAAATGGAATTGAGTCAAATTGAAAACCCAGCTCAAACCAAGGCGCGTCTTGAAACACGACTTATTTATGGTTCCTATCCTGAAGTTGTGCTCTTAGAAGGCGATCAATCACGGCAAGAATATCTTCATGAGCTTGTCTCTTCCTATCTTTTAAGAGATATTTTAGCTTTTGAAGGTATGCAAAAATCCAAAAAAATCATCGATCTATTGAGGCTTCTCGCTTTTCAAATTGGAAAAGAAGTATCTCATAGTGAATTGGGGGCGCAATTAGCGATGAGCAAAGATACTGTTGATAAATATCTCGATTTATTGGAACAAGTTTTTGTGATAGTGAATATTCGTGGATTTAGTCGGAACCTGCGCAAAGAAATCACAAAAATGTCGAGATACTATTTTTGCGACAACGGCATCCGCAATGCTCTAATCAATAATTTTAATGGACTTTCAATGCGGTCGGACGAAGGCAGCTTATGGGAAAATTATGTTGTCATGGAGAGAATCAAAAAGCAGCAGTATCGACGATTATGGAGCCATAATTTTTTCTGGCGCACCTACGATCAAAAGGAACTTGACTGGGTGGAGGATCGCGAAGGGAAACTCTATGGATATGAGTTCAAAACAGGTCAAGCGGTGAATGCTCCCAGGCTATGGCACGAAACCTATCCCGAAGCTTCTTTTGAGTGCATCACTCCGGCTAACTATTTGCCGTTTGTGACGTGATCCAGCCAATAGACCTGATGGGCTTTAGAAAAATCTTGCCCTTTCGTGAACCGGTTGGGAACAGCAATGGCAAACATGCCGGCGCCCGCTGCAGCTTCGATTCCGGCCGCAGTGTCTTCGAAGACGCAGCATAAAGAGGGATCTATGCCGAGCCTTTTTGCCGCTTCTATGTAGATGTAGGGCTTGGGCTTATTTTTCCCTTCGGCATCCTCATAGGCATCGAGATCATCGTGGCCAGACACGATGACATCAAACGCATTGTCCAATCCGATATGGCGCAAATTGACGAGGATTTCTTCGCGCGGGGCAGAAGATGCCAGCCCGATTTTCATATCTGTTCTTTCTGCTTTGATCATGCGAAGCATCTCGATCAAATCTTGAATGGGAGGCACGCCTTCAGCTTGGAGTGTTTTATAGCGCTCGTTTCTTTTTTCAATCACTTCTTCAGGGATCGGGATGCCTTTTGCGGCGCTGATCATGCGCAGGATATGATGCGTGCTATGGCCGACCAGCGGCATATAGTCTTCGAGAGTGAAGTCGATATTGACGGAGGCAAGCGCCTCTTGCCAGGCCTGGAATTTCAAGTATTCGGTATCGACGAGGACTCCATCGCAATCAAAAATGACGGCTCGTGCATCGGTGGGCATAGAATTAGAGAATAGGAATGAGAAAGAACAGATTAAAATAGTCAGTAGGGATTTCACTTATAGTACCTCGCGATTGGCCCAAGCCCGTCTTCAATTTCGAGCAGGCGGTTATATTTAGCAATGCGCTCGGAGCGCGAAAGCGATCCTGTTTTGATCTGGCCGGCAGAGACGCCGACCGCTATGTCGGCAATCGTCGTATCTTCTGTCTCGCCCGAGCGGTGTGAGATGATAGTGCCATAACCGGCCTTTTTCGCAAAGGCGATCGTGTCGAGCGTCTCCGTGAGAGTGCCGATCTGGTTGGGCTTAACGAGGATGGCGTTCGCCACTTTTTCTTTAACAGCGCGCTCTAAGAATGTTTGGTTGGTGACAAAAATGTCATCGCCGACGATTTGCATATTTTTCATAGAGGCGGTTAATTTTTTCCAGCCGGCCCAATCGTTCTGATCGAGAGGATCCTCGATCGAGTCGATGGGATAGGCGGAGCAAAGTTTTTTTAAGTAGGCAATTTGTTCATCGGCCTTGGAGGCGTCGAGGAATTCCGAGGCGGCGCAGTCGAGGGCCAAAGTAATTTCTTTGCCGGCCTTGTAGCCCGCCTTATGGATCGCTTCCAAGATGAGCTCGATCGCTTCTTCCTGCGACGCGACGCGGGGGGCGAACCCTCCTTCATCGCCCACGGCCGTCGAATATTTTTTTCCGGCGAGGATTTTTTTCAGCGTATGGAACACTTCGGCGCCCCAACGGAGCGCTTCACGGAACGAGGGAGCATGGATGGGGCGGATCATGAACTCTTGGAAATCGAGTCCGTTGTCGGCGTGGGCGCCGCCATTGAGAATGTTCATCATCGGACAGGGAAGGATGTTGGCTTTGTCGCCGCCAAGATAAAGATAGAGGGGCATTTTTTTGGAAGCCGCGGCCGCTTTGGCAACAGCTAGAGAAATGCCGAGAATGGCGTTGGCGCCCAATCGCGATTTGTTCGGCGTGCCGTCGGCGGCGATCATCGCCTCATCGATGCCTCGTTGATCGAAGACCTCTTTGCCGAGGATGACATCGGCCAAATCGTGATGGACATGGTAGAGGGCATTTAAGACTCCCTTACCGCCGTATCTTTTTTTATCGCCATCGCGCAGTTCAACGGCCTCGTGCTCGCCGGTGGATGCGCCTGAAGGTACAGCAGCCCGGCCTTGGACGCCCGATTCAGTGGTGATGATGACTTCGAGCGTGGGATTGCCGCGCGAATCGAGGATCTCAAGTGCGTGTACAGAGGCGATATGTGTCATACATTTCCTTTCATATTATACATCAGGATGGCGCCGGCGATAGCCACGTTGAGCGATTCCATGGCACCGGGCATAGGGATTGAGATGGGCGTTCCCATCTTCTTTAATTCTTGGGAGGGGCCGTGCGCTTCGCTTCCGAGGACAAGAACAAGGGGCGAGGGGGTCGGCTGAGGAGCGTTTCCGGCTAGGTCGGCGACAAATATTTTTTTTCCTGCGCACACTTTTTTCAACTCTTCCATGCCGCCTTGGGCGAGCGGCAGCCGAAAGGTTGCACCCTTCGCTGCGCGGAGAGCTTTTTCATTGAACGGATCAGCGGTGCCGGGAAGTAAAAAAACTCCTTCCCATCCGAGGGCGAGGGCCGTGCGCAGCAGGGTTCCCACATTGCCCGGGTCGCTGACATTGTCGAGGGCAAGAATGTACCGCGCCTTATGAAGATCAGCATTTTGCGGAAGAGCGACTTCGGCAGCAATGCCTTCAGGAGTTGAGAGCCCTGTAATTTTTTTTAAAATTTCAGGGGTCGCTTCAAAGACTTCTTTGGCTTGAAGATGGGGATAGGGCTTGTCGGTGATTAAAATTTTTAGGGGGAGGTCCCGTGCGATTTCTTCTACGAGTTTGATGCCGGCGATGAGCACGCTCTGCTCGGCCAGACGCGCTTCTTTATCAAGTCGAATTTTAACAAGCCTCTTCACAAGAGGGTGTTGTAAGCTGGTGATCTTTCGTGGTACCATTACACCAATGATTGCACAATCGATTTTCACCAGCAAGCGTTTCTGGGCGATGATAGCCATTATCCTATTCGCCCTATGGTTTAACCAGCGCCCATCGCTGAATTTTTCCTTGAGCCGGATTTCGGCGGAACTGACCTATCACCCTGAATGGGAGGTGGCCCCGCCTGCGCAGGATATGGATGCGGTCTTTTCCCAAGAATTCCATTATTTGGCATCAGGTTCTCAGTCATATGCTTTTGAGAGCGCCGACGGAAAATATGTGCTCAAATTTTTCAAGATGAAGCATCTGCTGCCGAGTTTTCGTGATCATTTTCGTCCGGGCATCGTCGAACGCCGCATGAAAAATCTGCAGACCATTTTCGACGCCTATAAAAATTCTTACGATCACTTGCGAGAAGAAACGGGGCTGGTCTTTCTCCATCTCAACCCGACGAAAGGCCTGCATCGAACGATCACGATCTCCGATAGGCTCCACCGGCGCCATAGCGTCGATCTGGATAATTATGCATTTCTCGTACAGGAAAAGGCCGAGCTTCTCTTCACCCGCATGGAAAGGCTTTTAAAAAGCGGCGACCTCCAAGGGGTGCATCAAGCGTATGCATCGATATGTTCTTTAGTCGAGCGGCGTATAGCGAAGGGATTTGCCGATCAAGACAAGGCTGTGAGCCACAATTACGGATTTGTGGGGGACCGCCCAATTCAATTTGATATCGGAAGATTATTCCGCGGCACCAAAGAAGGAGAATACGAACGTATCCGCAAGCGCATCGAGCGATGGATGCAAGAAAATGATGTTACCATAGCGGCGACTTCTTCAACTGCTCAATGATTTTGCTGCGGTCGTCGATGCCTTGATTCACAGAAATCCGCTCAGCTTCCTTTAAGAGAATTCCCATTTTCTTCCCGGCTTCCACGCCTTCTTTGACCAAATGCTCAGCGCGCACGATGGGCGCTCCGGATTGGATGCGCATGATGGGCTGCTCGAGGAGCTGCCGATGGCGTGCGTGCTCTTCAGAAAAAGCGCTCCGCTGCTCGGGGGTGAAGTGGGCAGCGATAATCTCTAGGCATAGAGTTGATTGGGGATGGGCGTAAAAACGGGCCCATTCGATGGGTTCTAATTTTGTCTGCCATTTGTCGGGCATATTCAAGAGGCTTTTGGCACGATGATAAAACGTCACAAAGTTCTTATCTTCCCTGGATAGCTTTAGATAATCACAGAGCTCATAGAGCTCTTGAAGGTTGTAATCGGGAAATAGATCGAGGAGTTCGGCGATCGTGGGCGATCCCTTCGGGAAATGCTCGATCGCCCGCACGCGATCCTGGATCTGCTCTATGGGAACATCTTTGAGCGCAGGAAAGATCGTTCCCAGGAGTTGAAGTTGATGCAGCGTGATGAGCCCCGAATCGAAATGGGCAAAACGCGACATCTTTTGAAACTCTTGCCACACCCGTTCCATGGCGACTGCAGGCAGGAGGGACGGCGCATGGGCTAAAATCGCTTGCAATGTATCAGGCTCGATCGGAAATCCAAATCTTGTCGAATACCGCACAGCGCGCATCATGCGCAGACGGTCTTCTAAAAAACGGTCTTGGGGCTTGCCAATCGCGCGGATCACCCCTTTTTTGAGATCTTTTTGTCCTCCGACATAGTCGAAAATCTCATTCGTGATCGGATCATAGAACATGCCGTTGATTGTAAAATCTCTGCGCTTCGCGTCTTCTTCGGGCGCCGCAGGATCGATGCCGGTCGGCCTCCGTCCATCGATGTAGCCGCGGTCTTTGCGGAAAGTCGCGACTTCAAACTGATGGTCATCTTCGACGACGATCACGATCCCGAAGGCGACGCCGACAGGAATGGTCTTGGGAAAAAGTTGCCGGATCTGATCGACCGATGCCGATGTGGCGATGTCAATGTCATCAGAAGGATGTTTCATCAAATGATCCCGCACCCATCCGCCCGCAAAATAAGCGGTGTGGCCGGCATTTTTTAATTTTTGCACGATTTCGGTCGCGGTGGCAAGGGTAGGCATGAGAGTCAAGATAGCAAAGAGAAGGATTTTTACCACTCAGTCAGTTGGCGCGGCGTGTTAGGGATTATCCTTGTGGTCTTGGGTCTCCAGCTCAAAAGTTAGGCAGTGGACCCCCGCTTCAGCGCCTGGGATCCATGTCGGGCCCTCTTGGGTGTTTTTGACTTGGTTCCAAAGTTCCATGGCTTGCGTAAAGTCGCCGGGCTTTTGAGGATTTTCTCCTACATAATAGACTTTGAGGTTCGGCTCGTATTGCTTTAAAAATAGCTCGAAGAATCGCATGAAAACGTTGCCTAGTGTAGGCCCGACTTGGGCCCCCAATGTAATGTAATAATAGTGGTCTTTCCCCCATCCTGTAAGAGCATTCAAAAAGTGTACATGACGGGTATAATTATCTAATTGAAGATGGAGATCGTAAATGCATCCAGGCGATGGAAGCACGGTAAATCCGGCCGCTTTTACTTCTTGTTTAACTTGCTGCAATAAAGATCCAAGTTCCTTCTCAACGAGCTGCATCGCTGTCCTGAGACGGTCGATTATTAAGGTATCCAAGTAAGAGAGTCCTAGAGATTGTCCAGCCTGGCGCAGGGTCGAGAGAAAGTTAATCACAAAGCTCGGGTCCGGCATCAAAAGAGTGCCGCGGGGGCCCGGCTGGAGGAATGCGTCGAGATGGTAGTCCCATTGAGAAATGAAATGGAGGTTTTCTGGAGGGACTTCTAAGATTTGAGCCAGATATGCTCTGGCCGCTTCTTTTTGAGCGAGATACTTTGCAACGAGAGGTTTTACCTCAGCCATATCAATTTTATGAGAATCGAAGGGAAGGATTCTCTTTTCTTCGATTGCGACAGTTTTTAGGGTGGTCGAGATGTTCGCCAGCTTGTCCAAATAGATCGGGAAAAGATGCTCTATATCCTCTCTAGATAAAAATCCGCTTTTTTTATTCGCGTCGTCTCCTAAAATTAGAAGGCCCAGCGCATACATTTCTTCGGCGCCCTTGCGTATTTTTTCATCGGTTAATTCGGAGTTGATAGAGCATGGATGTTTATCAAAATATTTTTCCAGGCGCAGTTGGCAAAGAGTTTGATAGAGGTGATATTCACCCACGAGAACCTTTTCCCCTCCTTGGGCATCTGTTAATCGCAATACGTTGCCGCCCTCGATATAAATCGGAACGCTGGTAGCGGAATCAAGGACCCGATCTTGCATTGCAGAGCTTTGACTTCGCATGTTGGCTCCTATGCATCCATTGAAGGCTTGTATATGCGTTTTAAAACCGCCGGTTCTATCCAGGTAGATGGCCAGCGAGAGGGCCCGGTCGATCGATTTTTGCACGATGCTAGGATCGGAAGAAAATGCCTTTATGATGCGCTCCCTGCCGAAAATCAAACAATCGCGCGGATAATAAGGCCCGTGCGTCATTTCAACGGAAAATCCCTCTTTCTTACCGATTTCGCGGATGTTGACGATGATATTATCAATGTTGTTGAGATAAAAATTTTGAGCGGTAGGAGCGAGCTCTGTGGGGCTGCGCAGAAGTAAGCGCTCTACCTGGCGCCCAAAATCGTTGGTTCCTTTCCGGTATAAAAAGGGAGTGGAGGGAAGGGAGATGGGAGAAGGCAGCATTTTTTTGAGCGCGCTTGAGAGTTGAGCTGGGGATAAAGGCCGAATCGGATAATTCGTCGGAATGCTCAAAGCGTAAGGATCGCTATTGGAGTTCCAAATGAGGTTTTTATAATGATCAAGAAATAGAGAGGCCAGTTCGAGCTTTCCGGTCAAGTACTCTGGAGCTGTCCTATGCGTGTTGTCAGGTATAGAAAAATTCGCTTTTTGACTCAGAAAAAAACGAACAGCATGCGTGTTTCCTTGGCGAACAGCGATGTGCAAAGGAGTTCTCCCCTTGGAATCTTGAAGATCGAAGGAACACGTTCCATTTTTTTTCCGTATTTCTTCTATCTTACCTTCCAGATTTTGAAAGGCCCTGGGATCGTTTCTTTTCGCTAGATCATGCCAAAATGTGTCGGAGACTGAACGTGTGCTCATATTGTGGCAGACATTGTAAATTTTTATGTCTATTTTGCAAAGAATTTCCCGGTTCGTGCTATAACTGTGCGTTATGCCGAAAATTCACCTTCTATCCGAAGAGACCATCAACCGCATCGCTGCGGGTGAAGTCATCGAGAACCCAGCATCTGTCATCAAAGAACTCGTGGAAAACGCCATCGACGCGGGGGCATCGCACATCACCGTCGAGACGAAAGGGGGCGGATTTGGGCTGATCCGCGTGGTGGATGATGGATGCGGGATGAGCGCAGAGGATGCGCTGCTGGCATTCGAGCGGCATGCGACATCGAAAATTTCTACGTCCGACGATCTTTTTTCACTGGGTACGATGGGATTTCGGGGGGAGGCGCTCGCCTCGATCGCGTCCATTGCCGAAGTGACGTTAATGACCTCAGATGAAAATAGCGGCACCAAGGTCGAAGTGGCCGGTGGAAAAATCCTTTCCGCCGATCCCTTTCCTCGGCAGCGGGGAACGACGATCGAAGTGCGGTCCCTTTTCTACAATGTTCCTGCGCGAAAAAAATTCCAGAAGTCAGCCGCCGCTAGCAGCAGCGAAATCTATAAGCTCTTGGTGACTTTATCGCTTGCCTATCCCGGCATTGGGCTGCAGCTTTTGGCGGAGGACCGCGTGGCTTTTTCGGCGCCGGCGATCGAGGGTTCTTTCTTTGAGCAGCTCGAACATCGGCTGGTAGCGACGCTGGGAGATGGGGTCGCTTCACAGGCAAAGATCATCGACAAGGAGGGGATCCAAGGCTTTTTGGGAGCGCCGCTCCATAGCCGGCCCAAGCGCACGGGACAATATCTTTTTGTTAACCGCAGGGCTGTCGTGTCGCCGCTGATCTCTTATGCGGTACGCGCAGCCTATGCCACACGAATCGATGAAGACCGCCATCCTCTCTTCGCTTTGCATTTGCAGCTGCCGCCCGATACTGTAGACGTCAATGTCCACCCCCAGAAAAAAGAAATCCGTTTTCAGGAAGAACTTGCGCTGAAAGAAAAAATGATCCGCGCTGTGGCGGAAGCGCTCGATCCGGTTTCTCTATCAGCCCCGATCGTCTTTTCTCAAGCTCCGCTGGATCGGGTGAGTTTCCCTTTAAGTTTTCGAGAGGAGGCTACGGAGAAGCACCTCGAGCTTTTCGAAGAATGGCACGCGGTGGGTATTTGGAAGCATTTTTTCTTCGTCGAAGGAAAGGAAGAGGCTCTGTGGATCGTCGATCTGCTCGCCGCTCAAGAAAAAATCGCGCTGCGGCAACTGACATCAGCGGAAAAAGATGCTCCTTCGCAGGGGCTTCTTCTCTCGGAGCGGGTCGAAGTGACCGCAGAAGAGGCCAAGGAACTCGAGCTGCGCCTCGATGAACTGGCAAAGATGGGTTTTTCTGTGCAACCCATTGGGCGTACGACGTTTTTGGTCGATGCAATGCCGCCGTTCATCTCTTTTGACCAGATCGGCGAAGTGCTGCGCGCTATCGCGAGCGGCGGGAACCTTCCCAGAAAAATCGCTCGCTTTGCAAGGCGGAAAAAACAATTTATGATACAAGAGGCCTTAGCCCTATGGAAGGAGGTTGCCGATGACCCTCAAGATGCCGCGGTCGCTGTTCGAAGAGCGCCTGAAGAAATTGCGCAGCTTTTTAAAAAAGCATCGCCTTCCAGCGTTGATCCTCGATAATCCGATCGATATTTTTTATCTTACCGGCTGCGAGGTGTCGCTGGGAAGAGTGCTCGTTGGATGGGAGGATGCCAAGCTTTTTGTCGATGGGCGGTATTTTCAAGTGTGCAGCCAAAAAAGCGCTATTCCCGTTGGGCATCTTACGCCCGAAGACGTCAAGAAATTTGCCAAAAAAAGCGGGCGCATCGGTTTTGACAGCCAAACAACTAGCGTGGAAGCGGCGGAAAAATTAGAGAAGCTCTTTCCGAAACGGATGACGGCGATCTCCGCTCCTCTAAAAAAAATCCGCGCGATCAAAAGCGAGGCGGAGCTCAAAATTTTACAAAGAAGCGCCGATCTCAATTGGAAAGGCTTTTTGCATGTGAAGAAAAAGCTGAAAGCCGGCGTTACAGAAAAAGAGATGGCTTGGGAATACGAGCGTTTTTGCCGTGAGAACGGAGCGAGCGCATTAGCGTTCGAGCCGATCATCGCTTTTGGGGAAAATACCGCGATGCCCCATTACCATTCCGGAGACCGCAAGCTCAAAAAAGGGGACCTCGTTCTCATTGACATTGGAGTCATGATCGATCATTACGACTCGGATATGACACGGGTTGTTCCTTTTGGGAAAATCGATCCCCTATTAGAAAAACTCATCAAAGTTGTGCGCGCCTCGCATGCCGCAGCGCTCAAGCTCTGCAAGCCGGGACGGCGTCTGGGCGATCTGGATAAAGCGGCGCGGGCCGTGATGCGCAAAGAAAAACTCGAAAAGCTTTATCTTCATAGTTTAGGCCATGGGGTAGGCCTTGAAATCCATGAATGGCCGCGCTTGTCTGTCAGCGGCGTGGACAAAGATGTGGTTTTGGAGCCGGGCATGGTGATCACCATCGAACCGGGACTCTACATGGCAGGGGTCGGCGGTGTGCGCCATGAAGATACGATCGTGATCACAAAAACAGGCTACAAAAATTTTTATGCTGAATAGGATAGAGAAAAAGAATTTTCACGCAAAGACGCAAAGGGGCAAAACGATCTTAGCGTCTTTGCGTCTTTGCGTTAAACCTCTCTCTCTCTTCATTGTCCTGCATCAGAGGTATGGATGAAGAAGTGGAGTTTTCGGCAGAAGGTTTTCTTTGCCCAAGTTCTCGTTTTCATTCTCTTTTTGGTGGTCCTTTTTCCTTTGAGCCGCATCTCTGTCGAGGAAGTGGCGCGCAAGGGGCTTGAAGAGATGGGCAATGACCTGATCGCAGAAATCCAAGATAAAAAAGATCTCAATGCCATCATCAGTTATCTGCAGCAGCAAGAACTCTTTGTCTTTTTCCGCGTGAGCGTGATCGATGACCAGTACCGTCTGCTCTACGATACCCATCTTGCGCGCGAGTTAAAAGATCAGTTCGAAATAGGCTACCCCAGCGCCCACCCCGAAGTCGTCGAGGCCTTTAAAAAAGGGAAAGGGTACACCGTCGATTGGTCGGAGGTATTTCAGCGCCGCTTTGTCTACGTAGCCGAGCGGTTTGATTTTCATGGGAAGACCCTAGTCCTCCGGATGGCGTTTCCGTTTGAGCAGCTCGAAGTGATGATGCACCATTTTCAGATGGGGCTCATTGCGACGGGCGTTCTCTTTCTATTATTTTTCAATGGCGTCCTCTACGGCCTTTTCGCCTACTTGACCCGCCCCATCCGGGCGATTGTCTCGACGATCAAACCTTATCAAGAAGGGAAGGTCGAGACGGTCCCTGTAATCCTCCTGCCGAAAAATAGCGATAAGGAGCTCAGGCATTTAGGAGATACCATCAACTCTCTTGCTGCCAAAGTCCAAGCGCAGATCTTAGCTGCCAACCAAGAAAAAGAAGAGAAAGAAGCAATTTTAGAGTCGCTTGTCGAGGGCGTCGTAGCTTTTGATAGCGAAGGGCTTATTCGTTATATCAACGCGACGGCGAGCCGGATGCTCGGGATTTCTCCACAACAAGTACTGGGCAAGTCACTCTCTTCCATGGAAGGCCACACTGAGCTGCTGCATCGCTGCGTTTCTCTTCTTCAGCAGGCCCGTAAAGATAACGCGATGCGGATGGATACGTTCGTTCTGCAAAATGGCGGCAAGACCTATCTCGATTTGATCGCGGCGCCCAAGCCCTACGAAGGCGGCGCGATTTTAGTGCTGCAAGATAAGTCGAGCCAATACCAAGTGCTGGAGATCGGAAAAGATTTTATCGCCAACGCTTCTCATGAACTGAGAACGCCGATTACGATCATCAAGGGTTTTGCTGAAACGCTCCAGGACATCCCCGAAATCACCCCTGAGCTTCTCAATGACATCGTTGAAAAAATCGTCCGCAATTGCCATCGGATGGAGACGCTCGTGAAAAATCTTCTCACCCTTTCCGATATCGAGAGCCTGCCCCATGCGCGAGTTCAAGAGTGCGACATCGTCGCCCTCTTGGAAAATTGCCGCCAGATGCTGCTCGCCGTCCACGAAGAAGCGCATGTGGAGGTAAAAGCCGCTGCGGAGGAGATCTTAATCCAGGCCGATCCCGATCTTCTCGAGCTGGCCCTCATGAACCTCATTGAAAACGGTGTGAAATATTCCCCTAAGCCGGCCAAGATCACGCTGACCGCGCGCTCTACCAACGGCGATGTGGAAATCGATGTTGCCGATCAAGGCTTGGGCATTCCGCCCGATGATCTGCCTCATGTATTCGAGCGATTTTATACGGTCGACAAAGCCCGCTCGCGCAGCATGGGCGGGGCTGGGCTGGGCCTTTCGCTCGTGAAGACGATCATTGAAAAACATGGGGGATCGATCTCGGTCACTTCCACTTTAGGCAAAGGCACGACATTTACTGTGCGGCTACCAAAGAATCGGCCTTCTTTTACTTCTTGATTTTTGGCGGTAGGCGGGAGGTCACGCCGGTGAAGGGGTCTTGAGAGAGAACCACATTGCTATCGATGCCTCTGAAATAAATGAGATCTTCGATGTGATCGGGAACCCGAGTGTCACCAGGCCTGGTCTTAATCAGAGCTTTAAAGGCATCTTTTACTAGAGTTGTGTTTTGGTTATTTATTTCTGCTTTTTTCAAGCTCTCGACCAGCTCTTTTCCTATAGCTGCCTGTAGTACAGGATAACTGGCGTATCTAAAAGCTATTGCTTTATTATGAGCACCTTCGGCGAGAGTAAAATAATCAAAAAAGGGCGGGTATCCCTTTTTCTTTTCTTCTTTCACATCATAACTATTCGTCCCTGTGAACATGAGATGAAAAATTTTTTCAAGCTTGGGATCATTTGCAAAACGGTCTAAAATCTGCGGTTCTTTCCCTTTCATCAAAGTATTAATGATTTTCTCGGCCAGTTGGGGGTCGCAAGCTTCTTGCCAGAAGCTTGTATGTTTGTATAGATCTTTGACAAGTTGGACCGCGATTTCATAGGCAGGATATCCTTGTGCTGAACTAGGGTTATCCATTATCGAGAGGAGTTGGAATTTAGCCCATTCAGTTTTACAAAAATAGGAGCGCTTGCTTTTATCGTCATCATCATCGGAGTCAGAGTCATTAGATTCAGTTGATTCAACCAGATTTGGTGTGGCAGTGGAGCCTGACGGTGGCGATTGGGTTGTACGAGGTTTTTTTTTGGATTTGTACAGCTTTTCTGCTTTTTCGCTTAAACGCTGTTGAGTAGCGTGTAATTCTCCTAAGGCCACTTGTTGGCCTACCGCGAGTCCTTTCATCTCTTTGAGCATGGAACCCACAAGGAGCGACATCAGGAGTAGGAAGGAGAGGACAAAAGGAAGTATGTTCATAATGTTGATTTTTTAAACCGAAAAAGGATCCGATTAACGCTTATCATTAATGTTTCACTGTCTTGCTCAGCGGTTTCGAAAGATATTGGGCTTGTAACTTTCTCCCACAGAATTTCATCGGGTCTCGATTGGCCGCTTTTAGATGCCGTTTTAAGAACGATTTCTTTCCCATTCCATTTAAGGGTTGAAGCCACATTCGCTCGAAAACTTTTATCGGGATCAAGAGCATTATCATAAGTAAACACAAGGTGGTCTTTTTCTATCTTAACGGTCGCGCTGTTTTCAAAGAGGTGTTTTATGCGGAAGTAAAAACGGAGGCGCTGCAGGATTTCTTCTTTGCCTTTCTCAAAAAGAATTTGTTGTTTCTTTGTCTGGAAATAGATGGGAAGGAGCGCGGTCAGCAAAAACCCGAGGAGGGTGAAGGCGATGATGACCTCAAGGAGTGTCAAGGACCGTTTGCGCATGACCCTATGATGTCGCAAAGGCCCGCTTTTCTGCTAGGGTTGATTCGTTATTCTTTCCGAGATTTTTTTATGCAGCAGTTGTATGCGAGATTCCAAAGAAGGGTGGGTGTCGGAATCCTTGTCTTGCTGAGGGGAGAAAATAGCTTTCTCAATCTCTAAATCGGTGACGAACCCCTTAACTATTCTTATATCTGGTAGAGAAGCTACGATTGCATCAGCCTCATATTCATATTGCCGTTTGATTTGAGGATCGTTTCTAGACTTCTTTGATTCAAAATCTGTCGATTTTCCTGTCAAATGCCCTAGTTCGTGCGCGAGCACTCCTTTACGGATGTATTCCCATTGACCAGATTGTAGTTTTCGATCTAATGCAGAAATTTCATTTAATGGAATCCGGCGGGAAAGGAGTCTTTGAAGGTATTGTTTTTTTTGAAGCATCAACATCTTCGGCCAATGGGAGGGTAAATCCGACGGTTCAAGAAGATAAAAAAGACCTATTTTAACTTTCCGATCTGTACCGTGCGCCCAAGCATTCATGACTACCTTATCCACCCCAAGGGGGGCCAAGATCGCACAAGATCTCTTGATGCGCTTTTCAATTCTTTTCTTCCCCTGGGTTTTGACGACAGCTTTCCATAAGTCCTTCATTTGCGAGTCGAGCGCTTTCAAGCGCTCATCTAGATGGAAGGAAGGGGGTTGTAAGTTAAACATGCCCAGCAGACAGCTTTTTCTACGCAGTTCTTCTTTTCTTCCGCCGGCTTTTACCGTAACGCTTAAATCGTCGCTGTTTACGACAATAGTTACGTCTTTCCCTTCCCAGCGCTCATCGATTTCGTTGTCGATGCGTTCTGCTAATTTACTGCGGTGGATGATGGAAGGGATGCGCTTGCCGATTTCATTTGTGATGGATGCAATTCGATGTCGGCCATACGGGTCGTCTTTTATAGCCGGAAAGTTGATTGTTATCTGTTTATTGTAACAGCAGCTTGTTTTCACTCGAGCATAATAGCAAGCGGCGTATTTTAAGATCGATTGATTATTGTTGGATAAGAGGCTTGGCTTTGCCCGTGACGTCTTCTGTATTAAAATCTTTAGGCAGCGGGATCGTTTGAAATCGTCCAATAGTGAAGTCGATCTTCTTTAAATCGACCATTTGGATTTGGAGCCCGGCATAGCTCCTGAAATAGGTTTTAAGGTTGGTGCGGTCGTGCACGATGATCCACTCGGTGATGTCGGGGCCGATCGCATTTTTTAACTCTTCATTGGTGGGCAAGCTTGCATTGTCATGCTCGGAAGCTTTGGTGCGGACGATGCCGGCAAAAATATCGAAGGTGTTGAGGATGTGAAAGGAGAGATTTACGGCATCTTGCGCATTTTTCATGGGATGGGCCCACTGAGAAAATAAAACAGCTCTGACAAAGCGCGAGGCGGGGGTGTAATCGCCGGGAAGGCCGAGGAGGCCGCTTCCCTGGCCAGGGTTGCGCACGGTCCAATTGGAAAACTTGAGGGAAGGAACATTAGAGGGGGACAAATTAATGTAATTGGACAAATTGCTTAAATGCCAATCAAAAGGAGGAGAATTCGTGAGCACGCCGAGGGGGTTGTCATAGAAATGGCGCTCTCCGTCGATATATTCAACGATAAGGACAGAGCCGCTGCGGTCGGCGATGTAGAGATGAAGCGGCAGGACAAAATTGCCCAAGGGCGGTGTGGGCTGCTCGGCGACCAGGACGTTCATGAGAGCTGTTTTTACTTCGCTGATGGTGGCGCAGGTTGAGAGGAGGAAGGTAGGAAGTTCCCAAGCGCCCAACGTACGGTCGGTGCGGGCAGGATCGGGGTTTTCATACTTGGCAAAGCCGGGGAGATACAGAATAGACGCGATAAGCCCTTTTTCGTTCATTCCGTCGGAGACGATCGTTTTGGCGATCGACTGGTTCATTCCGACAAAACCATATTTGACGGTCCATTTGAGGCCGGGGTCCCCCTGCGGGGCAGTTCCGATGTATTGGGCTCCTTGGGAGACGATGAGGAGGTCGGAGGCCATGCGAAAGCCAAATTCCATAGACCGTCCATATATAAGGGACCCGTCTTGGGCCTTGATTTGAAAGGCGGTGCACGCCTCCAAGGAGGGGAAAAGGGCGCTTAAAAAAATTACTAGATAAAAGAACATTTTACTGCTCTTATAAAATATTTTGTTTTTTGAGGGAATAGACTTCTTCCGAAATTTGCGTTGCAAGCAATAAAAGAAAGATTTTAACAAGCGAATAGAATTTCGGAGGAAGTCTAATGGAAAAAACTATATAATGGCCCCATGACGGCGTATAAATATGGTTTTGTCACCGATATCGAATCCGAGGCTATTCCTAAAGGAATCAGCGAAGAGACGGTCCATCGAATTTCTGACATAAAAAAAGAACCGGCGTTCATGCTCGAGTTTAGGCTCAAGGCTTTTCGACGCTGGAAAGAAATGGCCGAGCCGACGTGGGCGAATGTCAAATTCGGGCCCATCGATTATCAAGGTATCTGTTATTACTCCGCGCCGAAAACCAAACCCGCTTTAAAAAATTTAGAAGATGCCGACCCTGAACTTCTTCGCACGTTTGAAAAGCTCGGCATTCCGATCGACGAGCAAAAGCGCATCGCGAATGTCGCCGTCGATATCGTCTTCGATTCGGTTTCGCTGGGGACGACGTTTCAGGAAGAGCTCAAAAAAGCGGGCGTCATCCTCTGCTCGATATCCGAGGCCATCCAACTCTACCCTGATCTGGTCGAAAAATATTTGGGAAGCGTCGTTCCTATCGGCGATAATTACTTTACGGCGCTGAACTCGGCCGTTTTTTCCGATGGTTCTTTTGTCTACATTCCGAAGGGTGTGCGCTGCCCGATGGAGCTTTCGACGTACTTTAGGATCAATGACAAAGAGTCGGGACAGTTTGAACGGACGCTCATCATCGCGGAAGAAGATTCTTATGTCAGCTATCTCGAGGGATGCACGGCACCCGCCTTTGATAAAAACCAGCTGCATGCAGCAGTGGTCGAACTGGTTGCTTGGGATAGAGCCGAGATCAAATATTCGACCGTGCAGAATTGGTACGCGGGCGACCCTGAGACAGGAAAAGGCGGGATTTATAATTTCGTGACCAAGCGGGGCCGCTGCGCCGGATATCAATCGAAAATCTCCTGGACGCAGGTCGAAGCCGGGGCTGCGATTACGTGGAAATACCCGAGCTGCATTCTCCAAGGCGATGAGTCGGTAGGGGAATTTTATTCGGTGGCCCTTACCAATGGTTACATGCAGGCCGATACCGGCACGAAGATGATCCACTTAGGCAAAAACACCCGCTCGACGATTATTTCCAAGGGAATCTCAGCTGATAAATCCCACAATACCTATCGCGGTCTTGTAAAGATGGCGCCGCAAGCAACCGGCGCGCGCAATTATACGCAGTGCGATTCGATGCTCGTCGGTAATCAGTGTTCCGCCAATACCTTTCCTACGATCGAAGTGGGCCATGCGAGCGCCGAGGTCGAGCATGAAGCCTCGACGTCTAAAATGAACGAAGAACAGCTTTTTTATTTGCAATCCCGCGGGATCTCTCGAGAAGACGCGATCAGCCTGATCGTCAGCGGTTTTTGTAAAGATGTGATCCGCGAACTCCCCTTGGAATTTGCTGTCGAAGCGCAAAAGCTCCTCACCCTCAAACTGGAAAACTCTGTAGGTTAAAACGATGTTAATAATAGAAGATCTCTTTGTCGCTATTGATGAAAAACCGATTTTGAAGGGGCTTTCGCTCACCGTGAAGCCAGGAGAGATCCATGCGCTGATGGGGCCCAACGGCGCCGGAAAATCGACGCTCGCGAAAGTTCTGGCAGGACATCCTGACTGTGAGATCACCAGCGGAAAAATATGGCTCGATGGAACGGATATCACCGATTTAGATCCCGAAGAGCGTGCGCTTGCTGGTCTTTTCATGAGCTTCCAATATCCGGTCGAGATCGCCGGCGTTACGAACCTCCAATTTCTCCATGCCGCTTATCAGGCCGTGAAAAAAGTGAAGCTCTCCGAAGAGGAATTTTCTAAAATTTTGGACGAAAAAATTCAGCTGCTCGAGATGAAAGAAGAGTTTAAAACGCGCTTCCTCAACGAAGGTTTTTCGGGAGGAGAGAAGAAGCGCAATGAGATTTTGCAGATGGCTGTTTTAGAACCTAAGATGGCGATTTTGGATGAGACAGATTCAGGCCTGGACATCGATGCGATGCGTGTGGTGAGCCAGGGAGTCCTCCGGCTCTTGACTCCTGAGCGCGGACTGCTCCTCATCACGCATTACCAGCGCCTCCTCGATTATATCAAACCCCACTTCGTGCATGTCGTTGTCGATGGCAAGATCGTGCGATCAGGCGGGCCTGAGCTCGCAGGCGCACTTGAAGAGCATGGATACGCGCATGTTAATTGATACCTTGACAGAGTCGTTTCAGGCTGTCAGCGATCCGATGCGGCAAAAAGCGTGGGACCGTTTTTTAGAGATGGGTCTGCCAGAGCGCGACGATGAAGCGTTTAAATATATTCCGCTCCATCGACTCTATGAAGAAAAGTTCACTCCGCCCCAAGAAAATGAGCTTCCAGCTTCTCAATTTGACCATTATATTGTTTTTGTAGATGGCCATTTCCGTCCCGACCTATCGGCGCTCCCTCCCAAAGTTATTGTCCTTCCCATAGCTGAGGCGATGCGCACGTATGGAGCCTTTTTGCAAAATCGCTGGAGCCGGTCTCTCAAAACAGAAACCGATCCGTTTGCTCTATTAAACCTCGCCCTTCATCCTCAAGGAGTCTTCGTCTACATCCCTCCTAAAATGATCGTAGAAAAGCCCATCCAATGCCTTTTTATTTCTTCAGGAGAGACGATCTCCTTCCCCCGCATCGAGCTTTGCGTCGCCGCAGGAGCTTCTGTAGATTGGATCACCACTCCCCTCAGCGGCAAGTGGATCTGCCCCAGCATCGATGTTTCTGTAGAGGAAGGAGCTCAATTCCGGCATTTCGAGGTCGATTCTAAGAGCCAGTGGTATCTAGGAACCCTGCGCGCAGCCCTTAAAAAAGACAGCCGTCTATTTCATGTGCAAGTCGTTGCCAATGAGGGGATCTCCCGTCGCAGCCTCCGTGTTCACCTAGGCGGGGAAAATGCAGATGTTTCTTTACAGGGGCTCTCCCAGCTAGGCGGAAAAAACCAGGCGCACGCGTATGTAACGGTAGAGCATGCGATGCCGCATTGCCGATCGATGCAGAAATTTAAAGCCGCCCTCTCCGATTTATCGAAATCGAGTTTTGAAGGAAAAATTTACGTCCACCCCATCGCGCAAAAGACCGAGGCCTATCAATTGAGCAACACGCTTCTCCTGGGCGAGCATGCCCTCTCTTACGCAAGGCCGAACCTTGAGATCTTTGCCGATGACGTCAAAGCTTCCCACGGCGCCACCGTTTCTCAGCTCAGCTGCGAGCAGCTTTTTTATCTCAAGAGCCGCGGCCTCAGCGATCCTCTCGCTAAACAACTCCTTCTCGCGGGCTTTTGCCGTGAGATAACCTCGCAGATACCCTATGACATCTAAACAGCAAAAGAATTTTCACCACAGAGGCCACAGAGAGCACAGAGGAAGAGGAGAAAATATCCTTGTCATTTCCCCCTCTGTGCTCTCTGTGGCCTCTGTGGTTGCATCTCTGCGAGTAACTCATCTATGACATCACTGTTTGATAGACGTCAGTTCCCGATGCTCGATCAGAAGGTGCATGGCAAGCCCCTGACCTATCTCGATTCGGCGGCCACAGCGTTAAAGCCGCGTGCCGTGATCGAGGCCATTAGCCGTTTTTATGCAGAAGAATACGGCACAGTGCACCGCGCGATCTATGCGATGGCAGCGGGCGCGACGGAGCGGTATAACGAAGTAAGAGCGCAAGTCGCGCGCTTTATAGGAGCGTCCAGCGCGGAGCAAATCGTTTTTACCAAAGGCACGACCGAGGCGATCAACTTAGTCGCCCACTCCTTTGGCAAGGCCTTCATCCATCCCGGCGATGAAGTGATCATCACCGAGATGGAGCACCATGCGAATATCATTCCCTGGCAGCAGATGTGCGAAGAGCGCGGGGCGCACCTTCGTATCGCTCCGATCGATGATCAAGGTCTATTAAGGTTAGATGAACTGGCAAAACTTCTTTCTAAGCGTACGAAGATGGTTGCCGTGACGCACATGTCCAATGTGCTCGGCACCATCAATCCCATCCAAGTTATTACCGAAATGGCCCACAGCTTGGGAGCTAAAGTGCTTGTCGATGGCGCCCAAGCCGCTGCGCATATTCCTGTGAATGTCGAGGATGTCGATTTTTATGCCTTTTCTGGGCACAAGCTTTTCGGGCCGACAGGCATCGGTATTTTATATGGCAAAAAAGAGCTATTAGACCTTCTTCCTCCTTATCAAACGGGCGGCGACATGATAGCGCACGTTTCGTGGGAAAAGACGACCTTTCAGGCGCCCCCGCTGAAATTTGAGGCAGGCACGCCGCTCATCGCTTCCGTCATGGGACTCGGAGCGGCATTATCTTTTGTCGAACAGGCAGGAATGGAGGCGATTGAAGAGCATGGAAAACATTTGCTCCAAATAGCCGCCGAGCAATTGCAGAACATTCCCGGGGTGCGGATCATCGGTACCGCCGAGGACAAAGGGCCTATCATTACCTTCACGATGGAAGGCGTTCATCCTCTCGATGCCGCGGCGCTTTTAGACCTGAAGGGCATCGCCATCCGCAGCGGCCATCTCTGCGCCCAGCCTCTTTTAAGGCGATTTGGTCTAACCTCGGCGATGCGTGTTTCACTCGCTCCCTATAATACCGAAGAAGAGATCGCCCTTTTTACGGATGCCTTGCGCCAAGTCTGTCTGCAGCTCTTGTAGAATAAAGCCATCTTAAGCAAAGAGGGGCCATTAAGGTCGTGATGGCAATGACGAGGATGATGGCAGCATAAACATCGTCTTTTAAGACACCTGTTGTCAGTCCAATGCTAGCAAAAATTAAGCCGACTTCTCCCCGCGGTATCATCGCCGTTCCGATGATCCATTTTTTCATGCGGGATTCTCCGGCAAGAGGAAGGGCGGAAAATAATTTGCCGATGATCGCGGCGATTATCAAAGCGCCGCTTAAGGCCCAAATAAATGTTGATTCCCAATTGATGCTTCTAAGGTTTAAAGATAATCCAACCGCTACAAAAAATATGGGGGTGAATAGATGAACGATGGGCTGCATTTTCTCTTCAACGCGGCGGCTGAACTCTCTTGTCTCTTGTAAAAAGGGAGAGAAGGGAAAATAGAATCTTCTCGAGAGGGCGAGTCCTGCGACAAATCCCCCTAGAAGTTCGGGCGCTCCCACTAAATGAGCGGTCCAAGCGAGAAGTAATATGAGCGAAAGGATGGCCGTCGGTAAAAGGCCGGGAATGTTGCTTTTCTCGTCCCATTTTTTAATGACGAAGGAAACTCCTTTGGCAAGAACAGGCGCGAGGGCGAAAAAAAGAAGAACGAAGAGAAATACTTTCCCCGCATTCCAGGCATGCACGGCTCCGCTGGCAGAAAATTCATAGAGCATTGCCAGCAAAACAATTGCGATGATGTCATCGAGGACGGCAGCTCCTATTACGATATGCGCTTCATGGCTGTTTTGTTTTTTCAGGTCGCGAAGGACTCGCAGGGTGATGCCGATGCTAGTCGCTGTAAGGGTGCTGGCGATGAACAGGCAAGCCAGCAGCGAGAAGTGAAAAAGCCAGTAGCTGATGCAAAAGCCCAATAGGAAGGGCAAAGAAACGCCAATCACGGCCACGGTGAGAGCTTTCATGCCTGAGGATGCGAGATGTCCAATGTCCGTCTCGATTCCGACTTCAAAGAGCAGCAAAATGATGCCGATCTGCGCTAAAAGATGAAGGGGATCGTTCATCTCGATGAGGCCGAGGACGCTGGGGCCGATAATAATACCCGCGATGAGCTCGCCGATAACGGCAGGGAATTTAAAATAGGCGGCGGCCTCGCCCAGCAGCCTGGCGGAGAATAAGATTAAAACAATCTGAATGAGCAAGGCAGATGCTTCCATAAAATTTCATTTATCAGGTTAGCAACTTAGGTTTCAGCAAATAAAAAAAACCCAGTCCCCGAAGGGACTGGGTTTGTTGCTTGAGATTCTAATTTATAAGATTAGAAATCGAAGCGGGCTTGGAACGCAAGACCGTTCAAGGAGATATTGCCGTTGTTGCTTTGGTTAGCAAATTGGCTCATATCGAAGAAGACATGGTCTTCCCATCCGAGTTGGAAGCGGATGCGATAAGCATCATCATAGAACAGACGGTCCCAACGGAGCCCCAAAGCCAGATCAAGGCTAGCGCGCAGGGTCATCCAGTTGTCTGAATAAGATGCTAGGTCCGCATCTGTAGACACTTCTTCTTCTGACTGACGTACGCGTTGTTTACCGTACATTAATGCTGCGTCTAAATCTCCAAAAATACTCCAGCCGCTGCCAAGTCCCCATTGGGAATTAAGACCAGCGCGAAGACCGCCGCCGCCAAAACGGTTTTTTGCATTGATTTTGACAGCACTGCCTGCGATTAAATCGGAAAAGCGGGAGTGCAGTTTCGTATGGATCCATAGAGCGCGTAGACCAGCATGGGGACGGAGTGTCAACCATTTGCTGACAAAGAATTCACGGCCCATCTCGAGATCGAGAATATTGAGCCAGAATCTCGTATTTGCTTTAGCATTGCTAGTTGTTGAACCGGCTAATGAGGTTGCTAGTGCGAACTCGGGAGCTATGCTTCCGCCGCTGACATTTTGATGGGCATCAGACTCAAACCATGTGTAGTTGAGAAGAACGTCCCAGCCATCATGATCTAAGTTATATCCAGCACCAACGCGGAATCCCCAATCCCAATCATAGCGGGCATTCTTGACCCGGCCATTTGCAGAGGATGCCGTGCCGCTATGGGACTGAATAGCATAACCGAGGCCATCTTGTGTGGGGCGCATATAGAGGGCGTCGGCTTGGATCCAAAGATCTGTTCCGTCTTTTACGACAGGACGTGCAGCAGGATTGATCATGCCGTTAGAACCACGGCGTTGCTCGAGAGCATTGACGCGGTTTTCGAGGTTACGCATTTGCATATCGTCAGCTGCCGTTGCAATGCTCATGTAAAAGAGAGAAGCTGCTAAAGCAGAGACGATTTTTTTATTCATTGAAGTCATGTAAAACTCCCTAGGGTTAATGTGATGCTGCGCAGCTCCACTGCACAAGCATGTCGCCCAATTTAGAATGACATGGGATTAACGGTCAATGAATTTTACAAAAAAACCCAGCTCCGCAAAGAGCTGGGTCGAATTTTGAAGACTAGAAATCGAAGCGTGCTTGGAAGGCAAGACCGTTTAAGGATAGGTTGCCGCGGTTGCCGGCAAAGACCCCTTCGGTTGTCGCGCTTGTGAACCGATAGTTTTGGTTCATGTCGAGAAAGATATGGTCTTCCCAGCCGAGTTGGAAGCGGATACGGTAGTTATCATCACAGAACAGACGATCCCAACGGATTCCCAAAGCCAGATCGACGGAAGAGCGGAGCGCCATCCATTTATCAGTGGAAAATCCTCTGCTGACGTCTCCCGTTTCCATCTTTTCGCCTTGGCGTATGCGTTGTTTCCCATACATAAGGGCCACATCGACTTCTCCAAAGATGCTCCAGCCGCTACCGAGGCCCCATTGCGTATTGAGACCGCCGCGCAGACCTGTACCTGAGAAGCGATTTCTCATGTGAACTTCATAATCGCTGCCGCTCACTAATCGTGAATATTCGGTGTTGTAATGGCGGCTTACCCACAATGCCCGAACGCCCACTTGAGGACGGAGCGTGAGCCATTTGCTGACAAAAAACTCGCGGCCGAGTTCGATATCGAGAATGTTGATCCACAAGTTGAGATGCGTTTTGGCGTTTTGCGTGGTTGCAGCTCCTGCATTAACAGGATGAACTTCCGTGGGGAAAACGATGCCGCCGCTCACATTTTGGTGAGTTTCATCTTTAAACCAAGTGTAGTTTGCGAGGATATCCCACCCATCATGATCTAGGTTATATCCAGCGCCAACGCGGAATCCCCAATCCCAATCATAACGGGCATTTTTAACATGAACGCCGGGGAAAGCCGCAGTGGTATCGCTGGTGTGAATCGAATATCCAAGGCCATCTTCAGTGGGGCGCATATAGAGGGCATCGGCTTGGATCCAAAGATCTATTCCGTCTTTGACGACAGGACGCGCAGGAGGATTCAGCATCCCGTTAGACCCGCGGCGCTGCTCGAGGGCATTGACGCGGTTTTCGAGGTTGCGCACTTGCATATCGTCGGCTGCAGAAGCCAAGTTTGTGCAGAGGAGCGAAGCAGCTATTGCAGAGGCGATTTCTTTGTTTTTTAAGGTCATGTGTATCCCTCACAATGTGCGACGCTTTATTGCATCGCGCGTTATCTATGTGACATAAGGCGCGCGAAAGCGGTTGTCAATAAATTTTTTTAAGACGAGGGAATAGTCAGGATGAGGCGGTTGAGCTTTTGCACCCACTGGAGGGATTGCTTGCCGAGCTGCTGCAAAATGAAAAACCATGCGGCCCACAAGAGCGCAATTCCGACGAGGGATTTAAGGGACATGCCGAGGAAAGCGATCTGCACTTGCGGCGCTAAACGGTTGGCGATGCCGAGGAACATCTCGGCCATGAGGATAGCGACGATAGAGGGGGCTGCGAGTTGGATAGAAAGGGCTGTAAATTGTGTGAGAACTTTGATGATGGCGGCCCAGATAGGTTGTTGCGCGGTGAAAAATATCGGAGCGATCCATGCATCGGCGGGAACGATGGAATAGAGCGAAGGACCCCATCGAGAAAGATAAATGGTCCTCCGACTTCATAAAAGATCACAACGAGAATGTAGTTATAGAGGATGCCGATGGGAGAAGTTTGTGTCTGCATGAAAGGATCGGGGACTTGGAGCGCTGAAGACCCTCGCAGGAAGTCGATGAGGGTGCCCGAGGCTTGCGCGATGTAAAAGGGCATGGTGATGAGAACAGCCATGAGCATGCCGATAAAGACTTCCTTGACGCAAAGAAAAAGATAACTTGTGTCATAACCGATGGGCGGTGTTGTTTGAGAGGTGAAGGAGCTGGGGAAGGAGGATGGCCGAAAGGGCGATGGCGAGGCCCATTTTGACGGGGGTGGGAAGTTTCGAGCCGAGGAACGGGGCCACGGCGACGACGGGAGCGATGCGCATGAGCGCGAGAAAAAAAAGCGATAGGACAGAGAGAGGTGTGATATTGGGCAAACTCAGCACGTAGCTGACGTAATCGCTGGTATCTATTTGTCCCAGGAAGATCATAGGTTGATCCAATGGGAAGAAGAATTAAACGCAAAGGCGCAAAGGCGCAGGCGGGTAAGAACCTCTGGATGTCTGCAGTGTAAATGGGGATGGAGAATGTTTACCGCAGAGAAGGAAAGAAAATTACTTCTTCGTATTTTCTCTGAGCCTTTTTCCCCCTCTGTGGTGAATTGTACTTTCTTAAGAAGATGCAAGGGCGCCCAGGTCCTTTTGCGCCTTTGCTTCTTTGCGTTGAAAGTCTTAATTTCTAATATGTCCACTTGGGGAAGTTTTGGATAATGGTGCTAGCAAATTGTAAAATCTGGGCGCCGAGCCATCCGCCCATGAAGATCAGGGTGAAAATGACGGCGATCAATTTTACGGTAAAGGAAAGGGTTTGTTCCTGGATCTGGGTCGCAGCTTGGAAAATGGCAACCAAAAGACCGACGATCATGCTAATGATAATAGGGGGCCCTGAGAGAATCAGGATCATCAGAAGCGCTTGATAAGTCAGTTGGTAAATCTCAGTAGAAAACATATTTACCTAAAGGTTAGTACCAGGCCTTGGATAATGAGCGTCCAGCCGTCGACCATGACGAGGAGGAGAAGTTTGAGGGGGAGCGCAATGGTCAAGGGAGAAAGCATCATCATGCCCATCGCCAGGAGGATGTTCGAGGTCACAAGGTCGATGACGAAAAAGGGTAAATAAATGAGCACGCCGATTTCAAAGGCGGCTTTGAGCTGCGAGGTGATGAACGAAGGAATTAAAACGATGAAATCTGTCTGCTTCAATGTTGTTTGGAATTCTGCAGGAAAGGATTTGTAGGCCAGGTTATAAAAACTTGTGATGTGCTGCCCTATGCAGTTCCTTTCTAAAAAGTTGCGAAGGGGTTCTTTGCCCGCATCCATCACTTTCATGATATATTGCGCGCCCGATCCCGAAAAAAGCTCTTGAGGGACCTCGGAGTTGATGGCCGTCGACGCGGAATTGTACATCGCAAGTCCGGTGGGAAACATGACGTAAATGGTCATGAGGAGCGCGATGCCGTTGAGGACTTGGTTGGGGGGCGATTGCTGAACGCCAAGGGCGTTGCGAAGGAGGGACAAGACGACGACGATCTTGACATAGGAAGTGAGGAGCATGACGGCGAACGGCAGCAAAGAAAGTCCTGCCAGCACGGCCAGTTCTGTGATGAGAGAAGGAGCGGGGCCGGCCCCTTGAGGGGGAACTTCGCCCTGCGCAAAAAGGCCGACGATAGGAAATAAGAAAAAGAGAACAAATAGAAGTTTTTTCATCAGTGTTTCACATACCGTTCAAAGGCGGACTCTAAAGCACGCCACTGATTTTCTATCGCGGCATTGATGATGCCCGTTTCTGTTTCAATGATGCAGCCGCCTGCAGTAATATCATCGCGATCGGCGATGATCAGGCTTTCGATATGTTCGAGCTTTTCGCGCAGCTGGGGCTTATGCGCCTCTAACATTTCGCGGTCGGCTTTGTTCACATAGATGGTGATGCGCTTATTTTGCATGACTGGCGATATGGCTTGCATGACGATGTCGACGATGGTCTCGGGATGGGTCTCTAATTCTTTGCCGACGATTTTCTTGGCGGCTTTGAGGGCGAGGGGCAGGATCAATTTGTTCATTTCATGGCGCAGCCGTTTTTTCTCTTGATCGAGCGCCAAGATATGCTCATTTAGTTGTTTTAGGCCCTCATCGAACCCTTCTTTTTTGGCTTCTTCTTTCAGCCGGGCCGCTTCGTCAGCGGCGTCTTGCCGGTATTTCTCAACGTCTTCTTTGGCTTTTTCGAGGATTTGAGAAGCCTCGACAAGGGTGCTGAAATCTTCGAGAGGGATGACTTTCTTTTTACGCGAGGAAGTATGAACGCTGCCTTGGAAAAGAAGAGAAAAAAGTTTGCTCATGCGGCCCTCCGGATGAATGAAAATAGTTCGAGGACTTGATTTGTCAATATAGAGATGACGGCGGGATTCTCGAGGGGAGTGCACAATTTTTGGAAGAGCTGCGCCTGCTCGGCTTCGAGGCGGTGGGCTAAATACCATAAGAAGGAAGGATGCTGGCCATAGGCTACTTTGGCAAGACGGTTGATGCCGCGCTGCTGAATGAGCGAGCGGAGCGTCTCTTTGTCTCCTTTCCAATTCATGATTCCCATGCGTGAAAAGACGACCGGCTCTTGGCTTTGAAGGAGCATCTTGAGATAATTTTGTTCTTCGGGAGCTAGAATCTCGTAAATTTTCTTGAGGCGGGAGGCTTCAATGATCTGGCGCATCTCGCTTGCTAGATCGTGCATGCCCAAATAATCAATCATGCTGGAGAGATCTTCAAAAGAGAGATCAAGAAGAGGAAGAAGGGAGGATTCGGGCAGGCATGAAAGCGGCAGCGGCTCGCTCTCCTTTCCGACGATTTTTTCCCAGAGGACATCGCTGAGATATTTTTTCCCCATTTTTGAAAGCGTGGAAACGGAGCCTTTTAAGTGGAGTTCTTTTTGCACTTCAGACGCTTGCTCCGGATATAAGGTCGACAAAAAAAGACGCATGTCGCTCGGGGAGAAATTGCGCAAGATGGCGGTAAGCCAGGAAGGATGGATCATCCGCAGGCGGTCTTCCATGGACTCTAGGGTCTCGAGGGGATCGCTCTGTGTGTCAGGAAGGGCTTCCATGGCAGCGAGATCTTTTTCCACAAGATGGCCCATCAAAGCCTCTCGTCGCTGCGAAGGAGCCTTTTCTAAAAGAGCGCGGCAAGTTAGCATTGCGGCAGTGTTCATTCTTGTTTTTCAGTCGGCTCCGTCGATTTCACGGGAACAGGGTGGAGGAGTTGTTTAAATCCGCCGCCTTCCTTCAGCACTGGATAAAATTTCCACAAGATCCATCCCACTAAGAGCAGCAGGAGAATATTTGTGAAAATGAGGGTGAAGAAAAGGACGCGGAAGCGGGCAACAGAGTCCTTGTTGATGACGATCGACCAGATGCTGACATACTCCTTGGCTTGGGGAACTCCCTCTTCGAGGGTTTCATTCACAGCCACATCGGTGAAGCGCGATCTATCGGAAATGACCGTGACGTCATTGATGTCGAGGCCGTTGACGCTTCCAGCGACCAGCCGCTTGATTTTCGAGACGAGGTGGCTATTGGGATCGTCGACGATGCCTTGGTGCTTGACATAGACAGCGGCGGTAATTTTTTGTTGGGCGGCCTGGCCAGCGGGACCTCCAACCGTCGCAGCGGGGGAACGCCAGTTGGACGTTCGCTTCGATCACGCCGTCGATTTTGCGGATGGTGTTGGCGATTTGCTGCTCGAGCCCTGCTTGATACCGGATCGTCTCTTCCTTCTCCGTCGACATGAATCCCTGCTTCGCAAAGAGATCGAGGAGATTGGTTCCTTGTTTACGCGGCAGGCCGTTTTGATTCAAAATCGCCATCGCTTGCGTCATAGATCCTTCTGTAACGGCGATGCTATACATGGCAGGGCCCGACTCCATCGCGGCAGTCGCGGTGGCTTTCATAGCGACTTTAGTCGCTTTAATGCCCTTGCTCGATAAGAAGACGACGATTTCATTGGCTTCCCGTTCGTCGACATTATTGACAATGACCGTGTTGACTTCGCAAGCGGCGAGCACTAGCAATAAAAATCCCGCCAAATATCTGAACACTCGATGCATAGAGCAATCCTATTTTTAGGATTAGGTTTATCACAACGAGGTATTTTGTGGTAAGCTCTTAGCTGCTTATGGATTTTTCTTTAAATTAAGAAAGCATTTAGATGCAGGACCGAATTTTCGACGAAAATAGTCGAGCATTCCGGCAGTTGCCGCCTGGTACTGCACAATTTTTCCTGCTTTTTCTTGATCATATTTTAACAATAATTGCGCGCGTTTAAGGAAGCGAAGTTTAAATAAATGCGCCATTTCCGGAAAAATTTTACGCCAAAAGATTTTTTTTCTCTCTTTCGGCTCTAGATTTCGCTCCATCCAAAGGAGGCGGTTGCGCCACCAATAGTAGGCGATATGGGGCTTGCCGCCCGTCATAGACGCGGCGACTTTATGCAGCAGAACAGCTTCATAACAGACATCGATTTTAAAGCCAGCGCGGGCGGCCCTAGCGCATAAATCAGCTTCTTCCCAATAGAGGAAAAAGAGGGGCTCGAAGAGGCCCACAGTATCAAAGACGGAGCGCCGAATTAAGGTAGCGCATCCGCAGACGTAGTCAAGTGTGCCGTCAAATCGAAAATCAGAGGATGCGCCCAGACCGATGAGGTCGAAGGCCGCTTTTTCGGGATTCCACACGCCGCCTAAATGGTCGAGTTTTCCTGGCTCGTAATAACGGAGGGGCTTGGCGCCGAAGATGCTCATATGAGGTTTTTGCTTTGCCGCTTTCAAAAAGGCTTCGAGGAAATGGAGATCGACGATCGTGTCGTTGTTGAGAAGCAGAATGTACTCGGCGCCGTGCGCAAGAGCATGGCGGATGCCGACGTTGTTCCCGCCGGCGTAGCCTAAATTTTGGCCTGTTTCTAGGAGGGTAATCTTGGGAAAAGAGGACCGGATGGCAGCTGCTGAATCATCCTTCGATCCATTATCGACGACGATGCAGGAATAGTCTTGGCAGGTCATTTGCTCTAGCGAAGCGAGGCAAGCGAGCGTGTCGTCTTTTCCATTATAGTTGAGGATAATGATGGCGGTCATGGACGCGTTCCCGAGTAAAAGAGTTCGAGCGCCGCTTTGGTCACTTCGTCTATAGAGATCTGACGCATGCAAAAAGGTTCGCGGCATTTTTTGCGGATGCAGGGGGTGCAGGTGGCATTCTTTTGAATGATTTTGCTGCGCGGATAAAGATAGGGCCCGCAGAGGCGCGCGTCAGTAGGGGCAAAGAGGGCGACCACGGGAACTTGCACCGCGCAGGCGATATGCATGGGGCCTGTGTCGTTGGTGATAACGAGGGCCATTTTTTGCATTAGGGCGGCGAGCTGCAGAATGGAGAGGTTGCCGGCAAACGCTTTAGCTCCGGGTATGTGGCGGGCGATAGAATCGACGAGGGATTTTTCTTCGGCGCTTCCTGTGATGCAGATTTGGCAGCCGAGATGATCTTGCAGGGCTTTGGCGACGGCGATGAAGTGCGAGGGCGGCCATTGTTTGAACCGGTCTTTGGCCCCGGGATGGATGCAAACGAGAGGAGTTAATCCGGTGAGTTTTATCCCGTTTTGGTCTGCGGAGGAGGGAAAAAGCTCCATCATCGCGCTGCCGGGGGCATCGGCGATTTCCATGCGCCGCTCGATTTCATGCATGGGCTTCGACGGTTTAACTTCTGTCAAAAGCTGGTCGAGGCCCTTGCTCAGCCCTTCGGTTCCGACGATGCGGCTGGCGCCAAGGAGCGCACAGAAGGGAAGAGCGGCTCTTTGGGAGGTGTGGAAGACGAGAACAGTGGCGATGCCGCGCTTTTTTAAATTGCGCCACAAGCGCCAAAGCTTTTTGAATACAAAAATTTCGTCGATATGGGGATTGTTGCTAAGGACCTGTTGGCCTAAAGGGGATGTGAGAACTGCGATGTAAGCTTCAGGGTTTTTGGCGCGAAGATTGCGGATGGCAGGAGTTGCCCACAGGGTATCGCCGAGGCCCGTCGTCGAGACGATTAAAAACCGTCCCTTTTCCGAGGTGTTCCGCCTCATGCCCCGAAATAAAAATACAAAAAACTCTATCAATAAATTTTTCATCTGTAAGAAAAAGAATTTTAACGCAAAGGCGCAAAGTAGCTAAGAGTTTTTTGTGCCTTTGCGCCTTTGCGTTAAAATCTCCTCCCGGAAATATTATAGCTTAGGGCTTGATTTTATGCCCTGCAAGAACGCTCAGTCCATCATAGGCGGCGTATTTATAAAGGTCGTGGAGCGTGGGGTAGTTGAACGCCTCGCCAATAACATCGTAAAGATTTTTTCGATCTTTGATGAGCATGATCCCATAATGAATGAGTTCGACCGCGATATGCCCGATAATGTGCACTCCAAGGACTGTAAGGGTGGATTTGTCAAAAACAATTTTTAAAAATCCCGATTTGGCGCCCATGATGCGGCCCCTGGCCATGTCGGCATAGCGGGCTTTTCCCACCATATAATCGATCGGGACCTCTCTAGCCTCTTCTTCCGTCATTCCCACCATGGATGCTTCAGGGATGGTGTAAATGCCCAGCGGCATTACAGAGGAGAGAATTTCGAGATCGCGCGTGTGGAAAATATGAGCGACGGCGACGCGGCCCTGGTCCATGCCGATACTGGCAAGCGCGGGGAACCCTATCACATCGCCGACGGCAAAAATGTGCGGGACGCTCGTTCGGAAATGATTGTCCACAAGGACCACTTCGCGCGGGCCTGTTTTTACGCCGGCTTTTTCGAGGTGGAGGGATTTGATGTTGCCGCTGCGGCCGGCAGCAAAAAGAAACATATCGGTTTTGAGCGTTTGGCCATTTGAAAGTTTGACTTCCACTCCGTCTTTGCTCTTGACCTCCGTTGGCGTCGTGTTGAACAAAATCTCGACGCCGCTTGAGCGCATCTGATGGATAAGCTCTTCGGTGATTTCGTGGTCCATGTGGGGAAGGATGGCGTCTTTGTCATTGACGAGGTAGACTTTGGTCCCGATGGTCGCAAAAATCGTTGCATATTCGCAGCCGATGACCCCAGCCCCAACGATGCATAGCGTGGAGGGAAAGCGATCGATTTCTAAAATGGTGTCCGAATCAAAAATGTGAACTCCATCGAAAGGGATATGAGCGGGATGATAAGGATAGGACCCTGTCGCGATAATGATGTTATCGCCGGTGATGATCTGTTCTCCGATACGGATCGTGTGAGGATCATCGAAAGAGGCGGTGCCAGGATAGATATCGACGCCGTGCCGTTTGAGGTTTTCCAAAACTTCGGCTCCGGCCGAAGCGCACACAAAGTTTTTCAGATAGAGAAAGTCGGAAACCGTCGCCTCGCGGCTCAAATCGCGTTCGATGCCATAGAGGCCTTTTTCGTGTTTTCCCGAAAGATAGAGGGCTGTTTCCCGCAAACTTTTTGAGGGAAGCGTTCCCGTGTACGCGCCGGCGCCGCCAAAGACTTTTTCTTTTTCGATGATCGCGACTTTGTGCCCGAAGTAGGCAGCCTTGACGGCAGCTTTTTCCCTGCGGGGCCTGTGCCGATGACAATCAACTCGTAGTTCATAATTCCCTCTTATGCTAATAAAGATTTTTATGGAAGAAAGTGTTGTAGACGTCCAAGCAGAAATGCTCGTGAGCAAGGTGAAGCATTACCTCATCACAACGATGGGGATTACGCTTGACGAGGCGAGCGACGAAGAATTTTATCGCGCTTTTTCGCTGACGCTGCGCGAAGAGATCATGATCAACTGGACGGCGACGACCCACACCTTCCATGGAAGCCATGCACGCACGGTGCATTACCTATGCATGGAATACATGCCCGGGCGGATGCTGGGAAATAACATCACCAATATCCAAGCCCTCGAGCTAGTGAAGCTCGTTCTCAAAAGAATGAACCGCGATCTTGTCCACGTAGAAAACATGGAGCCCGATCCTGGCCTTGGCAACGGAGGTTTGGGGCGCCTTGCCTCGTGCCTGCTCGACTCGCTGGCCACGCAGCAATATCCGGCCATCGCCTATGGCCTTCGTTATCAGTATGGGATTTTTGATCAGGAGATTTGCGCGGGGACCCAAGTCGAGCGCCCCGAGGCTTGGCTCCTGCATGAAAACCCCTGGGAATTTAGGAGAGACGTGCATGCGACGGCCGTCTTCTTTGCCGGACACGCCACTCCGACGACCAACAAGCAGGGAGTGCCGATTCATGACCTCGTCGATTACGAAGAAGTGCGCGCTGTCCCTTATGACATTCCGATCATCGGATGCAAAGAAGAAGGAGACTTTAACGTCTTAACGCTCCGTCTTTGGACCACCAAAGAATCTCCCCGCAACTTTTTGCTGCAGCGCTTTAATGCGGGCCTTCTCGATCAAGCCGCTGAAAATACTTCCCTGACGGACGTTCTTTACCCCAATGATAACAATGAAGTCGGCAAACGCATCCGGCTAAAACAAGAATTTCTCCTTGCTTCCGCTTCCGTTCAAGACATCGTGAGGACCCATCTTCGCCATTTCCCCGACATGACGACGTTTGCGGACCATGTGCGCATCCAGATCAATGACACCCACCCAGCCCTGGTCATCACGGAGCTCATGCGCCTTCTGTTGAAACACCACGATTTATCCTGGGAGGCAGCATGGGAGATCGTCAAAACTTGCTGCAGCTACACTAACCACACCGTCCTCAAAGAATCCCTCGAAGAATGGAACCAAAATCGGCTGCAGTATCTTCTTCCGCGCCAATACCACATCATTGAACGGCTCAATCTAAGAATTATGCAACGCCGTGCGCCAAAAATATCCAGGCGATGAGGCGCGCATACAGCGCATGTCGATGTTGGAAGGCGACCAGGTGCGGATGGCCCATTTGGCCATCTATGGAAGCCACAAAGTCAACGGCGTCTCGCAGCTCCATACCAACATTTTGCGCACGACCATTTTCAAAGATTTTTCTGAAATGTATCCCGATCGGTTCGTCAATGTGACCAATGGCGTAACGCCGCGCCGGTTTCTTCTGCATATCAACCCGCGCCTGTCCGACTTCATCACGAAACGCATCGGCCCCGCGTGGGTCACCGATTTTACGCACATTTCCGAACTGGCAAAATATGCGAGCGATCCGGCTTCCCGCGCCGAATTCCTGCAGATTAAAACGGACAACAAAAAAGATTTCATCACCTTCCTGAAGGAATATAATCCCGTCCGCGATGCCAAAGGCAACATCGTCGCGCACAGCGGCGTTCTCGATGAGACTGCCCTCATCGACGTGCAGATCAAGCGCATTCACGAATACAAAAGACAGCTCATGAACGCCCTGCACATTATTATGATCTATCATGAGCTCAAAGCTAACCCCACTAGCCGCAAGGCGAAGCGCATGATGGTGTTTGCAGGGAAAGCCGCGCCGGGTTACGAAATGGCGAAAAATATCGTCCGGCTCATCGCTTGCATCGCTCGAAAAATCAACAACGATCCCGCTGTGGCCGCCCTTCTAAAAGTGGCCTTTGTCGAAAACTACAACGTTTCAAGGGCCGAGTGCATCATTCCCGCCGCGGACGTTTCCGAGCAAATCTCAACTGCCGGCACCGAGGCCTCTGGCACGGGGAATATGAAGCTGGCCATGAACGGCGCGCTGAGCATTGCGACAGACGATGGGGCCAACATTGAGATGCGGCAATCGATCGGAGACAGCTGGTGGCCCTTCAAATTTGGAAGGTCGGCCGACGAAATCGCCGCTTTCCGACCCCACTATAATCCTTGGGACGTCTACATGCATAGCCTGCCCATCCGGCAGGCCGTCGATGCTCTGCGCGACAATACCTTTTCTGAAAACGATGAAGAGCATCAAGCCCTCTCGAGCCTCTACCGCCGCCTTTTAGAACCCAACAATGGAGATCCCGCCGATAAATATTTTGTCCTTGGGGACCTTCAAGATTATTACGATAAGCAAAAAGCGATCGAAGAGCTCTATTCCAATCGGGACAAATGGGCCGAATATGCCATCCACAATATAGCAGGGATGGGGCCATTTTCTTCCGATGAGTCTGTGCATAATTACGCGAAGCTCATATGGGGCATTAAACCATGTCCTGTCGATCCAGCTGAACTCTCACGGGTGCGCGAAGAATACAGCGAGCATGACAAGTGCCGCATCTTAGGCCCGAGCAGTTGACGAAAATCCTTTTCCACTCAAAAATGGATTCATGAACAAAATCTTATTCGCATTGCTATTTCCCTTAGTGTGCTTCGCAGAAAATGTGGATTTCTCCTTTTCTCAAGACAATAATCAATGGGTGGGTGGTTTTTGCGATTATCCCATCGATCAGGAACTCTTTTATGAGCTCGAGTGGGGATGGGCCAACGTTCCCGAAATGAACACCAAAGGAATGTTTCTTTCAGGAAATAACCACAGCGATGATCTTTTCATGTTCATCAAACGTCGCATCACAGGACTCAAGCCCAACACAGTCTATGATCTTACGTTCACAGTCGATGCCGTTCTCAACGTTCCCTTAGGACACAATGTGGGCATCGGCGGATCGCCGGGCGGCAGCGTCTATTTTAAAGTTGGCGCAGCTCCGATAGAGCCTCAAAAAATACGGATGAACAATTACTATTTTCTCAATGTCGATAAAGGAAATCAATCCCAAGGCGGAAAAAATGCCATCGTGGTTGGGACGCTCCAGCGCACGGCATCGACCGATCAGTTTTATCCCAAGCAATTTAAAAATACGGCTCCCCTTTCGATGATGACGGATGCCGAAGGAAAATTATGGTTATTCTTGGGAACGGACTCAGGATATGAAGGGTCGACAACGTTCTACATTACAAAAGTCTCTGTCTCACTGAGCGAGATTCCACTTGCGGAGTAGTTCGTCGTATTTTCCATTTTTATGCAGCTCTTTCAGGCCCTCATTAAAAATCCGAATAAGCTTGTCCGATCCGTCTTTGATCGCGATCAGCCGCAGTCCCTCATGCTCAAAAGGCGGGAATGCGATTTTCAATTTGCCTTGGTATAAATCGCGGCAGTAAGCCTCGGCCGTTAGAAGATCCGTCACTGTCCCATCGATCACCCCATTGGCAGTATCATTCAAGGCTTTTGCAACGGAGTCGTACATGCGCATGATAATTCCGGGATATTTCTGCAAAATATCGACATTGCCCATCACGGCGATCTCTTTGCCTGCGAAATCATCGGGTTTTTTTGCCCGCATGTTGATGGGAACAACGATGGTCGGGCCCGTCTCCAAGTAAATCGCAGAAAAATCGTACAATTTTTCGTAGAATAAATAAGGTCGAAGGTTTGTAAGGACCGCATCATAATCTCTATCGTGCAAACCCAGCATCAGATTGTCCCAGTTGCGATCAAGCACCGCGATTTTCACCTTTTTTTTCTTGGCGATCTCAGCCACTAACTCGAGTGAAAAAGTTCGGATGCTCGCTTCCCTTCCTGGAAGCCCCAGGGCATACCATTCCGGGTCCAGCGCAATCTTATAATCATAGGATGTGGACGATCCACAGCTGAAAAGCACAAGCAAAAAGAGTGAAAAAAGTCTTCTCATCACCACTTCCTATGCTATACAATAAGCTATTGTGTCAACTTACGTCATTGTTAATTTTGGCGGTCCGCGGTCTCTAACCGAGGTGGGGCCTTTCTTGCGCTCTCTCTTAACCGACCAGGATGTGCTCCGTACGCCGCTTCCCGCCTTCCTGCATCGGTGGCTTTTCGGGAAAATTGCCGATAGACGCGCAGCAAAAATTGCGCATGACTATGCCCTCATCGGCGGCAAATCTCCCATCTACGAAGACACCGAAGCCGTCGCCCAATCTGTGGGCGCATTGACTTTTCATCGCTACCTTCCTGATACGCACGCCGCATCTCTAAGCGCCATCGCCGCCCTCGATGCAAAAGAAATTATCATTTTCCCTCTCTTTCCTCAATTTACCTACGCAACCACGGGCAGCATCGCTCGGTTTTTTCAGCAGCATCTGCCCTCACATACCCTCTCCAAGATCAGATGGATCCCTTCGTATCACACACATCCGGCTTACATTCGCTGCATGCAAAACACCCTCGCCGATTTTTTATCTCAGCAAAAACTATCGCAAGAAGAAGTTCTTCTCCTTTTCTCTGCGCACGGACTGCCTCAAAAGTTCATTGATACAGGCGACCCGTACGAGGACCATTGCCGCGCCACTTACTCGCACATTCTCTCAGCATTTCCTAAAGCTGCTTCGCTCCTTTCTTTCCAATCGAAGTTTGGTCCTGGCGAGTGGCTGCGCCCTTATACCGTCGACGTATGCCAGACGGTTGAAGGCAGGCCGCACGTGGTGTTTGTTCCTTTAAGTTTCACATCGGACCACATCGAAACGCTCTTTGAAGTCGAATATCAGTATCTTCCGCTCATTCGTGCGCGGGGACTCGCAGCGCATCGGTGTCCCGCTTTGGGCCGTCGTGCCGATTGGATTGAGGCGATCGCGGAGATATTTCAGACGAGTGATTTAGTGAAAACAGAACAGCTTATTTATTGATTAACGACGGGAGGAGAGGAGCGTTTCGCGCTCTTTGGCCGAGAGGGGACGCCACTCGCCTTCTTGTAATGGCCCTAGAAGAAGGTTGCCGATTCTGATCCGATGGAGCGAGAGAATGTTGAGCCCCGACTTTTGAACGAGGACGCGCACTTCGCGCTTTTTGCCTTCTTTCACGATGATCTTGAGAGTGCCGCGCCGCACTTTACGCACGTCGACAGGCTTGATCCATATCCCTTCGACAAACCCGCCGCGCATGATCGCTTCGAGATGCTCGGGAGAAACTTCTTGGACCGTTTTGATGAGGTATTCTTTGGTCACGTTGCGTGAAGGATGGATCACTTCTTGAGCAAAATGGCCATCATTAGTGATCAAGAGGAGTCCGGTCGTATCGCGGTCAAGGCGTCCGACGGTAAAGAGGCGGTAAGGCATTTTGCTGAAAAGATCGATGACAAGTTTTTTTTTGGCCCCTGGCATGTTCCTATTGCTGCAGGTGTAGCCGCGGGGTTTGTTCAAAACAAAGTAAACTTTTTCTTGTTCACCGCTGATCCTTTCCCCATCGACGGCAATCGCGTCTTTTTCCGCATCTACATGAGTTTCAGGTTTTAAGATGATTTCGCCATTGACGGTGACCTTGCCCCCAAAAATGAGCTCTTCACAGGCCCGTCTTGAGGCCACTCCAGCAGCAGCTAAAACTTTACTTAGTCGTTTCATACGAAAGATATCATACCTCATCTTGTAGGGAAAAACAACACATCCTGATATAATTTGAGTCTTATGGCAAAACTTATTTTACTGCGGCATGGCGCCTCCCTCTGGAATGAACTCAATATCTTCACGGGATGGGTTGATATCCCCTTAAGCCAGAAGGGGATAGAAGAGTCTTTCCGAGCTGGCGAGCAGATCGCCGATATCCCGATCGATTGGATTTTTGTTTCTACTCTTTCTCGGGCGCAGCTGACGGCGATGCTCGCGATGTCCGTCCATAAAGGGGGCAGGGTTCCCCGCGTTCTCCATCCGGGGGAGGGCAATTTAGATAAATGGGCCCAGATCTATAGCAAAGAGACCGAAGCCCAGACAATTCCCACCACGGTAGCCTGGGAGTTGAACGAACGGATGTACGGTGAGCTTCAAGGTATGAACAAAGATGAAATGCGCGCCAAATTCGGTGCGGATCAAGTGCATATCTGGCGCCGCAGCTACGATGTCGCGCCGCCCAAAGGCGAGAGTCTGAAGATGACAGCTGAGCGGGCGATTCCTTATTTTGAAAAGGAAATTATCTCCAAACTTGAAAAAGGCAAAAACGTTTTAGTCTCTGCGCATGGCAATTCCTTAAGGGCCATCGTCAAAGACATCGATGGTCTCTCCGATGAAGCGGTTGTCAAACTCGAGATTCCGACGGGCGTTCCTATCATTTACACATATGACAACGGTAAATGGAAAAAAAATGGCTAAGGAGCCAGCTGCAAAACTCCCAAACCCCGTTAAAACCGACCTTTTGGGGCAGGCTGCGGCGCTCACGCCGCTAGCCAATCTCCCCTCGTCGCCTACCCTAGACGGGTATGTCTCCTCGAGTCAGCTGGCCCCTGCCCCAAAATCTTCGATTTTTCCGGGGCCTGGGAATTTTGCAACTGGCTCTAACCCTCTCGCTCTCTTGCTTGGCGCTGGCTCCCAGGATGCCCTTTTTGTAGGACATTCTGCGGAAGACGTTTTTTTCCATATCCTCTTTTCCCATTATCTTCACGTCGTGCGTGAAAATGGAAAAAATCACTTTCTCATCGCAGAAAAATCGGAGCCCGCCTTCCTTCCGCATCTCGGGTGTTTTGCGAAACCTTTGCCGAGCGGTATGATCACCCGCGAAATTCTTGAAAAATCATTAAACCCCAGAATTTCGCTTCTTTCCTTGCCATGGGCAGATCCGCTAACGGGCATCATCCATCCGATGCACGAGATCGCTGAGTTTTGCCGCGCCCACGATATCCTACTTCACGTCGATGCCACCGCTGTCATCGGCCGGATCGATTTTCGTATTCAAGACATCAACCCCGATTATTTTTCGTTTGAAAACGGCATTTTTACGAAGCAGCCGTTCTATCTGCCTCCCGTTTCTTCCGATCTATTGACGGCCCTAACCAAAAGCGTTGAGCAAAAACTTATCTCTTTTGACCGCACAGTGACGGAAGTCGCGCGTCTGCGGGATATGTTAGAGAGTGCTATGGATGATGCTCCCTTCAAGTCTTTCGAGCGCGTCCCCGACATCGCCGTTTTATCTTTTGCCCATACCCATTCCGATCTGCTCCGTTTTCTTCTCCACCAGCGCAGCATGGCTTCGCATGCGGTGGACGATCACACGATTTCTCTGCGTCTTGCCCCTACCATCGAAGAGGCCCACATCCTCGATTTGATCACGATTTTGAAGGAGTGTGTCCATGAACATTCTTAAGCCTCATCCATGGACCCTCTTTAGCCGCAAGCTCATCGCAAAAATCGAGCATCCCCAATTTATGGGAACATTTTCTCTAGAAGACGCCCGTAGCCGCTCGCTTCGCCTTGTCATCGGCAGAGAGGCCAAAATGATCGCGCTTTACTGGCTTGTGGATGAAGCAGACGGCATCATCGCTGATATCAAGTACCAAGCGTTTGGCCCCGCGGCCCTGATCGGCGCATTAGAGGGCGCCTGCGAACTGCTCATCCATAAAAATTATGATCAAGCGCAGCGCATCGGCGCCGAGCTCTTAGATAACCACCTCGGGGGGTTCCCATCCGATCAAGGTCGTCTCGTCAACTGCATTCTCACCGCGATATCCGATGCCGCTGAGCAGTGCAGCGATATCTCTCTTCCGGGTACTTATGTTGCGCCGCCGATGTCTTGGGATCCCGGCACAGCCGAAGAATATCCGGGATGGAACGAGCTGACCAAAGAACAAAAAATCCACGTGATCGAAGAGATCATCGCGCGGGAGATCCGCCCCTATATCGAGCTTGATGAGGGCGGCGTGCAGATCACCGATCTCATAGAGGAGCGTGTCATCATCGCTTATCAGGGCTCGTGTACGACATGCTACTCGGCCACAGGCGCAACGCTCAGCGCGATCCAGCAAATCTTGCGGACAAAAATCTCGCCCACTCTGGAGGTTACTCCTGATTTGGCGTCTCTGAGGCTTGAAGAGTGAGGAAAATTCTTTTTTATCCTGATAAATTACTCACCATATCGGAATTAGAGAAACAAATTCCTTTCACGTATGTGCATCAAATCGCTTTCGAAAACGATGAAGATCATCAAGAGATTCATCGGCGCGGCCTAGAGAAGTTCGAGCGCGGCGAGGTGAGCGCAAAGGCGCTCGAGCTCGGCGAAAAATACATCGATAACATATTACAGGGCTATATTTCCGAGGTATCTGTGCGCTTTGTGGGAGACAAGGTGGGGTATGGCCTCTTTGCCGAGGAAGATATTGCCCAAGGCGCGTATGTAGGGGAATACACCGGCATTGTCCACCGCAACGACCGGCGGTATTTTGAACCCATCAACGATTACTATTTTGAATATCCGGTTCCCGATGAAATTGAGCGGAGCTTTGTCATCAACGCGCTCCAGGGCAATCTCACCCGCTTCATCAACCACTGCAGCCATCCTAACCTCAAGCCCATTCATGTCTTCCATGGGGGCTATTATCATCTGATTTTTCTAGCCAAGCGCGATATTAAAGTCGGCGAGCAGCTCCATTTTGACTATGGGCAAAGCTATTGGTATGTCCGCGAGCCTCCCGAAAATTTAGCCGATCTCTCCTGAGATGAGTGCCACGATGTTGCTCGAAGCGTCGCGGAATTTCAGGCGGCCGTCTTCGGTAATTCCCTCACAGATCCCTTCGATTTTTTTAGCGCCTTGATGGAATGTAATTTTCTCACCCATGTGGGCGAGGTGTTTTTGAAAGTTGTGATGAAAAATAGAAAAACCTTCGTTCTGCAGGCGCGGCAGCATCGATGCGAAAGAAGACGTTATGGTGTGGACGAGGTCTTCGATATCGAATTTTTTCCCCTTAAGCAGCAGCAGAGAGGTCGCTTCCCGGTTGATAGCGGCAAGCGCCTCCGCGGTCATATTCACATTCAACCCGAGGCCAATGATCACTCCTATTTTGCCCTCGAGCATAACCGTTTCCGTCAAGACGCCCCCCGATTTTTTTGGGGCCTACCACGAGGTCGTTGGGCCATTTGATGGAAAGGGAAAAATGTTCGGCGCAGATGAGAGAAAGGATCTGTCCAACATTAGGGAGATAGCCGCTATGCGAGGGAATCGTAAAAAATAGAGAGAGGTAAAGGTTGCCCTTCGGCGCATGCCACGTGCGATTATTTCTGCCGCGGGCATGGGTCTGCGTGTCGGCAAATACAGGTCAAATGGGTGGGGTCAAGCTCTGCGGCATGGTCTTTGGCCCACGTATTGGTCGAGGGCAGTTCTTCAAAATGGAGATACGTGATAGGCAGCATAATCATTGTTCATTATACTGCAAATAACGGGGGGTTGCAATGTGGGATCATCGGTATTTGCGGCGGATCGATCTGCGGACAATCCCGCTTCTTTTGGCCTTGATGCTCATCAGCTTGCTGGTCATCTCCTCCACATCCAGCAGCGACGACTCGTTTTGGACCAAGCTCTCTAAAAGCCAGTTGGAGTGGTTTGCCATCGGATGGGTGGTCTATTTATTTTTTGCAGGGCTCGATTATCGGAAATTCCGAGCATGGACATGGGTCCTTTATGGAATTATTTTCCTCATGTTAGTAGGTCTTTTTTTTACGAGTCCGATCCAAAATGTGCATCGGTGGTATAGGCTCCCGTTTTTGGGGCGCGCGTTCCAGCCGTCGGAATATGCGAAGCTTGTCGTTGTGATAGCTTTTAGTTGGTTTATAGAGTACAAAGGGCAATCGGGTTGGCACCCTATCGTCGGCCTTTCAGGCGCTTTTGATTGTATTCGTCCCTTTTGCGCTCATTCTCAAACAGCCCGATCTTGGGTACAGCGATGGTCTTATATCCCATTGCGCTTGTTATGTTTTATTTTGGAGGGATCCATCGCAGGGTCGTGAGGATCATGAGTTTTTTTGCGTATCGGCGGGATCGCCTTTATGGTGATGATGTTCAGCGGACTTCTTTCGCACGAACAGCTTCGGCCCTTTATGACAAAGTTTTTAAAAGAATACCAATATGAGCGGCTCAATCCCGATACGTATCACCAGAGAGCGGCCCAAACGGCGATTGCTCTAGGCGGCATAAAAGGGAGCGGTGTGGCATCAAAGTGAATTTACGGGAAGGGACTGGCTGCCGGAGCCTTCGACGGATTCGGTCTTTGCGGCATATGCCGAAGAGTTCGGTCTCATAGGAGTTTTTTTGCTTCTCCTCTTTTTTTTCGCCTTATTGTATTGTAGTTTTCAGGTGACAGCGGTGGCGCGGGACCCTTTCGGGCGGCTCCTCTCGGCGGGAATAGCGGTCTATTTGGCGATGCATGTGATCGTCAATATCGGGATGATGTGCGGAATGCTCCCGATCACCGGAGTTCCTCTTGTTTTAGTGACATATGGGGGTTCTTCGGTTTTGTCGACGATGATGGCTCTAGGGATTTTACAAAGTATTTATAGCAGAAGGTTTACATTTTAATGAATGCAGATACACATCATTTTCTCCTGACTCCGAATGCTTGGCTGGGCGAGGGAAAAATCCAGCTCAATATGGTGGAAGAAGAGCTTGCTTTTGTCACGCGATGGAAAGTCAGCCCCAAAGATGAAACAGGCAAAATTGAATGCTTGCAAGAGATCCAGGTCAAAGGGCTGTCCGAAGTGATGCTCAATCAATTTCTTCTATACGATCTCACCCCCGGCACCTTTGTCATCGACTTAGACAATCCCGCCTTAGGGAAAGTGACGGGGACCGGCATTATCAATGATAAAGTGATCGCGTGGGAGTTTAGAGCGCCCGATGTGGGGTTCGAGGGGTTTGAATTTTATGAAAAAGAATCTCCTGAATCGTATATCATGCGTGCAGAATATGCTACCTCGGATCAGTTTCGCACGACGATCAAGGGGAAGGTATGGAAACAAGTATTGCCCGCAGGACCAACACCTTGAAGAAGTATATTTTATCTCTCCTTTTCCTCAGCAGCTGTTTCACGCGGTCCACGGTGATCAACCGGGATGCTTATGATAGCATTAATCTCGGAACGCCTGTCGCTGAAGTCGAAAAGAAGGTGGGCGATCCCTATCAAGTCCGCAAATATTCGGATGGCACGCAGCTTTATGAATACATCGAGCGGATTTATGCGGTAGAGAACGAGATTATCGAAGAGAATCATTACTATTTCTGGATCAAGAACGGGCAAGTGGTCTCTAAAAAGATCACGAATCAGCGTCAGCCTGATTACGACATGATCTACGATGACGATCCAAACGATACAGATTTACAATGAAGAGTTAGGGTTTGTGCTTTTTAGAAGGGGGAGCAGAGGGATCCTCTTCGGCCTTTCGCTTCTCGTGTTCCTCAACCCGTTTTATTGAATTCAACAGAGAATCGCTAATTTCCTTCATAACATTGGATGGAACAGAGGTTAACTTTTCTGGATTATACCCAACGTAGTTAAAAATAACATTCGCTATCGTATCTGGTAATCCAGGTATCATAGGCAATCATTATATGCGCAATCAATGTTTTTGTATTTCGGCTTGTGAATTCACAACCGTTTCATTATAAGCGAGTTGAAAATTTTCGCTTTTTAAATAACTGTAAAAATAACCAGTCATTTCATGGTAATTAAAAATAAAAAACATTTGTTAGTTATTAGAAGAGTCTATAAAATTGATATCAACCATTTCTATGGTTCTGACGTGTTAAGGGTTTAGAGGGAGTATTTCGTACCTTGGGCAAACCAAGACGGTAACCAGCAAAAGCTGGCACGCAAAAACCCGAAAAGAAGGAAAAGCCCGAAAACCCCATTTTGGCGAGGGATCAACCTTCCGTTGAACGAGGAGCTGGGCACCTACCTGAGAAGATGGGTCCCGTACAGTATCTTGGTCGGTATCCTGGCTGGATTCGGCGCGGTCATTTTCCAGTTTCTCCTGACGACGATATGGGACGTATCCTACAATTCGTTCGCTTTGCCATGGTACCTGATATTATTCATCCCGCCATCGGAGGTCTTCTGGCCGGCATTATTATCATGAAATGGGCCCCTGAGACCGCCGGATCGGGCACCGATCACATCATCGACTCGGTCCACCATAATGGTGGAAAAGTAAGAACTCGGATAGTACCGGTTAAGATCATCGCTTCTGCACTCACCATCGGCAGCGGTGGTAGTCTCCTCTGGGAACGAAGGGCCTATATCCCAGATCTCCGGCGGGATCGCTTCGTTCATTGGTACCCGGCTGCACCTCAGCCGGTCCGATATGAGGATATTGGTGATCACGGGGATGGCGGCGGGATGGTCGGCGGTCTTCCGGGCACCGCTTCGGAATCTGCCATATTCACTATCGAAGTTCCATACAAGAACGATTTGGAGAGCAATGCTGCCATTCCCTCGATAATTTCCAGTGTGACCTCCTATCTCGTCTTCATACCTTTCGGAGGCGCCGGCCCGGTCTTCTTCTCTACCCTGCCTGACGTCACCATTCCCGCCGAGCTGTTGGTGATCGTTCTGGCGCTGGGTGCGGTAATCGGCATGGTCGGCATCGCATTCGTCCTTTTGATGAGGCGCGCAACGAGCATCTCCGAAAGGCCTCGATCCCGCTGCCGGCCGCGACCTTCTCCGAGAGGTCTCCTGGTCGGGTGATCGGGCTGGAATATCCTCAGGTGCTCGGTCTGGGGGACAGCTCTATCCAGTTGATCCTGGATGGTACGTTGATCACCGTCGGTCTGCTCGTGGGCCTATTGATAGCGAAGATGGTCGCCACCTCGCTAACTGTAGGTTCCGGTGGAAGCGGGGGCATTTTCTTCCCTTCACTGATCATCGGAGGCGCGGTGGGTGGGACCATGGCCATGGCGTTTAACCTTCAACCTTATCCGCTCTTTGTTCTGGTTGGGATGGGGGCTATGATGGCCGGGGTCTCCAAGGCCCCGATCGCCGCTGCCGTGCTCATTACTGAGATGGTGGGAGGTTTCATCGTCCTCATCCCTCTGATGGTAGCATCGACCGTCAGCTATCTGGTCTATCAGGAAAGCACACATTGTTCGAGAGCCAGGTCACCAGCAACAGGATCGGTGTGGATTTCTCCACGCTCAGCGACGTAAAGATAAAGGAAGTCATGTCAAAAGACCCGATCTTCTTCGACGTCAAAACAACGTCTAAGGATTTGTTACGCCTGATCAATAGAAACCCCCATAATCTGTATCGGGTAGTTCAGGATGGCTGTGTGATGGGAATCGTCACCCGGGAGTCGATCCTGCAGAGGTTAGACCAAGATTTCACAGCCTCTGACGTCATTCAGACGGATTTCCACTCCATCGATGAAACAAGTTCCGCAGCAGATGCGTTCGAGATGATGGCTGCCGACAAGAATACGACGATAGTGGTGGTCGACAAGTACGAGTGTCGTGGATTGGTAGGTTTGGTCACCCGGATAGATATTTTCAATTCCATGGAGCATATGGATGAGAAGCATCATGCCTTTTAACTAATAATTGGCCACAGGGCGAAAATACATTAATGCCCGGCAGGTTATTCCCTTGTTTTGCCTGCTATCACCTTAAGGTCTTTAGGACCGTCATTTTAGTCCCCGCGGAAATGCGACTTCCTCCATTCCATCGACAAAAGGGCGACTGCCTGAAACGATCCGACGGCCCGGATGTGGAAATCGATGTCGAGCACTTGATCCAAACCCAGGAATCCGTGCGATTTGACGTTGCGGAAGCCAGCCCCAGACGAACTGTTCGAACAACTGTCCAGCAGTGGAAAAGGTCTCGCTCCGAGAAGCGAAAACACGCCAACAAAAGTACGGCATGAACGACGATCAGCGAGAAAAAGGCTAACCCGCTGATCAAGTTCCTGCTTTATTTCTATGGCCCCATTCCCTTCATGATCGAGGTAGCCGTGATCCTTTCGCCATCATCGGCCATTGGGAGATTTCTTTATCATTCTGGCGTTACTGTTTACCAACGCCTCGTAGGATTTTACCAGGAAAGCAAGGCCGGGTAATGCCATCGAACTGCTGAAGCAGAAGCTGGCTCCGAATGCGAAAGTGCTCAGAGACGGAATATGGAGGGTCTGCCAGCCCAGCGACCTGGTCCCCGGAGATGTGGTGCGGTTCGTCTTGGGGACATCGTTCCGGCGGATGTGAAACTGATCGAAGGCCAGTTCCTGGAAGTCGATCAGTCCGCGCTTACCGGGGAATCGCTGCCGGTCGAGAAAGAGTTGAATGATGTTGCTTATTCCGGTTCCATCGTACGGAAGGGGGAGATGAACGGTCTGGTGGTCAACACCGGCATGCATACTATTTCGGTAAGACCACCGAACTGGTGGAGGAGGCCGCGAACGTAAGTCACTTCCAGAAGAACATCAGTGAAGATCGGTGATTACCTTATAGCCATCGTCGCCATGTTGGTTCCGTTGTTTTCATCGCCGCCATTTTCAACACCAGAGCCTATTATGGACGCTGCAGTTCGCGTTGGTGCTGACCATTGCTGGCATCCCGGTGGCGTTGCCGGCAGTGCTCTCTGTGACGCTGGCCGTGGGGCCATCGCCCTGGCAAAGAAGGAGGCACTGGTCAGCAAGCTCACCTCGATCGAAGACTGGCCGGAATGGACATCCTGTGCAGCGACAAGACCGGCACAATCACCAAGAACCAGCTATCGGTCGCCCAAGGTCATCGCCTATGATGATGTTCGGGAGGCGGACCTGATGCTGGCGGCCGCCCTCTGCTTCCGGGCCGAGGATAAGGACGCGATAGACAACGCGATCCTGGAGAAAGCGAAAGCCACCTCCGGGCGCGGGAGAAGACTAGGATTTCAAGGTTAGGGGTTTACCCCGTTCGACCCCGTTATAAAGAGCACAGAAGCATCAATATTAGGCGAAAAAGACGAATTTCGGGTGGCCAAGGAGCCACCCAGATCACTTTGGAGATGGCGGAGAACAAGGAGACGATTCGGCGACCAAGTCAACCAAGACGTCGACGAAATGGCCAATTGGGCTATCGTTCGCTGGCAGTGATACGGAACGATGATGGGGTTGGAAATTCCTGGGTATCCTTGGCCTGCAGGACCCCCCGAGGGAAGACTCCGCCGAGACTGTCAAGCAGGCGAAACAGATGGGGGTCGAGGTCAAGATGGTCACCGGAGACCACATCTCCATTGCCAAGGAGGTCTCCAAGCAGGTGGGGTTGGGAGCTGACATCGTTAATGCAAAGAAGCTCCTCGATGCCCCGGATCAACAAGCGACGGACATGATCGAGAAAGCCGACGGCTTCGCTGAGGTGTTCCCCGAAGCCAAGTTCCGCATCGTGGACCTGCTGCAGAAGAAAGGACACATCGTCGGCATGACCGGGGACGGTGTGAACGACGCCCCTGCGCTAAAAAAGGCCGATGCTGGTATCGCCGTCGAAGGTGCAACGGACGCTGCCAAGTCAGCAGCCGCCATCGTGCTCACGAAGCCCGGCCTTTCCGTTATCATAGATTCGATCGTGGAGAGCCGCAAGATCTTCCAACGTATGATCAATTATTCGATATACCGGATATCAGAGACCCTCCGTTTGCTGTTCTTCGTGACCCTCTCAATTATTGTCTTCCAATTATATCCAATCACGGCAATCGATGATAGTGCTCCTAGCATTCTCAACGACCTTCCCATTCTGACGATATCGACGGACAACGTTCGTTATTCAGCAAAGCCAGAAAAGTGGGACATGAGGATCGTTATCATCGTCTCAACTTTCTTGGGACTCATCGGGGTTGTGGTATCGTTCTTCACGCTGTACCTGGGGCTTGGACGTCTTTCACCTAGACCAAATAACGATCCTGTCCTTCGTATACCTAAAACTCTCAGTAGGGGGTCACCTTGTCTTACTGGTAGCTCAGGACCAAGGGACATTTCTGGTCGGTAAAGCCATCACGTCCCCTGCTGTCTTGCGACCATCATCGACCCAGACAATAGCGACGATCCTTGTGACGTTCGGCATCCTGCTGCCCCAGTTGCCCATCCAGTATGTGATCTTCATCTGGGTGGAGATGTTGATCGTGTTTGTCATCACCGACTACCTGAAGGTGGGGCTGTACAAGCGCCTGATCAGGAAAGGCGAAGTGGGCATGGGGATTTCCTCCCAGGCAGAGGTCGTCTAATGAAACCAGGGGTTTTTTACGCCCCAATGTAGGTTGATATGAATTCCTATCAAATCCAAGCTAGATTCGGTTGAAAAGAATGTCCTCACCGTCGTTTTACGATTGCCCAAATCTCCCAATTTGATTAGGACCTTCCAATACACACCATATCCCATATCGTTAATAGGTTCGATAAAATATGATTAACGCTTCATAATCAATTAGCCAGAGACGCCGACGTTAACCACCAATTCCATTGGAGCTATGTTGGCCCATTTCCTACCTATCTTCATAAGTTGATTTCTGAGATTTGGAGTTCTTACCACGTATTATTTTGAAATACTTTCATCTAAACCAATGCCATATCCAATGTTATGATTGAACTATTGGTCGATATTTGTTTTACCAATGCGGACCGAATTATATCATAAGCTTTCACACGTTGATAATATTTCATAGCCCAATTGTCGGATCGGTGGAAATGTCAGAGGATATCCATGAGTAACTTTCAATATTATTCAGCGCATGGACCAGTAGCATCACAATTCTAGTTTAGAGTTCAGAACAGGTCATTCTCTCTTTCTGAACATCTTCATTCCAGGCTCTATTCAAAGGTTCGATGTTACTTAGGGAAGCGGAACGGAATAAGATATATAATGCCAGCTTACAAATGGACATTACTCCTAGGTGAAGCAAACAATGGTCACGATAAGTCAATTGCAGGCAAAGACCGACGATGAGTTCGTTCGGCTAACTGACGAAGAAATTGTCGAGAGAGTACTTCGAGAAAAACTTCGACTATGACAGTTTCGCCGGTCTGACCGACAGAGAGCTGGACGACTGGATCAACGACTATGTCAGTCACATACCGGAGACCCATGGTCTGAAGAAATATGAGGTTCCATGCTTGCTGAACAAGAAGCTAAAGAAGATCATCAGGGATCGTATCTGAACGAAATATCGATGGTCATCGATAATTTCTTGCGAGCGTATAGTGCCTCAGAGGAATATCATTTGAGAACAGGTGTTAAAATGAATGGTAAGGATAAGAAACATGAAAGTGAAAACGATAATAGGAATGACGAGTGGTTCAAGGAAAACTACATTGATCTGATGCAGGAACACGCGCGTGATTGGATCGCGGTCCTGGACCAGGAGATCATTGCGATCAGCTCTACCGAGATGGAAGTGCAACAAAAGGCCAAAAAGATCGCGGGGGGCAAAGAATTCTCGGTGTATTTCGTCGCTCCCACTTCCTCGGCAACAGACTCTGATTATTCGCAACGGTGAGCGGCAATGTCCGGCATTTAATTTTTTTAATATTCTATCTTCCGGATAGGCCTTCGGACCGGTCATTCCTTTTCCTTCGTCACCGGCAATTTCCTGCAATGGTCTTCAACTAACCGCCAAGTTTCGACATCATTCTGTGGGGGAATATTTTCTCCAGAGATAAGTTGGGCCATATACCCGCTCCGATCAACGGGCCCTCATGCAGGTCTGGAGCTTCACCTTCCATATGTCCAGATATTCTTTCCAGACTGTGTTGGTGTCACCGTAATGGGCCAGGAACGGGTTCAGGGTGCACATGCGAAGAACGGTCACCGTTTTCGTCTTGGCCCATTCTTTCTCCGGGATGCCCAGGCGTTTCACGAAGGCCATCGGAGCATCCCCATAATCGGATTGGTTCAGGGTCGTGTGCGAGGTGATCCATTCATTGAGAAACACCGGTCCCTTCAGATACGATGATTGTTCGTACAACCGCATGTTCAGTTCGTTCATCCGCTTGAGGTCGGTGTTGCCCTTCTCATTGAACGCCATGCATACGATGTTGAAGTCCGGCTCAGGCAGACATAACGGCTGGAGAAGGAACTCTCTCCCCTCGATAGAGAAATTGGGTGTTTCTCTGATCAAATGCGTGAGGATGCGGGCGGCCTGAATGCTCCTTCCGATGATCTGCCCATACCCTTTGATGTTCAAAGGGATGGCTCTATGGCTGGCCCACACAGACGCTGCGGCCGCGCCTGATTTAGATCCTTCCATGATGTAGCTGCCAAGCATGCTGGGGGCATCGCCACCCTGTTCGAAGACGTATTCCGCAGTGTATGAGATAAGGTCGAGGATCCTCTGATCTTTAAGCGCGATGCCGCCTGCGGCGTAGGGTACGTACCCCATCTTGTGCGGGTCGATGGTGATTGAGTCGGCCTCGCCCATTGCGCGATATGACGCGTGCAGGAGCTTGGTCGGATAACCGGTGTCCTGCTTGAAGAAACCCTCTTTTTTAACTCGTTCTCTCATCTCCTCGTAGTTCATGAATCGCATGTTCTCGTCCAGGTACAGGGCCCTAGAGTAGCCACCGTAGGCGGCATCGCAATGGAGATAGAACGATACTCCCTCTTTTTCGCATTCATCTCTGACATCAACAATCTCCGCGAACTTGTCCACCGCTCCCTCCTCGGTGGTGCCGACAACGCCGATCACCGCCATGATCGGTACCTTCTTCTTGACATGTTTGTCTATCGTGTCCTGAAGTGCATCGATGTCCATATGGTACTCATCATCGACCTGCACCGCCACCAGGTTCTCCTGGCCGATCCCCAGGACATCGACCGCTTTGACCCAGGAGTAGTGTTTGGATTGTGGCACCAGGACCACGCCTAGCTTTCCTTCGCCCACGCCGGTGCCTCTAGCCGATCTCTGTCGGGCCGCGTCGAACACATTGGCCTTTCTGGCCGATTCTATCAGGTCCAGTATCTGACTTGTGGGGAGATTGAGCAGTTCCCAATCGGATTTGCCCTTCACCAGTTCCGGCTTGACATTTTTAACAGCGATTGGAAAGGACTTGAGGTTACGCGCCAGCCACAGACCCTCGTAGTTGGCTATCGTGCCATCGGTGGTGACATGCCCCCAGGCCTTGTCCGGATCGAATCCCAACAATGCGGCAAAGTCATGCCCCACTTCGATCTCCATCTGGGATGTGGCTACGCTGGACTCATAAGCTACGTTGTTCGGATTGTATAAGATCGTGGCCATATAGGCCAGGTTCGCCACCATCAGGGTGTCGTTGTTCATGTGCCCCAGATAACGTGCCGAGAACCACGGCTCCGAGGTCTTCTTCAACTTCGAAGATAACTCCATCAGGACCTCGGTGGTCCGGTCCAAGGTCGACATGAAGCCAGTCGCTCTCATGCACTTGGAATCGGTGACGTCCTTGTCCTCGGGATGGAAGTCCCTCCGCCAGTATAGGTGCTCGTCGATAAGAAAGTTCAATGTCTTAAGGAAATAATCACGGTTCTCCGATTTTGGGCCGAGGAAGAGGGCCTTGATGTCTAGTTCATCTTCGGCAATCTCCTTCACTGGCATTTCTTTCTGAAATTCTCCTTCGTTTTTCATTCCAATGCCTCCTTCTCTCCCTGACTGCCCTTTTCAGGTTTCCACGATGGCTTCTTGAAATGATAGACGACCAACGGGACGATCGTGATCACGATGATCCCGAACAGCATCAGCAGAATGTACTCCGGTGTGGAAAGGTTCAGTGACGTTATCTGGCTGGGCGGGACCAAGGGCCAGGATGAACAGGAACGCCATTGAAGCAAAACCCCATCCTGCCAATAACCACATGCCGATCTTACCCCCGGGGACGGTGAAGGCCCGCTTCACCTCCGGATGGGAGTAACGCAACTTGATGGCGGCGGCGTACATCAGGAAGTACATCACGATGTACACCAAGGTGGCCAGCGCGAACAGCATCCAGTAAGAGCTATTGACCCCTCCGGGAAGGATCACATAGATCCCTCCCCAGAATGTGATCAATATCGCTTGCAGGATCATCATGTTCGCCGGCATGCCGTTCTTGTTCTCCTTCTGCAATATCGTTGGAAGATTGCCATCCTGGGCGGTCACCAAAAGACCTCTGACCGGACCTCGGTTCCAGGCGGAAACCTCTCCTATGGACCCGATGGTGATCATCAATGCCAGAATGGTCACCGCGATACCCGCGCCGAAGATTATCTGGTAGGACTGCATGATCCCGCTCAGCAGATTGAGGTTCCCGACCGGGACCATCATAGAGATGACCAGGGCGCCCAGGATCGAGATGCCGGTCATGATAAGGCCCACCATGAGTAGACCGAGAGGATAGTTCTTGCCCACGTTCTTGATCTCCTTTGCATGGACGGAGGTCATCTCCACACCGATGAATATGAAGATGAATGTGACCAGAAGCACCAATGTGTCGATGTTGGCGAAATTAGGTATGAAGTCGCTCAGGGTCGGATGCAAGGTGATCAGAGTGGTGTGTCCAGACATGACCCACCAAATTCCCCCGATTATTAGGATCGCGCCCGGGATAAGGACGCCAATCGATACGAACAACGAGTTGACCCGGGCATACGTCTTAAGACCCTTGAAGTTCACGATGGTCATACCCCACCAGACCACGACGACCATGAGGAATTGGAAGAGCTTGTCGTCCGCCAGGCTGGAATTGATCACATAGGAGACGGTAGCCGCGATGAACGTCAAGATCCCGATGAATCCGATGGTCATCTGGAACCATTGCAACCAGACCGCCGTGAAGCCCCAACGCTTGCCGAACGCTTCCCTGACCCAGATATAGACCCCCCCGGTCTTCGGCCAGCCGGTGGCCAGTTCCGCGGAGATCAGGGAAGCAGGGATAAGATACATGACGATCGCGAGTATCGAGAATGCGATCAGCTGCCATTGCACCAATCCCATTGTCGGAAAGCTCCGGATGCTCATCAATGATGCAAGAGTTATCAGGACGAATATGCCCAAGCCCATTTTGAAAATACCCGCGGTTTTCTCACTCGGGTCTTTTTTTCCAAACACGAATCGATAGCTTGAACGATCAGTATTTAAAACGATACCGCTATTTAATTAACTTCTAAATATTATTACGATATACATATTATATCTAGAAATTAATATCACCTCGATTGGCTAGAATAAATTGTGCCTTCGTTGAACAGTGACCAAAACAATGACAAACCGGAATTTCAATCGTTCATTATCAGAAACAACTTGTTCTTGATTGGACGGTAAAAACCAGTCTTTCCAGGCAGTAGCAATAAGGCAAACGTGGCGACCTTTGAGGGGGCCCTATGATTATTTCGAAAGCCTCATTTTGGATAACTATTCAACTTTTCAAGGGCGTAATTCGCCAGTTTGCTAACCGATGTGGTTCCAGAAATCATCGATCCAGAAGTCATCTTCTTCCTTGACTTGTCTTAAGGGCACCGGGTTGAGCCCGTCTTGCTGTGCGGATTGGCATTCTTTTCTTAGCTGGTCCATCGTGTCGTTTGACAGGCGCTAAGAATTCGGTTGAGATCGCATTGATCCCCATGTCGAGGATCCTTTCCGGATGGTGCACGATCAATCGAAAGTGATGGCCGCTCAATCCCCCAACATGGAGCACCTGCCACTGTAACTTTTCACCGCGCTCTTTTTGAAGGCGGTATGCGGCCAGGTTCCCGATCGGCTAGAGCCACGAGATCCTCGTCCTTTAGCCCTGGGTTCAGATAAATAGCAATCTCTATACCGCGTCTCACCTTTGATATCAGCGCATCAGGTGATACTTAAATTCCGTTAATGGCCCTGAGGTCGGATCATTGTGCGATACTGCCCCATCATAAACAAATCAGAACTTGGATCAGCATGATTAGAGTCTCCCAATGACCATCAGCGTTTATTAGAAATGGCCCTGTTGCAAAACGTGCATTCCAGGCGAAATGAAGGTTCGCCAGATACCTTAACAATGAGCTATCATGACCTCTCGATTGGTCTGTTTGTCGCGTGAAGAAGGTAGACCAAAATTTACAACGGTTCCGATTCCTAGGCATATCTGGTCCTTATCACGGTCGCCCTGCTATTGCTTGCCCATAAAAATGTTGGCTAGAACATACTGGATGAGTTTTGCAATCGGAGCCGGAACTGATTACTCGATGCTAACCGACTCTAGGATCCCCTCCTTCCGAGCAAATCAATGAAGTGATTATCCGGATCTTTGACTTGCTACATTTCTGGCTTTGTTGCAAAACTCTGAACCGGTTCTTTCAGGATAATATTGTTAGTTATCTATATTGTAACCAGAATCTATAAGTGTGGTCCAATCCATATAGCCAGTTGTCTAGAAGGTGAATGGATTGGTGGCCACAAGTATCATAATGCCGGCCCAGGTATTCACCTTTGTTAAAGAGGTCCCCGCCGACCTAGGTATTTTCTCTCCTTCTACATCTTGATTTCTCCATCGATCCGTTCTCTGCCTCGTTCCAATTCGATCGAGACGATCTGACAACCACCTTTCCACGGTCAAAGCCGTATGATGACACGTCCGTCGTCATTTCTCACAGACCTGCCACGATCAAATTAGGGCACTCGCTGGTGCGGAATACCTCGGGTGGTCTCGGGTCAATGAGCGTGAAATCCTTCTTTCCTGGTGATCATGAAGTATAAGGCCTCCATCAGCTTGCGGCTGGAGGCTACGACGGCCTTCTTCCCGCCGATCCTCTCCTTCTTTCTGATATAGTAGCTGGATATCTTCGAATCGGGACAGTGATTGTAGTGGAACAGCGTCGCCTCGATCAAAACATGTTTGACCCGATCGTTCCCATGCCTGGTCGGTCCGCCCCAGGTTTTATCTCCCGACTGGCAGGTCGTCGGCGATACACCGACGTAGGCTGCCAGGCTCTCCACTGTTTTGAACCTGGATATGTCTCCGATCTCCGCCTTGACCACGGCGGCGGTGACCAGGCCGATGCCTGGCACCGTCCGCATGAGCTGGACGTCCTCGTCCTTGCCGTATCTCTGTTCGATGATTTTCTCCACGTTGTGGATCTTCGTCAATAAAAGTTCGAGAACGTCCAATTTCTCGTTTATGACAAAATCGTTCTGTGACCTGGCCCAGTCCTTGTACTTCTCGGTGAAGTTCGTCCTAAATTCCGAAGGAACCTTGAGGCCGCGCTGGACCAGCGCGGCTATTATCTCCCTCTTTGCGTCTCCTTTCTTCCGGGCCAGCGATTCTCTGTGACGGGTCAGGTCCCGCATCTCCCTAATCTCCAGAGAAGGAACGTAGATCCCTTTCAGACGATCGAAGCACAGGAGTTCGGCGAGCATGAAAGCGTCGTTCTTGTCGGTCTTGGACATGGATTTCATCAACTCCTTCGCCTTGGTCGGATGCACGACCATGACATCGTGGCCGCGGGCCACGATGAGGTCATAGATCCAGAAGTGGAAGCCGGTGGCCTCCATGACCACTTCCAGCTTCTCGTCTCCGGCTTCGATTATCCCAAACAAATGACCGATGTCGGAGACATCGGTCCTTACCCGTTTCGTGATAATAACTTTCCCTTTTTCGTCCAGAACGCAAGCCTGAGTGTCCTTTTTATGTATGTCCAGTCCTATGTACTTCATCGGTTCTCCCGCCTTGGATTTTGTTGCTATTGTCCATATTGGCGGGGAACCTCTTTTAACACGCCATCAAATTTCATCAAGCGGTTTCCTGGCTCTATACAGTATTGTTTTGATGTACACAACATTCACAACATATTCTCCAAACGGCTACTACTAATACTAGTTGCTCCAAAGCGCACCCATGGCCGAAGAGAAAAACGAATCGAAATCATCACAAGGCACAAAGAACATTTTCGGTTTGTCTGTGGAGGAGTTCGCAAAGACATCGAAGCTCTGGCAAGATTCCTATACCAACCTTCTGAAGTCTTGGATGGGTTCCAATCAGAGCCTTTTTCAAGGCATGGCCGACCCATCAAAGGTCGCAGATCCGGAAAAGTACAAGGAATTCTATGAGGAATGGATCAAGTCCTACCAGAACACCTGGGGAAGTCTATTCCTCACTCTGAACAAGAACGCCGGAAAGGAGGACGTGCAAAAGATGATGGACGGAGCGGAGGAGCTCAACAAACTCATACAATCCTGGAGTGCCGAGCTGAATGAGGACCTGGATAAAACGAGAAAGATGATGGGGGAAGAGCCCTCGCAAGAAACCATCATCGAAGCATACAAGATGTGGCGGAAGACGTATGAGAAGATCTTCGACGACTTCGTCAACATCCCGGCATCGGAGAACCTGCAATCGACATTCGAAGAACTGACCAAGATTCCCAGCGCATATACGAAGACCATGATGGAGTTCCCGAAACTGTGGAAATCGTCGTATGACGAGCTTTACTCACCCTTTGCCGAGGAGATGGAGGATCTGTATCATCAGTCGGTGGAACTGTCAAAGAAACAGGCAGACCCCATGGAATACAAAGAGCTCTACCAGAAATGGACAGATGCTTACAACAAGATGTTCCAAAAGATGTCCAAATCCCCGTTACCGGCCCCTAAAGGGATGGACGATCTGATGGAGAGCATCAGATCATTCTCGGAGATGTACAAGTCCTGGCAGGATGCTCTGGAACAGATGTCAACGAGGATTGGCACCATCATGCAAAAGCCGATGAGCCCCGAGGCGTATGAGGCGTTCTACGACACCTGGGCCAAGACCTACAGGAAAGCCATGGAGGACTTCATCGAGCATATGCCCATGACCGGGCCCATGAAAGACATGATGGAGCCGATGAAGAATGCGCTGATGGAGTACATGGACACGATGGAAAAGATATCACAATTCTGGAAAATGGGCGTTCCAACGGGAAAGCAAGGGGAGTAGGCCGTGGAAGGATCTGGCCCGGCCACGACCCAGGATCTCGTGGACCTGTGGATGAGGACCTATCAGGCGTCCTACGCACGGTTGATGGGGATGCCACCGGTCGGCCCTTTGACCGAGAAGATCAAGACCACCTCGGACAGCATGAACACCTCGGTGAACCTCTACGGTTCCTGGATGGAGATGCTGACGAATTTTCAGGTCGTCTTCGCGGAAGGCATGGGCAGGCTGAGGACAAAATTGGACGAGCTAGATGAAGGGGCAAATATCGAAGGCCTCAACGATCAAATATACAAATTATGGATCGATACTTTGAGCGAGACCTCCCAGGAGTTCCTCAGGTCCGAGCAATTCTCGCAAGAGATGGGGAGATTCATGTCCGCTTTCATTGATAACCAGAAGGCTAACCAGGAGTGGTTAGAGCAGAACCTGCTGAAGCCAATGAACTTGCCCACCAGGACGGAGATGAATGCCTGTGAACAAGGAGATCTACGCCCTGAGAAAAGAGGTAAAGAGACTAGCCACGAAGCTGGAGAGCAAGGGTGAGGATTGATCCGGTCGGCCCTGGTGGAAACATGAAAGATAAAGAGCTGACCGAAAGATATGCCAGATTCGCCAAGGGGATGGAGATCCTCCTCGAACATCCGGAAATAGATGTAGGAACCACACCTTCAGAGGTGATCCATCGAGAAGGCAGTATGAAACTTCTCCATTTCGCTCCGGTCAAGAAGGATCTGCACCCGGTCCCGGTGCTTATCGTATGGGCCCTGGTGAATCGCTATTATATATTGGACCTGCAACCGGACAGGAGCGTGATACGCAAACTTCTCGATGCAGGACTGGACGTTTACGCGATCGATTGGGGATATCCCTCCCAGGTGGATCGATATCTCACCATCAACGACTACGTGAACGATCTCATGGACAATGCCGTGGACATCCTCAGGAAACGCTCTGGGTCAGACAAGGTTACGTTGATGGGCGTCTGTCAGGGCGGTACGTTCTCCGTGATGTATTCTTCCCTGCACCAGGACAAGTTGAAGAACCTAGTAACGGTGGTGACTCCGGTCGACTTCGATACTGACAAGGGCCTGCTGAACATCTGGGCCAAGCATTTGGACGTGGACAAGGTCGTCGACTATTACGGGATAGTGCCGGCCGATGTTTTGAACGCATCGTACCTGCTCATCGACCCGTTCCGGAACATGATCGACAAGTACGTCAGGATGTTCGACCGGTTAAAGACAGAGGACGGCGAGAATGTCCGCCGGGAGAACGAGGAGGCCCTCAAGTTCTTCCTTCGAATGGAGAAATGGATCTTCGACTCGCCGGACCAGGCCGGAGAAGCATACCGTCAGTTCATAAGGACCTGTATCAGAAGAACCTGCTTATAAAGAACCAGCTGGAGCTGGACGGGAAGCGTATCGACCTTAAGAAGATCTCACTGCCCATGATGACCGTGATGGCGAAGTATGACGATCTCGTTCCCAACGATTCGACCGTCCCGCTCATGGATGCGGTTTCCAGCACCGACAAGGACATGGTGGTCTTTCCCACAGGGCATATCGGCCTTTTCGTGGGGGGCGCATCGCACACCGAAGGATGGCCTCGGGTGATAGACTGGATCTCGGCACGATCGTCCCTGGAAGAAATAGAAATTATCGTGCCCGAATCGGAGGGACAGATCATAGATGAAGTTCAGTCTTCCAAGATATCAAAGACCGGTTCCCGCCCCAAGAAAAAGTCCAGGTCGGCGAAAGGAACCAATCTTGAATCGGATAAAATTGACAATGAGGAGTGATCGAGATGAGACTCAAAGATAAAGTAGCCATTATTACAGGGGCGGGGAGCGGGATTGGATGGGCAACATCCATGATGTTCGCCCGCGAGGGAGCTAAGGTCGTTTTGAACGATATCGTCCTGGAAAGGATACAATTGCTGAAGGAAGAGATCGACAGGATCGGCGGTGAGGCCATCGTCACGCACGGGGACGTTGGGAAAATAACGGACATGCAGAAGGTGGCCAAGCAGGCCGTTGATGCATACGGACGGATAGACATTCTGATCAACAACGCGGGGATAACCCACGACTCTCTTCTCGTAAAGATGACCGAGGAGGAATGGGACCACGTGCTGGGTACGGACCTAAGAGGGGCTTTCAATATGATCCACTCCGTGTCCGGTACGATGATCAGCCAGGGGAGCGGGGTCATCCTGAGCGCGTCTTCCATATCGGGCATCTATGGCAACATCGGCCAAGCTAACTATTCGGCCGCCAAGGCCGGTCTGATCGGCCTGACCAAAACTCTCTCCAAGGAGCTGGGAAGAAAAGGCATCCGGGTGAACGCGGTGGCCCCGGGATTCATAAGAACACCGATGACCGCCAAGGTACCGGACAAATATCTGAAGATGTTCGAGCAAAACACTCCTCTGGGCAGGCTCGGTGAGGCCGAGGATGTCGCCTACGCCTATCTGTTCTTGGCCTCGGATGAGGCCAGGTTCATAAACGGTGCGGTGCTGGAAGTGACAGGTGGACTCATCATCTGATCGTCTGGAGGATGAATGTTGCAGGAAGTTGTGATAGTCTCCGCCACTCGGACAGCGATAGGAAAATTCGGCGGTGCACTGAAAGATATAGCACCCGGAAGGCTCGGCGCCGAGGTGCTCAAGGACGCTTTGAGCAGGGTCAATGTGGGACCGACGGACGTGAACGAAGTGATCATGGGCAACGTCCTTTCTGGCGGTCAGGGGATGAACATGCCCGGCAAAGCTCCATTTGGGCCGGGCTGCCCGATAGCGTTCCTGCCTTCACCGTCAACAGGTGTGCGGTTCGGGCCTTAAGTCAATAGCACTGGGAACACAGTCTATCATGCTTGGTGACAACAAGATCGTCTCGCCAGCGAAACAGATCGATGTCCAGCGCGATGTTGCCCTGCCCCAGGCCCGCTGGGGGATGAAGATGGGCAACGGCGAGACGATGGACACGATGATCTCGGATGGGCTATGGGATGTGTTCAACCAGATCCACATGGGAGTGACGGCGGAGAACCTGGCCGAGAATATGGCATATCTCGTGAGGAACAGGATAACTTCGCCATGATGAGCCAGAACAAGGCCGAGAAGGCCATAAGATGAATCTGTTCAAGGACGAGATCGTTCCGATAAACGTTCCAGCGCCAAAGGGCGATCCGCTGATTTTCGACACCGACGAGTTCCCCCGGTTCGGGAGCAATATGGACGGACTCGCCAAGCTGAAGCCGGCGTTCAAGAAGAACGGCACGGTCACCGCTGGCAATGCATCCGGCGTGAACGACGGGGCGGCGGCAGTGCTGCTCATGTCCCGTGAGAAGGCAGAGGAGATGGGAGTGAAACCCATGGCGACGATCATGGGATTCGCTTCCTGCGCCCTAGATCCGGCGATCATGGGCATTGGGGCGGCCTGCGCTGTCAGGGGCGCGCTGAGCAAGACCGGCATGGCCATGGACGAAATCGACCTGGTGGAAGAGAACGAGGCATTCGCCGCGCAATCGATCGCTGTCGATCGGGAGCTGGGATGGGACACGAATAAGATCAACGTGAACGGCGGGGCCGTGGCGTTGGGTCACCCCATCGGCGCCAGTGGGACCCGGATACTGGTGACACTGCTTTACGAGATGCGGCGGAGGGATGCAGAGTACGGGCTGGCCACGCTCTGCATCGGGGGCGGTCAGGGAATAGCGATGATAATCAAAAGAGAGAGGATGTAAGATGGGATCGCTCGAAGGCAGGGTGGCCCTGGTTACCGGGGCGTCGAGAGTATCGGCAAGGCGATCGCACTACGGCTGGCAAAGGAGGGAGCTGACGTGGCCATCAACTACCAGCACACCAAACAGCACGCTGAGCGGGTGGCCGGCCTGGTGGATAAGCTGGGCGAGATCAACAAGATCAAGCGCCTGCAGACCTCGATCGGGCGCATGGAACCAAGGAGAATGCCAAGGAGATGTGCGATATGATCGAAGGGATGGGAAGAAGCTCGGGCGTCTGCCAGGCGAACGTTGGGGACCCCAGCCAGGTCAATGCCATGGTGAAGAAAGTGAAAGAGAGCATCGGTGAGATCGACATCCTGATAAATAATGCGGGGATCGTTCGGGACAAATCCTTCACCAAGATGACCCCGGAAATGTGGAGGGAGGTCATGTCGGTCAACCTCGATGGAACCTTCTACTGCACCAAGGCGGTCATCGACCCTATGGTGGAGAAGGGATTTGGCCGGGTCGTCAACATCTCATCGGTCGTGGGCCGGATGGCAACTTCGGTCAGGCCAACTACGCCGCCTCCAAGGCCGGGATGATCGGACTGACGATGACACTGGCCCGGGAATTTGCCAGAAAAGGGATAACGGTGAACGCGGTGGCTCCGGGTTTCATCGAGACCGAGATGCTGGACAAGATGCCGAAGGAGGCAATGGAACGGCTTCTGTCCACCATACCCATGGGAAGGCTCGGCAAACCATCCGAAATTGCCGACGCCGTCGCATTCCTTCGTCGGAGGACGCGAGCTTCATCACCGGACAGGTCTTGGATGTGAATGGGGGACTATACATCTAACTGATGAGGATAGAGGCGAGGATAGCCATGCTGCCTAGCTTTAGCCTTCGAAAGAGGGCAAGACTCAGCAGTGAGACGCGGGGGTATTGAGTTCCGTTCAAATGTGCCGTAATCTTGCTAGTGAAGTGACGCGACCCCTAGCTTACGCTTCTCCAGTTCCGAAGAGGAAATGGATCTCAGAATTAGAAAAGACGACTGCACCGGATGACAGGGAAGACACGGTCCCGAGATCCAGAATACGATTCCCTGAATGCAGATCAAAGAGGAAGAAACATGATCAAAACCGAACCCAATAGATCTAAGGCAGAAAAGAAACCTTTCAGTTTTCCTGAGGTAGGGGTACCGTTCTTTTGGCCCTTCGCGCTCTTTATGGGCTTTGAGGAGAAAGGGGTGGAAGAGCTCCGGGATGGTCTCAAATTCCTGGAGGAGGTTGAGGAGACCGATGTTGATAAACCGATGCCTGAATGGGCCTCAGAGAATCACGTCGAGTTAGAGCTTCATACACTCAAGATAAGATGGTTCGACCAGGGCGCAAAGATTCCCACTCTGATCGTCGCACCCTATGCCGGGCACACCTCCACCATCGTGGATTTCGGCCCCAAGCAGAGCCTGGTAGCGACACTGATCGAAAGCGGGGTGAAAGGAGTATATGCCACGGACTGGAAGAGCGCCACTCCGCAGATGTCCTCCTACGACATCGACAACTATCTGAGCGAGCTCACCGTGTGCGTGGATCACCTGGGGGGAAAGGTCAACCTGGCCGGGATGTGCCAAGGGGGCTGGCTGTGTGCCATGTTCGCAACAAGGTTTCCGGGGAAGGTCAATTCCATGATTCTCGCCGGAGCCCCCATCAACACCGATGCGGGGAACGGGATCATAAAGCAGTACGCAAACAAGTACCCGATGGAGTTCTACCAGGAACTGGTGTCCATGGGCGGAGGGAACCTGAAAGGGGAGTTCATGCTCGAGGGGTTCAAGAGCATGAATCCGGAGAAGGAGTATTTCGAAAAGTACGTGGAACTTTACGAGCACATCGAAGATCCCACCTACGTCGAACGGTTCGATCATTTCGAGAGGTGGTACGAACACACGATCTCTCTTCCTGGCAAGTGGTACCTCCAGGTTGTCAAGGAACTGTTCAAGGAGAACAGACTATTCAAAGGAGAGTTCATTGCGCTGGGGAAGAAGATCTCGCTCAGGGACGTGATGTGTCCCGTCTACCTGCTGGCGGGTGAGAGTGACGATATCACCCCGAAGGAACAGGTGTTCGATGCGGAGAAGGTTCTTGGCACTCCTAGTTCAATGATCGTCAAGGAAACGGCAAAAGGTGGGCACATCGGCCTGTTCATGGGTTCGACCCCTTTACGGGAGAATTGGCCCCATATAGCGGAATGGTTGAAGCACAATTCAGAGGGAACAAAATGAGCCGCAGATTGCTGGGCGAGTCAGAGGCATACGAACTGCTTCACGAGAACGGAGTACCGGTACCGCAGAACGGGATCGCAAGGGACGCTGAGAACGCGATGAAGATCGCCGAAGGCATCGGGTTTCCGGTGGTGATGAAGTCGTCTCCCAAAAGGTCATTCACAAGAGCGACTCCGGGGGGGTGGTCATCGGCATCAAGAGCAAAGATGAGGCCGCCGAGGCGTTCCGGAAAATCGTAAGCAATGTGAGCAAGGTGGTCTCAAGAGAGGATATCGAGGGGGTGATAGTTGAGAAACATATGCCGCCTGGACTGTCGGATAGCGTACCGGCCGCCAGGCCGAGCACGCCCGCGGGACGCCGGGTCAGCAAATCCACCACCCGGGCCAGTTCGAAGCCGCATTCGCGGACCAGGACGCCGAGCACAACCGGCAGGGCGGTCTCTAGGCCGATGATGCCATTGGGGGCGAAATCGAACTCCCGGTCCTTTTCGTAGTCCGTGTGCGGCGCGTGGTCGGTTGCTATGCAATCCAGCGTGCCGTCGCGGAGGCCCGCGATGACCGCCTGCCGGTCCGCCTCCGTCCGAAGCGGCGGGTTCATCTTGAAATTGGTGTCATAGCCCGCAAGCGCCTTGTCCGTGAGGGCGATGTGGTGGGGCGTGGCTTCTGCGGTAATCCGGAGCCCACGGGCCTTCGCCGCCCTAATGCTTTCGACCGAATACTGGGACGATATGTGCTGCAGGTGGATGTGCGCCCCCGTGTAGGCCGAGAGCACCACATTCCGGGTGACGATAAGGTCCTCGGCCGCGTTGGGCCAGCCCCGCAGGCCGAGGCGCGTCGACATGACGCCTTCGTTCATCACCGCGTCATGGGTCATCGAATGGTCCTGGCAGTGGTCCATGACCGGCATGTCGAACATCTTCGCGTATTCGAGCGCCCTCCGCATGAGCTCGTTGGATTGCACGCAATCGCCGTCGTCGTAGAAATTGGAAGCGCCTGTAACTTACCGGCATTTGAATGATTCCTCTGCAGGACACAAACACTTTGCGCGGCCAAAAGTTGCAATGGTATGCCCATTGAAGAATCAAGCGCAGAATTCAGCGCCCATGCCGTTCCGACGCTCAGCGGTCTTCCTGCGCGGCGTGGGCCAGTTTTTCCTGCTTGCGGCGAGCAGCCTCGGCCTCACGATGCTGGCGGCGCAGCAGCGCATCGGCGTAGTGGCGCTGCTCTTCTGGGGTTTT
>CAWEXY010000012.1:0-6804 GCA_963813135.1 uncultured Verrucomicrobiae bacterium | reverse complement strand
CACACATTGCTCCCGGATAGCTGACCGACACCTGGATTGTAGGGAGATCGACGTTGGGCAATCGCTCACCGGCAATTTGTTATAGGCCAAGATGCCGAAAAAAAGGATCGATGCCATCAGGAGGACGGTCATAACGGGACGGCGGATGAATGGTTCGGATAGGTTCATGTTTCCTTCGGGACGAAAACTTTAGCGCCTGTGTAGAGGTTGATTTGTCCTTCCAGGACAATTTTTTCATCGCCTTTCAAACCCTTAGTAACAATCACTTCGTCCCCTTCTCTTTGATCCGAACTTCACGGTGCGCTGTTCCACAGTGCTATCTTGCTGACGATAAAAACAATCGGTTCCGTCAAAGTCATCTGAACGGCAGTGAAGGGGATGACGACCGCATTTTGGATGATGGAAAGGATGAATCTTGTCTGACGAATTGACCGGGCCATAAAGCGCGATCCCTGTTTTCGAAAGCGGCTCGAAGTTTGATCATGCCTGTTTTGGGATCGACTCGATTGTCCAGCATGAATAAGTTTCCAGTGAATGTCTCTTCTTCAAATTTGTCGTAGGCTGCAATGACTTTTAGTTCTTGCATTTCGATAGGCTCTTAGCACTTGAGGAAGTTGAAATTCGGGAATTGAAAAGGTGACATAGATCGGAGTCATCTGATTGAGAGTAATGAGGGGAGTGGAGGCCCATCGGGACTGGGACCAAATTTCCGTAATCGACGTTCAAAATGCCGAGCATTCCATCGATCGGCGCATGGATCCAGCAATAATCGAGATTGATCTTGGCTTTGTCGACGGCTCCCTGATTTTGCTGGACGAGCGCCGCTGTTGCTGCGAAATCCGCCTGCAGCGTCTCATAGTCGATCTGCGAATAATATTCGTCTTTAGCCAGGATCTTGTACCGTTTGACTTTTTCTTCGCTAAGGCCAAGTTGGCGAGGATTGTTCTAAGGTGCCTTGAGCTTCCTTGAGAGCTGCTTCGTAGGATTTGGAATCGATGGTAAAGAGAAGATCTCTCTGTTTGACCTCTTGCCCCTGAGTGAAGAAAACTCCCGTGAGTTCTCCCTCAATCCGGGAGCGGATCTCGATGCTTATGATCGATTCGACATGACCCAGGGATTCTATGAAAATCGGCAGCAGCTTTCAATGCTGAGGTTCCGATTTGTACTGGATAGGAAGGTGTGGGCGGGGGAGTGAGCTGGGATGCGCATCCGCAGAGGATGATTAGGCCTACGAGCATGAAATTGTTCATTCATCTTCCTCATTAGGGGTGGCGCAGAGCGAACCGGTTGCATACGCAATGGAAGCCAAGGAAACAAACCAGTTCTTTTGTGAATTTGCTTTTTTAGATCGGGCATCGGCCAATGAACTCTGGGCTGACATCACATCGAGGATTGTCATGGTTCCTGCTTTATATCCAGTGAGGGCAATCTTAAATTCGAGCTCGGCTGCTTTGAGATACTCTTCCGAATCGGTAAATTTGAGCTGCAGTCTGCACGCCCATGTAAGAGGTCGTCACATTTTGGATCATTTGGAGCTCTGTCTGGAGCATCTGAGCTCGAGAAACTTCTAGGTTCGACTCTGCCTTGCGACACCATTTTTATAATAAAATCCTTGAAAAAGGGGGAACGTTAAATTGAGTTGCATCGACCAATGGGCATTTTGTTCTTGAAGTCCTTCCTGAAACCAATAATGTCCAATATCGAGCGAAGTATTGATGGCTGGATAGACGGCCCGTTTTGCATTCACGACGAGAGCCTCTTTTGCTTTTACATTCGACTGCGCTGCCAAAAAATCTTGTCTTTGGAGCTGCGCTCTTTCAACAAGAAGCTCAAGACTTTCCAAGATAGGATTTGCAATCACTTGGTCGGGCAAAGGCTGTACTTTAAAGGGGATATTCGCTGGCAATCCCAAATCAACAGCCAGTTGGGCGAATGCATCTTCAACATTTTGTTTTTGTGTCGTCAAATTGATCTTGTTTTGAAGATATTGTGTTCTCGCTTGCGGCTACATCACCGAGGGCGGCTAGGCCGAGAGCAAATCGTTCGTTTGCCGCATCGAGGGCGATTTGAGCGTTCTCTAGATTAGCGGTCGTGAGCGAAGAAGCGGCTAGTTGATAGAGGTAGTTGTAATAGGCGTCCATGGTTGTTTGAATGACGCTTTGAATTTCTTGATTATGAGTCATATCGGCGAAATATAAAGCTTCGCGGGCGGCCGCAGCGGCCGATGTTCTTTGGCCAAAATCGAATAGAGTATAGCTTAACGTTAGATCGGGCCCCGCCTGTGTTGCAAAATAAGAGGATGGGGGGCCTTCGTCAATGAAGGTTCCCTTTTTGCCGAAGATAGCTTCCATTGAATCCGATAGCTGGAAAAAACTGACTCAAAGATTGACCGTACTGTGCTGCAGCGGCGCGAGCTTGGCCCCAAGTCTGTTTGGTCGCGGGGTTGTTTTGCAGTGCGATATCGATGAGTTCTGCGAGATTCAACTCGGCCGAATCGAAGGTGGAGGGGAGCACTGTCTGGCAAAATTTCGAAGAAACAAGGTTGTTCCCTTTCAAAGGAGTCCAAGAGGCGTAAGGGTTGGAAGGCGCAAGGGAATAGGGATCGGCCGCCTTATTGGCGCAGCCGCCTAATATTGCGATGCTCAAGGAAATCGAAACAACCCTTTTCAACCCACGCCCCCTTATTGGACTATTTAGGGAAATCGATGCGAGGTTTCAAGTAAATATACCCAACGTGACTCAAAATCTTTGGGTGGGTTCGAAGCCCTTGTTTTTGGATGTCGCAAAGGAATCTACATGACCCTTGACCTCTTTGCGATGTCGAAAAGATCAGGAAGTTATTTGATATCAATTGGTTGCATAGATATTGCGCATCTTTAATAATTTTTCTTTTTGCGTAAACTCGGGAAATTGGCAAGTTTATGAGCACTTGTGAAATTAAGGAAAAACGGATATCATTCATTTGTAAAATTGGATGAAATACAGTGAAAAATAATTTATTAAAGGTTTTTTAAATGATCCAAGTAAATCAAAATCCGAATTTCAATGATATTCGAAAGGTGCTTCTTAGTCCATCGGAAGAGATGGCAAACATAAGAAAGTCTCTTTCAATTTGCTGTTCTTTTTCTAAAGGAATTGCGGGGGTTGTCGAGATTGCCAGTGGCGCGAGCACGGTCATTGCTTTGATCGCTACCTTCCAAGTTTCTCTCCTTGGTAGCTTTTTTGCGCTTTCAAGTTTTTTTACCGCTCTCGGGGCTCACGAGACTAGAGTAATAGCCAAAAACGGAGAAGATCTTGTCGACAGCACGATCTTATTCCGGGGTCAGGCTGCCATTTCTCCTCATCAATTTACACAAATTCTCTTAAAAGACACTCTCATCACCCAACATTTTTTTGGTTCTTTGATTATGAAAGCGCTCACTTATAACTTCATATTTAGCCGGTGTGAAAACTGACGATAAATCGACTTTACGAGCCATCGCCTTGAATCTTTTTGCGCAATAGATCGTTCACCACTTGAGGAGATGCTTTGCCTCGAGTGAGTTTCATCACTTGGCCAACAAGAAAAGCAAATGCTTTATCGCGCCCTGCTTTGAAATCTGCGATTGATTGGGGGTTGTCGATCAGGATTTGATCGACGATTGGCTCAATCAACGCGATATCTTCGAGAGGTTGATAGTCGGGGTTTTGACGCACGATTGCTTCTGGATCCATCCCAGGAGAAGCCACCATTTCATCGGCGACATCTTTCGCGATGCGTCCCGTGATCTTGTTTTGTTCGATCATCTGGACAAGCTTGGCTACATGTTGGGGTGGAATGCCGATTTCAATCAGCGTTTTTCCTTTTTCTTTTAAGCGCCCGGCAAACTCAACTGTAATCCAGTTGCAGATTAGGCGAGGGTTTTTTGCGATCGCATTTGCTTGTTCGAAATAATCAGAAAGAGCTTTTTCATTGACAAGGACGGAAGCAGCATATTCGGTCAATCCAAGATCTGAAATGTAACGTTTAAATCGGTTGTGGGGAAGTTCGGGAAGAGTATCGCGGATTTCATCGATATATTTTTCTGTAAGGATGAGAGGAGGGAGATCCGGCTCAGGAAAATAGCGGTAATCGTCTGCGCTTTCTTTCGTACGCATGAGTATGGCCGGTTTGCTGGCCACGACCGGGCTTGGTACTCGTCACTGCAAGACAGGCCTGTCGGCCCTCCCTCCCCAAGTTGATTCTCCGAGGGAGTTTGCCTTCCGGGGCGACAGACCCTTAGAGCGGTTGGCTGAGCGTCGCGTCAAGCCATGAGCCCGTAGTCGGTTATCAGTGCGACACACGACGCGACCGATCGTGCGGCGCCGCGGTGCGCGCAAGTGCCCGTTCAGGACACGTCGCAGTGCCGACGACAGGGGTCAAGAAGGTAGGAGAAGAATCTGCGCCTCAGCGTGCTCGTGGCGCATTGCCACCGCCTCCAACGACCTGACAGAGCACGGTTTTGGCGCCCGCCCACGTCAATATGAATACGTTGGCGTCGAGTTTGCGGCAGCAATGACAAGGATCGTGACTAGGACCCCGCCGGCTAGCCCCACGATTCCGAGCACGATGCCCGCGATGGCCATTCCACGACCTCCTTCGGCTCCTCCTGCACTGTCGATCTGGTTCTTCCCGACGAGCCCGAAGATCAGAGCTAAGAGTGACCCGAGGCCCCATAGCCACAGAATCCCGAGCACCAACGACGCGATAGCCATGCCGTTGGTCCGCGCTGTTGCGACGATAATCGGCTGCATGGGCGGCGGCACGTAGGGCGGCGGCGGGGGCGGTGGTATGGCAGGTGGTGGCGGATACATGCTCATGGTGGCCTCCTGCAGGCTCTTCGGCTTCTCGTGCGCTCGAATGAGCGAGGCATTGGGTGTGGATGTGTCGCTGACTAGGAGTTGCCACCCGACCTGTCACGAGAACTTCAGTCAGAGGTGGCGCTCAGGGCTTCTAGAGAGGGTCCGGCGGTGTAGCCGCGGCGGCCCCGACCCTGACCAATGGGCCAGTGTCGCACGTTGTCGGTCTGACGGATGAGTGACGCCTGCCCGGCACCGACCAACGCGGGAGGTAGACGTCGTGCGGCGTGAGTACGCTCATCTTTTCGAGCGAAGGGCCGCGATGGTGAACGTCCCGCCGACTGCCATGACCGCGCTGCCGATCGCACCCATCCAATACCCAACCTGGAGGCCGGAGAAGCTCTGCTGGCCCGGGTAGAAGAGCTCACCGAAGAAATAGAAACCGAGAGCGAACTGCACGGCCACCATGGAGGCGGCGTTTGTGATGAGAGTCACTATCGCCAACGCGATGGCCACGGCGGCCAGGGCAATGAAAATCACCGTCCCTCGATGTGGCTCGACTGCCCAAAAGCTTTGGTTGTTCTCTAGATGGAGAAAGAACGACACAATCAAAGCGGTTCCAGCGCCGATCGTCATGATCCGGCCGCTGACGCCCAGAAGCGATGTCCGCCCTCGTGCGGAGGAGCGTGGCAACGATTGGCGAGCGGTTGGTGCACGGAAGCCACCGAAGCGTCCTGCGCGTAGTTCTGCGTCCACTGCGCCCCGTCCCAGTATCTCTGCCCGGGGCCAGTCGGGTTTGGGTACCAAGCGGCTGGCGGAAGCATTTGTACAGGCGGCGGAGTCGCTAGCTGCGCTGGCGGCCCGAGCGCGACTTGCGGCGCCACGGGTGGGTCATGCAGCCCAGGTCCGAGCGGGTGTTCAGTCATCGATGACCTCCTCAGGCATGACTTGGGACATCGCTGCCTAGTCAAGAGTGTTGCACGAGGATTTCAGCCCGTCGCGTAGCCTGCAAGCGCATTCCATCCCGGTGTCACTGCGGGAAAATACGCCGGACTCGTTCTGTTCAAGATCATGAAGACGATCTCGCTATTGCAGACGCGCCCACCCCGCAGAGTGCGGCACGGGACCGGTGAGCCTGCCCGCTGGTGTTTTCGAGCCTTTGATCGAGTGGCTGTGTCTGTCAAACAACGCCGAGGGCTGTGGCGACGCCGGTTGAAGAGTGTTCGGGGCGAGTTCCCGAGGCGGCCTCCTTGCTGGCTCGTGCCAGTTATCGTGGCTCGTCGAGCAAGCCGATCCTCGGGAGGGCGCGATCGGATGGCCACACGTGCGCTCATCGCTGTAACGCCGGTGGAGAATTCACCCCGCTGCTACATCGCATTGCGGCGAGCGGCAGGATCCCTTCATCGTTGAGCCGCGCGAGGGCGCGCACCTGCAAGTGGCGACCAGGAGCGGCTCGACGATGGCGCCCATCGAACCGTTCCTTTGACTCGACGCTTCGGAACCGGCGAACCTTCGCAATGGCGACGAGGCACTCGCGCGGGCCGCGGCCGCCTGACGGTTGTTTCGCCTACGAATCCGATCGGACCACGCCAAGGTGAGGCAGCGACCCACCACGGCTCTTGAGTCGCGTGTTCTGTGCGCCGCGCACAAAATCGGCTAGCGACGCCCGTGATCGGCCGGTGGCCGCGATGCCGCTCGACGAGTCATGTCCGCACGTGCCTGTTTCGCGGCGGTCTGCGGGCGGAGGCGGCCATCTTCGGACGCCGTGCCGCCTTAACCACAGCGCCCGGATGGCTCATCGGAGGAGGGCCGCGCTGCCGGCATCATCGGTCGTCGGCGGGAGTGGACAGCGTTGACGATCTCGCTCGGATCGATCCCTTGCAAATACGTCCTGGTGGTACCGAGGTCGGTGTGTTGGATATGCGGGTGGTATGGCGGCTCTATCAGGGATCCCGTTGTGGGCTGCGTCGGTAGGGGGGTTAGTAG
>CAWEXY010000011.1:0-259398 GCA_963813135.1 uncultured Verrucomicrobiae bacterium | reverse complement strand
CTTGCGGGGTCTATGCCTTGCGCGCGGAACTGCACTTGCGGATAAGCGGCCTTCACTTTTTCGTAGCCAGCGGCAAACGGGCCGTCAGCGCGATAAAGCACTGTCGTTTCGCCCAAGCCTGTTACATATTTCTGCACCGACTCTAAGAGGGCGTAGAGCTGCAAAGGGCGATTATAAGAAAAAATAATGAGGTCGGCTTTTTCGGCCTTCTGCGTTGCCTGCGGCCTCTCTTCTAATGGCTGATACTTTGGCAGCGACCGCACATAAGAGATCATATCAAATTGCTTTTGCCATCTTAGTTTGTCGTCGTTCAAAGGATCGGCGTGATTGTACAGATAAAGGACGTCCTTTATGAAATGGGCATGCGTTCCCGCCATTTCTAAAATCGGCAGCATAACGGCGACATCTGACGCTGATTGCAGAAAATTTCCCTCAAAAAGAAGATCTTGAAGATAAATTTCTTTAAATAGCCCTGCATAAAAAGTTTTAAGGTGCGAAGCTCCCCATTTATGGGTCCTGACCTGGTTTTTTTCGAGGACGGAAGCGGGCAGGGGCTTGGCCCAGCCCCCTTTCTTATAGCTAGGGTATTCGACATAGCTGCCATAGGTGACCCACACATCGGGATTGGCATAAATCGAATTTAATTTTTTCAAGACGCCGTCGTGAGCAAACTGGTCATCTCCATCAAGAAGGACCGCAATCTCGTCATCGCCGCACATATGGACCGCCTTATAGAGGTTCGCGGCAGCGCCTTGGTTGCGATCGTTATGAAGGAGGGTAAAACGCTCAGGATGAGCGGACTGCTGAATGATCGTTTCAACTTTTTCAAAGGTTCCATCCGTCGAAGCGTCATCGATATAGATCACGCGGAAGTTCTCATAGTCTTGCTCGAGGATACTGCGAAGATTTTTTTCACACCACTGAGCGTTGTTGTAAGAAGGGGTGATGACGACAAAAGATTTTTGCTCTTTTACTTCCCATACGACCTCGACAGGCGGCTTCCTCGCCCACTTTTTCCATACTTTAGGTCCGAAATGGCCGAGTGAAAAAACCGAGATAAGGATAAAAAAAATTAGAGATTTGGACATTACCTATCAATTTTCCATAGGTAAATCATTTCCGTCAATGTTCTCATCCTTGTGCAAAATAGTCAAAAGATGATATCAACCTTTAAACTACCTGTTTGGTTATGAAAAAAGCGCTCATTATCGTCGAGTCTCCAGCTAAAATCAAAACTCTGAAAAAATTTTTAGGAGCAATTACCTTTTTGACTCTTCTCTTGGCCATATTCGCGACCTTCCGAAAAAAGGGTTCGGCATTGACGTTGAGAATGATTTCGACCCCCAATATGCGATTCTCGATAAAAAAGAGGTGATCGCCCGGCTCAAAAAAGCCGCCAAACAAGCCGATATCGTCTACCTCTCTCCCGACCCTGACCGCGAAGGAGAGGCGATTGCATGGCATATTCAGCAATCCTTCCCAAAGGACTAAAACGAAAAGAGTTACCTTTAATTCGATCACTAAAGATGCTGTCCTTGAAGCCTTTAAACTCCCCGGGAAATCGATCAGGCTCTCGTCGACGCTCAGCAAGCGCGCCGGTTACTCGACCGCATTGTCGGCTACAAAATTTCCCCGATCCTCACTCGACGTGTTCAAGGGGCCAGCGATAGCGGTCTTTCCGCTGGACGTGTCCAATTGTGGCCCTTAAGCTCGTGGTCGACCGTGAAAAAGAAATCGAAGCCTTCATTCCAGTCGAATACTGGAACATCGTTGCGGAGCTTTCACCCGAAAAAGCAGTCACACCTTTCACCGCTTACCTCCACTCCATCGGTGGAAAACAAATCGAAAAAGAGTTGAGGGCAAGGAGCTGTCTACCTTTTCCCCGATGAAAAAACGGCCGCGGACATAACGGCCCGCTGAAAAGCCCTACCTTCAATTGAGTCGGTCGACCGCAAAGAAAAAAGAAGAAATCCTATGCCTCCTTTTATCACTTCGACGCTCCAGCAAGAGGCAAGCCGCCACTTCGGATTTTCAGCGACGCGCACCATGAGCATCGCCCAAATTCTCTATGAAGGGGTTGAAATCGGCGATGAGGGATCTGAGGGCCTTATCACCTACATGCGTACCGATTCTGTACGCAGCGCTCCTGAGTCTATCGAGGCCGCCCGCAAACACATCGGCAAAGAGTACGGAAAAGAATTTCTGCCTGACGAACCCCGGCAATACGCGTCTAAAAAAGCGCGCAGGACGCCCACGAAGCGATCCGCCCTGCCAATCTCGAATATCCTCCGGAAAAGATCCAAAATATCTCACACCCGATCAAGTCAAACTCTACACCCTCATCTGGCGCCGCTTTATCGCCTCGCAGATGAACCCCGCAATCTACGACACCGTCTCTGCCGACATCGCCACCAATAAAGATCTTATTTTCCGCGCGAATGGCTCGACGATCAAGTTTCAAGGATTCCTTGCCGTCTATGAAGAAAAGCAAGATGAGGAAGAGGAAGAAGCAAAATGCTTCCCCCTCTTGACGGAGAACCAGCCGCTCCAACTTCTTAACCTCACCCCTGAACAGTCGTTCACCAAGCCCCCGGCTAGATCCACCGAAGCTTCCCTTGTCAAAGAGTTGGAGAAGTCGGGCATTGGACGCCCCTCTACGTATGCGACCATCATGCAGAAGATCCAAAGCCGCGACTACACGGTTAAAGAAAAGGGCGCCCTGCATCCCACTGAACTGGGCCGCGTGATCGCCCGCATGCTCGAAGACAATTTCGGGCTCATCATGGACATCACCTTCACCGCCACGATGGAAGACAACCTGAGCTCATCGCTGAAAACAAGATCAAATGGAAAGAGCTCATCGCCGAATTCTGGAAAGAGTTCATTCCCACTGTCGAAAATGCGGAAAAGGAAGCATTTGTCCCCAAAGTCCTCACGGACCACGCTTGCCCCGATTGCGGCCATAAGCTTCAAAAAATTTGGTCCCGCAGTAAATACTTTTACGGCTGTTCGAATTATCCCGAGTGCAAGTTCACCACTCCCATCGAAGCCCTCGATTTCAACAAGGAAGAATACGCTCCGGGCTTTGATTGGGACCAAGCCTGCCCCAAATGCCACAAAGCCATGAAACTCCGTTTCGGCCGTTTTGGGCCCTTCCTCGGATGCACCGATTATCCCAAGTGCCGCGGCATCGTCAACATTCCCAAAAAAGGCGAGCCGCCTCCCGAAGAGATGCCCGCCTGCGTCGCGATCGGCTGCGACGGCAAGTTATCTCCGCGCCGCTCCCGCTTTGGAAAAATCTTCTATTCCTGCTCGAACTATCCCGATTGCGATGTCATCGTCAACAACCTCGAAGACCTCGCCTCCAAATATGTGAACCATCCCAAGACTCCCTATGTCAAACGGGCCAAAGTCAAGGGTGAGAAAGGGAAAAGGGGAGGCTTCCAGCAAACGGCTTATAATCTTTCTAAAGAACTCCAAGCCATCGTCGCGCAGAAACGATGTCCCGTCCCGAGGTGACCAAGAAAGTGTGGGAGTACATCAAAAAGCACGACCTCCAAAACCCTAAAAACAAACGGCAGATCGTGCCCGATGCGAAACTAGCTAAAGTCTTCGGCAACAAAGAGCCCATCGATATGATGCAGCTAGCGCGCGTCCTCAGTCCGCATTTCAAGTGATCTGAAATACGCCCAAGCTAGGGCGATGTGCACCCAAATATAGGGCCTAAATAGGCCGCTGTTGAATTGCAATACAATCACTCCCATCCATACAGAAATAAAAAAAGAGGCCGCTAAAATTTTAGCGTCCTGGGTGATTGCAATAGATGCCACGGCCCGCTTGTAGGATTGGATAAACCTCCATGCAAGAAAACTAAAAGCACAAAAACCCACGATCCCCAAGCTGCCTAAAATTTCTGTAAAGGTGTTGGTGGGATCGAACATTTCTGCTTCGGAAAGAGTTTCAATATGGTTGCCTGCCGCATAATGATGTTGATAGAGATAAGGGCCAATTCCGCCCAATCCTACGCCGATCCAAAAATTATCGTAGAAGGTCTGCAGACAATTGCAAATGCCCTCCCACCGGGCCAAGAACGAGCCATGGCCAAACCCCCAATAAAAAAACTTTAATAAAGAATATTGAATGAGTTCCCGCCAAAAGAAAAAAATAGAGGCGATTACAGAAACTAGCATGCTGGAAAAATAAAATAGCTTTTTCCAACTTATTTTAAATGGGATCATCGTGATAACGAATAATGGGTAGGAAAACAGAATGCCCGTTGAAGTTGATACGATCAGCAGCATATTAACTCCTAAAAGTTTTAACAGGCTGCTTTTTTTATAATTGGAGAGTTGAAAACGCGCATTATAAAACATCACAAATAGGGTCATATAAAGGGCATAATAGGAGGGTTCGTAAGTAAATGCCTGACCGCGTGCTAAAAAAGCGACGCGCTGGAAAACGAACGGATCATAAATCCCTAAAAGAGAAAAAGCTACTTGCGCTGAGGCGTAAATTCCCATCAATATGAACGAAGCAAAATAGATCGTTAATATCTTACTTCCACGGAAAACGAATAAATTATACGGCAAAATAAAATAGGCGATTAGATTGAATATATAAACCCCTAAATAGCCAGCGCATCGGAAAATATGCGAGCTAAATAAAGCCGACAGTAAAAGGCTAAAAAAGAGGGCTATCGCCGGCGCACGGACTGAGCGGTCGATGTATATCTTTCTATATAGGCTAAAAAAAACAAAAAACAAACCGGCTGCAAGAACATGGCCTATCTTTAATTTATAAAGATAGACCTGAACATTCAGCAGTTCTGCTGAAAGAGTGAGAAAGTAAACAAAAATCCACCCATCGAGCCAATCAAGCCGTCGTAGTAGATTGCTCTTGGACTCGTCCGTAGACATCTTCGAGCCGTACGATATCGTCTTCGCCGACATATTCCCCTACTTGCACTTCCATCATTTCGAGCGGCACTTTTCCGGGATTTTCCAATCGGTGCACGGTCGATTTAGGAACGTAAATACTTTCATTCTCATGGAGGTAATGCTCTTTCTCGCCGATGCGGACGCGCGCGGTTCCCTTGACCACAACCCAGTGTTCGCTGCGGTGATAGTGGAATTGGAGGCTCAATTTTTGGTGCGGCTCGACACGGATCCGTTTCACCTTGAACCTTTCGCCCTCTTCCAACACCGTATAAGATCCCCAAGGCCGATACGTCGTGCGATGCTCGACAGCCTGTTTCATTCCCTTTTTGGTGAGCTCGTCTACAAGGGCTTTCACTTGCTGGGACTCGCCCTTTTTACCGATGAACAGCGCATCCTCTGTCTCTACGATGTGCAGGTCGTCAAGCCCTATCGTCGAAATCAATCGTTTGCCTCCAACGATCAAACAATTGGTGGTGCCCATATCGACGATATTGCCGATTTTGGCGTTTTGATTTTCATCCTTCTCCAGTACTTCATAGAGGCTATCCCAAGAGCCGACATCGGACCAGGTCAGTTGAAGAGGAACAACGGAGACATTTTGCGCTTTTTCCATAACAGCGTAATCGAAGGAAATATGAGGAATGGAGGCGAACGATTCCTTGAGAGCGCTTAAAGAGGCATTGCACTGGGAGAAAATATCCGGCGCTTGTATTTGGAGCTCGTTCCACAATCTTGCGGATGTGAAGGCGAAAATCCCGCAATTCCATAGATATCCTCCATCTCCGGCATATTCTTCGGCTTTTGCAAGGCCGGGTTTTTCAATGAATGACAGAACAGTCTTCACCTCTGTTTTTTCGTCTTTATTAACGCGGATATATCCATATCCGGTCTCGGGTTTAGTCGGCTGGACGCCAAAGACGACGATCTGTCCTTTTTTTACCGCTTTTTCTGCGGTTTCGACGGCCTCTAAAAATTTAGCTTCGGGAGAAATCCAATTGTCGGAAGAAACGACCAAGATGGCTTCGCCCTCTTCGAGTTGTTCAATATCTTGCAAATACTTAACAGCCAACGCAATAGCCGGCGCGGTGCCGCGCTGGCATGGTTCAATCAGAATATTCCCCTGATAGCCGCCCTCGATCTCTTGGAGCTGGCTGAGCACAAGGTGTTGATAATCGCTGCTTGTGACGATGGTCATGGACTTGGTCGAGGCCAGCGGCAAGAATCTGCAAACGGTGCGTTGCAATAAAGAGAGCTCGTCTCCAATTTTTAAAAATTGCTTGGGGAAGGCAGCTCGGGACATGGGCCACAGGCGGGTTCCTTTACCGCCGGCTAATATGACGATTTTCATTAAATTCCTCCCATTTACTTTTTACGAAAGACTCAAACTCCCTATTAAATCGATCCAGGCTATATTTTTCTGCATTTTTTTGGATGCGCGCAGGATCGAATTCAATGTTTTCAAAACGTTGGACGGCCGCCAAAATCGCTTCGGGAGTTTGTTCATCGAAGAAGATCCCCGTCTCATTTTCGATCACGGTTTCAAGAGCGCCTCCTTTTCCATAAGCAATGACGGGCGTGCCTGCGGCCTGCGCTTCGACGGGAACGATGCCGAAGTCTTCTTCGGCGGCAAAGACGAGGGCTTTGGCGCGGCTCATATAGCTTCTCATTTCCTCATCGGACACATGTCCTAAAATTTCGACGTTGGAGGCGGCCCTTTTTTTGATCCTGTCCATTTCCGGACCATCTCCAATGAGCAATAATCGGCGCTCGGGAAGCCGGGAAAACGCTTCGACGATGAGGTCCATTCTTTTATAGGGCACCAGGCGGGACGCCGCTAAATAAAATTCCTCTTTTTTCGATTCCAAGGGAAATAGATGGGTCGCGACAGGAGGATAAATGACGACGGCCTCCCTTCCATAATTTCTCCGGATGCGCCGCGCCACATGATGAGAATTGGCGATGAAATGATCGACTCTTGGGACGCTGGCAACATCCCATTGCCTTATTTTATATAAAATCCTTTTGGCCAAGAACCCCGAAAAATTTCCAAGTTCGCGCATATATTGATGGTGCAGGTCCCAGGCGTACCGCATAGGAGAATGGCAATAACAAATATGCAATTGGTCGGCATGTGTCAATATGCCTTTGGCCACGGCATGAGAACTAGAAAGGACGAGATCGTATTCTTTTAGTTCAAATTGCTCGATCGCATAGGAGAAAAAAGGGAGAAGATTGCGGTAAAATTTTTGCGAAAAAGGGATGTTTTGGATGAAGGAGGTTTCGACGACGGCATTTTTTCCCAATAGGCTTTCTACCGTCACACGATTTTTTATAAGAGTAAAAATAGGAGAAGGAAAAATCGCAGCGATGGCTTGCAGAACTTTTTCGGCGCCCCCGATCGAAGTCAGCCAATCATGAATAATTGCCGTTTTCACAAAAGTTTCTCTATAACTTCGAGATGTTTTTGAGCCGAAATATCCCAATTAAAGATCTCAACACGTTTTCTTCCTTTCGCTCGCAGCGTCCCTTGCAGCTCAGGATCGGACCAGACGGCATTAATGCCTCGAGCGATGCTCGCAGGGTCGCTCGGATCGACGTAAACAGAAGCGTCGCCGCATACTTCGGGAAGGCTCGCCGCATCGGAGACGACCGTCGGACAATCAGCGCTCATCGCTTCTAAAGGAGTGAGCCCAAATCCTTCATATTGGGAAGGATGGACGAGAAGAGCCGCCCGGCGATAAAGCTGCGCGAGTGCATCATGACTGACTTGGCCCAGCACTGAAACTTTCTCCTTGCGTTTTGCCGCTTCGAGCTTCCAATCATCCCACTTATCGCCTTTTCCTACGAGAACTAGATGAACGTCGGCCGGCAAAAAATCGAGGGCTTGGAGCAGGCCGCAGATATTCTTTCGCGGAGCTAAATTTCCTACATATAGTAGGAATTTTTCAGGAATCTGCGGCAAATCAACAACGGAGGTGTTTTTATATTTATCAGGATCGACGCCGAGGTGGATCATGGTCATTTTGTGCGCGTAGGGCCCGGCATGTTTAAGAATTTCTTGGAACGAAAAAGTCGACTCGGTGATGACGCGGTCCGACCGCCGCAAGGCTGCAGGGATAAAATAGGCCGCATAAGCTCTCTTATACAGAGGAAACTCCTGCGGATGGGCCAGAAAATAAACGTCATGGATTGTAACGAGCCGTTTTCGCGCGCGAATGGGGCCGATGGGGATGTTGAAATGCGGGCTCCAAAATAGATCGCAGCGAGGAATGTGCAGCGGAAGCATCATTTGTTCTTGAATCGAAAAGAGCGGCGCTTTCGTTAAAATGGTATCGAAGGAAGCAAGTTCAGGGCATTGGCCCAGAGTATCGGGATGAATAAGCAGCCGAAAGCGGTGCGAAGAAGCCGCTAGCCGCGGCAGGAGGGACCTGATATAGGTGCCGATGCCCGAATGGCATGCCATGCGCGCATCGACGCAAATTTCTTTTTTCACCCTTAAAAAGCCTCGACAGGCACTCGCTCTATCATCTCTAGATCGTTCTTAACCATAAGCCCCACGAGATCTTCGACCGATGTCGTTGGAGTCCAACCCAGTTCGGCCTGGGCTTTGGAAGCGTCTCCTAACAATAGGTCGACTTCGGCAGGCCGGAAAAATTCAGGCGATACCTCAACAAGAACTTCTCCCGTGGAAGCATCTATTCCTTTTTCTTCGAGCTCCTTGCCCTTCCATACTAACTGAATGCCGGCCGCCGCAAATGCCCATTCGGCAAACTGGCGGACAGTCGTTGTTTTGCCTGTTGCAAGAACAAAGTCTTGGGGCTTGTCTTGCTGCAGCATTCTCCACATTCCTTCGACAAAATCGGCTGCGTAGCCCCAGTCGCGCTGAGCATCAAGATTACCCATGATGAGCTTCTGCTGCAGGCCATTTTTAATGCGCGCCACACCTTGAGTGATCTTGCGGGAGACAAAATTCTCTCCGCGGCGCGGGCTTTCATGATTAAATAAAATACCATTACAAGCGAAGAGGTTATAAGCTTCTCGATAATTAACGACAGACCAATAGGCAAATAGCTTGGCAACTCCATAAGGCGAACGGGGGTAGAAAGGAGTTTTTTCTGTTTGGGGGGTCTCGACGACTTTGCCGTAAAGTTCGGACGTAGAAGCTTGATATAATCTGGCCGAAGGACAGACTGCGCGCATGGCTTCGAGCAGCCTTAAGACGCCGACGCCATCTGTATCGGCCGTATATTCAGGGATTTCGAAAGAAATTTTAACGTGGCTCATGGCAGCGAGATTATAAATTTCAGCAGGCATCGATATCTGCAAAATCCGCTGCAGGCTAAATGAATCCATTAAATCGCCTTGATGCAGGTGTATCTTCTCTAGAAGGTGCTGGATTCTTTGATAATTAGATCCCGAAGAGCGTCTAACGAGGCCATGGACCTCGTATCCTTTTTCAAGCAATAGTTCAGCTAGATAAGATCCATCTTGTCCAGTAATTCCTGTAATTAGAGCTCTTCTTTTCATTTTTTCTCCATGTATATCATCTGCGAAGTGTAGAAGATTTTGTCTATTTTAGTCGACCTATTCTAATAATTGCAGCTCTTGATAGTGGCGCATGAGGTCTCGGAAATGGGCGGCATCCTCAAACCTTAATTCTTTGGAAGCGCGGCGCATCTCGAGATCATATTCAGAAATTTTCTTGTCGATGTCCTCCGAGGTGAGGTGAGAAATTTTCTCCCCTTCTTCCTTGAGGGTCTCAACCACTTCGCCAAAGGTCTCCGCCAAGTCTTCGATGACAGCGCGGCGGACAGTTTTGGGAGTGATGCCGTGCTGCTGATTAAAGGCTTCTTGGACAGCGCGGCGGTCGCGGGTGATCGTAAGAGCGGCTTGGATCGACTTCGTGATTTTATCGGCATACATGACGACGCGGCCCTCAGAGTTACGAGAGGCGCGGCCGCAGGTCTGGATAAGGGCGGTTTCACTGCGGAGAAACCCTTCTTTATCGGCATCGAGGATGGCGACCAGGGCGACTTCAGGGATATCGAGGCCTTCGCGGAGGAGGTTGATGCCGACGAGAACGTCAATGGTGCCGCGGCGCAGTTCGTTGATGATTTGGACGCGCTCGAGCGTTTCGATATCGGAGTGGAGGTAGCGGGCCTTGATGTTGATCTCGGTGAGATATTTCGTGAGGTCTTCGGAGAGTTTTTTGGTGAGGGTGGTGACGAGGACACGGTGCTTCTTTGCGAGGGTTTTGCGGATCTCTTCGAGGACGTCGTCGACCTGGTTGGTCGCGGGGCGGACTTCAATGATGGGGTCGAGAAGGCCCGTGGGGCGGATGATCTGCTGGACAACGTCGCCTTGGGCATCTTGGATCTCAAAAGTGCCGGGTGTGGCGGAGACATAGATCGCATGATTCAGGCGTTTATAAAACTCTTCAAATTTGAGGGGGCGGTTGTCGTAGGCGGAAGGGAGGCGGAAACCAAATTCGACAAGGGCATTTTTGCGGGCGCGGTCGCCGTTGAACATGGCATGAATTTGGGGAAGGGTTTGGTGCGACTCATCGATGAAGAGGAGGAAGTTGCGAGGGAAATAGTCGAGGAGGCAGGGTGGAGGTTCGCCCGGGCTGCGGCCGCTGAAGTGGCGGGAATAGTTTTCAACGCCTTTGCAGGTGCCGATCTCGCGGAGCATTTCGAGGTCGTATTTCGTGCGCTCGAGGATTCTTTGACGCTCCAAGAGGCGGTTTTCTTTCTCAAAAAAGGCAGCGCGCTCGACAAGTTCTGCTTGGATGGTCTCGATAGCGTGGAAGCGGACTTCTTCAGGGGTGACGTGGTGCGATCCGGGAAAGATGGAGATTTTATTGAGGCGGTCTTTGACCTTGCCGGTGAGAGGGTCGATCGAGCTGATGCGCTCGATGTCGTCGCCGAAAAATTCGATGCGGTAGGCGATGTCCTGCTCATAGGCGGGCATGACTTCGAGGACATCGCCGCGGGCGCGGAACGTACCGCGGGAGAGCTCAAAATCATTGCGCTTGTAGTGCATCTCGACGAGGTGGATGAGCACGTCGTCGCGCCGGCGCTTTTCATCTTGGGCAATGACGAGCTGCATCTTGCTGTAGTACTCAGGAAGGCCGAGGCCGTAGATGCAGGAAACAGAGGCGATGATGATGACGTCTTCTCGTTCGATGAGAGAGCGTGTGGCAGAAAGACGCATGCGGTCGATCTGATCGTTGATGGCCATGTCTTTTTCGATGTAGGTGTCGGTGCGTGCGATATAGGCTTCGGGCTGGTAGTAATCGTAATAGGAAACAAAATATTCGACGGCGTTGTTGGGGAAAAAAGATTTGAACTCTTGGTAGAGCTGGGCAGCGAGAGTTTTATTGTGGGCGATGACGAGGGCGGGGCGCTGCACGCGCTGGATGACGCTGGCCATGGTAAAGGTTTTTCCCGAGCCGGTGATGCCGAGAAGAACTTGGGCCCTTTTTTGGCGCTGCAATCCCTCTACCAAACGATCGATGGCCTGGGGTTGGTCGCCGCGGGGAGTAAAATCTGTTTTAAGCTCAAACATCATTGATCATTTTATCGTCATGCGGCTCTTGATTCAAGGGACAAGAAGTCGCACAAGCTGTGCGACAATCAGAAGGGCATAAAAAAGACCTTGTGCGCATCCGCGGCGTTTACATATAATAAACACCGCGGATGCGTCAGCGGAAATGTGTTTAATCCGCTGCGTTTCCAATGTATAAACGCCGCGGATGCGCCACGAAAACCATAACATATTGATAATCAATAAGAAACAGCAGGAAAAAGCATGGGAAAAGAAGACATAGAAAATGCCGGGTTCGGGAAAATTATAGGGCGTTCAACAGAAAAACGTATTCTGAAAGATCATTTGAGTTCTAATAAATCGGAATTTATTGCGATCTATGGGCGTCGCAGGGTAGGCAAAACCTATCTTGTAAAAAATTTCGTGAATTCTTTCTCCTGCGTATTTTTCCATGTTACAGGGATTAAGGATGGAGCCGCTCAGGAGCAGAGAGAAGAGTTTACCAAGCAGATCGGTCAAACTTTTTATTCGGGAGCTCCTATCATACCTAGAACTCGTTGGAAAGATACCTTTGAAGATCTTACTAAAGCCATCGAGAAAATACCAAAAAATCAAAAAGTCGTACTTTTTTTTGATGAACTTCCATGGATGGATAGTCCTCGATCCAAACTATTGCAGGCTTTAGATTTCTATTGGAATCGCTATTGGGTGTTTGATTATAGGCTCAAATTAATTATTTGCGGATCAGCGACTTCTTGGATTATTGATAATATAATCAATGATAGAGGAGGACTACATAATCGCGTAACTCGTACAATACAGTTACCACCTTTTTCTCTCCACGAAACTGAAGTTTTTTTAAAAGAACACCATATCTCTCTTGAACGCAAACAAATTCTTGATCTCTATAGTGTTTTGGGTGGGATTCCACTTTATTGGTCTTATGTAAAAAAAGGAATGTCCGCATCTCAGTGTATTGATGAAATATGTTTTCAGCAGAACGGAGCTTTGGTCAAAGAATTTAAACGACTTTTTGCTTCATTATTCGAAGATCCAAAGCCTTATACTGATTTGATAAGGATCATTGCTAAGCACCGTTATGGAATAGGACAAGCCGAATTAATAGGCAAATCCAAGTTGCCGGACGGAGGATATACAGTCAAACGACTGAATCAACTGGAAGAGGCGGGATTTATAACCAGTCTTGTTCCTTACGGCCACAAAGATAAAGGGCTATACTACCTGATAGATGATGAATATAGCCTATTCTATTTGTATTGGATCGAACCCAACATGAAAACTATTACAAAAAAAGCGACCCACAAGGGTTTTTGGGTATCTCTATCTCAACGCCCAAAATGGAAATCATGGATTGGATATGCCTTCGAATCAATATGCTATAAACACATCTCTCAAATTAGTCATGCATTGCGAATTGACCCTGGTTCTATTGCTGGTACATGGCGCCATATCCCCAGAAAACTTGATGAAGAAGGAACTCAAATTGATCTTCTTTTCGATCGTCCTGACGATACGATAACAATCTGTGAAATCAAATGTTCCAATAGCCCTTTTGTTATCGATAAAACTTACGCTCAGGTGCTATTAAAAAAAATGGAGGTCTTTCGAAAGCAGACAAGAACCGAGAAGCAATTGTTTCTCGCGATGATAACCACCTTCGGACTAAGTCCTACCATGTATTCGGAGGAAATTATAACGCAGCAAGCAACCTTAGATGATCTGTTCGAAGCAATAGACTAATCTCTAGCTTAATTATGTAAACATCATTGTGAGTGAGAGATGACGACGCAAAAACCGCCAGCAAAATCAAGAGCTGCTACGATGCAAATGCACATTTACGGCCACTTTTGATGGGTGCAAAAAAACGGCCACAAATACGCATTTGCATATTTATGGCGTAAAATAATCTCGCTCTGGATTCTGTTAACCATTGATAATCAAGGTCTTAAATAACTTCTGCAGGGTCCTGCATTTTTATTTAAACATGATGGAAAGTTGGAGGCCAACGATGAAGAGCGCGAAAAGAAAGAGGCCGACGAGGAAAGGTTTGCCGCCTTTGACCTGATAAGGCGAGGCGATCTTTTGGCGGTACCTACCGATCCACGCCATGAGCACGGGGAGAATGCCAAAGAGAATGACGGCGCAAAAACCGCCGGCAAAACCAAGGGCTGCTAAGAAAAGCTGGGGATAGATGAGCGCTATGATAAGGGGCGGGGCCAGCGCAAGGAAGCAGAGGAAGACCGTCTCGTGCTTTTCGCTTTTAATTTTGAGGCCGTCGGCAAGAAAGTGGATGAGGGCCAGCGTCTGGGCCATGAAAGAGGAGAGAAGGGCAAAAAAGGCGAGCCCCTCGGCAAAGGTGCTGATCCAAGAAATTCCAACGATCCCCGCTACGGAGTCGGAGGCTTGCCGGCCGGCTTTCCAACTCTCGAATAGGCCCCACGTGCCTTCGGGGGGAACGATGCCGAGAACGATAATATTCCAAATGACATAAACGATGATAGCGAAGAAACTGCCGGCCCAAATTGTGGTGCGCACGCGTTTGGTATCGCCCTTCATATATGTCATGAGGGTAGGGATCATGTTGTGATATCCGAACGAGACAATGAGCACGGGAAGGGAAATCAGCGCGTAAGAAGGGGCCACGCGCGTTAAGAGCTGCGGCTGGACATAGTGCATGCCGAGCATCACCATGCCCAGATAGGTTAAAATTTTTCCTGCCATGAGAACGCGGTTCCATCGGTCGACCGTGTGCGTTCCTTGATAAGCGACCGCTCCAAAGAGGCCGGCAAAAAAGAGGCTGCCGAGCCAGGAAGGGATCGAATAGGTAGAAGCGAGGCTGCCGCTGCCTGTAATATAGGCGACGAGAAGGGAGTAGAAGAGGAATAGATAAAGGACCCATCCGAGAGCTTTCCCTATGGGGCCCAGCGTTTTTTCGGCCATAGAGATGATATTGGCCCTTTGCGTAAACCAGCTGTTAATTTCAACGAGGAGGAGGCCGGTGGCAGTCATGAAGGCCCATACGAGGAGTATCATGAACAAAGAGGGAGCAAACCCCGAAAGGCCTGTCACAAGAGGAAGAGCGAGCATCCCCGCTCCGATACAACTTCCGGCGACGAGAAGAACGCCGCCAATGATGCTTCCAGGTTTGTCGCTCATAAAGTGGCGCTTTGCCTTTTTTCTTGCGTGCGGATCTCTTGGCCCAGGCGTCCGAGATGGTAGCCGTCAAAATCGACAAATTTAAAAAACCTTTCGAAAGCAGGGACGACTTGGACGACTTGCTTGGCCAGTTCTTGCGCCACGTAGCGATACATCGGGTGGCCCGCAGGAGACGAACGGAGCTCGCACAGCCACTGAAGGGCGCGAAGGTTGATATGAAAATACCAATGAATATTGTAGGCCATCGGAACCACATATTGGGCTTCTTCAGGAAATTCTTGGGCCATTTTATCGTAGGCGTTTTTGGCCATATCCATGGCGGCGGCATATTTTCCCTCCATCGGCGTACCGGCGATCTCATCGGGAGTGTAATAGCCAAAATTGCAGGTGAGGGGCTGTCTTTCTTGCGTGAGCATCCGGTGGCGCTGCAGATCGCGATAGATACCAAAGTCGGCCAGCATCTCAAACGTGAAGGTCGCGTGTTCGAGGGCCCGGGGAGATTTGTGCCTGCGATTTTCGCGCGATTGGCAGCCGGCATCGAGGATCTCTGCCAGTTCGGATTCTGGGAGGAGGCGCATCTGCTGCTGCAGGTCCACAAGGCTTGATTGGGTGTAAGGGAAAAGAAGAGCAGCCGCTACTCGATAAGGACTATCGGGGTCGTAGCTAATGAGGCGGACGGCGGGGGATTGCATTCTTTCCAAAAAGTCTCCATGGCGCGCAGCCAAGCCTTTAAGGCCGCTTTGCATTTGCTCGAGGAAGCGGCAATAGTTTTTTTGGTGCTTATGCGCGTGCTCGGCACGGCGGACAAAAGAGGGAATGACCTTATTGAGCTCTTGATATCCTTTGCGTCCCAGCTCTTGGAGCTCTGATAAGCTATGGCAGTGGAGTTTTTGTGTGAGCGTTTCAAAAAAGCGCCCATTGCCGTAGAGGCCGACATTCGTGAGGCAGCTGGCGGGAAGCAGTCCGCGCAAGCAATCGAGGACTTTGGCGCGAAGGGCCGCCGCATAGGCCGTGGGCGATACGCTCGGCTCTTTAGGGGCGCGTTTTTCCATAATTTCGGTGAGTTCGGGAATGAGCTCAGAGTATGTTTGGAAAAGCTGATTGCATGTGTCTAAATACAGGTCGCGAAAAGCCGATGTCATGATGATCGGCTCTCTCTGGAAGAGATATTTTCCTTCGTATTGTTGATCAAAATAGATGTAGCGGGTCGATTTTTCTAAGGGAGAGCCACCAATGCGGCAATCTTCGATGACTTTGGCAGCGATCATGGAGATATTTTCAAGCGCCAAATGGGCGCCGCCCAGCTCGCCGATCGAATCGTCGCCATAACCATCCAAGATGCGGTCGTAGAAATTTTGCGCCTTTTTTATCGCGACGACCTGATCTTCGACTTCTTCCCCCTGCCCTCCCAAAATCGCAGAAAAGGCCGTCTCTTCGCTCATGATGAATTCTTTCAGCAAAAGCGAACGCAGCCCGAGGCTCGACCGTGAATAGCGGGAAAAAAGCGCTCCTTTAATGACTTCAGGAAGATTGCGCAATGCGAAAACATTGCTCGACGTGCTTGTCACGTAGCGGTTCAGTATTTTGTGCTGGCTCTCGGAAAATTCTTCATAGTTTTCGATCATATGCACACCCTTGCTTACCGTTCCTCTCAGGTTGGCACAAAGCATGCGTGCGGATCAAGAAAAAAGAAACAACCTCCCTATGCGAGCGCAGTAATTAATCGTGCTTCGTTTTATTGTCTAGCTTAGAACGGAGAACTTGCATAGCTTCTGCTTTTGTCGTGTTGGGATGTTGATCAATGTAGGCAAGCAAAGCTTCTTCTTCACGAGCATCCTTTGCATTAAGATAATACAAACCAAAAGCTATAAGATTTGGACAGGTACTATAAAAAACACCCCACATCTCTGAATTCTCAGCTTTTTTTTGCTTAATCGTTGAAGATAAATCAGCTTTTTCTCTTTCAATTTGCAGGCTTCTCATTTGAGAGTTTAATAAATTAATTTTCTCATCTTGAAATAAACTTTCATTTTTTAAAACATTAACTTGATTTTCTAAATCGGGTACTTTTTGTTGGAGCTCTCGTATTTCTTTATGCTGCTCCTTAATTTCCTGGTCTTGCTTTACAAGAACATGCAAAACACCACCTGCCATCGATTTAATCGTATCTACTTCTTTTTGCAAATCTGGTCTTACAGCCGTCATCGATGCATTGGATTGAGTAATGTTTTGGCTTGCTTCAGAATTTAAAGTCGTGAGAGCGACTGTAGGCCTGTTTTGAGGCTCTACGTGAGTCAAAGGCGCATTTGGGGGTGTTGCGCTTGGAGGCAGGTTGGAAGTTAGACGGGAAGCCATGACTTGTCTTCTTATTTGGTAAATTAGTCCTTTTTGCCGGTTTTTTCTTTTAATCGCTCAATGTGCTGATTAACAAGCGTGCGCATTGCCTGTTCTCGACTACAGACCGTTCCGATTAAGGGCGGGGTTTGTTGAATAGCGCTTTGAATGTCATTTTCTGTTGGAAAGTAGGAATTTTCTCCTGCTCTTTTCAATTTAACAATGAGTAAGGCTCTTAAACCCTCTTCACGAGTTATTCCTGGATTTTTTTCCATGTATTCAAGTAATTCGGCTGAGATGGGTTCATCTTGTATCGCGCTTAACATGTTTGCTGGCACGCTTATCCTGAAAAGAGCAGAAAATGGCCAGCCCACTGCTGTCTTAGAACTGAAGAGTCCCTCGCTAAAAATTGCTATTCTCAATATGTCTTTTTCCAACTTAATTTGCTCGTTTCTAGTTTGGCTAATTAGAGAATTCTTTTCCTTATTTTGATTTTCCAAATCGAGCACTTTTTGCTGGAGTTGTTGATTCTCTCTGCGCTGTTCCTTAATTTCCTGGTCTTGTTTTACAAGAACATGCAAAACACCACCTGCCATCGATTTAATCGTATCTACTTCTTTTTGCAAATCTGGCCTTACAGCCGTCATCGATGCATTGGATTGGGTTTGGCTTGTTTCAGAGCTTAAAGTCGTGAGAGCGACTGTAGGCCTGTTTTGAGGCTCTACGTGAGTCAAAGGCGCATTTGGGGGTGTTGCGCTTGGAGGCAGGTTGGAAGTTAGACGGGAAGCCATGACTTGTCTCCTTATTTGGTAAATTAGTCCTTTTTGCCGGTTTTTTCTTTTAATCGCTCAATGTGCTGATTAACAAGCGTGCGCATTGCCTGTTCTCGTGGATAGGGCCCTATTGAGTCAGGCATTAATTTCATAGCGCTGTGAACATCCTCTTCCGTTGGAAAGAATAAATTTTCTCCAGCTCTTTTCAATTTAGCAATGAGTAAAGCTCTTAAAGCCTCTTCGCGAGAAGTTCCTGGATTTTTTTCCATATACTCGAGTAGTTCAGCTGCGGTTGGCTTACGTAGTTCAGAAAGCAAATCCGTATCGATTTCCGCCGAATACTTTCTACTTGCAGTAAATACAAAAGGATCAGGTGTTGTAACAAAGTACATAATGGATTTAAACATTATAGTACTCACTGGCTCTGGCTTTTCTTTACTTGAATTTATGAAAATTGTTGCTGAACGCAAAATGCGTTTCTCCTCTTCAATTTGCTCGTTGCGCATTTGGCTAATTAGAGAGTTTTTTTCCTTATTTTGATTTTCTAAATCGAGCACTTTTTGCCGGAGTTGTTGATTCTCTTTGCGCTGCTCCTTAATTTCTTGGTCTTGTTTTACAAGAATATGCAAAACACCACCTGCCATCGATTTAATCGCATCTACTTCTTTTTGCAAATCTGGCCTTACAGCCGTCATCGATGAATTGGATTGAGTTTGGCTTGTTTCAGAGCTTAAAGTCGTGAGAACGGCTTCTGTGGGCCTGTTTTGAGACTCTACATGAGTCAAAGGCGCATTTGGGGGTGTTGCGCTTGGAGGCATGGAAGTTAGACGGGAAGCCATGACTTGTCTCCTTATTTGGTAAATTAGTCCTTTTTGCCGGTTTTTTCTTTTAATCGCTCAATGTGCTGATTAACAAGCAAGCGAATTGCCTCTTCTCGAAATTTTCCCTGTGAGTCCGGGGATTGGTTAATAGCGTTTTGAATATCATTTTCAGTGGGAAAGAAAGAATTTTCTCCAGCTCTTTTCAATTTAGCAACGAGTAAAGCTCTTAAAGCCTCTTCGCGAGTAGTTCCTGGTTTTTTTTCCATGTATTCAAGTAATTCGGCTGCGGTAGGTTCATTTTGTATCGCCCTATTTTTTGACCTTCCCATCGTAAAATGAGCAGCCACAGGAGCAGCCAATGCATCCAATATCGAGCCAACCGCGAACAAGAGTCTACTCTCTGTAAAAAAAATGCTAATTCTCAACACGTCTTTTTCATAGAAAATTTGTACATTTCGGGCTTGGCTGAGTATTTCCTTATTTTGATTTTCTAAATCGCGCACTTTTTGCTGGAGTTGTTGGATCTCTCTACGCTGTTCCTTAATTTCCTGGTCTTGTTTTACAAGAACATGCAAAACACTACCTGCCATCGATTTAATCGTATCTACTTCTCTCTGTAAATCCGGCTTTACAGCTGTCATCGGGGCACTGGGTTGTGTACGATTTTGGCTTGTTTCATCAGATAATGTCGCAAGAAAGACTGTAGATTGCCGGCTCTGATCCTCCATATTGATTGAAGGTACATTCACAGATGCCGTATTAGGCGGCGGGTTGGGAGGCAAACTGGAAGCCACGTTTTTCTCGTTTTAAAAATTATCTCTTATTGCATGTTGCAACTTTGATCCAAGTTCGATAATAATGATTTGTAATCTATTTGACTCGCATCTTGAGACGCTTGTTGCCGTTCAAGAAATGATCGAAATGTTTTCAACAATTCTGAATTCTCTCTCTTAAAATTATCGCTGTTAAGCGTTTGGAGAAGGAGGTCCTCATCTTGAGTTAGGATTTTCATAGCATCCGGATTGGATAAAAGAACAATAAAATGGTTTTTTACCATATCTATATCGGAATGAGTTCCAATCAAATGCAAAGCTTCTTTCAAAAAGCGGCCTTTTGAAGAGTCTGACTTTTTCAAGTATGCCAGAATGAGAGGAGATATCGTGATCTGCGTTGTCGCTTCTTGACGAGCAAAACCAGATTTTGTGAGACAATTTATAAGTTCTAGGGCTCGCTCCGCCGGCTTAAGAATGTTATTATTTTTTAACCAAGCTTCCAAAAGGAATATTGAAATGGCATTATGATCGAGATAGGCGCATATTTTTAACCAATCAAGAGCATCTGGAGGAAGAACGGAAAGAGCCGAGGATAATATCTTCTCGATATCCGTTTTATTGCGCTCTAATTTTTCCAGACGACTTACATCAAAATTGGAAAGGGACTCAAGAAATTGGTCCATGCTCATATTGGGATTTTTATTCATCCATTGAGCAAATTGATCGATGAGTATGGGATGATAATATACCAACTTCTGCGTAAGCAGGCGCATTTTTTCATCGGCATCTCTTCCGCTAATCCTCTGTATTAAGCTAAGAGCTTCTTCCTCTGAAAAGAGCGGCACTTCTATAGACTTGCATCTTGTTTGTTCTTTCGTAGAAGTGGCTATAACAACCCCTCCTTTGCACTGGGGAATCTCGGTACAGTCATCCAACTGATCAAAGAAGAGCAGCCAAGGTTTATTCTCTACATTCTCCAGATGTTGATGCACATCCTTAATCAACCCCTCAAGCGCTTGATTTTCATTTAGCTTTAATTCTCTAGCAAGTTCTTTATAAGATTCAGTTTTTTCGTCTAGATCTGAACAATCTATTCTAGCGATCAAATTAAATCGTCTAGAATGATCTGCTATAAATTTTAAAGCGAGTTCTGTCTTGCCGATTCCTAAGGCTCCGTATAAACAGATGCTCTGCTTGAGGTCGATCAAGTTCGTTTTCATCTCTTGGAGCAGCTGCTCACGACCTACAAAATACTCATAAGAATGTTTGGGGTTAATGTTACATTGAAGCGCCAGTTGAAGTTGAGGAATTTCTATCGGGGGGGTTAAAGGTCGCGTACCTTGCTGATGATCCAGAAAAGCATTAGCCGCTGCTTCTCCTGATCCTAGAAGTGCTGTTTTTTTAGCCTCTGGCATATTGAACTCCGTCAATCCAACCCCTTTATTATCGATCTCGATCACACGAAATTGATGAAAGGGGATCTTCTTAATGAGAAGGGATTCGGTAGAATAAAAAGCCTTGGCAACTCCTTGTGCCACATCCGACCAATTTTCCATTGCAATAGGACTCCCTTTATCAAGCTTTTCCGAGGCATCATAAAGTGCAAATCCTAAGGTTCGCTTATTATAAATCGGAAAATCGGCATTTCCTTGATGGTTATTTTGAAAACCTTGTGTATCGAATGCATCGATAGGGAAATTTTTAGCCAATCCCCCATCCACAAAAGTTCCCAGATGTTCCTGTATTAGAGGGCCAAGATCAGTCTTTATCCGAACCTGACAAGCCTCAAAAACGAAAGGAATTGACATGGAAGCACGCACGGCATCTGCAATAATGATGCTATCATATTTACGATCTTCCGAACTAAAACGCACTAGCTCTGGAGAAGCTCCCTTGTTGAGCTTTAAAGCAAAAATATGAAGATGGCGGAATTTTTTTGGATTCCCCTCTGCGATATGTTTACGTAATTCTCCAAAAGTAAAATATTTATCTCCGGTCTTTGCCGCGATAGCCTCTTCAAACCACTGATGTAACTTTGATCCCTGACATAAACCTGTTTCGAATCCCCCTGGAAAAAATGCTTTCAAGGGATTAGAAGCAAAATCACCCAGCCTAACCTTAGAAAAATTGAGAAAAAAATCACCTAAAATAGTAGAAAGAGCTGACCAAACATTATTACGTATGCCAAAAAGGCCTTTTCGTCGAAAATCGAGAAAGCTACCCAAATCTTTTTCTGAAAGAATACTTTTCATTTCTTCTGGCGAGTAATTGAGCGACAAAAATAAAGCGGTGATAGCGCCGGCTGAAGTTCCAGCTACTCGTTTAAGGTTTTTAAGAAGTCCTCTTTGAGCAAGGACCGTAATCGCAGGGACATAGGCAATACCTCTTGGCCCTCCTCCCATAAGCACAACATTCTCCGGCGGTTCAATGAGAAAATTAGGGGGCTCAAATTCTCTGCCTTGCATCGCCTGAACAACATGGCCCAAGTAGATCTCAATCCGATTATCGACGGCTAATACCTGCGGTATTTTACCAAAGCCATTCGGCACAAAAATCTTACATCCCCATTCGACGAGTACTTCTACAAGTTGCGGCTTCCCTAAACGAACAGCTATATGCAGGGGCGTTTCTTTATTATTATTTTGCGCATCAATATTGGCATTCCGTTGTCTTAGCTCATGGGCGGCCTCCACATTTTGTACTTTTACCGCCAAAGCAAAAGGAGTATTTCCATCTCCATCTTTTACTTCTAAAAGCCTCATACAACCAGGCTTCTGCAGCAATTCGTTTAAAATGTCATTTTGATGGAAATAAACAGCCAGATGAAGAAGAGTGCCGATGCCATTTCTACTATCAACATCCGCTTCCCTAAAAAGAATTTTAAAACAGTCTATTCTTCCTAATGCAATAGCGTATTCTAAAGGACGGAGAGAATGTTTTTTATACATCACTTGGCTCTCCAGATTAGCCCCTAAGTCCTTAAGACATCGTACGATCTCTGTTTTTCCCAGTTCAACTGCGAGATTTAGAGCCGTGAGCCGCGATTCATTTTCCTCATTGATCCTACACAAGTGAGGACAAATCATTCCTATCAGTTCAACATCTCCTTTACGCACGGCATAATGTAAAAGAGTGTCGCCTGACTTGTCGCGAATAATCGCCGTCCCAACTTCTTTGTTGATGAGTTTTTTAGCATTTTCAATAAACCCGGCATCCATTTCCCGATGCAAAATAGTTCGACCTTGTTGATCAAGCAGCTTGCCTACATCGTTTCGCTTTTCTTCGATGGTGGCCCATTTCCCCGAACGAATATTGTTTGCTATTTTCTGCAGACATTCTTCGACTTGCTGGTCGAGAGCCTTTTGCCCATCTATTGCAAAAGAAAAGGCCTTAGCTATTCTTCTAATTAGCGCAGGATCCGGCTGCTGTAATGGTGAATTTGCCGAGACGATAGGGGCTTGCTGAACACGTTCCATACAATGTCTCCTCTTTGTAAACGATTATCGCTAATCTTATACCATTCAGGGGCAAGTTAGGCGGTCATAAAATTCCTTAAAGAATTTTCCTCATCTTTCAGAAAAAGCACTTTAAGTACTCAAGGAGTATATTGAATGGATCGCATTGAATTCAAATGCTTTCCACAACACTCTATCGGAGCGGCTATCGCCGCCCGTCAAGATCCAAGGAGCAAGAGATAAAGAGAAGAGCAGAGAGAGGAGAAAATTCCTAAATCCCCCAATGGTCCAAGTTCCAAGCCCCTAAAAAAACTTCCTAAGACCCCCAACGCCGCTGCTGACGTAGTCGCCGTAGAGGGAGAAGTAGACGTTGAGACCAGCGACCCCAAAACCCCCAACGACCAATTGCCAATTCTCATTATACTTTTCTTGACATCGCGTATATGTCCAAGGGCTGTTGCTATACAGCCTCGTTCCAGTGCGGACGTGTTCCATTAATATGGCAACAGTCGCATCTAATATTGTCGGCACTTCGTATGGCGCTTTAATAAGCGCTTTCTGATTGCTGTAGCTTTTGCTTCGGCTCCCTTCAATGATATCGCGGGTTAGAAGGGCCCAATGCGACTTAGCAGCAGGTGCATCGGTATAGTCTCCTAGATCGAATGTTTGATACTTCGTGGGTGTTCCTTGGAGGGGCTTTTGGATGAACTCTCCTAGCGTTTTTAAGGTCAGGGGCTTTCCATTGACGGTTTGAGGAACGAGAACGAGGAGGTGGGTCTCCTGGACTTTATTTTTGGGCCAATAGGGACAAGGGCTTTGAAGGATGGTTTGGATGTCGTGCGGGAGGGGTGGCTCATCGCCGATATCCCCAAAATATTTTGCCCATGCTATTTTTCCGAAAACCATAGGAATTGATGCCTGAATTTGCATACTTTCTAAGTTTTTACGCAGCTTTACTATCTGACTTTCCTGTTCTTTAATTTTGAGCGCTTGATCTTGAATAATCTTCATTCCCATCGTAAACAAAGGTGTTAGCGCTCTTTCCGAGTTCGTTTGAACATGTATATTTTTAGAAGACAGATCCTGCTCGGAAGAATGTATCGCTGGTGGAATTGCCATTTGCACCAAGCGATTTGTTGTTTGTAGTTCGTTCTGGTTGACGGGAACAGTTTGAATTGACGGACCTGGGGGAGAAGTTGCTGAAGATAGGGGTGTCATATTTTTCTCCTTTTCGGCAGTTTATTGAGTTCCTTCCCCGCAAGCGATCGGGCGTAATCCTCAATCACCATCCATTCATGCAAGAAACGATCAATATTTATACCATAAGAGAAAGATTTAGAAATAAGATATTATTTCACGGTCACGGCATCGAAGAAGATCTGATCGAAGTTCTCCCTAGAAACGCGGCCTTGTCGGCCGCTACAACTTCCTGAGACCGGCCACCCCAATGTCGTCGTAGTCGCCGGAGAGGCTGTAGGAGACGTGGAGACCGGCGGCCCCAAAACCCCCAACGATCAATTGCCAATTCTCATTATACTTTTCTTGACATCGCGTATATGTCCAAGGGCTGTTGCTATACAGCCTCGTTCCAGTGCGGACGTGTTCCATTAATATGGCAACAGTCGCATCTAATATTGTCGGCACTTCGTATGGCGCTTTAATAAGCGCTTTCTGATTGCTGTAGCTTTTGCTTCGGCTCCCTTCAATGATATCGCGGGTTAGAAGGGCCCAGTGTGATGAAGGCGCTGGTGGATCGGTATGTTCTCCAAGACTACAATATTCATACCGCGTGGGTGTTCCTTGGAGGGGCTTTTGGATGAACTCTCCTAGCGTTTTTAAGGTCAGGGGTTTTCCATTGACGGTTTGAGGAACGAGAACGAGGAGGTGGGTCTCCTGGACTTTCTTTTTGGGCCAATAGGGACAAGGGCTTTGAAGGATGGTTTGGATGTCGTGCGGGAGGGGTGGCTCATCGCCGATATCCCCAAAATATTTTGCCCAGGCTACTTTTCCGAAAGCTATAGGGATTGATGCCTGAATTTGCATACTTTCTAAGTCTTTACGCAGCTTCACTATCTGACTTTCCTGTTCTTTAATTTTGAGCGCTTGATCTTGAATAACCTTCATTCCCATCGTAAACAAAGGTGTCAGCGGTCTTTCCGAGCTCGCTTGAACATGTATATTTTTAGAAGACAGATCCTGCTCGGAAGAATGTGCCGCTGGTGGAATTGCCGTTTGCACCAAGCGATTTGTTGTTTGTAGTTCGTTCTGGTTGACGGGAACAGTTTGAAACGACGGATCTGTGGGAGAAGTCGCTGAAGATATGGGTGTCATATTTTTCTCCTTTTCGGCAGTTTATTGAGTTCCTTCCCCGCAAGCGACCAGGCGTAGTCCTCAATCACCATCCATTCATGCAAGAAACGATCAATATTTATACCATAAGAGAAAGATTTAGAAATAAGATATTATTTCACGGTCACGGCATCGAAGAAGATCTGATCAAAGTTCTCTCGAGAAAAAAGATGGGCTTGCTCAGAGCAAAGAAACGCGCGGATGCTTTGCAAATATGTGTTGTATTCTTCTTGGGTCATGGCCTTCATAAACGCGTAGAGATCTTCCATCGAGGCAAAATCGCGGCGGTCGATGAAGCACGTTTTAGGAACATATTTTTCGATATTGGGCGCGCCTAAATAGACAGGAATAATTCCCGCGGCAAAGCAGTCGAAGATTTTTTCTGTCACATACCCATTGGATGTACCTGTATTTTCATAACAGATGGCGAAGCGGTAGTTTTTGATCGTTTCTATCTTGTCCCCGGCTTTTCCTAAATAAGCGGGGTGCTTCTCTTTATCCCAACCGCGTCCGTAGAGTTCAAAACCCTTCTCGCCGACTTTTTCGAAGAAATCAATCGCACGCACGCGCTCTGAGTAGAGCTCGCCCTTACGTCTATAGAATTTTCCGGGAGGATTGCCTGCGACGAGCGTACAAAACTTCTTTTCTTCAAATGAAGGAAGATTATTTCTCATCGCCTGAAGAACAGGATAGTAAAATTTGAAATAAGTTTTGTTGTCGATCACATCGTCTTCCCAGGTGTAGATCCGGGAAAAATATTTGGGCATGTTTTTAGAAAACATTTTAGGAAAAAGCGTAGGAGGTTCCCAAACAAACAACACCATGCGATCCTTGGGAAGCTTTTCGAGGCTGAGCTTTCGCCGATAGGGATAAGTAATATTCCAAAAAACTATTTTGGCCACATCTTTATCGGGCTCGATCTTATGCGGAAAGTCGAGCGAAAATTTCCGCTGCAGCCGTCCTAAGCGCCCTTCCTTTTTCTTTAGGCCATCATAGTGGGAAAGATCGGTGGGGACGACGGTTGCAGCAAAACCTTTTTCTTTGAGCATGTTTGTTAACTGTTCGCGCTCATTCGTAAGATTGTGGAACGGAGCAACGATTTCAATTTTGGGCTCGCTCGCGAGAAATAAGGGGATCAACAGGCAAAATAATAATTTTTTCATAGGATGCTATGATACTCTTCTTTCTATTTTCTTTCTAGACGAAGGGTGTTGTAGAGCTGCCTTCCGCTATCGGCAAAAGCTCCCACATCCCTTAGCCAGGCCGACATGGCATAGCCCGCGTAGGTGCGGCTCGAGCGCCTCAAGAAAAAATCGAGCGGGATGCCAAAGGCAAAGCCCTTGTCATGGTAGATGCCGCCATTGAGTTTATCATGCCCATTCGTGATGGTATACCATAGGGAAACGTTGAGCCCGCTCGGGAACCACCTGGTCATCTCAAAGCGAACCCCCCTGTCTTTAGCTAAAAATTGTCCTGCCATCATTTTGAGATCGAGGTTCCACGGCTTTAACGTGTAATAGAGATCAAAAAAATATTGAACACCGATGAAGTGTTCATAGGTGGGCTTATGGCCTTTGAGCCGGCGTATTTTGCGGGTGAAAGCAAGGCCCTTATAACGTCTTTTCAAAACCGTGGCCTCTTCAAAACCGATCGCCCAAGAAGAATCTCCTGAAGTATCGATCGGATAATACAAGAGCTCCGTTGCGGCCCCGCCATAAGCCGCTTCGAAATATCCTCCCGCAAGGCGAAAAAACCAACCCTTGCCGACGTTAAAGCTCTTTTGCAAGTAAGCCATCTCCAGATCAAACGTGTTCGATTGAAAATATCGAATGGTGTCCGTGCGGACGTTGGGAAGCTGCGACGGGTTGAGGCGATCGACATCTCTGACATCATACAGGCTCGATTTGATTTGGTAGCCGACTTGCGTCTCGTAGTAGATTTCGTCGAAAAGATATCCCTCGGGGCGAGCGATAACGCCAACGTTGTATTTGAACTTTCCGCTAGAGCTTCCAAAAAACGATAAGAACCGGGGCTGCACGGTAAAAGTCCAGATAGGCTTTGTACGATGGTAGAGGAGCTCGCTATGAGGCGGAGCTTTAACAACATCGCGCAGCGGACTGAGCGCCTCCATTTCATATTTACCGATTTGTTTTTGCCGGTACCGGTACAGATCTTCCGTGCGAAACACATACGCTTGCGCTGCGACGCCGTCCGCTTCATCCACTACGATCACTTGGTGGATATCGGAAGGCGTCAGCGCGGCAAGGATGCGCTCCAACCGCTCTCGCATAATGCTCTCTTCTCGATAGGCGTTGTTCACGATCTTGATCCAGAGCGTGTTGTCCGCCGTGATGCGCACGCTATAGAGATCGATCCGCTCTGCCCCAAGCGCGTACCCCAGCTCATGGGCAAATGTTTTTTTCGGCCGGATCATGCCCAGAGGCTCCGTATCGATCGGCGAGCGGTAATAGAGGGGGTCCTGCGTTTTTTTGATAAAGCCTGTCGTCGTCCCTAGAGGATAGCGCATCGAAGCGGATGCTCCTAGATGCTGGCCTCGCAAAGAACTCACCGATAGCTGAAACATATCTCCCGCCACATAGCTCGCCCCGGCATTGATGCGGCTGCCCACATCCCTCCCTTTGGGATGCTCATGCGGATGATTTTTATAATCGATGGCATCGTACTCCGCGACGAATGTGATGTCGCTTAAAATGGGCGCATGCACCTTGCGCAGCGGCGTCCAGGCCACGCCTCCAAAAAATCCCTTGATCCTCTTACGCCCCCAGCCGAGCGTCATTTCTAAATTGGCGGGGAGCCATTCCTTCGTCAGCAGGACATATTCCGAATTGAACCTTTTGGTGCCAATGAAGTCATCCGCTCCTATCGCAAACGAAGGGAAATCGGGAAAGCCATCGGACGGAAGGTTTAAAACAATTTTCCCATTCGCAATCCGTTCCGCGTCGTTGCCGAACCCGTGATGGCCAAAATTCTTTTCCATCACTCCTGTAAAAATGCGGTAGTTCAGGGCCAGCTCAATCCGATCGAAATACTGAAAATTGAGCCCATAGACGTTATAGGGATGGGCCCTCGCCGCGCCGAATCCTGTCGTCCCTTCTTCTGCGACGCGCCCTGACGGCATGTTGAAGTATCCGCCGATCATGGAGAAGTTATAAATAAACGGAAGACGGTCCAAATGTTTTTTATCAATTTCGTCTACCAACGCTAAATCATCGAAAAGATCGGAGGCATTTAAGATTGAAAATAAAATTAGTGCGTACGACCAGCGAAGCATGGGTAAGGAGAGTAGAGGATTTCCTATGATTTTTCAAGGCGTTTTTAGAAGACTGCTTATAATCAATGACTTATGTAATTTTCCCTAGCAAAACGTGTAATGTGACCACGTTTTTCCATGGAAAAACGTGGTCACATTACACGTTTTGCTAAGGAATACTTGTCTTTTTCATAAAAAACCTTTAGTCTGAGATTATGAAACGCGATATCTATTCTGCACTAGAAGAGTGGAAACAATCTTCACGCCGCAAACCCTTAATAATCAATGGGGCAAGACAAGTTGGAAAGACTTATGCGTTGAAGCATTTCGGTAAAACCTCCTATAAGAAAACGGCCTATTTGAATTTTGAAAAAGACGAGAAACTGGCCGACTACTTTACTGGCACTTTAGATCCTAAACAACTTATCAAAGTTCTCAGCATCCATGCAAACGTTGATATAGAGCCGCAGAACACCCTAATGATTTTTGATGAAATTCAAGAATGCCCCAAAGCTCTCAATAGTTTGAAATATTTTTGCGAGGAAGCAGGCGCATACCACATCGCAACAGCAGGCTCTCTGCTTGGAGTTAAAGTGGCGCAGGAAGAAGGATTTCCAGTAGGTAAAGTTAACTTTTTGCATCTCTATCCTCTATGTTTTTTTGAATTTCTTTCTGCCACTGATAATGAAAAACTTCGAGTCTTTTTAGAAGAATATTCTTCTTATGAACCGCTACCATCCCCTCTACATGAAAAACTGATTCAGTTATTGAAATTATATTTGTTTGTAGGCGGAATGCCTGAGGCTGTCGCAGAATATGTAAAAACAGAAAAATTACAGGTCGTCCGAGAAGTTCAATCGGAAATTCTAAGCGCCTATGAGAAAGATTTTGCCAAACATGCTCCTCCGCATGAAATCATGAAAATCACAACTGTTTGGAAGCAAATTCATCGACAATTGGCAAAAGAAAATAAAAAATTCATTTTTGCAGCTATAAGACAAAGCGCTAGAGGCCGAGATTATGAAGAGGCCATACAATGGCTTGTCGATGCGGGCCTCATTCACAAAAGTCATTTCGTCGAGTCTCCTAAATTTCCTCTCAGCGCTTATGCTGATACAGACACATTCAAAATCTTCTTATTAGATGTCGGCCTGCTAGGCGCGCAAAGCAGTCTTTCTCCTCATGCGGTTATTGAAGGAAACACTCTATTTACTGAATTTAAAGGGGCGTTAACAGAAAATCTTGTTGCCCAAGAGCTGATCGCAGCATCAGGGCGCGGGCTTTACTACTGGGCCAGCCCCGGCACAGCAGAAATCGATTTTTTAGTCGAAGGAGATCATCAAATTTATCCGTTGGAAGCAAAAGCTGGAATCAGCCAGAAAAAAAAGAGCCTTCTCATATACGGCAATAAATATGCCCCGTCAAAGCTCACTCGGACAACATTGATGAATGTTAAACATGATGGAAATATTTACAACTACCCTCTCTATCTCATCCGTCGTTTTCCAAAAATTTCTTTGTCATAGATTGTGTGGTTGAAGTGAAATAGGAGGAGCTCTATACTCAGTCCGACGAGGTCATCTCATGGAGATTTTGATGAGTTATTTAAAAGATTTTCTACATAAAATCGCTGAGCGCGATTATCCAGCCTTCCTCCGCCTATGGGAGGAATATTGTGCAAGCGACGAAGTAGACCCCCAAGAACTCTTCGATATTTTAAAAGCCACTCAAACATCAGAATTCGGCGAGCCCTTTGGCAAATATGTCGAAAAAATCCTTCCTCTTTGGGAAAAGCTTCCCGAAGGAAGCCCCAAACACAACCTCTTTAAACTCATCATCGACCTTGTAACTACCAACAATGAAGAATTGCGCCAAATGGTTTTCAGCTACATCCAAAACCGTTGGTCCACCGTTAAAAACTATAACGAAAAACTTCGCCTCGTTGGTTTGCGCGGAAAGGAAAATTTCCAGGGCGCTGTAAGCCACTTTGAATTACTCAACCATATGGAGAAGGGCAAGTTTGTTTTCCATACTGGCGGGTGGGGCGTCGGCGAAATCATGGACGTTTCTTTTATCCGCGAACAGCTCAGCGTCGAATTTGAAAATGTTCCCGGCAAAAAAGATCTCTCCTTTTCCAACGCCTTTAAAACACTCGTCCCCATTCCTGATGATCATTTCCTTGCTCTGCGGTTCGGCAGCGCCGATCTGCTCGAGGGAAAAGCCAAAGAAAATCCCATCGAAGTCATCCGCATTTTGCTCCGCGACCTAGGGCCCAAAACAGCGTCTGAAATTAAAAACGAGCTTTGCGAGCTCGTCATTCCGGAAGAAGATTGGGCCAAGTGGTGGCAGGGAGCGCGCGGGAAAATAAAAAAAGACACCATGATCGAGACTCCCGAAGACCTTCAAGGGCAATTTATTTTGCGCCGCTCTGAAGTCTCGCACGAAGAAAGATTTCTTAAAGCGCTTGAAAGCAAGCCCGATGTTCCTGCTTTTATTCCCATGATTTACGCGTTTTTGCGCGATTTTCCAGAAACTTTAAAAAATCCCGATTTCAAATCCGCCATCCAGGCCAAAATCGACGAAGCCCTTAGCCTCACAGATCTGACCGAAGCGCAGCAGCTGCAATTGCTGTTTCTTTTGGAAGATGTATCAGGGCAAAAAGGAAATGGGAAGATCGCAGCCATCATTCAAAATGCCAAATCGCTCGAGGCCCTCGTTCAATCGATCGATATCCACTCCCTTAAAAAACGGGTTTTGATGGTCATCCGTAAAGTGCGTCCTGATTGGAAGGAGCTTTTTCTCAACCTCCTCTTCACTGCCGTACAAAATCCTTTACGCGATTATCTTTTCACCGAGCTTCTCAACCCTGAGACGCTGCCCGATCTAAAACGTAAATTGGAAGATCTATGGGTCCATCCCAGCCGCTTCCCAGAACTGTTCATTTGGTATTTCCAAAAGATCATGTCCGATCCCAAAGCCCCTTATGCCGACAAGGAGGGCAAATGCCGATTCATGGAAGGGTTTTTCGTCCTCTTAAGCCATCTTGAGCAGATAGGAACGCAAAAAGAGCTGGTCAAAAAGATGAACAGCCTCCTCACAGGCGAACGGTTTTCCATCGTGCGAAATATTTTCCAAGGCGCCCCCTTGCCCATAACGCAGGAATTTTTACTCCTCGCGACAAAATGCCATTCTCTCTCTGATCATGACATTAAAATTCTCCACTCCCTTGCCGAAGTTGTCCACCCTTCCCTCCGTAAAAAGTCGGAATCTTCTGCAGAAAACAATGTGATCTGGACGACAGAACAAGGGTTTCGCAAAGCGAAAGAACGGATGGAACAAATCGCGACCGTGGAGACGATCGAAACGGCGAAAGAAATCGAGACAGCAAGAGCCCACGGCGACTTAAAAGAAAATGCCGAGTTCAAAGCAGCCCTTGCGAAACGCGACCGCCTGCAATCTGAGCTCAAGTCGCTTTCAGACCAGGCCAATAAAGCACGCGTCTTGACCGAGGCGGATGTCTCTACCGATGAAGTCGGAGTTGGTTGCGTCGTCGAATGCAAAAGCGAAAAAGGAAAAGTGGCGATTTACACACTTCTTGGACCCTGGGACGCCGACGCCGAACAGCTCATCCTCTCTTTCCAATCCAAGCTCGCCCAATCGATGAAAGGGCTAAAAGTTGGGGAATCTTTCAAATTTCAAGGAGAAGAGTTTACAATTACTAGCATCCGCAGCTATTTTAAGTAGTGATGGAACTAGTCATTGCCAGCCGGAACGTGCACAAGATCCGCGAACTCCGCGCGATGCTCAAGGCATATCCTCAATTCGATATTCTTTCCCTGCATGACTTCCCCAACTATAAACCCCCTGAAGAAACAGGCCGTTCCTTTGAAGAAAACGCCAAGCTAAAAGCTCTGCATGCTGCCAAAGAGCTGAGGCGCTGGGTGATTGCCGATGATTCCGGCCTCGTCGTTCCCGCCCTTGGCGGCGCTCCTGGCGTCGTTTCGGCCCGATTTGCAGGCGAACACGCCACCGATGCCGAAAATCGACACAAGCTGCTGCGTGAAATGCGCGACCTAGCGGATCCCAACCGCCAAGCTTACTTCGAATGTTTTCTTGCGATCGCCTCGCCCGAAGGCCTCCAAAAATGCGTCCGCGGCCTTTGCGAAGGAAATATCACCACGGAAGAAAAAGGAAGCCGCGGCTTTGGCTACGACAGCCTTTTCATCAAACACGAATACGGAAAAACCTTTGCGCAAATCGAAGAGATGCTCAAAAACCGCATCTCGCACCGCCGCAAAGCCCTCGACAAACTCCACGTTTTCTTCTCTTCATTTGAAAATCAAAATTCCATCGTCAAAAAACCTCGATAGTCTCAGATTCTGTGCAGCACCAACTATACTCTGGGAAATCTGTTTATAACAGTTTTACTATTTAAATTTAACGTGCAATAAAGTCATAGACAAATTAAAATTCGCCCAAAACGAAAGAGGAGGTTGCTAATGGGCAGGATAATTAACGTAGCGGAATATAGATATTTTTATGGAGCCGGAAGCGAGCCAAATAGAAAAATTGAATTCCAGCAAGAGGAAGGAAATCCTCAAACAATTCAAGCAAAAATATTTGCTTTTGACCGTGGGAATTGGAAAGAAATTTCATCTCTTTCAGGAGATAAAATAAACGCTGAAATGATGTCAACTTCTGAAAAGGTAAAAGGCTTGAAAGAAGAGAGGAAAGGAATATTTTCACCTCGCACCCCGGATAAAAAGCTTTCTGAATTGCCAATTACAGAACAAGAAAGAATTTTAAGAAATCTCGAACCACAAGGCTCTTGGCGAATAGAAATTAGCAATGGCATTGGGAAAGACCCCTATTTTGAAAAAGTGATTCAGCTAAATTTATACAATCCAGCTTAAAAAGCCATTTATTGGAAAATTTACTTTCAAATACCTGGAAAATTATACCTTTATAAAGCTTCAGGCAAAACTACTAGACCTTTGAGAAACCTAGGATTTTGGGGTAAAGGACAGTTGACACGAGAATGTCCATTCCGGGGGTTGAGTAAATTTGCAGGACGAGTTATTTCTTGGACCCAACCGGTAGATTTTGTAAAAGGTTCTCCGCTTTCTTTAACTTCGGAATTCCAAATGGAAATTTTACCATAAGCTTCGACCAAATAGAGTTTCATTTTGTTAAAAATCATCTCAATATCTGAATTTTTATTAACAGATTCTAATATCGAAGCCGCAACAATGTGTCTCGCATAAAATCTTCCTTTAATTGGAAGAGGTGGCAGATGCTTAACATGTTCATCTTTGATTGCTTTTCCGATCTCACTAACGAGAATTTCATCTTCCTCAGTCCATGTGACAGCATCCATAAGACACCGACTATTCAAGCATGTTAATGGAGTTTTTGCAATTGCTTCAGCAGTTATTTTTGCTGTCTCTATCGCCAACCCTCTTGGTATTTTTAATTGTTCAATGCATGGAACACCTGAAGATGTTTTTAAACTTTTAAATGTAATTTCATTTGAGTTTTCAAAATCTTTTACAACTTCGTCTTCAATTAGAAGCTTCCAAGGTGAGGAATAATCTAATAATTCGATAATTTTTGTCATCGCAAAAGGTCTTAAAATATCTAGCGGGTGCCTTCCAACAGGAAAAAAAATCTTTTCGTACTTCAAAGGTTTTTTTTCTTTAGGTTCTAGAAAACCAAAAGTCCCTGCTTCTTTTTCAACTGTAATGTTATCACTCAACCGATCAACGAAAATATTCACCGATTTGTCATCTTCTGAAAAAAGCTGTAATGACTTTCTAGGAGTTATTTCTGATGAGTGCAAAGGTCCTGACGACTGTAATTTACCTCCTCGTTTACCTCTAATATATCCAACAAAACCGATGCCAAAGGAAGGTCCTGTGTTTAATATTCCAAGCACATCTGAGGCTATTTCGTCAGTACAGGCACACCAATAATTTGCCAAAACGTCTTTCTCTTTAGCTGCGGTACATTTGTTTCTAATAGCTTCACGAATAGCTTCCTTGAGCTGCGAGATTAATTCAGGATGGGAATGTAAAATGTTATGTCCTGCCACTTCATGGCCTATGGATGACCAAGCCAATAATCCACCATTCCGATATTCCGGTGGAAGATTTACGATTCCCACTTGAACATTCACTTTCGATGTCTTTTCTTTTGGAAAAGTATAAGGTCCCTTACGATTTCCCCATTTAGCCAAAGGAGCGATGGTATTTTGAACCAATTGATGAACTTTACTATTACGAATATCATCATAAATTGTTGTAACAACCGCTTGAAAAGCTTGTAAATCCTTAAATGAAGAAAGATAGTATTTGTGCTGGTGATTTCTTTGTAAAAGAGCCTCAGCAACTTCTTCGATGATTTTTTTTTGATTTCGTTCCTGGACGGAGATCTTTTCTTCGTCTTCATTAAATATCTTATCGAATTGGTCTTTTCCTAGGGTTTCTAAAAATTTGATAAAAGGCTCTAAAACATTTGCCTGATAGGTACGTGGCAATAAAACATCCTTGCCTTGAAGCAATCTCAACTCGATCAATAGTTGTTGATAATCCTTCTTAAATAAGCCGCCATGAACAGTATAATGAACGTCATAAATAGCTTGATTCAAATTTCCAATCATCGAATTGAAAGAAATATTTGCCATTTCGTAATCTTTTAACTTTGATTGCAATTCAGCATATTGAAAAATTTCATAATTTATTATATAAAATGAATCGTAACACACACGAGGTTAAATTGACACGAACTATAAGGCTAGTTTTTGCAAAGTCTTTAGTCACATGCAGGTGCGTGTTTAACTATCTCTTCCTCAGAAAAATCAATTTCGCCCCAAGTAAAATCTAAGGCGGTGCCCCGGGCGTCGTTTCTGCAAGGTTTGCTGGCGAGCACGCCACTGATGCGAAAAATCAGCACAAGCTTCTGCGCGAAATGCGCGATCTGACAGATCCCAACCGCCAAGCCTACTTCGAATGTTTTCTGGCCGTCGCATCTCCCGAAGGACTCCAAAAATGCGTCCGAGACCTTTGCGCAAATTGAAGAGATGCTCAAAAACCGCATTTCACACCGCCGCAAAGCCCTCGATAAGCTTCGCGCTTTCTTCTCTTCGTTCGAAAATCAAAATTCTATCGTCAAAAAGCCTCGATAGTCTCATACCAATGTGCTAATCTTTAGTTGCTTATACTGGTCCTTGAGGAACTTAAAAGGAGTATACTCCGGTTAAGTTGTCTAAAAAAGGAGTAAGTTCCGTGGAAGAAGATAAAAAACGAGGTCAATTTGAGGAATTTCCTAAGGCGCTCAAACCGCACTCAAAAATCCTGCGGCATTTCAGCACTTAACTGATATTTTCCATTGGCATAACGAATTTTAAGGTAGGGATTATTTAAATCAGGGCCCGCATATTCTGAATGAGTCCCGTCAAATGCATCAAACTCGATTTTGTGAACTTCTTCATTATTTTCATGATCCAAAACTTTGGAATTTTGCCATAAGATAACCAGCTCTTCTTGACGTTTTTCAATTTTCTGGACTTGTTGTACTTGGAAGAATCTAACATCGTATGCAATACGTCCCATATGTTTGCCGTCTACGGCCGACAAGCCTACCTGTGCGACAATTTGATTACTATCTTTGCTGACTATCTGAGGCTGACCATGAGAGCCATGGGCGCCCTTATGCACAAAAGGACCTTGGACGGAGCTGGGATCTATCGACCAACCTGAATCTGGATGTATGACTGCGGTTTTAGTTACCGAGCGTGCAGGAAAGTCGTTATCCGCCCGCGCATTAATAGTAACTGTTTTATTTTGCATGATTTTTTCCGATTGTTTAGAGGTGTAATATACCTTAATTTTCCCTGGGCTCGATGGAAGGACTTGGAGCAAAATCTTATATTCGGCGACGGATTTCTCGGTAAAAAATTTTCCCGCTTCAAAAGGAATTTTCAACAGACCCGATAAGCAGGAAAATTGGCTCGTGCTCGTTTTATCTATGAAACATCTAAAAGCCAGATTCTGCGTCGTCGTGCTTATAGGGTGATATACACGGCCGCCGACTTCGAGAGAAGGCTCATATTGTTGATGAGCAGCATCCTTGAAATTCCCCCAAAATTGCAGAGTGAGCTCTCGACCCGAACTGGGCAAGACAACATATTTTGGCTGCACGCTCTTCAATTGCGGATGTGTATTGGCAAACGGGAGCGTATTGATCAGCTGTTGGGCCGCAGCTTCAATGCGGCTAATTTCTAAAGAACCCTTGTTTTCCATCTCTTGCACCATGGAAGCAAGAGAATTAAGACTCGACCGAGCTACAGCATCTAGGCGGTCAACTGTTTGATCCAAACTCTCCAGATAAGCATTTTTAGCATTCTGGATCGCCAGGGTAACCTGCCTTCCTGCTTCCAATTCCAGGCGTATTCCTGCATTTTCTCCCACATTGATCGCCTGTTGAATGGAACCATCCACCCTTTTCTGCAAATCGTCGAGCACCGATCTTAAAGCCAGTGCTTCACCCATCTTAAATCCTGCTGAAACTACTGTGGCCATATAGCCTCCTTTTATTTTAAAGTTGCAGGCTGCCGTTACCTGTTACTATTTCCTGCGGCTGCTCTTTCATTTGCCTCTTGAATATATCGATCGGGCCCTGGATGTGTGGGATAGGGCAAATTAGAACCAAAATATCGATTCATTGTCGTGATGCAGAAAGTTAAACAATTATACACATATCCCTTAGATCCTGGTTTTCTACACCCAATGAAATTTTTGATTGGACCAAGCTTATCAAAAGGACGCGTCTTACCATCGCATTCTTTTTCCATCAATTCGACTTGCTCGCTTTTAACAATGTATGGCCCTAACATTTTTCTAAATGAAACAGATTTATGTATTTCCATTGTTTGTGCTTTTATTCTCTCTGAATCTGTTAAATGAATATATTTTCTAAAGGGGAGTCCTTTCTTCATTCCTTCATAGAAAAGCATTGCATGACCTTGTGAGTCGCCCACAGAACAACCTGGAAGTGGCTCACTATAGCTGATGAGGGTGACAATCCATGAATTTTCAGTTAAAAATAAATTCTCTTTAAAAGCAGATGTGAACTTAAATTCCATAGAATTTATTCTATTAAACAAAAGCGTATCATCATTATCAATTTTTACAACTAGCTTTCTTAAATACCAATCTTTTATCTCGGCTGATTCTTCGGATATGGCATCCATTATTTTCACGCAATTCGGACTAGCGAGGATCGAACTTGCTGTGCAGGTGAATTCATCAAATAATCGCCAGATGGCATTATCGCATCTTTCTAAATAACGAAATCTCTTATCAGAACAATCTATAGGCTCCGACCAGCCATCCACGGAACATGAAGGTTCAACAAAAAGTACAGAGTTGTCATCAACAAATGGATCGCACTGCTTAAAGAAGTCAATAGCTTGATCTACAGTTCTTCCATCTAGTATAGAGGGAGCAAAAGTTTGGATGTTATGATCAGGCTGCTCAATGGATGCAATCCGAAACTCTAACTTTTTTGTCGGGTTACGAAATTGCTGCGCCAAATCCGAATTTTTTATATAGCCAGCGCTGCACAAACGAGCGGTTTCAGATAAAATTCTTTGGTATAGTGTTTTTAGGGCTAAATTTTCAGGTTGTGTAACAACCCTTTCACGGGTATCTTCAGCTCCAAATAACGAGCCGATTCCAAAAAGAAGACTTGCTACCACTCCTCCCTCTTTCCCTTCAATCCGATGCCCACAGGGTAATTTTTTAAGCTTTTCAATTTTCGTCATTAGATTGCAAAATTTCAATGCGATAGAATTCCATGGGCGAGCCAACGCTTCTTTGTTCTCTGTCCGACAATTAAGTGTTATTACTTTATCGCCAACAATCCATCTGCAAATAAGACTATCGCTATATTTGATTAAACTATCATCTATAGCAACTGATGATTTGGGCAGCTTGGCAAGCTTATTATTAAGTTGTTTTATTCCTTTATAATCTAATAATGATTGAATTGTGCCATGTGGGTAAGAATCGGGAATGTATATTTCAGATACATTTGGGCCAGGAATTCTAATCAGCAGATTTTTATCTTTTGCGTCATTAGCATCTTGATCCCATTTTTTATACATTTTTGTTACTTTACTTGTTAGACATTTCAGTATAGCTATTTCTAATGGGTTTTGAAAAATCCGAAATTTATTCAATTTCTTGTTAAACACCTCCTGAAGTTCGAAACATTTTTTTGCAAATTCACTGGCCTGTTTATAACGTTGATTATTTATGAGGTATAATTCGATGCTACCTTCGCCAACCTCCCATGTGTGTTGAAGACTTTCCGGATTTTTTAAAGCCCCATCGGTAGGAGTTGCTGCAACTAAAGAACAGAATGGCCTCAGCAAATGACAACGTTTCTTTAAGGATTTTGAAAAGGTTTTTTTAACCGAACTATTTCCTACATCCAGCGTTTCTCTTAAAATGCCACCAGATTTTTTGTGAGTGATTTCTAATTCTAACCTTTCAGCTCCTGAAGCATCATCTGGATCATACTGACGTAGAAAGATTCTATTTTCTAGATAAGCATCGCGCTTAACTCCTGTGACTAGTGCTGTCATATATACACTTTCTCCTAATTTAACTTTGCCATTGAGCGACCGGCCCTTTGCAGGGCCAGTCTGCTCTCCATTTCTTGCGCTTGGCAAGAATGGCGGGTAATCAGCAGCGGCATCTTTTCTTAAAACACTGTGCTGATTTGATGGAAGCCGTATGGGCAGCATCGACGGTAACATCGATTGTTTTGTCGCAAGCTCCTTGGACACACCCTTTGGCAAGGGTAACACCTTCGTCAACCAGAACAGCCTCCGCTGTGGTCGGACTGCGATTAGAACATGCCTCCACCGCCACATGCGCTATAGTTCTCGCATGAGGCGCAGCAAAATCGAGGCCCTTTTTTACTGTTTCTTTAAGATTCTTTTTTGTGATCTCTTTATCCCAACTAATATGCACACTTTGAGGCACATTTGGGATACCGGCTGCTTGCACTGGCATAAATTTCTCCTTTTTGGTTATACCTTCACTTGAAGGTACCTGCCATTATAAGCGGCAAAGGGGCCATTTATCGGAGAGTGCTAAACACCAAACAAGCAAGTATAAAATACTCCCTTCTCTTGAGCCGAAGGGGTGTAAAAAAGTGAATCTATGCTTATGCGTTGAAGTAGCCGATGGAGTCGATTTCCTGGGCTTTTTGGATCAGCTGGACCTTGGAATGACAGCCGAGCTTTTCTTTAATCACTGCCATGTAATTTTCGATTGTTCTTACGCTTTTGCGAAGTTGTTTGGCGATATACCGCGCTGGATAGCCATAACGGAGAAAACGAAAAACTTCGAGCTCGAAAGAGCTGAGCTCGAGCACCGATCCAAGTTCTAACTGATAGAGAAGTTGGGTTTTATCCCGAGGGAATCGAACAGCATCAGGGCGGGCCATAAAATCCATTCCATATAGGGAAAAAAGATCGACTTGGTTATCGTCGAGCAGCTCAAAAATCTTTCTATTTTTAGCCCGAAGATTCTGAGCAAAATATTGGAGCAGCGGCAGCTGGTTCAACAACCTTTCGTCGGCTTTATAGTCGCTGAAATAGGACGCGAATCCATACCCTTCGATCCCTACAGCCGTTTCTTTGCCGAAATTTAAGCTAAAACGAATCTTAAATTTGTGCCAAGCCATATCAAATATCTCTCTAATAGCCTCGCTATCGCTTGCGAGAGTTTGCATCAATTGAAGGCCATTTAAATTGGTAAGGGTTCGAATACGCTCTTGCATTTCTGCAACAGAACTATCTCCGAAACAAAACTCATCCCATTGCGTATGCATGCCAATATATGAGTAAAGCCCTGTTTTGGTAATTCTGTAATACCAAAAGTGGTTAATCCCAAAATGATCTTTTAATGGATTTACAAGCTTTAAGAATTGATCATACCGAGGAGAAGTCCTCGTTTTTTCAAACATTCTGTGATAAGGGTTCATAAGTACCTCCTATGCACTTAGAATTTCAAAATTTTTGTCTTTTTTTTACCCACTTTTTTTTGTCGACTCCATTGTAAAGAAATTTGCCTTAAAAGGCTAAGAACTTGTTGCTTATGCATGTGATCCAGTTAAAAAGTCAGCCAACAGAAAAATCCTCGTAGATTTTTGTCGGCGCCGAAAAGTTTTCTTCCTGTTCTGTGATGGAAAAATTGGATTTAAGCTCTCTGAGCATGGCCTCTAAAGAAGCCTTTTCGCCCTGGGCGAGCAACTCGACGTCGCCGCTGGGCAAATTACGCGCAAAGCCCGTCAGACCTAGACGATGAGCAATGCGGCGGCACGTCGCCCGAAAGCCCACGCCTTGCACCTCACCTTTAAATATCACATCCAGCTGCGTTTTCAATGACCTCTTCCTCGGAAAATCGTATGTATTCGGGGACATTGATACCTTATATGGGGAATGCGGGGTGGCCAAAGCTTGCAAAGCAAGCGTTCCCAAGGCGCCCGATGCAGACAACCCCTTTATGGGGTTGGCGAAGCCAGGGCAACGCCGGGATTGGCCAAGGGCAGCTTCAGCTGCCAGTCCCCCCAGCCCCAGAGAGGGCGTCAATGTCCCCGAATACATACGAAAAATCAATTTCGTCCCATGTAAAATCTAAAATATGCTGGCGCGTTTCAGCGACTGTCCTGCTTTGATTGATCTTTTCCCGCAATTTGCGCGCGCCTTTGCCGCGCTTCAAATACCAGCAGCCGATACGGCGCATCTCCATGGCCGCTTTGCGATCGGGATGATACGAAACAACATGGCCGAGATGCTCCAGAAGCTCGGCGCGGTAATCGGCCGCTGTACGCTGCAAAGGAGGCTCGCCTTCTAAATGGCGATAGATGTCTTCGATCAGCCAAGGCTGGCCCATCGTGCCCCGAGAAAGAAGGAGCGCGTCGCATCCCGTCTCCTCAAACATCCTTGGCGCATCTTCGGCGGCAAAAAGATCGCCATTGCCAATCACCAAAATTTTCTTCGCCGCTTCCCGGCACTCGCGGATCCATTTCCAGTTCGCCGGGCCTTTGTAGCCCTGCGCCCTAGTCCTTCCATGGATACAGATGGCGGCAGCCCCGGCGCTTTCCGCGATGCGCGTAATTTCAGCGCCATTGATATGCTGCTCGTCCCAGCCGGCGCGGATTTTGACAGTGACCGGGATTTTCACCGCGGCAACCATATTAGAAATGAGCTCTCCGATCAGGAAAGGCGTCTTTAAAAGGCCCGACCCGCTGCCATCTTTGGTGACCTTATCGACGGGGCAGCCGCAATTGAGGTCAACAACATCAAAACCGAGGTCCTCAATAATTTTAGCCGCAGGGCCGGCCATGCTGGCTTTACTTCCACAGATTTGGGCCCCGATGGGGTGCATCTCTTTTTCAAAATCGAGAAGATGATAGGTATTGGGGTCGTGGCGGACAAGAGCGTCCATCTTGACCATTTCACAGTAGATCAGACCCGGGCGGTATTTCTTGGTCATCCGCCGAAAAGGAAGGTCGGAGCATCCCGCCAAGGGCGCGCAAAAAACATTCGAGGGAAGCGTCAAGCTCCCCAGCTGAAAGGGTTTACTTAAAAATGGCACGGAGAAGACCTTCGGTGAACTGGAGGACGAGAAAACCCAAAATAGGGCTTAAGTCCAACGTCCCCCCGATGGGCGGGACAACCCTTCGGAAAAAATTAAGATAAGGGTCGGTTATTTGGGCCATCACCCCCATATAAGGATGGGTAGCGAAACCCGGAAACCAGGATCCGATGATCCGCACGGCCAAAACAATCGTATAGGCCAAAAATACATAATGAATAATTTGTCCAATCATGTCTAAATGATACCTGTTGGGGAAAAAGAATTAAATCGTAAAATGTCGATATGCAAACCATCGGGATCCATAAGGAAGGCTCTACTCTCTACATCGCGACGGTCGATCGCGGGCGTCTTCTCGAGACCAAGACCTGCTCCCTAGAAGATGTAAAGCCCTTTGACAGTCCTACCATTACGGGCCTCGATGTCGACAAAGTCTTAAAACGAGAGCTTTTTTTCAAGCTCAAGCGGCGGTCTCAAATATTTTCTGCCATTCCTTTTCAGGCCGAAGGGATCATTCCCTATCCTCTCGCCGAAGCTATTCTCTACCCCGAATTCCTGCGATCGAAAAAGGGGACCGACGTTGTTTTGCTTGCGACGAAAAGAATTTTTTTAGAGCAGCATATCGCCGAATTCCAACTCTTAGGGATCGATCCCTTCCAAGTGGCGACCATTCCCACAGCTCTTGCCCAGTGGGCTAAATTCTCTTATCCGGACAAAGCGGACGTCGCCATTTTCTACGACCGCAGCTGCGTCGTCTGCCAAAACGGGAAAATTGTTTTCAGCCAAAGTTTTGAGGAATTCGACCGGCTCAAAGCCTTCCTCCAGTCTAAATTTCCCCAGGCCGAGCACCTTCAAGCCGACGCCATGGCCGTCGCTATTGGACTTTCCCTCGATAAAGTTCAATTACGCACAGGATCTTTTGTCTCTCAGCAGCAGCAGCATTTAAAAAAACGAACGCATGTACGCTATATCGCTGCCGCTCTTATTCTAGCTGCGGCAGTCTGGGGCCTGGGAGAGGGTCTTCTCGCTTATCACCGCCGCGGCCTAGAAAAACGGCTCGGCGGCGGCCCTCTCAAAGAAAAAATAGCAACCACACTGCTGGAGTTGAAAGAAAAGAAAAAAGAACTCCCGCTTTCCCCTCCCTCGCAGCAGGTCTCCGACGTCATGGCCTGGCTCGCCCTTAAGCCTTCCGAAGTGGACATCACTTCGCTCCATTATAGTTTTCTCGATAGTCTCGTCGTCAAAATCGAACTGACGTTTTTGGCCCCCACGCCCGCGGCAGCGCGGAGCTTTCGGGAGCAGGTCCTAGGCGATCCCCTAGTCAACGCAAAATCAGGAGTTACCCTCGCCCCGGACCAAGACCAATATAAAATGGTATTTTGCCTAAGGGAGAGCGCATGAAAAAACTTCTCTCTCTTCTTCCTCTGGCTTTGGTCCTCTTCTTTTTGCATATCCGCTATGATGCCCTGCAAGAAACTTCGCGCACTGTCTCGGACATTGAAAGAGAGCAAAGGATCATTGCCCGCATCGCTGCCCAAAAACAGCAGATCCTTTCCCGCCTGCAAGACAGCAAACCCGATTATCTTACCGCCGAAAGCGAAACTTTGTCTTTGGCGCAGCCCCAAATCCGCCGTTTACAGATTGCAGGCATGCATCAAGCGCTCGATGCATTCCGGTCCAACCGCCTCCAATGGAAGGAAGAGTCGGAGCGCAGCGCTTTTGGATTCAAAGAAACCGATTTTAAACTCGCACGCCCCGTATTTATGAATGGCGACGACCTCAAAAAATTCCTGGTTTTTATTGAAGGTGTTTCGATTGATCCGTATATTGCGAAAGAGAAAAGGCCGCAGCTCGTGATCCGCGATTTTGAACTAGCGCGGAAGACGATCGGCAGTGAAGAAGTGTATGAGATCGACCTTCACCTTACCCAGAGGATTAAGTAATGTATTTAATTTTATTGCTCCTTGTTACTCTTTGGGGCTGCAGCCATAAAACGGAAAACGCAGCGGATGAAGTCTCCACTATCCAGCTCGTCGATCGCAATGGTTTTTCTGAGACGATCAGCGCCAAACAACGCTTAGAGCCTCTTACGCATGTCGATTTTTCCAAACCCCAATCGTATCAAAAAGTCACACGCGTCTACGGAAGGTCTTTCGACGGAAAACTGCGGACAAAAATCAACACCTATCATACCAACGGCCAGCCTTGGCAATACCTCGAAATCGAAAATGGCAGAGCGCACGGAGAATACCGCGAGTGGTACTCCAATGGAATGCTCCGCATCGAAGCCCATGTGATCGAGGGAGTCGCCGAAGTGAGTGAAATGGCCATGGCCACCTGGCTCTTTGACAAGACCTGCCTCGTCTGGGATGAAGAAGGCCGTCCTCTGGCAAAGATCTCTTACGAAAAAGGAGAGCTTGAAGGACCTTCCCTCTATTATACCCATGGCAAACTCACTAAAGAGATCCCCTACCACAAAGATGCCATCGATGGCACAGCTAAAATCTACGATGAATCAGGCGCTCTCTCCGAACGCTTCGAATACCGCCAAGGCCTCAAACACGGGCTGTCCGAGGGCAAGCACTACAAAGAAGAGTATGAAAAAGATCTTCTCATCACCGGAACCTATTTCGATGCTGAGAAAAAAGTCATCGCCGAAATCAAAAAGGGAAATGGCAAGCAGGCGACTTTCGAAAACGATGTCCTGATTTCTTTTGTTGAATATTTAGGAGGACAGCCCGAAGGAATGGTCGAGCAGCTCGATTCCCAAGGCAGGCTTACCGGCACCTACATGGTCAAAGATGGGAAAAAGGAAGGGGAGGAATGGGAATATTACTCCGAGAAACGCCCCAAGCTCTGCATTCCTTGGAAAGACGACGCGATCCAGGGCGTCGTGCGCACATGGTATGAAAATGGCGTGCTCGAGAGTCAGCGCGAGATGGCGGGGAATAAAAAACACGGCCTTTCCTTTGCTTGGTACAAAGAAGGCGACCTCATGCTCATGGAAGAATATGAAAATGATATCCTCGTGAAAGGGTCTTACTATAAAAAATGGGAGCAGCGCCCCATAACCCGAGTCGATAATGGAAAAGGCATCGCCACCATTTTTGATAGCGACGGCCATTTCGTCAGCAAAATCAACTATGAAAAAGGCATCCCCAAGCCTGATTGACAATAATATTCTAGCAAGACCATAGTGTTTCCTTTATCAAGGAGAAACTTATGACGTCGCAAGCTGGATTTGGATCTTATTTCATGCCTACCATCAAAGATGCCCGTATGCTGCATTTCGCATCAGCAGCGCTCGGGGGAGCGCTCAGCTCTTTTTTATCGGGCCGTTATTTTACACATCTTACAGCCGGGCAATCCTTGGGTTACGGCCTTTCAGGTTTATCTGCTTCTGCTCTCTTTGGACAATTTCATTGGATTGGCGTTATAGCAGGCCCGCCCGCTGTGGAGTTTTTGGGAGAAGGAGTAATCAGCGCTTCTTTGAATTTGCGTGAAATTGCCGTGGTCGTAGTCGCGGGCTATGTAGGAATGGTGTGCACCATTCATGCCCTGAATTTAGCCTCTAAGGTATATCAATGGTACTTTCCCTCCTCATCAAGGGACGCATAGCCTTCGAGATGAAGCCCTCTCAGAGTGATGGTGGTTGGGCTAAAGCAAGACAAGCTTGTCGACTAGCAAACCCGACCGAAATGTTCTATGCCTCTAATCTAACAGGCTCTTTTGCTGATATCTCCAAACAGGGGGAAGCCTCATATAAAGGCTCATATAGCTCAACCTAAGTGCCCATCCTAGACCAATAAATATTTTGCTAATGAACTTGCCCGTAAGATCATCTTTTTTTGCCTGCCATGTAGGGAGTTCGTCTTTCATTAATTCAGGGTATTTTTTATTTAATACCGATATAATGTCGTATGCTTTTCTAGATGCTTCAGTTGCTTTTTTATAATCATTCATCTCAATATAAGCTTGAGTTAAAAACATCAGGCTTCCTATAAGGAATGGATTGTTTGCATCTAGGGCATCATTACCGATTTTGATTGCCTCTTCATGTTTTTTTATACGATAGTTCCAGTCCCAGAAACTATTAGAATAATTAGCTCCTATTCCATCCAAAATCTTCATTGATAGCGAAGGATCGTCACATTTGGAAGATTTAAGAGTTTCCATCGATTTCTCAAAATTTAAGATTGATTCTGAAGAATTCTCCAGAATCAAATAACAATAACCTTTTGCATTGTAAATTTTTGCTAAAAGCTTCGTTGGCCATTGGGATATATAGGTGACATTCAAAGCACGTTCGTAAAAGAACAAAGCCTGTTCAATAGATTTTCGCGCATCTGGAGTATCATTAAAAACACCCACCGCCATATGAATTTGCCCCATCATGTATAAGCGCTCGGCCCTTTTGCAACTATCATAGTCGTTTAATTTTGTGTACAATGATATAGAACTCTCAGTTAATTCTAAAGCCATCTTATAATTTTTTAGCATAATGTAACATTTGCTCATATAAAGAAGGCTGTCAACATATTGGGGGCTGTCTTTTCCAAATCTCTGTTCTTGGATTTTTAGAACATTTTGATAGCACAACAACGCCTCGTTAAAACGCCAGCTTTCATATTCATAAATGGCTAATTTTTCCCAAACGGCAATTCTTTTTTGGGGTGGAATGGCTTCGAATCCTTCTTTCTTGCATATCGAAACAGCGTGCATAGCCCATAAGCTTGCTGCTTCCATTGATTGGTTCCAAGCTTGGACATTTGGAAGTTCCCATTTTTCTCCTACAGAAATGAGAACATCTACCGACGCGGCAAGAGTAACAGCAGGATCCCATTTTTGGGATTTTCCAACCTCTTTGATCAAATCAGGATGCATCTGAAAACAACCATTTTGTCCAGCATCTTTTATTAAGCCAAGCTGGCTGAGGTTTTTTCTGATCTCTTGCAAGAGTGTAAATCTAGTATTAACGTCAGGATAGGTTTTAGAAAGCCAAGTGTCTAAATACGATTCGGGGATGCTTGCGGGATCAAAATGAGAAAAAACCTTAAGACACTCAATGGCGTGAGGCTGTAAGCTGTCAATCGTAGGACGAAAGGAGACCTCTGTAGTTTTGTTGTAGTGAACAGAAATTTCCAAAGGGAGCGGCAGTCCGTTCTTTAGAAGTTCGATAAACTTTTCTATATCCATTCCTGGATGAGAGGAGATATATGAAGCAACCTGATCTAGGCGCGAGCTATAGCAACCAGAGATCTTGAGAAGTTCTTTGAAGTGGGGGGATTTTTTCCCGGTCGCCTTTTCCAGCAGTTCTATACCTTCTTCTTCGGAAAAAGGCCAAATGGGCGTTCCCGAGACAAAATTTCCTTTGGCGTAAGCAGTAATGAGACAGACAACTCCTTGAGCGGGGAGGGGGGGGAGGGGATGGGCTGTATTTAAATTGTCAAAGATGATCAACCAGGGTTTTCCTTGCGTTTGCTCGAGTTGAAAATGGACTTTTCTAACAATCTCGTCATCCCCATCTTTTGCATCGATATTGATTTTCAATACCGAAGCAAGATCCCGATAACCGAGCATTCTTTCGTTGTCTGTTCCGCAGGAAATCAAACAAACAGATGCAAAAGATTGTCGATGTAGATTCGCAAAAGCAATAGCAAGCTCGGTTTTGCCGCTACCCCCAGGACCAAATAATACGTGCTGATAAGATTTTTTATTGACTAGGAGTTGCTCTAATTCCTTGTGAAAAGTATTACGAGAAATATAGTGAGGATGATTTGCTTTTACATTGATTGTTTTTTGTATTTTTTTAGGCGCTAAATTAAAAGAAAAAACAACTTCAAGCTCAAAGATTTTTTTAGCAGCAGCCTGATTAACCTTTTGTACATTATCTAGAAGACTCTTTGCGACATCGAAATATTCCTCTTCCCTAGATGTTAATCGTTCGGAACCACTGTAAAATTTGCCCAGGAAAACAACTTTGTTCTTAAGAAGCAATTGAAGATCGGGTGTGTTTTGAATATCACTGTTTTTTAATAAATTGTTAATGAATGTCTGAAATTCTTGTATATAATGAAAAGCAGGAACAACAGAAGGCTGATTCAATTCGAGTTCGATCCAAAAACGAGGAAGGGTTTGGGCTGACTCAAAAACGACAAACTCATCCCAAACCGGATTGTCGCCAGGAGGATAAGGATGGTATTCAGACCACCATATTTTATTAGGGTTGGTGGATTTCACAGGAATAAAGTGAGCGTTGTAGCCTGCTTTTTTGTTTTTTCCAAGGAATGTGTCCATATCCGGGGGTTGGGCTGGGAATTTTTTATGGCCGATTAAAGGATATGGTTCTCGCATTGAAACCCAAGACAATAAGAGGTGTCCTTCTTTAGCATTGATACCGGCTTTACCATCGATACCGGCAGCATAGATATCGGTGGCGTATTTGCAGCTATTAGTAAAATAAATCCCTCTGGCGAAAAAACCGGCATCAGTTGTGTTTGTGGCTCCTTGACCAAAATAAGCAAAACCAGTTTTAGAGATTGAATCGCATTTGGCCGGATTACTTCCATGCCAAAGAGGAAGAACGTAGACGTTTGAGCATTCTTCCTTTCTCTCGTTATCAAGCGGTGCCTTGAATGGGGTATAAGATGATGAAATTTTTTTCCATCGATCCATGACTTCTTGCCGCTGAGAACTTTTTTCTAGTTCCCATTTCGGACCAAATGCGGCAGTATTTTTGGCCTGCTCGGCCATCTGACGAACCCCCTTATTAAAAAGCTCTGTCAGATTGGAGTTGTGGATGCAATAAATCGCTTTAATAACCAGGTTTGTCGGTCTGTTAGCATTGAAAAATCGATGAACAAAATCCCACTCAATATGTTTTTGAGTTACTACACACTTTTTGTAGGGACCTGCGGGTGCGTTTAAAACCTCCTCAAAAAGAGCATTGCTCAATTGCCAGGGTGTTTCGGGGTCAGCAAATTGAGGACGAAGATCCGGTGGTAAATTAGCAGCCATGAGGAACTCCTTGCTTTTATAAATGCTTTAAAAGTTAAGGCTATTTTATATCATAAAATGACAAATCATTCCACAAATATTTAGCAGGCCGGTAAAAGTATTTGTCTTAAATAACTTGCTTATACAAAGCTGACAAAATTACTTAATTGTAAGCACTTTAAGCCAGAATAGAGAAAAATACTCATCGAAAATCAGAACCGTGCATTAATTGGAAAGAAAAAAGTATATACTAATAAAATATTGGAATAAACCCCAAACTTATACTTCACTCTGCAAAGAATATATTTTGATTACGGAGTCGTGTAGCCTTCGGGAGGGCCGGCTTCTTGCTGTTCTTGCTGCTGCTCCGGCTCCATCAAATATTCCTTCGTTGAAGGGCCTTGGAGCGGGGGACGTCCGGGCGGCGGCTTCACTTTGCATGTGCGCGTTCCCTCACAGTTAAGGGGAGTGACCGTCGCTCCCGTGGGAACTTGTTCGCACACGGAAAAATCGCTGCCATCGATGCAATACCAAATCACGGTATAAGGCGTCTGAGAGTTGTTATACGTTCCAATACCCCCGAAATAATCATTCCAAGACATCGTCTGCTGAGGGTTGACGACGACTTCTCCTAAGTACGTTCCATCCGCCGCCCGGATCACCGTGCGGAGCTTAAAGGACGTGTTATTCGCCAGACGCACAGTCCCTGCTTCAAGGCATGCGGCGGCGGCCAATAACAACAAGAGCTTTTTCATTTCTTTTCCTCGCCGGCCATATAGGCCCATTTAAAATCGAGCGCGCCCAGACTGGAGAGCACAACATCGCATAAAGCCTGTTTTTTCACGTAGAGAAGCCTTCGATGGAAAACCGGAATGATCGGCATCTCTTCAATTAAAAGCGCTTCAGCTTTTTTAAGATACTCTTTTCGCTCTAGAGGATCTAACGCCTTCTCTGCATTTTTAAGCAATGCTGTGTAGGAAGCGTTCTCCCAATTCGTGTTGTTCGAGCCGCCATTTTTCAGTTTAAATATCGCAAGAAAATTGAGGGGATCGTGGAAATCGGCCTCCCATGAACTCGCCGCGAGATCGAAATCGCGTCGGGACAATCGATCGAAGTAGACTTTGCGTTCGACGGCCTCCAATCGAACTTCTATCCCCAGCGCAGCCTTCCATTGCTGCTGCACGGCTTGAGCGATAAGGTAGTTCCTCTCGCCCGCTACATATATATATGTGAGGGGAGGCGTAGGCCCATTTTGCTGCTCGGCCATTCCTAAATATTTTTGTGCGCCCAGAACATCATGATCCTGGAAATAAGGCCCTTCCTGCAATCCCATCGATATAGGAACAAGCCCGGTCGCTGGGATCTGCCCGCCTTGAGTTACATGTTCTACAAGCTCGCTGCGGTCCAAAGCGAGCGCCAGCGCTTTTCTTAAGTTGGGATTATCGAGCGGCGCTTTTCCGACATTGGTTCGAAAAAAGTAGGTCGCCAAGAAAGGCTGCGCTTGGAGCTTTTCTTTTTTCTTCAGCTCAGGAAGGGCGTTGAGGGGAAGAATGGAAAGAGGAGAACCCGCCCAATCGAGCTGTTTTTTTTCATACATCTTCAGTTCTGCGTCTTCGCTCACCATGATCAACTCGATCTGCTTTAAGTTGACATGCGCTGCATCCCAGTACTCAGGATTTTTTACAGCTTCGATGATATCGGAATGTTTCCATTCCGCAGGCCGAAAAGGGCCGTTGCATACATAAGTGTTCGCATTTAAATCCCAATGAGAATTTTCTTGATCGACTCGGGCGCAGACGGGAAAAAATGCAGGAAGAGTGGTCAATTCTAAAAAATGGGCTGTCGGATTCGTCAACTCCACGCGGAGCGTTTTATCGTCCAGCACACGAATGCCCACATCCTCCATCGAAACTTTTCCCTCTACAGCCGCTTGGGCATTGTTAATGACATAGAGTTGAAACGCCTGGTCCGAGGGAAATTTCGGGTCGAGCACTTTTTTCCAAGCATAAGCAAAATCTTGCGCCGTAACGGGATCTCCATTGGTCCACTTGGCCTCGCGTAAATAGAAGGTATAAACACACCCATCGTTGGAGACTTCATACTTTTCTGCGAGGGAGCATTCAGGTTTTTCATCTTTTCCAAGACGCATAAGTCCGTCAAAAAACATCCGCGTTAATGTTTGCGCTTGCAGATCGCGGGCTTTTCTCGGATCGAGCGTTTGAGGCTCTGCTCCTATATTAATGCGTACGGGAATATCTTTTTGACTGCCGCAACTGACGAGGAAAAGAAGAAGAACGAAAACGTTGACGAATTTAATTTTGTTTAACATACTCAAGCTCCTAGTCTCAGTGCTGGACAAAATTTTCAGATATGCCTCGCGGGCGCCAGGAAATTTTGTCCAGTACAGAGGCTTTAAGCCCCCACTTTAGAAAAGCACTCCGGTTAATGTCAACACACGCGCTTGCAAAATATCCGACGCCGATCCTCAACAACGCCAAGCCGCCCTTTTTTTACCCTTTGCCTTACGATGAAAAGAAAAGACTATTTTCTATCGAGAACATTGCGTTCCCCGGCACAAAATTTACGATTCTCAATGCCTTGGGAGGAATGGCGCAAGTCGAAACCGCCGAATATCCCTCCTCTCAACCTCTTTATGTTGATCAACGCTTTTTAGAACCCTGCCATCCGACGACTCCCGAACGGCGCATCTATCTTCCTCCTCTGGAATCGGTCCTTATTTCTATGGAGCGGTTGAAAGGCCACCGCTATTTTTGGGGCGGCAACTGGTATCAAGGAATCCCCGAGCTCCTAGAATTGTATCCGCCGCAAAGCCCCCTCGATCTAGAATCCCATCTCGACTGGACATGCACCGGCGTCGACTGCTCGGGCATCCTCTACGAAGCAACGCATGGATGGACCCCGCGCAACACATCAGGGCTATGCAAACTGGGCACGCTCATCGCTACCCATGAAGAGCCCTTTGAAGCGATCAGCTCCAAAGTGATGCGCGGCGATATGATCGTCTGGCCCGGCCAGCCAGGGCAAGCAGGGCATGTGATTTTCATTCTCTCCCCGCATCTTGTGCTTGAAAGCCGTATCGTTCAAGGCGTTATCGAAACGCCCCTCAAAGAGCGCTTGGAGGAGTGCTGGTCCAAGAAACAGCCGTTCGCCATCCGCCGCTGGCATCCCGATACTATTATTGGTGGATAGTTATCTCGACTTTTTTTCCAAAAAAATTTATTCTTGTTAAAAACGCAACTATGTTGAGTCCTTATGTGGAAGAAATCATTTGCTCTTTTAAAGCAATTTCCTAGCCTCTTATACTCCAAGTTAGAAGGTCGGTCGCTGCTGGAAGAAACGATTCCATCTAAAACTTTTTTCAGCTTATTGATCAAAATTTTGCAAAAATGGCCTCATGAGTTCGATAGTAATCTCATCAGAGATGCCCAACGTTTTTTAGTGCTTACGCCAATAGAATTCCGCGCTCATCGATGCCAATCGCATCAATTGCGCATTATATGTTCGCATTATCTCATGCGTAAGAATCTTCTACTCAAACAAAAATCACTGGCCGATGAAATTCAAATAGAGCTCCGATTGTTGCCTACTCGACTCCTCTTTCCTTTCGGACAGCAGTCTGTGATCGGAATCAGCATCGTCATCCCTCTATCCAATGCTTTCAATCAATTGAAAAAAGAACATATCCTCCTAGGAGCGAAAAAGTTGCTCCCCCACATTCAATTTGTGAAGGATTCTTTTCTGACTTTTCAGCAACCCCGAGATCCATTTCATTTACTCTATCTAGAACTAGAAAAAGCGGATGGTTCTTTCTTTACCTCTGAAGAAATGCTTTTGTTAAAAACATCCTTGAAAGAGAAATTGATAAAAAACTTTGCAGCATTAATCCCATCTATTTTGGGCCTTAATGACGCTTTAGAGACGACAACACGCAATATTTTTTTCTTAAGCCAGGAACTCCAAACGACTTCCGATCTTCCACAAGTCATGATTTCATTTGAAAAGACTTTTGGCAATCTTCTCGTGTTCCGTATTCTTATTGTGCGGGCATTAAAGAATCATTCGAGGAAAATAGCCGATTATTTTATAGGTCTTAAAGAGAGTGTTGAATTTATTCTTGAACGAAGTTCGATTGTTGGCCATATAGATAATATTCCCAAGGAAGCTTCGGTCTTTTATTTAAAAATGCCTAAAAAGCCATTCTTATTACGCTCAGATTTTTCCTTTAATCTATTCCAAGCGCACCATTTTATTTTTTCTCTTCTCACACGAACATTAGGGGAAGTATGCGATCATAATGGGAAAGTCTTTGCCAAACAGTTGGAATTATTCGCTCAATTTAAAACACATTGCAAACAAATCACACAAAAAGATCCTGAACTACTGGAAGATTTTTTCTATGGATTCAACCCTCCTGGAGTGCAGGCTATCCTCCCTCTTGAATCTTTCTTTGATCTCTTCCAACTTTATCTTGAAGCTCTTGCCTCTGATCTTTCCTTAAGTGACAGTTGCTTTTTCAAAGTTAGAAAAAAAGACAATTTAATATACGCGATCGTCCGGCATGGGGATCCATCTTTCCATGATCACATGAGCGCTGTGGTCAGTAGAGCAGTTTTTTCAAAAGAATTAACGGCTTGGGTCGCCCTTAATGATATCGGAGGTGTCGCCCTTGGTTATATTCACGATGCCCTTTCTGAGGAACAGCAAACGAATTTCGTACGAGTTTTAGAAGACGGCATTGAATCCTGGCTAGAAAAAATACGCAGCGTAAGGATATTGCGACTTTCCTTGCAACATTCCCCTATTTCTCTTGATCCAAGGATAGGGGGAGATGAGATATCCAGCTGTATTCTTAAAATGCTTTTTGAGGGCCTGACACGTATTGGAAAAGACGGTCAAGTTCATTTAGCAATCGCAACATCTGCCATTATTTCCGACGAGGAAAAGTGTTATACCTTCACTCTACGAAATTGTACTTGGAGCAATGGTGATCCAATCACTGCACATGATTTTTGCTATACTTGGAAAACGCTGTTATCCCCGCATTTTAATTCTCCTTTTGCCCATTTTTTCCATGTCATCTTGAATGCAAAAAAAGCACAGCAGGGCCTTATTTCTATTGAAGAAATTGGAGTAAGCGCCCTAGACGATAAAACTCTCGTGATCCAATTAGAACACCCCTGTCCCTATTTTTTGGCACTGATTTCCCATCCCCTCTATTCTCCTATTAATCATCGCACAGATAAGCTCCATCCAAATTGGCATGTACAAAGCGGCACCTCCTATGTTTGCAATGGCCCTTTCATGCTCCAACATATTGCACAGGACGAGAGTTATAAACTCATAAAAAACCCCTTATATTGGGATGAAACAGCCGTCAAATTAGACCGTATCCTAATTGTAAAAGCAGATGCGCCTAAAGCAAAAAAAATGTTTGAAAATGGAGAAATCGATTGGCTGGGGCGGCCCTTGCGCGCTTGGGAACATTTTTTTAAAGAAGACGAAAAATTGCCGATTGAAAAAGTTTCCGTTGGATCGACACTTTGGTGCTACTTCAACCTCCAAGAATTCCCCTTCCAGTCTAAAAAAATACGCCAAGCATTTGCTTATGCTATCGATCGCCAATCGATTGTAAATCTTTTTTCTTATCCCGTCCTTCCCGCCTATTCACCTGTTCCTCTTTCCTCAGCGCGTTTAGAACAGTCAAGCCCTCAAGAAGCCCTTAAGCTATTCGAATCAGCCTTACAAGAACTTGAGATCAAGCGTGAAGAATTTCCTATTCTCACTCTCATATATCCCAGAAACGAGCTCAGAGAAAAAATAGCTTTAAGAATCGTTCAACAATGGAAGGAGGTTCTGGGCATTGTGATTCGATTAGAAAGTTATGATTTTAAAGAAGTTTTCCAAAAGTTACAAAAAGGCGACTATCATATCGGATGTCTCAGCTGGCGATCATGGATTGATGATCCTCTTTATACCCTTGAAGCTTTTAAGTCTTCTTCGGAATTGATCAATTTTTCTAATTGGAAAAACTGGGAATTTCAAGCATTAACAGAAAAAGCGCAGCTAGAACTCGATGCTGAGCAGCGCAATCTTTTCTTGGCTCAAGCGGAAGCGATTTTAATGCAAGAAATGCCTGTAATACCTGTTTTTTATGATAGCGATCCTTTTATTAGAAAAAGTTACGTTGAAGGACTATTCCCTTCTAAAATGGGAAATATTGATTTCAAGCATGTAAATATAAACACAGAAATTAAATATTCGAAAAAAATAACAAAGGAGATTTTATGGACCACATAAAACCAGATTCTACTTCTTCTAGTCCCATGCTTTCACCAAAAAAACTAGATTCTACTTCTTCTAGTCCCATGTTTTCACCCATCAGTTCTCCCCAATTTGGGGTGACCAGGGAAAATACAGAATGGGAAAACGAGATATTTCATCATCCCGCCTACTGGACATCTGAGGTTGGTATACAGATGGCAGAGCAAACTATATGGGGGAAAGAGCCTGGAACTTATATGATCAATGGACTTATGAGGGAGAGAACGGAATTTACTTTACATTGGGTGCGCGAGAATCACACAATAGCCAATTCGTTATTTCATTATAATCCAGCAACAAAAAAATGGTATTACAAAAACCTTCAAGATCATGAGTACACTAGTTTAAGTGATATGATTAAGGGACTTATGAATTGGAAGGCAGGTTGGGGTCTTATAACACCCTTTAATCCGCAAAAAAAATAATAACTTAAAGCGGATGGCTGTTCTCTATAAAGCCCTGCGAGCAAAAGCAGCCGCGCCCAGAAGCGCCGCGTTCTCATTCATGATGACATGGACAGGGATGGACGAAAGAAGTTCTTGGAATCGTCCCTTTTCTGTAAATCCGCGCAAGAAAAATCCCTCTTTTAAGATCGGCACGATCTTCGGCGCGATTCCGCCGCCGATATAGATCCCTCCCAGAGGCAGAAATTGCAGAGCTAAATTGCCGGCTGCGCTTCCGTAAAGCGAACAAAACCACTCGACGATCTCTCGGCAGGATTTGGACTCGCCTTGGACGGCCTTGTGGGTGATGATGGCGGGCAAATCTTCCTCGCCGAGCTTTTCATGGGCCCGGCCGCTCTCTAGGTAAAACCAATAAAGATGTTCCAAGCCTGGGCCGGAAACAATCCGCTCATAAGAGACGTGGCCGTATTTTTTCTTTAGGTAGATCCACAGAAGCTTTTCTGTTTCGTCGCGCGGAGCAAAATCGGCATGCCCGCCTTCTGAAGGAAAAGGATGATGCTGTTTTCCATCCCAAAAAAGGCCCGCTATCCCCAAACCCGTTCCCGCTGCGATGACGGCGCGATGTCCTGCGCGCTTTTTACCCTTGTTGAGGGTGGCCAGCTCATCACTTTTAAGCGACTCCAACGCCCAAGCCGTCGCAACGAGGTCGTTGATAATCCACACCTTTTCGATATCAAAATCTTTAGCATCGATCACCCATGGAAGGTTGGTGGCTTGGCATCGATTATTTTCTACAGGACCTGCCACGCCGAAACAGGCGCTTTCAATTTTGCCAGGAGCAAAATTGCGAACGATTTCTTTAAGACCGGAAAACTCGCGGCTGAAATACCTTTGCTCCTTAACACACTTCATTCCATCAAAGAGCGCAAGGTGGGTCTTCGTGCCCCCAATATCTCCTACTAACAACATATTTTCTTTCTTGACGAGAAGCCATTTCCAAGTCAAGCTAATATGAAAATAAGGAGTCATTTATGTCACAAGATTCTGCCAAGAAAAAAGCTCTCGAGCTTGCTCTCTCACAAATTGAAAAACAATTCGGCGAAGGCGCCGTCATGACGCTCGGCAAACACTCAGCGGCCCGCGAAGTCAGCGTCATTCCTACAGGCGCTGTAGCCCTTGATATCGCTCTCGGCATCGGCGGCGTCCCCCGCGGACGTATTGTTGAAATTTTCGGCCCTGAGTCTTCTGGTAAATCGACGCTCGCGACGCACATTGTTGCCAATGCCCAAAAATCGGGAGGGCTTGCCGCCTATATCGATGCCGAACACGCTCTCGACCCCAGCTATGCAGCGCGCCTTGGCGTCAACGTCGACGATCTCATGATCTCTCAGCCCGAGCTCTGGAGAAGAGGCCCTCAACATAGCCGAAACCCTGGCCCGGTCCAACGCCGTCGATGTCATCGTGATCGACTCCGTGGCCGCGCTCGTTCCTAAAAATGAGCTCGACGGAGAGATCGGCGATCAGTTTATGGGCCTTCAAGCCCGCATGATGTCGCAAGCGCTCCGCAAGCTCACAGCCACGCTTTCGAAGAGCAACACGTGCGCGATCTTCATCAACCAGATCCGGGAAAAAATTGGCGTCATGTTCGGCAACCCCGAAACAACGACAGGCGGCCGGGCGCTGAAGTTCTACTCCTCTATCCGCATGGACATCCGCCGCATTGGCGGCATTAAAGGAGCTGATAACATCGACGTTGGAAACCGCGTCAAAGTCAAAGTTGTCAAAAATAAAGTAGCCCCTCCCTTCCAAGTAGCCGAGTTCGACATCCTGTTTAATGAAGGAATCTCTCGCATCGGTTCGCTCATCGATCTAGGATCCGACTTTGGCATCATCGAGAAGAAAGGCGCTTGGTTCAGCTATGCAGGCAATCGTTTAGGCCAAGGAAAAGAAGCGGTGCGCGAAGAGCTGAAGAAAAATCCCAAGCTTGTCGACGAGATTGAGAAATTGGTTCTCGCAAAGGCCGCCGCAAAAGCCCCTTCAGCCCGCCAAGAAGAAGCGGAAGTTCCCGAAGAAGCTGAAGTGTAAGAAGAACGAAGATTTTTAACGCAAAGGCGCAGAATCCTTTGCGTTAAAATCTCTCTCAATACCTATCCACGACCTGCTTGTTGAGCATATCGGACATCTTCTGAAATGAAGGTGTAAAAAGATCCAGCTGCTGCAGGCTCTTTTGAAACATACGAAGCTCATCTTCAAAGAGAAAGAGCGATCTTTCTTTGCCTACATAGCGCGCAAAATTGATCGGTTTTTGACTTTTCTCGTCCTGCTCGAGATCATTTAAATCGTCCATGATCTGATAGGCCATGCCAAAATGAAGGGCCGCGCGTTTGACGATGTCCAGACGATTTAAGTCCCCGCCCCCAAAAATCCAACCCAAAACAAACGACACCTCAAAAAGGGTAACGGTTTTTTTGTAGATAATCTGTTTGATGTTATCGAGCGACAGCTGGGGAGGGAATAGATCGAGATATTGGCCTCCTGTAGCCCCGCAAATGCCCGCGCAGCGGCTGGTGTGCTGCATGGCCAGGGTTGTGGCATAATCGGCCGAATTATAGCCGGCGCTGCGCATCATTTCGCCGCTTTGGGTAATCTTTTCAAAGGCTGCGCAAATAAGAGCATAGGTGGCCAGCAGCGCAATCGATTCGCCGTAGACCTTGTGCACGCAAGGAAGGCCTCTTCTCTCTTCTTCGTTGTCCATTAAAGGAAGATCGTCCGCGATGAGAGAGGCTGTGTGGAAAAATTCGACAGCCATCGCAGCCTCCGACACATTATAACCTTGTCCAATACCTTCCGCTGTAAGCATGACGAGCAGCGGACGGAACCGCTTGCCGCTTCCTTTCAGCGCATATTCGCAAGCGTCGCGCAGCTTTGTTTTTTCTCCCAAATTCAAAATGCTTTTGGCGATCTCTTGTTCGATTTTGTCGAGCAGAAAGTAAAAGTGCGAGCTTTTAGGGCTCTCTAGTGTCATTACCATGTAGACTCCCGAATTTGACTCTGTTTGGGGAAAATCCCGCCAATGCTAAGGCAGGGAAGACAAAAAGACTGAGGGCCGATCAGGGTGCCGGGATTGGTGACGGCGTTACAACCCAGCTGAACGCCGTCGCCCAAGATGGCGCCGAGTTTTTTCAGCCCTGTGGGAAATTTTTTGTGGATAACGATCTCATGATGGTCCGCGCGGAAATTCGCAAGCTTCGCTCCGGCGCCCAGGTTCACATCGCGCCCCAGGATCGAATCGCCCACATAATTGAAGTGCGCGGCCTTGGCGTCATTTAGCAAAATCGCATGCTTGATCTCGGTGGCGTGCCCAATAACACAGCCCGAGCCCGTGATCACGCCGCCACGAATATACGCCCCATGACGGATGGTTGTTTTGGGTCCAATGATGCAAGGACCTTGAATAAACGCGCCCGGTTCAATGATACATCCGGGCCCGATTGTAATTTTTTCGCGCTCTTGCAAGTGAACACCCTCAACAATAGCGCTCTCGATTTTTCCCAGTTTTTGTTTCTCTAGATAAGGAAGGAGGCGGATCAACGCTTCCCAGACAAAATCGACTTTTTCGAATAACACGTTATGGATAAACTCTTCTAGAGAAAAGAATAGAGTGGGAGAAAAAATCTTTCATAGCTACCCAAGCCCATTCTAGGCAGCAGTCCTATTTTAATCTTCTAATTTTTATTCTTCTTCAGAGGGTGTGGACTTGTTGATAACCCCCATTTTCTCTAGAGCTTTTGCGTTGTTGATAACCGATGTTTTTGTTGTTGAAAATGTTGACAACTCCGCTCCGAACAGCCCATCAACAACGTTATGCACAAACAACCTCAAGTTTGCATATCGACAACAGGTTTTCTTTGACTTACAATCATCTCACATGACGTCCATATTAAACTTCTGCAGCGCACAGTATTCCTCGGCGCAATGCTGGCTGAGCTCTCACATTCCGCACGATGCCGCACACGCCGCCGTCAGCAGCTTTGTTTATTCTTTTACGGTAACGGTGGTTTTATCCAAGGGAAATCTAATGGCGGGCCTGACAGCTGGCGCTTTAGCTGTTTGTGCTGTGGTGATTCAAGTGGTCTGTCTTGTTTTGATGAAAAAGGGGAACGAGCTCTTCGCGGTCGATGATACATCCCTTGATAAGGGCTTATGTTTCTTGGTGGCTTTGGCGGCGGTAGGGGGTTTGGGGCTGGGCGTGAAGGCGAAGACGAGCCTCTTTTTCTCTGTTTTACCTCTTTTGCTCACAGCGCAAAACAACAACCCCGACAAAATTTTTGTGTTGGGGGTTGTTCTTTAAATGTATGGCTGAAATGAATAAAAAGACCATTTTAATCACGGGGGCCGGCCAGGGAATTGGACGGGCTATTGCTCTTCGCTTTGCGGTCGATGGATCGAATATCGTCATTGCATCCAAAGACGCTGCTGCTCAAATGCAAGAAACCGTGGAAGAAATTGAGTCCGCTGGCGGAAGTGTGTTATTTCGCGACATCGATGTTGGCAATATAGATGAATTAAAGCACCTCGTTGGCGCGGCCGTCGACCGCTTTGGCGGTATCGATATCTTGGTGAATAATACTAGCGCGCCCTGTTTCAACGACACTTTCCACACATCGACCCAGCAGTTCGATTTAATCATGTCAACGAGTGTGCGGGCTGCTTTTTTTCTTTCTAAACTCTGCTTTCCACACCTAAAAGAGGCTGCTAATTCTCACATCATTAATATCGCTCCTCCTCTTAATCTTGAAGTACAGTGGCTAAGGGACCATCTGTCATTTTCCATCGGCAAATATGGGATGAGTTTATGTACACGAGGGATGGCTGCAGAGTTTTTGGATGTTGGGATCGCGGTCAATTCGCTTTGGCCTCAAACGAATATCGCCACGCCAAGGCTCAAGGATTATCTCTCTCCTCAAGTCTACGCAGGGAGCCGCTGGCCTTCTATTATGGCGGATGCGGCCTATGAACTAGTGCGGCGAACATTTCGAGAAGCAACCGGCCAATTTTTTATCGATGAAACTTTGTTGCGAGAGGCGGGAATAACCGATTTTTCTCAATATGCGGTTGATCCGTCACAGCCATTGGTGCAGACCCTTTTCCTTCCGCTTAAGGAAGGCATGATTCCCATCTCCCCAAGAATTGATTTCGTCCTAAATAATCCGCGCATAAAAATGACGGTGTCTAAATTTTCAGAGGGTTGTTTAAAATCTTTTTTCTTAATACACTCTGTTAAATTTTACCAATTTTGGGGTTCGTATGGAAAAAGACGATGATTATAGCCCGCTTCTCCCCAAGCTTACGTTTGAAGATCTGAAAAAAGTCAACCAACACGGAATCGAATACTGGAGCGCCAGAGACCTTCAGCCTTCACTGGGATATTCTCAGTGGAGACGATTTGAAAATGCCATTCAAAAAGCCATAGAATCTTGTAAGCAATCTGGTAACGATCCAAGCCATCACTTTGCCGGCGCCGGCAAACCGATCCTTGGGGGCAAGGGATCATCGCAAGTTGTTGAGGATTATCATCTTTCGCGCTTCGCTTGCTATCTCATTGCCCAGAACGGAGACCCCAGAAAAACGGAAATAGCCCATGCTCAGAAATATTTCGCCATCCAAACTAGACGACAAGAACTATCCGATGCCGCTCTTGCAGATTTAGAACGTCTAGAGTTGCGCAAACAAACCTCTCAAGATTTTAAAGCCCTCTCAGGAGCCGCTCGAGATGCAGGTGTCCAAAATAAAATGTTCGGTATATTCCATGACGCAGGCTACAAAGGCCTATATGGAGGCCTTGGATCCGATGCTATCAAAGCGCGCAAAGGGATTGACCCTAAAGAACAGCTAATGGATCGCATGGATAGAACTGAGCTCGCGGCCAACCAGTTTCGAATGACTCAAACAAGAGAAAAGCTCAAACGTGAAAACATCAAAAATCAGAGAGATGCCATTGAAGCTCATGAAGCAGTTGGAAAAGAAGTAAGAGCGGCTATTGCCAAGATTGGTGGTACCCCACCCGAAAACATCCCTCCTGCTGAACACATAAAAAAAGTAGAAAAACGACTTAAGACATCCAAGCCAGTTCTAATGCTTGACCCTAAGGATGCGGCAGGCATTGTGCATAATGAAACAAAAGATCCTTCATAAAAAATCTGGGTGATAGGATTTGAACCTACGACCCCTTGCACCCCATGCAAGTGCGCTAGCCAGTCTGCGCTACACCCAGGAAAAATCTAGATCGAACTGAGACCTTCAAATTGAAACTCAGCCTTGGCGAACTCTTTGACGCCGATGCGGGCGCATTCTTCGATGATCTTCTCCAGAACGTCGCCAGGATGGACCTCGGCAGCCGAAATGTCGACCGAAATAGAGGCTGTAAAGTTCACCCCCGCACGAACCCCTTTCACCTTGAAATTCGCGTACATCGTCTCTTTTTTCTTAGAAATATTCTTGAAACGGATTAAATTGTTCTCAGCTAAGTCTTTCATAGGGAGTTATGGTAGGGGGATTCCCCCTAAAAGTCAATGGGCATGAAAATTGAAAAAAGTTGGTATGAAAAATTAAAAGATGAGGTTGCCAAGCCTTATATCGGCGACCTCAAGAAATTTCTATCTCAAGAGACGGGCGCTGTCTACCCGCCAGAGAATTTAGTTTTCAATGCCTTTGCGCACACCCCCTATGATAAGGTCAAGGTCGTCATCGTGGGACAAGATCCCTATCATGGGGCGGGGCAGGCCCATGGGTTGTCTTTCAGCGTTCCCCAGGGGGTTAAACCTCCCCCTTCGCTTAAAAATATTTTCCTCGAGCTGAATCGAGATCTGGGCGTCCCTATCCCCTCGCATGGATGTTTAGAGAAATGGGCCGATCAGGGGGTCCTCCTCCTCAACGCCACGCTCACCGTACGGGCGGGCGAACCCAAGTCCCACCATGATAAGGGGTGGGAGCGGTTCACCGATGCTGTGATCGATGTCCTTGCGCAGAGGAAAGATCCGATCGTCTTTCTATTATGGGGCAAGTCGGCGCAAGAAAAGGGTCAGAGGCTGATCGGAACCCACCATGTGGTCCTTCAGGCCGCCCACCCCTCCCCTTATTCAGCGGAAGGGTTCTTCGGCTGCCGCCACTTCTCGAAGGCCAATGCTCTTTTGCAGCAGTGGGGCAAGACTCCCATAAATTGGTCGTTGATGTAAAAAATATTTTTGAATATGGTGCGCTATTATGGGTATAGGCGCCACTCCTTCTGTTTTTCGGGAAAAGAAAAATATCTACGGCTTCATCATCGCATTGATCATCATCTTTTTTATTGGTCTTTGGTGGTGGCGTTTCTATGTTTTTCCCTATGTGTCGACCGAAGATGCGAACATCGATGGCGTGGAAATTTCTGTCAGTTCGCTGCATGGGGGAAAAATCACCGAACTTTTCGTGGATGAGGGAGATCAGGTCAAGAAAGGAGATCTGCTCTTCCGGGTCGACGACACGCTCCTTAAAGATGAAAAAAAGAAAGCAGAGGCCTCGCTCCGCAATGCTCAGGACCAGCTAGTCCTTCAAAATCTCCGGGTGGAGCTGGCGCAGTCGGACCTGCAGCGCACGGCCCAAGAGTTTGAGGCGGGGGTTATTTCTCCCGAAGCGATGGACCATGTGCAGAAGGCTTGGGAAATAACACGCGCAGAGCTCCAGTCGCTCGCGTCATTAGTGGTCTTGCAGCAAGCTCAGTTGGAGCAGATTCAGACGCAGTTAGATCAGATGCAGGTGAGGGCAGCATCCGATGGGGTCATCGCTAAAAGGTGGCACTTTGCGGGTGATGTTGTCCAGCAAGGGCAAACCGTTTTTTCCCTCTTCGATTTGTCTCAAGTCTGGGTCAGCGCGAATCTGGAAGAGACAAAAATTCGATCGCTGCGCTTTGAGAATCCAGTGATCATCAAGGTCGATGCTTATCCCGATCTCTGGCTGGAAGGAAAAGTTGAGATGATAGGAGCGGGGGCCGCTTCGCAGTTTTCACTCATTCCTCCTAATAATGCGTCGGGGAATTTTACAAAGGTGACCCAGCGCATCCCCTTACGGATCTCTTTCAAGGCCCCCAAAGACAGCGATCGTGTTTACTTGCGCCCAGGAATGTCCGTTCAAATCAAGATCAAAACGAGGTAGATCGTGCGGGAGAGTATTCTTCGTCTCCGAGCCATGGAGATCTTTGATTCTCTAAGGCCTGATCATCACGTCTATAAGTGGCTTGTTCTCGTCACGGTGATGATGGGGACATTCATGGTCATTCTCGATGGAACGATCGTCAACGTAGCCATCCCCAGCATCATGGCGTCCTATGGAGTAACGATCAGCGAGGTTGTCTGGGTGTCCACGGCTTATCTGGTGGCCCTTTCCATTTTACTGGCTGTCTCGGGTTGGATTTCAGATCATGTCGGCGCTAGGCGCGCCTATATGCTGGGCCTCCTCATTTTCATCGGTAGCTCGTATTTGTGCGGCATCGCGAAGGATCTCCATTTTTTGATCGCTTTCCGCGTGATCCAAGGGATTGGCGGGGGTATTTTAACTCCCGTGGGCATGATTTTATTCACGACGGAATTTCCTCCTGAAAAACGGATTGTCCCGCTGGGTTTTTATTCTATTTCCATCGCAGCAGCGATATCTCTAGGGCCGACAGTGGGGGGATATCTCATACAGAAAATGGATTGGAGTTGGATCTTTTTCATCAACGTTCCCATTGGTATTTTCACGATGGCCGCTGCTTGGGTGATTTTGAAAACCACGAAAGGTAAAAAGTTTGAAAAGTTCGATTTTTGGGGATTTTTGTGGCTCACGGTCTTTCTCGTCTTTCTCATCGTGGCCATCTCGAGCGGGAATGCTCCTTGGAATGCGGAGGGCTGGACATCGAAGTATACGATCGCTTACTTTTTCGTCTCCATCTTTGGGGCCTTTGCTTTCGTATGGACCGAGCTTCACACCTCCCATCCTGTCGTGAATATCCATGTTTTTCGCGACCGGAATTTTTTCCTGGGAAATCTCGTGCTCTTTATCTTTTCTTTTACTCTCTTCGGCTCCAGCTTTCTTTTACCGCTTTACCTCCAAAATGGCCTCGGCTACTCCAAGATCAGTACAGGTCTCGCGCTTTTACCGCTGGGCCTTGCCCAGGGTGTCTTTGGCGCCGTCTCGGGTCTTCTCATTAGATGGGTCCCTGCGCGTCTTCTTGTGATCATTGGAATTGTCGGGCTGGGGATTACCTACTACTTCAATGCCGATTTTACTCTCTACACGAGCAAGTCTGAGATTTTGTGGCTGTTTGCCTGGCGGGGTGTCGCGATGGCGCTGATGTTCGCGCCTCTCGTGGCGATCACGCTCAGCACTATCCCCGAAGAAAAAATGTCCCAAGCGACGGGGCTTTTCACCGTGCAGCGTCAGATCGGAGCCGCCATGGGCGTGGCTGTGTTCGAAACGATCTTCACCCTTCGCGCAACCTATCATAGCGCGATGTATGGTCTCAGCGTCGACCCGACTTCGCCGGCCTTTGAGGAGGTTGTTCTTCGCCTGCAAGGATCGGCGTTTACGGATTCGGGCAGCTCCGCTCTTACGGCTGCCATGCAAGCGCAGCAGATCATCATTCAGAGCATCGAGAATCATGTTTTTATCCAAGCGATTGCCGACAATCTCCTCATCGCAGGCTTTATCACGTTCCTTAGCTGCATTCCCCTCTTCTTTTTGAAGAAATCAAAGACCAGCTTAATGAAGGCGTTTGAAGATTAGTCTCTGTAGGCTAAAATACCGGCCATGTTAGAAAAAATCCCCTTGCCTCAACTTCGCCAGGCGGCAGAAGAACTGTCCGAGCGTTACCGCAGCGGAAAAAAACCTTACCTGACTGAGGATCGGCACTACTACGCCTATCTGGCTGTGCGTTTCCCGGCAACGCTGGCGGCTATCACTCGAGCGCTCCAAGAGGCCCGCGCTTTTCCTATCGAGTCGATGCTCGATCTAGGAGCTGGACCTGGAACAGGATGGATCGCGGCGCGGTCGATGTTCCCCCATCTCAAGACAGGAACCATGATCGAAGCCGATCCGCGCTTCATCGCACTGGGGAAAGAACAGGTCCAAGATCCTGTTGTGTGGAAAGAGGCGCGGCTTCCCTGCCCGCTCGAGCCTCACGATCTCGTCCTCCTCTCTTATAGCCTGGGAGAAATGCCCCAGGCCAATAAAGTCGTAGAAGACGCATGGAATGCAACCAAGAAAATACTCGTGCTCATCGAACCGGGAACGCCGGCGGGATATGCCCGCATCATCCACATGCGAACATGGCTGTTGTCGCAAGGCGCTTCCATCGTGGCGCCCTGCCCGCATGAGCTTCCCTGTCCGATGCAAGGCAGCGATTGGTGCCATTTCCCAGCGCGCGTGGAGCGCACGAAGCTGCATCGGCAGCTCAAGAGCGGCACACTCGGATTTGAGGATGAGAAATTTTCCTACCTGATCGTCTGCAAGGAGAAAAGACCTCCCACAGGTGCCCGGCTGGTCGCACCGCCTAAAATCGGCAAAGGGCATGTGCAGCTGACGCTCTGCACTGAGGGTAAAATCGTACAAAAAACCGTGGCGCAAAAAGAAAAAGACATTTACAAGCGCAGCCGCAAGTTATCGTGGGGAGATCGAGGTCCAGAATGAATAAAAATAGGGAAAATGAACACAGGGGCTCTAGCGAGGACGCCGATAAGAAAGTTCTGGTTTTTCACCGCGAAAAGGATTACAAAAGAAAAAAATGACCATTGTTACGCCTAAAGGGGAAAACATGAAAAAAATTATTTTTTGTTTACTACTAGTCAGTTCGCAAATGAGCGCTGAAGAACCAGCGCCGCAACAATCAATCGAGAATTCGTTTGGATATGTCGATGTGGGGTTTGAGGTTCCCATCATTCCCATTCCAGCTTTGGGGCTTGGTTATAGAAAACAATGGGATCATGATGGATTGGACCTCTCTTTTCGTGTAGCGAGTCTAGGAGAGCTTATCACGCAAGCGAAGGCGTCAGCCTCATTTTTGCATTACTTCAACCCCAATCTCGAGGGGGAGTATTATTGGGGCATCGGCCTTGGAGTTAGCTGGATCAAAATAGAAGTTTTTAAAGGTGCTTGGAGAAATAGTGGAGGGACGCTGAGTGGTCAGAGTGTATGCCTTTCGCCGGAATTTATCTTTGGGAAACAGTTCAAAACGAGTTCAGGAGGGACAAGATTTTGGCAATTCCAAACAAGCTTTCCTACCTACGCTGCAAGTAATCCCCATTATTTCACGGGAGGACATTTATGCCACCAGCGATGGCTTTTGCTTCCCCTAATCACCTTCTCATACGGATTTGGTTTCTAAGATTCGTTCGATATCTAGGATGAGTCCAGAATGATCTGCACAATCAATTTTTATTTGCCTGAAATGTATCAATTTTGATACACTCGTCTTTTGAAACAGTGTATAGGATGCTCGAAAATGAGAGATCTTCATCCCATTCCTATTGTCTTCTATAAAGAAGAAGGTAGCGGCAACGAACCCGTTAGAGAATGGTTGCGTACTTTAACTAAAGAAGCTAGAAAGGAAATTGGGAACGACCTTAGAACGATTCAGATAGGATGGCCATTAGGAATGCCCTTAGTCCGCAGTTTAGGAAAGGGATTATGGGAGTCGAGATCGCATATTCCCCATGGGATTGCGAGAATAATTTTTAAAATGGCAGATGGTGAAATGGTTCTGCTTCATGGCTTCATAAAAAAGAGTCAAAAAATGCCAGAACAAGATCTAGAGTTGGCACGAAAACGAGCTAAAAAATATGGATAAAAAAAAGAGAAAAAAAGTGAAAAATAAACATAGAGGCTCTAGTTTTGATGACTTCTTGAAGGAAGAGGGTTTATTTGAAGAATGTAATGCCGAAGCTATTAAAAGAGTCATCGCATTTCAGCTCGAAAAAGAATTAAAAAAGCAAAAAATGACAAAAAGTCAATTTGCCAAAAGATTGAAGACGAGTCGCGCCTCTGTTAATCGTTTGTTAGATCCTAGAAAAAGTTGTACGCTCAAATCTTTGGCTATGGCTGTTAGCGCATTAGGAAGAAACTTAGAAATAAGAATCGCCTAAAATAATTTTCAACCTTTCAAAGCCGATAATTTATAAAGGATATTTATGACGCAAGAAAATAATAGCAATAACTTGGTTTATTTAATTGTGAAATCTTATTTCGATTCAAATTTTTCTGGGAGATTAACGAAGCGCGACAATGAGTGTTGTTGGAACGAATTCATTGACGAATGTGAGACGCACAACATTGATTTAATTAAGGGATGCGATCCAATTTTTACCCCTTTCCTTTTTCTAGAAAGTATTGGATTGGGTGGGGTGTTACATTTGCTGCATAGTAGCCAAGGATACAAAACAGTAGTTAAATTGGTCCAAACTTATATCAAGAATATGCCCAATCCGAAAAATTTAAGCACGGTAGATTTGAAAAATCTTCAAGAGGAAATAGCCGTTTTTTTGAATGGAATGCATGAAATCTTTTATTCTCTTCTAACTCAGATGAAAGAGTTGAAGGCGGATTCACTAGTGAAGTTGCTTGATGAAAAAATTGAAAAATACGCTACCAGCGACGCAGCAAAGGAGTTGGTGCAACTTACTTTAAAAAGATACCGCCAACATCTTTCTGATCATCAAGAAGACGTTCTAGCTAATTTGTTGGGACAACTCACATGGAACCTGTTGACGACCTTTCCGTTCATTCAGCCTGATCAAATTTCCAAGCAAGAAGCTTTTGTCATGTTTGAAAAGGCTAAAATGTGGTTTGATTCTCTTTTTGCTTTTTTTCATGACCAATTCATAAATGGAAATAAAATTGGGTTTTTCAGACTAGCAGAAAACAGATATTACACCTTTGCAAAAATATTAGCTCGAGATCCTAGCAATCCAGAATTCGCTCAAGTCAAGGCTTGGCTGGATCAATACGAACCATTAAGTCGCAAAGATGACTTATGCGATGGGGAATTAATAGATTTTGCTGTTCTAGGACTGAATGGTGAAAAAGTTCTATGCTTCACTTCTGACAAGAGTTTAGACATCAAAAATAGACTAGGCTTATTGAACAGAACCTTAGAAGATGCCGCAAGAGATATAGATGGCTGGCTTATTAAACCAATCTGGGGTCAAGTCTATTGTCTTTCGGAAGAAGGCCCTATAAAAGTCTTACATGCATTCTTGTTGGATCAGAATCTCAATTTGTAAATTTGCAGAAACCTATTGTTCTCAAAGATTAGAAGTTTGTTGTCGAGAGCGGTTGTCAAATTTTCTCTAAGTGTTATTAGCTTCGATGCGGCGCTCGATGTCGCGGATGAGGCCTAGCAGTGTCTGCTGTTGAGCAGGGCTGGGGCTGAATCGCTTCTCTTTGACGATTTCCAATGTTTTTTGCAGAGAGGAAATCGCTTGCGCTGCGGTGTCTTCCGCGCGCTTATCATCGCCTGCGAGGGGAAATGTCTTGCGGATGATTTTTAATATCTCACGCTTTTTCTCGCCGCGGTAATTTTGGATGATCGCTTCCTTGCGCTCGAGGGGAGCATCGCGGCTGGCCAGAGTGTAGACGGCTTGGCGCGGCATACGGTCGAGGTTTTCATGGAGCGCTTTGGGCAGTTGCAGAAAGAGCTCATAATATTGGAGAAAATTATAGGGAGTTTGTCGATTCCCATAGGTGGTAACGAGCCAGGCGGAAAAGGCGCCATCGCGGTATTTTTTGAGGATCTCTTGCGCTTTTTTGATGCGCTCGCCATGGAGAATGGCGGCTTGGTTGTTGATGGCCCTTACTTCGGAAGTGATGCTGGAGAGTTGCGAGAGGTCGGCGCCGATTTCTTGCGCTTCGCTTTTATAATTTTCCAGGAGGGCTTCGAGGGCCGATTGTTCCATCAGCGAAAGAGGCGTGACGCGGAAGACTCCGGAGAAAGAGGAAAGTTGTCCTTCGGCAGACAGTTCAGCGAGAGACGTCATCTTCGTGAGCTTTTGCGTCGCTGCCTTTAGGCGGGACGAAAGAAGGGAGTTCATTTTGGACATTTCTGTAGTCTCTTTAAGAGTTCTTTGGCAAGAGAGGTATAGTCTTCAGCCGCGCGCGAACTGGGGGCGATTTCAAAGACCGATTTCCCATGGACAGAAGCTTCGGAGACGGAAATGTCGCGGCGGACTTTGGCTTTGAGCATTTTGCCCGGGAAGGTCTGTTCGATGACGTCGAGGAACGCGTCGTTGCTTTTGCCGCGGGGATTCCAAAAGGACAGGACGATGCCGAGGACGTCAAGGGTATGGCGCTCGCCGATGCTCGTGAGAAATTGGGAGAGGCGCTGCAGTCCTTTCACGCTGTAAAACTCAGGTGTGGCGGTGACGAGGGCAAATTGGGAAGCGATGAGGGCCGACTCGGTGAGCCAGCACAGCGATGGCGGGGTATCGATGATGACCGTGTCAAACCCTTTGAGCGATTTGAGAAGCTCTTTGAGGCGCTCATGCGAGTAGCGATCGCCGGCCAAGGCCTCGGTGACTTCGATGCGCTCTAGCCAGGTGTCTGCGGGAATGAGGAAGAGGTTGGGGATCGACGTTTTTAAGATGACTTCTTGGATGGTTTTTTTGCGCTGAAGAACGGGAGCTAAGCTATCGTGCGCATCGGGATCGTAGCCGAGGCCGGATGTGAGATTGGCCTGGGCATCGAAGTCGATGAGGAGGACTTTTTGCTTATGCTTCCGAGCGAGCGCAGCTCCGATATGGAGCGACGTCGATGTCTTGGCGGTTCCGCCTTTAAAACTACTGATCGTTATGACCCACATGAGCACTTCCTAAGCTTGAGTTAAGCGACTTGTTTCTCATTTCGGTTTCTATCGCTTCGAGGAACGCATCGAGTGGCATCTCACCGTGGACAACGTTGTCGCGGGTGCGGATGCTCACGGTTTTGTTTTCCACTTCTTTGTCTCCCACGGTCAGCATGTAGTTGATCTGCAAGAGTTGGGCATTGCGTATTTTTTTACCGACCGACTCGGATGTATCATCGACATCGGCAATAAAGCCCTTCGCTTGGATCTCACTCAGCGCATGGAAAGCAAATTCACGGTGCCGGTCGGCCACAGTGATCACACGAATCGGCAGCGGACTGATCCACAGCGGAAACTTGCCCGCAAAGTGTTCGATCAATATCCCAAAGAACCGCTCAACCGATCCGAAGATCGCTCGGTGCACCATGACTGGCCGGCGATGCATTCCGTCCTTATCCATATATTCGAGAGCGAATTTTTCGGGAAGGGCCATGTCGAGTTGGACCGTACCGCATTGCCACGAACGCCCCAGGGCATCGCGGATGTGGATGTCGATTTTGGGCCCATAGAAGGCCCCGTCGCCTGCGTTGATCTGGTAGGGCTGGCCCCATTCTTCAAGCGCGCCTTGCAGTCCTTTGGTGGCATGGTCCCAGTCTTCGTCTGTGCCGATGCTTTGCTCAGGCCGCGTTGAGAGTTCAAAGCGGTACGCAAGGCCAAAGGTGCTGTAAATTTCTTCGACGAGTCCTAAAATTCCTAAAATTTCTTGCTTGATGTCGGAGGGTTTCATGAAGAGGTGGGCGTCGTCCTGGTGGAAGCTGCGCACACGGAAAAGGCCGTTGAGCGCACCGGAAAGTTCGTGGCGGTGCACGTGGCCCAGTTCGCTGACGCGGAAAGGAAGCTCGCGGTAGCTATGCGTGCGGGTTTTATAAAACAGCATGCATCCCGGGCAGTTCATCGGCTTGAGCGCATAGGCGCGGTCTTCGATCTCAAATGCATACATGTTTTCGCGGTAATAGTTCCAATGGCCGGACCGCTCCCACAGCTGCTGGCCGCACAGAAGAGGTGTTTTAATTTCGACGTAGCCGGCTTTGCGATTGAGGCCCCGCAGAAATTCGACAAGACGGTTCCAGATGATCATTCCTTTCGGATGAATGAAGGGGCAGCCTGGCGCTTCTTCTTGAATGGAGAAGAGATCGAGGTGTTGTCCAATGAGTTTGTGGTCGCGCTTTTTGGCCTCTTCTAAAAGGTGGAGAAATTCTTTGAGCAGTTTGCGGTCGGGATAGGAAATGGCGTAAATGCGGGTGAGCATTTCTTTTTTGGAATCGCCCTTCCAATACGCGCCGGAGACTTTTAAAATTTTAATTGCTTTGATTTTTCCTAGGCTGGGAAGGTGCGGACCTCGGCAGAGATCGAAAAACTCTCCTTGTTCATAGCCCGTGATCGGCCCTTCTTCAAATCCTTCGATGAGCTCGATTTTGTAGGGATTTTTTTTGAAACGAGCGAGCGCTTCTTTCTTATCCTCGAAGAGATGGCGCTTTGGTTTATAGTTTTCGTCGAGGATTTTTTGCATCTCTTCTTCGATCTTGGCAAAATCGGCGTCGGAGAGGGAGAGGTTGGCAAAATCATAATAAAACCCTTGCTCGATCGGCGGGCCGATGGTCGGTTTGGCATCGGGAAATAGGCGCAGGATCGCTTGAGCCAGGACGTGAGCGGAGGTATGCCAAAAAACTTCTTTTCCTTCTTTCTCGGAAAAGTTGAGAAAGTGGAGTTGGTCTCCCTCTTTTAAAGGCGCTGTCAGGTCGAAAAGTTTTCCATTGATGGAGACAGCAAGGGCTTGGTCTGGGCCTGTGAGGCGTTTTTTTTCGGCAACATCTTTAGCTAAACTCCCTTCGGGGAGCTCCATCCATTCTGCATCGACTTGTATCTTCATAACTTCCGTGGTAATTTGTGGTGTTTCAGGCAATTGTAGCAAAAACCGAAATGTTTTTAGACGAAAAAACTCTTTCGCATGCATTCGATGTGGTAGGAATTCAAGATTCTTATAGCTATCGGGCTGTCAGCCGCGCCCGCGCGCTGGCCTCTCTTCTCGTAGACGAAGAAGGAAAATTGCAGCGTCCTGAAATTATTTTACCCGCTCCATTTTATTTGAATGGGCTCTCCGACGAGCTTTTGAGGAAGCACCAAGAAAAGTTTTTGCAGCGTTGGAAGACCGATGACCGGTTTTTTCGCAGCTTTCTTCGTTTTCAATTGCCTCTATGCCACAAGGGCGCTGAAAAACTGATCCAAGATTCTCTCCAGCTCTCTTCGAACACCACATTGACGGACGTTCATGTCCGCCGCGCCGTCGTTTCTGCCGCCCTCACGCCCTTGCGGCAAAATGTCGGCTCTTGCTTTGCCACGGCGCCTGCGATCCTTATCCAGGAAGAGGAGCCCGATCGCTTCTTGCTCGATCTTTACGACTTACTCACCACAGGGCGTCTTCGCCGGACCTTTGGAGGAAAAGAATATACCGTTCCTTTGTCCCTGAGCTGGGGACGCGGGGACCTTTATAAAAAAGCCGATCATCATCCTCTGCGGGAAAGCCCCAGCCTTCAACACGTGGCCCTTCCTGCAAAAATCCATCCGGACACGCCGCTAGAAAAAATCATCCCCGAACAGGCGAAAGCGCAGTTTAAGGGATATGTCGATCACGCCCTTCTCAAAGCGTGGGAGTTTACGCTCGCATCATATTCCGAGATCAAGATGGAATTTTCTCGGTGGAACCTCTACACGAGCTTGGGGCTGCATCCGGGCGAAAAAGGAGGACTGGGCGAAGTGCTGTTCCGCCTCATCGACGAAAAACTTCAATCGGCCAACGAAAAACTTCAGGAGTATGCCGGAGAGTATAATGCAGCGATTGATCAAGTGCGTTCGGTCGAGGCTTTGCTGCGCCGCGCGGAAACAGAGGCCGAAGCGCGCCGCCTTAAAGCCGAATATCAAGCGCGGTATTACCACAGCCTAGCCTGCCGCGATCTGGCCGAAGATTATGAAGAGAGAGGAAAGCGCTACGCTAACTTTTTTAATTATCTTATTCAGGAATACGATAGAAAATTCCCCGAGTATTTTCAGGAGATCTATGATCCTGAAATGGCGGAAGTGCGCGAAGAGGCCTATGAAGACAGCCCTGCAGGTTTTCGGCTTGTCTATAAGCATGGGCGCGCCGATGCTTCCATATGGACGATCGTGCGCTCATCCGATGAGTATATCCGCAGCCTCGTCGATTTTTTTAACTTGAGCGAAGCTTCCATTGCGCATGGGTGCGCAACGGAAGGGAAAAGAGCTCGCCACTCTCGCAACAACTGCCGCGCTGCAGCAGATTCGTTCCGAGGAGTTTTTGAAATCAGCGCCTGCCCGCACCAAAAAGATCGGGCGCACACCGTGGGCCTATCTTTCAGGCGGCACCATGGAAATTCTTGCTGAAAACATATTTCGGCAAGGAATCAGCCCCCCATCAAGAAAGCCGCAGCGTTGAAGATCCTCTCGATCTTTGCATTTTTCTTTTAGAGGCCCTCAAGAGCTTACCCCCCAAAATCACCGATCAATTTTTGCAAAATCCTGCGAAAAGCATGCTCATGCAATCCCCTACGCACGAGTTTCTGTTAAAGCCGGGCATGCCTTCCTTCCGCTGAGGGATGGCACGCGGCTTCGACCGATACATGGGTGCGCGATAATTTCCTCCTCCCGATGCAAGAATTCTATGAAAAAGCAGCCGGCTCTTTTCGATCCTAAACTGTCCGATGCGGAACTTTTTGAGTCGCTCACCATTAGTTGCTCGCGACCAATGTCAAAGGGTTTTACAAGAGCTTCTGGCCCCTTGGAAAGTTCCTGTTTCCCTGCCTGAAAATCTGCCTTCCCATTGCACAGCCAAGAACTAAAAATATAGCCAAGATGCATCTGCAATATCAGCCGATGGACGTTCATGCGCTTATTGCAGATAGAGCGCGCGAGATCGGCCTTGCCCCCCGCGTCCTTTTCTTTGCCGACACCAACTGGCTGCATAATTATTTCGCATTCGTCGTCAGCCCCCGAACGAAAAAGCTCGAGCTGTGGCGCGTCGACCGCACCTGAACCATGGGCGCGCCGATCACCTCTTGGAAACGCAATGTTTCGTGCTAAAGGCCATCCTTGGATCCTCTATTTCGATCCTAGCGATTATTCTTGAGAAAGGTGATCGAGAACTTTTTGCCAAACGATGCGGCGGAAAGCCTCCTGCGTTGAAAGAATATCCACTAGGGCGCCAAAAGCTGGATCTGAATATTTCTGCAGATTCCCCAAGAAAACTCGGGATGGAAGCCGCAGAGAAGGGCCGATTTTGCCTTGATCATGGCAGGCTTTTCATAAGGGCTGTCATAATAGGCTAAGACCTCCGCCCGATTGTCCACATCGAAATAACAGCCTCCCTGGTAGTAACAAAATCCCTTTGCGATACCCATTTTGATAGCGATGGCTTGTGCGGACTCAGGTCCCAGTGGATTGTCCGTGGGTATGAGCGGGCCCACTGCCTTTCCTTCAAAAAATTTAAGCGGCCGACTTTTTTCGATGAGGAGACCGCTCGCATAGGAAAAACAACTGTAGGGAGCGCTAAAGTAAGCGCCCGCGCAAAATCCGACGAATTTTCCTCCTCGCATGACAAAATTGTGGATTTTTTCCATTCCCGATTGTTGCAATTGCTCTTCCCATACCGAACAAGTTCCGCCTCCCATGACGAGGGCCGAGGCAGTCAGTTCCCAGGGCGCCGTTTTAAGAAAATGGCTATCCACTTTCTGGACCCTCGAAAAGCATTTTCTGAGTTCGCTTGTCAGGGCGTCGGAACTCAGGTCGCACGAGCCTCTATCATGATAGACAAGAATCATCTGAGTTCTCCTAACGAGAAAAGAAAGCTTGGCGAGTAATGACATAGCTTTTCAGGATTAACGCCCCTGCGCAAATTTTTAACATCGCTCCGATAAAAAATGGGACAGCCCCGAGTAAGAAAGCCTTCTTCCAGCCAAAGAAAAGCGCTAGCCAGCTCGATCCGAGGCCTAAAATGATGATCTCTCCAATGAAAAGCGCCAAAAGAAAATGGAAAATGCTTTCGCGGCGCTCGGTGAGTTTCCCGACAACATAGGTAGCTATAGGAAAGGCGAATAGATAGCCAGCATGCAGGCCTAAAAACCATAGAGGTTTGATGGCAGCGCCTGTGAAGATGGGTAGACCACAGGAGCCCTCCGCCAAATAGGCGACTAATGCAAATAAGGCCCGTTTGGGTCCCAGGATGCCTCCCAAAAGAAAAACCGCCAATGTTTGCATCGTTAGAGGTACAGGAGTAAAGGGAAGCGGAACGGAGATTTGGGCCATCATGGCCAAAAAGAGGCTGCCCGCCAGAGCGACGCTTACCTCTCTAAGGATATGGTTTTGTTTTAAAACGATCGTTTGCATAAATGCCTCCATGTAAAATCAAGAGTCTACTTCTCCGTTTATGAAAATGACAATCCCCTCAAAACAGATGTATAAACTAAAAAGGAGTTTATGATATTCCTAAAATAGGTTAGATTTGGCGGTTCAGGTGAATAGCGGGCAAAAAACCCCTAAATAGTTTGAAAAATGCTGATTTTAGGAGGAAATATTCATGATCGAGGTGCTTTGCGGAAATAAAAATGTCCAAAAAATCCTTCTTTTTCTCTTTGTCAACAACAAGTGCTATGGAACTCAGCTGCAGCGCCTGCTGAGCAGCCCCCTCACCCCCATCCAAAAAGCCTTCACCCGCTTAGAAAAAGGAGGCATCATTCACAGCTATTACGAAGGTAAAACCAGGATCTACCAGTTCAATCCCGCCTATCCTCTCCTCGAAGAACTGCAGCAGCTGCTCAAAAAAGCCTATACCTTGATGCCTGCCGTTGAAAAGAAGCAATATTGCTATGTTGAAGAGGGCGATCGCTCCTCTGGGATGACCCAAGAGAAACGCACAAAGGTCCTTCTCTTTTTTTGGGAGCGTTTGGCGGCGACAGAGCATCTCATGTTCCACGCCCGCACCAATAACAAAGAGGGAGGCTGGAATGGAAAAGGCGTTGGCGAGGTCGTCGCCGCCAAAGAAAACGACAAGGTTCTTATCTTTACTGAAAAAGGCAAGTGGCAGACGCCGCAGGGTCGCGATATTGACTTTAGCAATGCTTTTCGTTGGACGCTCGATGTCTCCGCTGGAGTCATATCCCTGGAGCATTTGCGCCATGGTGCTCAGCGGCCGGTCTTTTTATTTCACTTAGCTCCCGCAGGCTCGCATTCGCTCTCCTCGATCGACTCGCATCTATGCGGCGGCGATATCTATTTCGGCCAGATCTTCTGCGATCGCCACAGCCTCCGCCTCAAATGGCGCGTGATCGGCCCGAAAAAAAACGAAGAGATGGATTATTTTTATCGTTAAGTGTGGTAAAGTTTCTCCTTTGGAGGAACTATGCTCTATTTTCTTGCTCTCTTGCTTGCTTCGGCCCAGCTCTCGGCGCTGTATTTAGGGAACCCTGCAGAACCTCAAGTCGTGGATGAAGGGTTTTTCATGAGCGAAGATAGTTTTCTTACTATCAAAGTTGGCTACCAAGGAGATTGGGTCTTCAACCGCAAGATGCGCGCCCACGATGGTATATCAGGACGTATCGACCGTTTCGAGCTGCGCATGGACCAGGGAGTAGCAACATTTAACATTCTGGACCGCGGCGAAATTTATGTTTCCGCAGGATCTCTCACCTCCACCTATTGGCACCGCCCCCGTGTCGACAAAGAGCGCCGCGAAGTCGAGTCGCATGATAGATGGACGGCCGGCGGCGGCGCGCGCCTCATTCTTTTCCAATGGGGAAATACGATCCTTGGAGTGGATGCTAAATATCAGTACAGCGCGCCGCATTTCAAATGGGCCGCTGTCAACGGGACTTCCCATGATACAGGAGCTCATATGCGCTATTGGGAGTGGCAAGTCGGCACAGGCCTTTCATATACTGTCGATATGTTCACGCCCTATATTGGCGCGACTTACTCCGTTGCTGAGGCGAATCTGACCGGTTTTAGGCACACGGTTTATCCAGCTACGCATTTCCATATGCGCAATGTCGATCGATTTGGCATGGCCGTGGGATGTTCGCTCTCTTCGGGCAAGAAATTTGATCTGACTTTAGAGGCGCGCATGTTCAGCGAACAAGCCGTCACCGCTGCCGCGAACGTGAAGTTTTAAACGTTATTTCTCTGGAAGAAGTATAACTTTGCCCGTATGGAAGTTATAATAGCCTCCGGCGACCATGAGCTTTTTCTTGTCGATGAGCTCGCGCAACACGGGTGCATTATTCAGCTGAGCCACGACGAGCTGGACGTTGGTCTTGATGGCGTTTTCGAGACGGTTGCCTTTCATTTTCGCCGATTTTTTAACCGCAGGCTCGATGAGCTCCATGACATTTTCAATGTCATCGGTGACTCCATTGACGGCGGCTTGAACGGCGCCGCAATTTTCGTGGCCCAGTACAAGAATGAGGGAAGAGTGAAGATATTTGGCGGAGTATTCGATGCTATCTAGCTCGAGAGGGCCGACCACATTTCCTGCAACGCGGACGATGAAAAGATCGCCGATGCCTTGGTCAAATAAAATTTCAGGAGCGACACGAGAATCGGAGCACCCGACAATAACCGCAAAAGGCTCTTGTTTTTGAGTCGTCTCTAAACGGCGCTCGGAGGTTCGATCGGGGTGAAGAGATTTATCTGTAGAAAATCGACCATTGCCTTCCATCAGGAAGCGGAGTGATTTTTCTGAAGCGGTTTCCTCGGCATGAAGAGAGCAGATGGCGCAAGCAAAAAGGAGAAAATATTTGTACATATCCTTGCTTTAGCAGGAAATGCAAATTTAATTCTAGGCTTCAGAGTTTTTGATCAAGGCTTGTATAAAAGAACGGTCCCTGAGCACTTTCTCTATAGCGTCTTTCAAGGCCGAATCTAAAGCGACTTTTGCATTTTTGCCCGAATGCCTCCAGACATCACCAACTTCGCCTATGCCAACAATGTTTTTAGAATAAATAATATGGCCATTTTTTTTCTTAACGGTGACGCCTAGCAATAGTTCAGAGATGCCGCGGTCATAAAAGAAACCGGGCTTGAAATCGTTGTAAAATTTTTGAATATCGACTTCTACTTCAACATTTCCTGAAGCAATGGGAAATCCTAAATTTTGAAGTTCGGCTTTCATCGCTTCATAGACCGTTGAGGTTAAATCACCCTCTAAACGAATAGAAGCGAGTTCGATGCCGTAAGCATCTTTTTTGCGGCTGACACGCTTTCCGTCTCTACGATTGTCGACGACTTGTATGTCGACATTCACAGCAGAGGCCTCAGCGAGGGGTTCCGCTTGCAAAACGGGCTGATAAGATACCTGAACATCCTCAGGCACATAACTGCAACTGGCTAGTACAACTAAACAAACTACAGAGGATATTAACCTTTTCATGAGGCATGATTGTAAACCAAGAGGGTATTTAAAGAATAGGAATTTTAGGAACTTAAGAGATTTTTTGAAAATCGGATCGTGGTCCCGGGGCCCGCATAGTCGACATCGACATAGAGAAGCACAGGCGGCGAAATTTTAAAAAGATTGCTCAGGAATGTGGGAGATCCGAGGCTTTCAGGGACGGTCTGTTCGTCGACAAAAATGCAGGGGTTCGCTGTGTCGGAGGCCACTTCCTTAGCAGCTTCGAGAAGCGGTTTATAAGTGGCATCGGAGGGGATCAAGTGAATGGAATAAAACGCCCAGTTCAACCAAGGGAATCTTCGACGCCGGCCATTGGGAAGAAGCAGGTGTGTTTTGGGGGCTACGCTTAGGAGAAGAAAAGCCTTTGTCCAGCTGGCTTTTTTAAGGACAAGAATGGCTCTCGGATTGTCGTCGAGGAATTCGAGATTTTCGGTGCGGACGCGAAAGAAGGGCTTGATGAACATACGGGAAACATAGGGAAGAAAATAATCGGAGAGGCGCGAGATCATGAAGAGCGCTAAAAGCAAAGTGATGACGCCCGTGACGGTAAATCCCGCGGCGTTGGAGATGGTGAGGACTTCTGAATAGAAAAAGAGGGCGAAGGAAGCGATGAGGACGCCCGTGAAGCTAAGGAAATTGCTGGCGGCGATGATCTGCCCCCGTTTTTCATCGGGGCTAAAGACCTGGACAAAAGTGTCGAAGGGGACAATAAAAAGGCCGCCGCAAACGCCCAGGAAGATGAGAAGAGAGATGACAGAGAAGAGGTCGTTTGCAAAAAAGGAGAGAAGGATGAGCAGCGCTGAAATGGCAAGGCCTGACAAGCAGGCAAGGCCCAGTTCGATGCGGGCTTTGGAGGCCTTGCCGGCGATATAGGCGCCGATGGCGATCCCTATGGCGGTGGAGAGAAAGAGATATCCGCCGGCGATCTCATTTAAGTGCAGAGATTCGATGGCAAAGGGGATGATGTTGAGCTGAGTGAAAGCGCCAATAAATAGAAAATAGGCGGATCCTGTGAGGGCGAGGAGAAGATGATTGCGGCTCTTGCAGAAAACGAGCGTGTTCCAAATTTCTTTGATAAAAAAAAGGTGGAGCTTTTTTTCGGTTCCTTGGGGTGGTGTGTGGCGGATGCCAAACGTGCTGATGAACCCCGCAGCTGCAATTAAAAAACAACAGCCCGCGACGAGAACGAAATTGCGATTCGTCAGTTCGGTGAGGAAGGAAGCGAGGAATGTTCCCAGGATCATCCCTAAATAGGTAAAAGACGTGATGATGCCGTTGGCTCTTGAAATACGATCGGGGGGCACTAGTTGGGAGATGATCGCATACTTGGAAGGGCCGAAAACAGCGCTGTGGGTAGAGAGCAGGAAGAGGAGGGTATAGCTTCCCCAGGCGCTTTTAAAAGCAAAGGCCACCATGGCAAGGAGCATGATGAGCATCTCGATGACTTTCATGCCCACTAGCAACCGCTGCTTGCTGAACCGGTCGGCCAAGACGCCGGCGGCCGGAGAAAAAAGGAGAAAGGGAATGACGAAAATCGCTCCCGCGGTCGACATAATCGCGCTGGCGCTGCGCTGCCCTTGCGCTTCGATCAAGAGATAGGCGATGACGAGTTTAAAGATATTATCATTAAGAACGCCGCAAAATTGGGCGCCGTTGAGAAAATAAATCGAATGGGTGTCCATCTTAGAAAAGCCCGGAAGCTTGAAAAAAAACTGGCGGAGCGAGGCAAAGATGGATCGTCCAATGTTTTTCATATATAATGTGCATTCTAGCCATGAAACCCTTTTTCAGTAACTCTATTGATGTTTTGGCCGACAGTTTGCGCGATATTCTTTTTTGCGCCGGCCTGCACCCCTTGAGCGCGCGCACGGTAATTGTTCCTAGCGCTCAAGTGAAACATTCTTTACAGATGCGCTGGGCGCATGATCCTAAATTAAAGGTTGTCTGCGCTGTTAGATTTCTGGAGATGCCGCACGCGCTCGCTGAATTTTTCCCGGGATTGCCCTCCAAACTTGAACTATCGCTCAAAATTGAAAATTGTCTTTTAACGATAGACGATCCGCAGCTGCAGCAATTTTTGGAAGGGATCGGGCAGGAGCGCTATCTTTCTTTTTGCGATCACTTAAGTGAACTTTTTCTCCGCTATTTTGCCTACGATGGAAAAGTGGAAGGATGGCAGCAGCAGCTTTGGGAAAAAGTGTGGCCGCAGGTGGCAGAAAGAAAAAGCGATGATCACCTGTTCTTATTCTATCCTCCGTTTTTGCCGCCGCGCTTCCGAGATTTTTTTCAGCGCGAAGCAGCGGCATTATTTGCGCTATCTCCCTCCCAGCATTATTGGGGAGATGTGTTAGCGCCCAAAGAGCAGCTTTTCTTGCCGCACCTCGAAGAATATTTTGAGGCGCAGCATCCGCTTCTCACGCATTTTGGCAAGGCGGGAAGGGAGTTTGAAAAATCTATTTCCGCTGAAGGCGTCAGTCGTTATGCGGCTCCTAAAAAAAAGTCGCTGCTCTCCCAAATCCAAAAAAGCCTTCTCGATCTATCTCCGCTGCCTCGCGAAACCCAAGAAGGGATAGAGATCCACGCGGCAAGGAGCAAAAGGCGCGAAGTCGAGATCGTTCTTGAGCGGATTTCCCAGCTCAAAGTTCCGCTGTCCGAAATTGTCGTTTTAGCGCCCGATATGGCGGAATACGCACCTTATATCCATATGGTATTTGCAGGACGGTGCGATTATGCGATTTATGATCTTCCGCTCGATGCCGACAGCAGTGTGGCGCCCGGCGTCCGGGCCCTTCTTCATATCGTGGAACATCGATTAGCCCCTTCTAGCGTCAAGTCCCTCCTCTCCTGCACTCCGTTCCTCCAAAAGTTTTCGCTGGATGCCGCCGATGTTGAAAAAATCCAAAAGTGGAGCGACGAGGTCCGATTGCCTTGGAACTCTTTTTTTGCGCGTGCGCTGACGGCGATCCTCGCCGCGCCCGAAAGCGACGATCCTTCCTTAGATATGGAAGACCTTGAGCTGCTCGCTAAGTGGCGCGAGGTAACGGGGCTGCTCGAAAAATTCCTCACGCCGCTCATTGAAAACCAAACGAAAATGGTTGCGGAGTGGATGGTGTTTTTACAAGAGATGGTCTCCACATTGTTTGTTGTGGATCAAGAAGATGAACCGCTGATGCGGTACTTGCGCGCGGCGGCCAAAATAGAAGCGGGACTTTTTTCTTGGACTAGCGTCCGGCGCGCGGTAGAAGACATGATCCATCGCAAGTTCGGAGTCTTTCAAGCATCGCACCTCAATGCTGTCCGCTTTGCCTCGCTGTGCCCTGTGATGGCGACATCGGTGATCATCGTGATGGGAATGGAGGAGGGAAAATTTCCACGCAAAGAAAAAAATAGTTCGCTCGCTCTCGCCGATGAAAAATACAGGCCCAGCCACAGCGAACTGGACCGGTATCTTTTTCTGCAGCTTCTCCTAACGGCCAAGGATAAACTGATCTTCACGTATACCTGCATCGATGTCGACGATGGTAAAGAAGTGCCGCCGTCCATTGTGCTCGCCGAACTTTGTAAAATGCTTCCGCAAGTCAAGATCACGAAGCATAGCCCGCGTCCTTATCCTGCCAAGATGGCTAAAAGAGAGCTTCCCGAGACAGCTCCCTCCCACACCATCGATGTGCGGCATCTTCGCCTCTTGGCGCGGCATCCCATCGAATTTTATCTCCAGCGCAGTTTGGGGCTCTATTTTGACTCCTCTTCGTCCTCCTTTGTCTCGCATTACGATCTGGCCCAGGCGCGCCGCTCTTCTCTTAAACAAAGCGCGCCCGAGATCGTGCATCGCATGCAAACGAAAGGAAAACTGCCTTTTCCTCCCTTTCAAGAGATGTGTACGCGCAAAGTCACTGAAGAGATCGAGGATTTTCAAAAGATGCTCCGCATGTGGGGAGTTAACGAGATATTCTCTGTCGATATGCGTGCCGGATGCGATGCGGCGGTCCAAAAGTCGGAAACCGAGTGGATCGTTCCCGCTTTGAAAATCTCCGATATTACCATCGTGGGAAAGATCAATGATCTGACATCGAAAGGACTTTTGTTTTCCGGCGGCCTTACGTATCCCGATCTTCTCAAAGCATGGCCGCTTCTCCTCTTGCTCCATCATTTGCCACTAGAGGTCCCACGCCAGCTGCTGCTGACCCGGGATGGCGCACAAAAGGCTGCTCTTTTTCCGGACCCTGCCGCTTCTCTGAAGCGCTACCTATCTTATTACATGCAAGCGATGCAAAAGCCGTCTCCTTTTCTACCGCGCATTGCGAAAAATATTCTATCCGGCGAGGAGATCAAGATAGAGGACGATCCGATCGTCGATTGGTTCCTCGATCATTTTGAATGGCCCGATGTTAAACAGTGGCAGCCGTTCTTAAGGGAGGTGTTCGATGCAGAGATTTGATATTTTAGATCCCGCGACGCCCATCTTAGGAAAACGGTTCTTAGAAGCGTCGGCCGGCACCGGAAAAACATTTGCCATTGAGCATCTTTTTGTTCGTCTTCTGTTGGAGACCGATGTGCAGCTGCCGGAGATCCTCGTCGTGACGTTCACGCGCGCGGCGACGCGCGAGCTCAAAATGCGGATTCGCGCGGCTCTAGAGAAAAGAACAGAGAAAAAGGTGCAAAAAGGCCTCCTTCTTTTTGATGAGGCGCAGATCTTTACCATCCATGGCTTTTGCCAGAAAATCCTATCCGAGCTTGCTTTTGAAGCGGGAGCTGGGTTCGATCTGGCCCAGTGGACTCCGGAAGAAGAAAAGGAGGCATTCGATCTTTTTTTAGAGCACATATTTTCCTCCGGGCGCTACAGCGCCAGCCAAATCGAAACACTCGTCCGCTCTGCCCGCAGCGATCTCGATCTTTTGCGAACGCAAGTGCTCAAAACTCCGCCTGTTCCCTCTCTTGATTTTATGGAAAGCTTTGCAAAATGGAATGAAGCGCTAAAAAAAATCTCTCCCTTTTCTGTCTTGAGCGACTTTTCGCTCGCCTCTAAAAACTACCGGCGCATCACCGACCCCGATTTTGAAAACCAAGCCAAGATGTTGGATGCGATGGTCCAAAAACAGCACGCGCTTGAAAAAGAATGGGATCTGCTTCTTCGCTGCAAACCATTTTTTTTGCAGTACACTGCGGCCGATAACCGCAAAGTGAAGAGCACGCCCCTCTTGCGCTTAGAAGAGCTGCACGATGTTCTTTTCCCTCTCTGGGATGAATCTGCGCATTACAAAAAACTTCAGCGCCGTCTTTCCGCCGACTTTGAGGAATATCGCCGCTCCAAGGAAGTGATTTCTCCCGACGATCTCCTTCTTCGCGTTCAAGAAGCGCTAAAAACCCCTTCCTTTCTGGTCCAAGTGCAAAAGCGGTACCGCGCTGTCGTCATCGATGAATTCCAAGATACCGATCCGGTCCAATGGGAGATTTTTGATACGCTGTTTAGCTTAGCGAACCTCGAAGCCTTTTATTTGGTCGGCGATCCCAAACAATCGATCTATGCCTTCCGCAAGGCCGATGTCTACACCTTTCTTGAAGCGGGAAAGACCATGGGGCCTGCAGCGCATGCTTTTCTTGATACCAATTATCGTTCAGAGCAAGGCCTCGTCTCTGCCCTCAACGATCTATTTGCAGGCAAAGAGTGGATGGACCTGCCTAAGTGGAACACGACCCTCTCTATTCCTCCTTCCCGCGCCGCCAAAGAAGGCGAAGGCCATCTTCTCTTTTTGATCGGCGAAGAAGAAAATGCTTATCTTTCCTTCGCCGTCCATGAGATCACCAAATTACAGCTTCCCTTGGAGCATATCGCGATCTTAGTGAAGGACCGATTCCAAGCGCGCCGCGTCCAGCAATTTTTAGCCACATGGAATATCCCTTCTTCTCAGCAAAGGAAAGAAGCGCTCGCGATGATTCCTTCGATGCGGGATTTTTTAGCGGCGGTCCTCGACCCTCTCGATATCAATGCGGTTAAAAAAGCTCTGCTCGGCCCCCTCTCCGAGGGGCTTGCGCGGGAGTCCTTCTTTGAGATGCACAAAACTCTTCTCGCCTTAGGCTTTGCCGCTTTCTATGCTCCCTTTTTAGGCCGCGATGAAACGCTCGACGCCATCGCCGAAAAGCTCTCCCTGCAGCCCGATAGCGCCCAGCTCCTGCCCATGCTCGACCTCTTTTCCAAGATCGGCCTTGAAGAAAGGCTGCCCAGCGCCTCTCACGGCGTGCAAATTTTAACCATCCATGCGAGCAAAGGCCTCGAGTTCGACACCGTTTTTGCCTTGGGCCTGGCCGCACCCTCGCACGATGAAGATTCCGAAGAGATCGAGGCCGAAAAAATGCGTCAGCTATATGTGGGGATGACGCGCGCCAAAACCCGTCTTTATGTGCCTCTGCCCCTTTCTAGCGAGGGCAAATCGCCCATAGAGAAGTTTTGGGCCAAGACGTCCCCCGATCTCAGCCGCTTTCCGCACATCGTCCTCGCAGAGACGCCGCTCCATCTTCAGCCGTGGCCTGCGCGCGAAGAAAAAAAACTCGAGCTCCCCCTTTTGCACAACACGCCGTCTTTCCTCTTTTCCTTTTCGGCCCTTTCGCAAAAAACTCTCTCCCCCAAGCAAATTCCCGAAAATATCCTTCCCGCAGGCGCTGAGACAGGCGTGATCATCCATAAAATTTTCGAACGAGCCTTTTCTATGCCCCTGCGCCCCCTCGTCCGCCAAGAAATCGCGGGCACCCTTCTCGAGCCTTGGGAAAATGAGATCATCTCTCTTGTCGAAAAAACTCTGGCGCTTCCTGAGCTTCAAGGTCTAGACAAGGCAGCCAAGATCAGCGAAGTCGAGTTTTTATTCCCCCACATGGGCGGCGTGATGAAAGGATTTATCGATCTGTGCTTTGAGCGCGAAGGCAAATATTACATCGTCGACTGGAAAACTAACTGGCTTTCCGACTACTCTTTCCCTAGCTTAGAAGCGGAGATGAACAACGGTGATTATTTTCTCCAGGCATCGATCTACACCGACGCTATGGAGCGGTATTTAAAAGAAAAAATTGGAGGTGCGCTGTATGTCTTCGTCCGAGGACCTGCCGTCTATACTATCGAGCCTCGCTGAGATTGAGCCCAAAGCAGCTGCCGATCTGCTGTCCGCTCTCCAAGAGGGCCATGTCTGTATCGAGGCCGACGCATCTGTTTCCCATCCCCTTTTACATCGATGGGGTTCCTATCTTTATCCACAGCGCCATTGGGTGCTCGAGACGCGCATTCTCGACCATCTCGCCCGCCTCCAATCTCCCCTCCCAACGCTCTCTTCCGCTGCTTCCGACTTGTCTGTTGAACAACAAAATGCCGTCGCCCTCGCTCTCTCCCATCCTGTCTCGCTCATCACCGGCGGGCCTGGCACCGGAAAAACCCACGTCGCGCGCATGCTGGCTAAAGCGATCCCCGGCCGTGTCATTCTGGCAGCGCCCACCGGTAAAGCCGCCGCCCGCCTGCAATCCGTCCGCCCCGACGCCCTCTGCGGAACGCTCCACTTCGTGCTCGGCATCCGCTCGGCGCGCGACCTTTCGCAAGAAGGCTCCTACCTCAAAGCCGATCTCCTTATCGTCGACGAGTCTTCGATGATCGACCTTTCCCTTTTCGCTTTTTTACTAGCCTCCATCCAAACAGGGACGCGCGTCGTCTTCCTCGGCGATGCCGATCAGCTTCCTTCCGTGGGCGCAGGAAGTATTTTCGCGGATCTTGTCGACAATGTTCCCACAGCGCGTCTTACCCGCTCGTTCCGGAGCGACCAAGTCCAAATTTTAAGCCTGGCGGATGCTGTCCGCCGCGGCGATCCCGAGCCTATCCTCGCTGCCTTGACGCCCTTCGACCCAACACGCGAAAATGCCACGATCCTTTCCTGCCTCAAAAAAGGATCGGAAGGCGTCAGCACCCTCAACCACCAGATCGCTGCGCGCGTCATAGGCCGTCTTAAAAGCGGTGAAGAGGCGGCGATGCCCATTTTGATCACCCGCACCGATTACGATAAAGGCCTTTATAATGGCGAGACCGGCCTGCTCGTTCGAAGCAAAGTCAAGCCGCTTTACGCTCGATTTCCTGATGGGCGCCGTTTTGACGCGGAGGCCCTCCCTCCCTACGAATATGCCTACGCGCTATCCGTGCACAAAAGCCAAGGAAGCGAGTTCGATCATGTCTCTGTTCTCGCGCCTCCTGGTTCGGAGGTATTTGGCCGCGAGGTCCTTTATACCGCGATCACAAGGGCCCGCAACAGCGTCACGATTAGCGGAGATCCTCAAGTGATTCGGCAAACAATCTTATCCCACTCTAGAAAAATATCGGGACTTCGTGCCAGATTACAAAAAAGAGATTGAGAAATGTTGATCACCGAGATCGCTGAGAAACAAGAGAGATTTTTAACGCAAAGGCGCAAAGGCGCTGAGGTTCTTTGCGCCTTTGCGTTAAAAATCTTCGCTTTTGTTTTTTTTACATTAGGCACGCTCCAGGCGACGCCGCTCACCGATTTGCGGAGCGCGATCGACGAAATTATCACCGCCGTCGATCCTAACGTGCACGTAGGGATCGAAGTCGTGTCCATGAAAAACCGCGAAGTCCTCTATAAAAAAAATAACGACCAGCTTTTCATCCCCGCCAGCACCCTCAAGCTTTTCACCGCTGCTGCTGCTGCGGGCATCCTCGGCGTCGATTACCGCTTCGAGACAAAACTCTACCGCGACACGGAAGGAAATCTCTATCTCCAAGGCTCGGGCGACCCCTCGCTTTCTCAAGACGATCTTCGGCAGATGATCCGCGATCTCATCCTCCAAGGCGCTTTCGATGTGCAAGACATTTTTGTCGATAATACGGTCTTCGACCCTTTCTGGCAGGGGCCGGGATGGATGTGGGATGAACCGCCCGCGTATTGGAACTCCCCGAGCGATGGACTTACGGTTGATCACAGCACTATCTCGATCTATGTAACTCCTGGGAAAAGGGCGGACCTTCCTCCTTCTTTTGTTCTTGACCCGCCTCTTTCGAACGTTCATGTCGATTCGCAAGCCAGCACCGGGACCAAAAATACCTTCAAAGTCGATCGGCGCGTCGATAATCAAAAGCTCACGCTAGTCCTGTCGGGAGAGCTGCCCCTACAATTTCCCCTCCAGCAAATCCGCATTCCCGTCCCTTCTCCTGCTCTCTACGCCGGCGAAGTCTTGAAATGCCTCCTCCAAGAAAAGAATATCCTTGTGAGAGGCAAGGTTATTCTTCTGCGCACGCCGCAAACAGCCCAGCTGCTCGTTACCCACTATTCTGAGCCGCTCAGCCAGCTTCTGTACCCTATGATGAAGAACTCCGATAATATGTATGCCGATTCCTTCTTCAAGCGCATGGCCGCTACCTATCTCGGACCTCCTGGCTCTTGGCAAAAAGGATCCATGGCGATGCGGGAATTTTTGCGCCGCGAGACCGCCCTCGATCCCAGCGACCTGATCATCCTCGATGGCTCGGGCCTGTCGCGTTACGACCTGCTTTCTCCCCACAACTTTTCTCATCTACTCGCTTGGCTTTACCGTGACTTTAAGTTCTCGGACGAGGTGATCTCTTCTCTTCCTATTTCAGGGGTCGATGGGACGCTCAAAAATAGAATGAACTCCATCGCATCGCGTGTCCGCGCGAAGACAGGCGGGATGATGGGCATCACGGGTCTGACGGGCTACGTTGTGACGCGCGATAACGAAACGCTCTCTGTCGTGATTTTGATGAATGGTTTTGTGGGGTCTACGGAAGAATACAAGAGCCAGATCGAAGATGCGATCTGCAAAAAACTGGCTCTTTTTACTCGAAAAAGTTAAGCGGGAAGGCGGCTGGCTAGGCGCGATTTGGTGCGCGCGGCTTTGTTGAGCTTGAAGCGGTTGGTCTTCACGCCTTTGTCCATGAGACTATAGACGTTATCCAGGCGCTTCATCGATTCGGCCTTGTCGCCTTTAGCTAGGGACATCTCAAATTGGCGGACAGCTGTGCGTACGCTAGCGGCAAAAGCAGAATTCCACTCTTGACGTTTCTTGCTTTGCAAGTCGCGCTTCTTTGCAGAAGGAACTTTGCCGTTTTTCTTTTTTTCTTTCGCTGCTGGTGCTTTTGCTTCGTCTGCCATAAGTATCCGTTTTTAAGTTGAGTTCCTATAATATCGCATAGAGATGTTTATCAGCAAGTATCTTCCCCTGCTCCCAGGCGCGGTCCTTCTATGGCTGGCCTGGGGAGCCTTTCAAGATCTGCGGCTTTATTGGCGTCTCAGCGCTCCTGTTGACGCCGTCGTCGAGCGGGTTGAGGTTGTCCGGCGGGGACCGTCAAAATTTGAATTAAAAGCTTACTTTCAAAATCGAACTTGTCTTTTGGGCGAGCCCTACCACCTCAACGGGCCTTCAGCAGAGCGCGCGGCGCGGGCTCTCGAGGGCAAAATGCAGACGTTTTGGATCAATTCTAAGGACCCTCAAATAGTTGCTATAGAAAAAACATTCCCCTACAAGAAAATTCTTTACTCGGTCGTAGCTCTAGGAGTAACAGGATATTTTTATTTTCTCATCCGGTCGCTCGAATATAAGGCCAAGAGAGCGTGAAGGATTTTTAAATAATTTCTGCTTAAGGTTCGGAGCCAACGTTGGCGGCGGGCCAGCCGCTCCTCCCGGCGGAAAGCGCGGGTGCCCGCCCCTTGGGAGAGGCGGTCAAAAAGATCTCCGCGGAAGGCCAGTTCCCACAGGCGGGTTTTGATCGCCTGCGGAGGATGGGAGATGTTGGGAAGCGGGAGGGGTTCGCGGAGGATGATGGGAAGACGGGGCCCTCGATGGAGGCGGCGGAAGCGGTGGACAACGTCGAACTGATCGTAGATCTGGAGGCCCGAAAAAAAATAGGCGCCCGCAGACCGCAAGTAGTGTTCAGCGGGTGAAAGACTTCTTTTATTATAGCGGCGGTCATAGAGGAGCCAGACGACGCGCCAGCCGAGCGACCGATAGTCCTCGGTTCTTTTTCGGGCCTCTTCAGGAGAAATGGGGGAGCATTGAACTTCAAATATTATCTTGGCATCCTCCCAGGCGGCATCGGCGATCCGGGCGATCGTGGGGAAGGGTTTTTCGAGGGAGATGGAGGGGATGAGAGATTTGAGGTGGAGTTGGATCTTCAGATGTGGTACACTTTTGTGATGCTGCCGGCATGATGTCGCCGTTTTGAGGTGATAGAAGTGGCGCTGGCGACGGAAGCCCCCTCGGGGGCGGACGATCGAACGGCATTCCGGGCATAGGTAATCGCGGCCCTGGTGTGCATGGCTTGCAAGGATAGGTTGATTTTGAAACAAAGCGTACAGCTGCATCTTGACTTAAACGGGCTAAGGACGGATATTCAAATAGTCTCATGAGTAAAGGAAATTTTTCCAACATTTTTAATCAGCAGCAGCAGCAGAAGGTTGAAGAACTCGTCAGCCTTGCGAAAGAGCAAGGCTACATCACGTACGAGGAAATCAATGAAATTCTGCCGATGTCTTTCGACACGCCCGAGCAGATCGATCAGGTTTTGATTTTCTTGAGCGGAATGGACATTCAGGTCCTGAACCAAGCCGAAGTCGACCGTCAGAAAGAGCGTAAAAAAGAAGCGAAAGAACTCGAAGCGCTTCCCAAGCGCGCCGAAGCCTCCGCCGATGATCCTGTGCGCATGTACCTCAAAGAGATGGGCTCGGTCCCTCTCCTGACGCGCGAAGAAGAAGTCGAGATCTCTAAACGGATTGAAAAGGCCCAGATCCAAGTTGAAAAAATTATCATGCGTTTCCGCTACTCCACAAGAGAAGCGATCTCGATTGCGACCTACCTCATCACGGGCAAAGAGCGATTTGACAAGGTGATTTCCGAAAAGGAAGTTGCCGACAAACAACTTTTCCTCACGCTGCTCCCCAAACTCTGCTCTCTTCTTAAAGCCGAAGACGACGTCTTAGAAAAGCTGCAGCAAGAGCTGCGCGATACGCAAGGCAAAAAAGCCGATAAAGCTAAAACTCTCGAAAATATTGAAAAATGCCGCATCCGCAACCAAGCCTATTTAAGGCAGATGCATCTGCGCCACAACATCATCGAAGACTTTGGCGAAGTCATTCTCACCGCCTACGATCGATTCTTATCTCTCGAAAAAGAGATGCAAGAGCTGATCCCCCGCGCTGAGAAAAATAAATTTGCTGCAGCAAAACTCGTTGCCGTTCAGCGCAAGCTCTCTAAGCGCGAAATGGCGGCGGGCCGTACGCTCGATGAGTTTAAAAAAGATGTCCGTATGCTCCAGCGCTGGCTCGATAAGAGCCAAGAAGCGAAGCGGGAAATGGTCGAGTCTAACCTGCGCCTTGTTATCTCGATTGCAAAGAAATACACGAACCGCGGCCTCTCTTTCCTCGATCTGATCCAAGAAGGGAATATGGGCCTGATGAAGGCCGTCGAGAAATTTGAGTATCGGCGCGGTTATAAGTTCTCCACGTATGCGACATGGTGGATCCGTCAGGCGGTGACGCGTGCGATCGCCGACCAAGCGCGCACGATCCGTATTCCAGTGCACATGATCGAGACGATCAACAAAGTGCTCCGCGGAGCCAAAAAATTGATGATGGAAACAGGCCGCGAGCCGACGCCTGAAGAGCTCGCCGTTGAGCTCGGACTAACGCCTGAGCGCGTCCGCGAGATCTACAAAATCGCTCAGCATCCCATCTCCCTGCAAGCCGAAGTCGGCGATGGGGGCGAGAGCCAATTTGGCGACTTCCTCGAAGATACGTCGACCGAATCTCCTGCGGAAGCGACCGGTTATGCCATCCTCAAAGACAAAATGGGCGAAGTGCTCGCGACGCTCACCGATCGCGAACGCACTGTGCTTATCGAACGATTTGGACTCCTCGATGGAAAACCAAAGACGCTCGAAGAAGTGGGCCTGCGCTTTAAAGTGACGCGCGAGCGCGTGCGTCAGATTGAAGCGAAGGCGCTGCGCAAAATGCGCCATCCGACGCGTTCTAAGCAACTTCAAGCCTTCCTCGATCTTCTCGAAGGCGAATAATTTTCATTGCTACAATCTCTTAGACAGTTCTAAACTTGTTTTTCATCTGAACTGAAACAGGAGTTGTTCCATGAAAAAGTTACTGCTTCCGCTGCTGTTATTGGCAGGAATAGGATACGCCAAAGAGCCGGTGAAAACACCGACCCCCTTCGTCGAGCACCACAATCGAATTGTTATTTTTGATCCATTGCATCAAGCCTATGAGCGCATCAAGCCCAATGCTCTCTACGCTGGAATCGAAGCTTGGCTCACAGCAGCCTATAACCATAAGCACAGCGTCATATTAGAGACCGAATTCCGTATGGGCTATAATTTCTTCTTCAATGGCCGAGATCATTTGACACCGGTGCTTGGCGTAGGCGTATTTAAGGATTATGAACGGCATGATCATAGAACCGTTGTTGAGGATTGGGGATATTTCACGGTGAGTTGGCACAAACGCAAAGCGCGGCCCGCCATTGTTTATGGAATGGCAGGCGTTCTGTATGACCATGAGTTCAACTCTGTTGTCAATTTAGGATTGAATGTAAAAGGCATGGTGGGCGGTTCTTCAGGAAAAAAACGCGGGCCAACCTGGGGATCGACCATTGTGGGAGTTGATGTCAGCGTACCCCTCACTTTCCGTTTCGGCCCCAAACGGCATTGGGATATCCGCATCGAGCCTTTTAACATTTATATGCACGGCTCGAAAGCGGCTGAAGACTATTTTGGCTTCAGAAGCACCATCGCTTATAGATTCTAAATGCGCTATTGGATAGCCATTTTTTGCTTGTTGCAGCAGACTTTTTTGTCTGCTGCTGTTGAACTTCTCTCTTTACCCGAAAGAATTACCGAGGCGGAGCTCCAAACTGGCGCTGAAAGCAAAAGTTTAGATATGCGGTGCTCTCTCAAGGATCAAGGCTATTTTCGGTTTGAGACATATTGGAACGGTATTTTTTTTGAAATAGCTCTCGTACAACTTCCTGACAGCTTTACAGAGACGGAAAAATTCTTTTTCATAAAGAAGACAGAGAAATCAATGGAGCCTCAAAAAAGGCATTTGTCTTTTCTTATGGAAAGCCCCTCGAGATTCCTGAGATGCCGGCACAAAGTTCTTCCTATACAGCGTTTGAACCGAGAACTTTTAGAAACGCGCGCCCTGCGCCGATCACAGTAGAGCAGCTGGCGCAGCTATGTAAGAATTCCGCTATCATTTTTTATACAGGAGCCGGGATTTCAGCAGGCTCTCAAGTTCCGATGATGGCAGAATTGATGAAAGGCTTGGATCTAGAAGAGGGAGAGCGCTTTATCGATTCCTTGAAGAAAATAGTTCAGGATCCAGAGAAAGCTGCAGCGTATATCAAACACTTTCATAAGGCCTGTATTTTAAGTCCGCCTACGCCTGCTCATACCGCATTAACTCAGTTGTCGCAAACGCAGATCGTGACAGAGAATCTCGATTATTTGCATGAGCGGACAGGGATCAAGCCTTATCGTATCAAGGGCGATCGCCTGCGCTACGAGATCGACCCAACGACAGCTTCTTCCATCGATGCGATCATCTGCATTGGCCTTAGCGCCGATGATAAAGGCTTCTTAGGATGGTATAAACATCATCATCCCCAAGGGAAAATCATCGCCGTCGATCTCAAGCAGCCTGCATATTTAGGCGATGAAGATTATTTTTTGTGCGGCGATCTGCAAGAGATCATTCCTTCTTTGGTTTCCCAAAGAACATCTGACGGACTTTAGACGGTCCGACTTTATACGTCAGCTCGCGGGCAGCGACAAAAACAAAAAATAGGATCACATACCAAATCTGAATGGCCCAAAACTCGGCCGATTGAAGCGGCGTGCCGAAATGGTCATTCCAGAGACGGTTGAGAAGACGTGCAAGCAGGCTTGCCAAACTATAGAGGATCGTTTTCCAAATCACGTTATAGATGAGCGGCTTGCGGGGAAAAGCATTGAGCACGGGCAAGAAGTCGATGGCGATGAGAACTTTTGCGACGACTCCTGCAGCGAGAAATATGGTGATGAATCCAAAGGGTTGGATTCCTGCTTTTTTTATCATGAGTCCTTCGGTGAAATTAATGAGGTTGAAGGAGACGTAGAAAAAAATAAAGGCCGGCAGGACGTGGAAGAATTCATGTTTGAGCCATCGGAGGAAGCGCATAATTCGCAATGTAGGAAAACGTGCAGGATTTGTCGAGCAGAAAACGATCTAAGCATTTTTACCGATTGCAAAAAGAGTTGAATCTGGGTTAACGTTTACGTGTCAATGCAACAAAAGGATCATTGTGGAACGAGTTCATTCCGCGCCCTCTCCGATAAATCATACTTCCTATGCTGAACCCGTCATCAACTGCGGATTCATGCACCCCGACATTCTTCTTCCAGTTCCTATAGAGCCGGATGCCGATACCGACTGCCAACTAGGATTGTCTTTTAACGAGGTCTTCTTTTATCGCGAAAAAGTATCTCATGAAGCATTAACGAACGCGGGCCTGACCTATCTTCATAAATTACGCCCCTTTAAAAAAACTCCATTTATCAAAAGCCATATTGAGGCTGCTGCACGATGTTTTGATTTAGCCTCTCGCCAATTTGATTACCCAGCTCAACTCACTCCGAGAAAAGTAAGCTGGGCGCGCGAGCTAAAAAGTTTAGATAAAATAAAAAAGACTTCCGATGAAGAACGGCTAGCGTTGGCCCTTCATAAGATCGGTGTATTAAAGAGGCTGGACTGGTTTTGCTCCCCTGATTCCATTAGCCGCGATGACTACGTAAATAGAAGGATTTATCAGGAGGCTCTGACCATTGCTAGGATTTATCAACGGCAAGTGAAGGCTTGGCCTGCTTTGAATACTGCAGCAACCATACAGCAAGCCAACTATCTTGTAGTTGCTGCAAAACATGCACCGGATATATCCCAAGAAATCCGTCTCCTAACTAGAGCTCAAGAGATATTAGAAAATATATATAAAAAAGACCCTGAGGGGTGTATCGAAGATCCTACTTTTAATTTCTCAAATAGAATTCCTTATGGTTTTCCTTGGCATTGGGATTTTGAACAGAAACCAACCTTGCTGGCGTATGTTGTGAAACACCTTCAGCACCTGACGGCAGAAAATATCCCGACAAAGGCCGCCCCGAGTCCATGGGAAGCTTTTACATCGATGGTGACTGGGTCAATGACAAAACTTTTCGTCTGATAAGAGCTTTTAGACTTTGATTCATTCAGATTCTCGCGCAGGTGTTTAATGATATTCAATATGCTGAGGCGAAGGGGACGGGCATTAGCACGATGCGCGAAGAAATGGTCAAAGCGAATTTCTCGATGCCGCTTTTCGAATCGAACCGCGGCTACAATACTTTTATCGCTCAAGAACTAGAATATATTTTCGAGGATCCTACGCATCCGCAGCAGGCATATCGGACGAAGAAATGATTTGGAGCGTAGCGGTCTCGAACCGCTGACCTCAACAATGCCATCGTTGCGCTCTACCAACTGAGCTAACGCCCCAAAGAGAACCTATTTTACTGCGAGATGAGTTTTTTCAATACGAAAAAACGGTGTTCGGTAGAATGTGGGTATGGCTAAACTTTTTTTTCACCATGTCGCGGCAGGTCCGCCCGATCCCATTTTTGCTCTGGCGCAGGAGTTCCGCGAGGACCCTCGGGCGACGAAGATCGATCTGTGTGCCGGGATTTATCGAGACGATATGCTGAAGCTTCCCCTCTTTGCCGCGGTGCGAGAAGCCGAAAAGAGGATGAAGGCAGAGCCCAAGCCGTATTTGCCGATCGAGGGGGATAAAAATTATATTGAGAGGATGGGAGCGCTCATCTTCGGCGATTTTATATGGATGGCCAAAAGTAAAACAATTTTTGGCGCGCAAACTCCCGGGGGAACAGGGGCGTTAAGGGTGGGGGGAGATTTTTTAAAGCAGGAAGTGGGAGGGCGCATTGCCTATTCGGATCCCACCTGGGCCAATCATCGGCAGATTTTTACGCGCGCAGGATTGGAAGTGGAGAGCTATCCTTATGGAGATTTTGAGCGGTGCAAAAAATTCCTCAAGGGTTTGCCGCCAGGAACAGCGGTTTTGCTGCAGGCTTCGTGCCATAATCCGACGGGGATCGATTTTACTCTCGAGGAGTGGAAGGAAATTTCGAAGATCTGTAAATCGGGAGGGCTGCTGCCCTTTTTTGATATCGCCTATCAGGGACTGGGGCTGGGAGTGGAAGAAGATGCGGGGGCGGTTCGCATGTTCATGGAAGAGGGTCACGAGATGGTGGTGGCCTGTACGCAGTCGAAAAATTTTGGGATTTACAATGAGCGCACGGGCGCTGTTTTTTTTGTGACAGGAACGGAAGAGGCGGCAAAGAAGGTGGGATCGAAGGTGAAGCCGATCATCCGCGGTCTTTATTCGAATCCGCCTGCGCATGGGGGAAAAATTGTCGCGATGATTTTGGGTGATGCGGCGCTGAAAAAGATGTGGGAAGAAGAGCTGCAGGCGATGCGGACGAGGTTGAAGAGCGTGCGGCGGCGATTAGCGGAGAAATTATCTATGCCGCATATTGTGGAAGGACAAGGCCTGTTTGCGATGTTGAATCTGAAGGTGGAAGAGATCCAGCGGCTGAAAAAGGAATATGGGATTTATATGACGCTAGATGGCAGAGTCAACCTTGCAGGTCTAAACGAGGATGGGATAGACTGCCTAGCCAAGGGTGTGCTGTGAAGAGACTGTCTTATAAGCCGTACGGCTTTCTTGCCTTTTGCCTTTTTGCGCTGCTGAGCTTTTCACCGCGCAGCTCGGATCTTTTTCGGTCGGCTGCCGTAGGGAGCCTTGCTCCGGTATGGCGCATGATGGCCGCCGTTCCCGCTTTCTTTTCATCGGATGCCGCAAAGCAGCTCGATGTGCTGCGGCAAGAAAATCAGAGTTTGAAGGCCGAGCTGGAGATGCTCAAACAATATGTGATTTCGGAATCTTTGCTGCAGGACGAACACGAAAAGGCCAAGCTTTTTTCTGATCGGCGCAGGTCGGAGTTTTTAGAGCGCTTGGAGCTGCAAGGCAGCGGCATTTTAGCAAAAGTGATTTTCCGCGAACCGGCTTCATGGAGTTCATCGCTGTGGATCAATGTCGGCGAGAGAAGCAACGAACGCCTTGGAAAAAGTGTGATCGTTAAGAATAGTCCGGTCGTCGTCGGAGATCAAATCGTCGGCGTCGTCGAATATGTCGGCCATCGCAGGTCAAAAGTAAGGCTGATTTCTGATTCGGGATTGCCGGTCGCGGTACGCGCGGTGCGGGATAAAATGTATTTGGCAAAAGGCGAAGTGTTCGGGACAAGCCAGCCTCTGTGGCGTTCGCGTGGACTTCATCTGAAGGGCGTAGGATTTAACTACGATTTTGCCGATGAAGAGAGCGAGGCGCGAGCCTTGCGCACAGGGGAAGTGTTGAGCCAGATGGGGCAAGGAGAAAAGACGCCGCTGATCCAAAAAGGAGACTTGCTGATTACTTCGGGATTGGATGGGGTTTTTCCCCCTGGTTTTCGGGTCGCCTATGTTCAAAATATCGCCCCTCTTAAGGAGGGAGCTTGTTCGTATGAGATTGAGGCTAAGGCATCTATATCTTCTCTCGATCTCCTCTCCTATGTCACCGTTCTTCCGCCGATTGACTAATTTCGAAAAAAACGGTAATCTTGCGCTGTTCTTTATGCAAAACTGGTAAGCGTTCGGCGAGTCAGGCCCGCTATGTGCGAAGCAGCCCGTCGCCGCAAGCTTCATAGGGGGCGGGACTCGCCGAATGCTTACCCAACTAAAACCGGAGATTTTATGCACGCAATTACTTGGATGTTGATCATGGCCTTCACCGTTTCTATCAACGCTGTAGGGCTCCTCGCTAACGACGAGACTACAAAAGAAGTCGTTTTCGAAGACACTCAAAAAGAAGAAGTAAAAACAACTAAGAAAGAAGAAGTAAAAAAAGTTGTCGATACTAAAAAAGTTGAAGAGAAAAAAGAAGTAGCTCCTGCTAAGTAGTGATTCTGGGCCCTGCGGAAAGTAGGGCCCTTTCCATTTCCTCGCGAACCTTATTCATATCCTGTCCTTCCCCAAAAGCATAATCATAGATTTTACGGCGCGCCCTATGAAAGTCCCTGTCCCAATTGTCTTCGATAAATTGCCCGATCGCATGCGAAGGCAGGATAAGGCCCGTCTCGCTTAACATTCCTCGATTTTCGGTAAGGAAAAAGAGAGGCTTATCAAAAATGAGAAAATCATAACCGATCGAAGAAAAATCACCGACGTAGGCATCGCAGAGGTCTAAGATGGGATAGATGGGCGGAAAATTTAAAAGAAAGACGCTGTCTTTGAACTGATGCATCATGCGTTCGATCTCGATAGGATGATCATCGATCAAAAACGGATGGAGTTTCACGATAACATTGAAGCGAGGGCCCACGTCGGCCAAGAGCTTTTCGCAGGCGGTAAAAAATGTGGTGGGATTTTCCGGATCGTTCCATGTGGGCGCATAGAGGAGAGTTTTGCGCGAAGGGTCGAGCTTTCCATTTAACTCTTGTTCCAGGAGCTGGTCGTAGAATGCTTTCCGCTGCAGATAATAGGGATAGCGGTAATTGCCTGTGACGATATAGCCGGACAGGTCGTCTAAACAAGAGAGCATTTGAGGGCCGTAGACGAACGAGAGGTCTTTGAGGAGAGGTTTTGTGCGCGACCACCCTTTGTCCGAGTTGCCGTGGGGGCAGTAGATGACGCGCATTTCTTTTTGGCAAAAAAGTTTCAGCAGGGGAATGAGCTCGACGGCCCAATAATGTCCCGATGATACGATAACATCAAAATTTTGGGCGAGGAAGGGAAGAGAGAGTTCGCTGGGGTCCATATAAACGGCGCGCAGTTCTGGGTAAAATCGCTTCGCGTCTTGAAAGACTTGGGGGTCGGTGGCGATGAGGGGTAGATCGAGGAGGATGGCCAGGACGCCCAAATGGTCGAGATAGGTAGAGGCGCCTGTGTGGATGGCAGCCAGACGCTTGTCAAAGGGCTTTACATGCAAAGGTGTAGTCATAGGCCTCTTGTTGGGTTGCGAGAAAGGGATGGTTGTCCGCTGCTGAGAGGATATCGTAGATGCGGGGGTAATCTACGGGATCGATGACGGTGCCGCAGCGGTGCAGGTAAAGATCGGTGCGGCGGTTTTGGTTGAGGAAGAACATGGGGCGGCGAAAGGTTAAGAAATCATAGCCGATGGATGACATGTCGCCGAGATAAATATCGGCCAAATCAAGCCAGGGGTAGACCGGGGGAAAGCTCGTGATGAGATGGACGTTAGGAGGAAGAGGGCCCTCGGGCAGCGGCAGGTTGGGATGGGGGCGGAGCACCACCGAGAAATCAGAATGATGACTTAAGCATGGGAGAAGATCGAAATAAGAGGAAGATTTCTCCGCGTCATTCCATGTGGGGGCATAGAGGATGATTTTTCCGGGAAGCTGCGGGAGGAGGGAGGCATAGAAGGCCCGGTGTTTTTCCCAATAACGGCGCCTATAATTGCCGATGGTCTCTATGTTCAAGTGGTCGTGGACATTCTTTTTTTTCAGAAAATCGATCATCTTGGGGCCGTAGACAAGCGCATGGGCCTCATCTTTGAGCGCTTCCATCAGCGGCGCTGCATGGCCTTTGTCAGAATTGCCATGGGGGACCCAAAGGGTCTTGACGGTTTTACCTAAGAGTTTTTGAGGGATGAAAAAACTTTCTTCGAAAAGAAGGCGAGGGGTGCAGGTATAGAGCGTGTCAAAGAAAGAAATGATTTGATCGGGCGCCAGCAAAAACACTTCCAGATCGGGATAAAATAATTTTGCTAAATGCTCAATTTTTTCATCGGTGACCGCGAGGGGTATTTCCTTAAGAGCGCATAGGGGAGCGATGTGGTCGAGATGGTGCTCCATCGAGCCCAGTAAAAGTCCTGCAACTTTTTTGGCAGCGTTCATGATGCTGCATTATCTTCGTCCTCGGGCATGGTGGCAAGAAAGATTTTCCCCTTTTTTTCCGACTGCTCTTGAGGGTGGGCGGGGTATTTTTCGCGGTATCTGGCCAGTTCAAAGAGCATTTCATTGCGGCTGCTCTGCAGGTTCATCCGGTCTATAAGGGCTAAAATTTGATCTCTGAGGGATAGGGTCTCCGAGCGATTTTCATCGTCCCTAGGAAGGATTTCTTCGAGGGAGCGGAGTTCATCTCCGCCCTGGGGAAGGACCATTTGCTGTAGAGAGATGGCCAGCTTTTGTTCGCATTTTTGAACTTCGGTGAGCCGGTTGAGGAGCTGCGTCCTTTCTTCGACCGTATAAGTCCAGGCGGCCTTGTCTTTATGGACTAAAAAGTGTTCCTCTTCCTTCATATTGCCTAAAATCTCCCGCATCATTTCAATTTCTTTCTTCATAGCATCTTGGAGTTGAAGATGGGTCTCATTCCATGGGTTCATAGTATCTCCTAAAGTTGGTAATAGTAGGAGAAGCAAAAAGCGTGCCAATTAGAGGAATTTTTGTTAAAATTACTCCCATGATCGCCGGATTAAAGAAATGGTTTTTAGAGGAAAAGAGGGACTTCCCTTGGCGGCATCATCCTACCCCCTATCAGGTATGGATTTCCGAGGTGATGCTCCAGCAGACCCAGGCAAGCGTCGTGGTCGGCTATTTCAACCGGTGGATGCAAAAATTTCCGAGCCTGCAGGCTCTGGCCGAAGCGCCTCTAGAAGAGGTGATGAAGGCCTGGGAAGGGTTGGGGTACTACTCGCGGGCCCGTAATCTCCATGCCGCGGCCCGGATGATGCAAGGTTCTGTTCCTACCAGCCGCGAGGCATTGGAGCGTTTGCCCGGCTTTGGGCCGTACACGGTCGGGGCAGTCTTAAGTTTTGCCCACCGTCAAAAGGCGGCGGCCGTCGACGCGAATGTCAAAAGGGTGGTCAGCCGGCTTTATGCTTCAGAAGAAAAGATCCCAGAAAAGACAGAGTCTTTGCTCCCGGATAAAGAGCCCTGGGTGATCATGGAGGCCCTCATCGAGCTGGGCGCTCTCGTCTGCCAAAAGAAGGCGCGGTGCCACGCCTGCCCTCTGCAAGGAGGCTGCCAGGCGTTCCAAAAGGGCGTCGTCGAGTTATTTCCTGCGCCGAAAAAAAAGGCCCCTATCACAAAATTGGAACGCCGGGTGGCGGTGATCTGGTCGGAAGGGGCTTTTCTGGTCCGGCAGGAAGAGGTGGGAAAAGTCATGGGGGGATTATTTCTCTTTCCCTATATCGAAAAGAACGATGACTGGGATTTTCCGCTCGAGATGAAGTTTGTCACGCATATGGCCCCTATCGAGCATGGCTTTACACGGTATCGAGCGATCCTCTTCCCGGAAGTGTGGCAGGCGAAGAAACAAAAACCGATCGAGGGCCATCGCTGGGCCTCGGAAAAAGAGGTTAGTAATTTTGCCTTCGCTTCGGGCCACAGACAAATTTTACAAAAGGTCATGCATGCGCATCCTGCACACAGAAAGTTCTAACGGCTGGGGCGGGCAAGAGATCCGCATCCTGCGCGAGGCCATCGGTATGCGGGAGCGCGGCCATGAAATTTATTTCGCCGTCGTTAAGGGGGGCAAGTTAGCAGTAAAAGCCCGGGAAGCCGGTTTTGTCGTTTATGAGCTCGAGTTTCGCCGGCGCAGCGCTCTTTTCACGATCGCTAGGCTGCATGCGGTCATTCGGCGCCATCAGATCCACCTCGTCAACACCCACTCTTCCCTCGATGCGTGGCTCGGCGGCATCGCCGCGCGGCTAGCCGGGCGCCATGTCCTGCGCACGCGGCACCTCTCGACGCCGATCCGCCCCGGGCTCAACAGCCGCCTCCTGTACAAAACGCTCGCCGATGGCGTAGCGACGACTTCTTCGGCCATCATTCCGATGATCACAGCCCAGGCGGGCATTTCTTTGAAGCGCTGCCGTTGCATTCCGACAGGGGTCGAGCCGATCGATGTAGCGCCGGAGAGGCCGAGGCGTTTAGGGAAAAAATCGGCGTCGGCCCCGATCAAATTTTGATTGGGACGGCGTGCGTCGTGCGCTCTTGGAAAGGGATCCGCGATCTCATGCGCGCCGCAGAGATATTAAGTGCAGATGACAGGCTGAAGTGGGTTGTCGTAGGAGGCGGCCATCTGGATCAATACCTAGACTGCGACCGGCTTTTATTTACGGGGCATCTCGACAACCCCTTCCCCGCCATCGCGGCGATGGACATTTTTACTTTGCTCAGCACCGGCCATGAGGGAATATCGCAGGCGACTTTGCAAGCTTCCTGGCTCAAAAAACCTCTGATCACCACGACAATCGGCGGGCTTCCTGAGGTCTGCATCGATGGCGTGACAGGACTTCTTGTCCCGCCGGCATCTCCGGAAAAAATCGCGGAGGCTGTCCTTAAGCTGGCCAACGATGCCGCTCTGCGTAAATCCATGGGAGAAAACGCCCGCAAGCGTGTGGAGGAGAACTATCTTTTTGATCACACGCTCAATGCGATGGAGCTGATGTGGAGCGAGCTTTCTTCGTAACAATATTTCATTTAAACACTGCTTTCTATATCCTGGTCATACTGATAAATCAGAGGAGATGCCGTTATGGCCATTCCCAGCATCGCGCCCAAGCTTCCCACTATACCATCGGATGACTTCACCAAAGAAAGAGAGTTAGGCCAGGGGGGATTTGGGAAAGTCTATTTTGGCAAATGGCAGATAACCACCCCTGTCGCCGTGAAAGAACTCTTAGTTCAGTCAATGACCAATGACTTTTTGAAAATATTCCGCAGCGAAGCCGAGCTCATGGCCGGGTGCCAACATCCCAATATCGTCAGATTATTTGGTCTGTGTTTAGAAGAAGGAAAATTTGCCCTCATCATGGAATATCTCGAAGAAGGCTCCCTCTACGGCATACTAAAGAATAAAGATATTTCCTTAGAATGGACCCGCCGTTTTACTATCGCTGCCGGCATAGGAAAAGGACTTTTGTACCTCCATAGCCAAAAAGTCATCCACTGCGACCTCAAAAGCCACAACATCCTCCTCGCCAAAGATATCGCCAAGATCTCCGATTTTGGCCTCGCCAAAATCAGATCCGAGACCAGCACCCAAATGACCACCAATCAGCTCGCAGGATCTCCTTGTTGGATGGCTCCCGAACATTTTACCCAAAATGCCCCAGCTAGTTTTGCTACCGACATCTACAGCTTCGGCATGATCCTCTGGGAAATCGCCGCCCGCAGGGCACCCTATAGCCACGCCATCAACGTATACATGGTCATAGCAGCTAAAATGAACAACACCCATGAAACCATCCCCTCTGATTGTCCCGAAGAATATGGAGCCCTCATACAAAAATGCTGGAAACTTCCCCTCGAGCGTCCTCTCGCCAAAACAATAGCTTTAGAATTAAACCAGCTCCAGGAAAGAGCCAAACACCAAAACCTCGACCATCCAATAGCCGCGAGTGTATCTCCTGCCCAACCCAATAAAGCGCTAGAGCTTCCTAGTGAAAGTAGAATTTCTTATCTATCAAACGCAATGGCGCTTGCCACAAAATCTTTGCCCCCAGCTCGTCTCAATAAAGCTGAACCTGCCCAACCCAACAAGCCAATGGAACTCCCTACTGAAAGTGTGCTTTCTTATCCATCCAACACAACAACATTTGCTGACAGACCCATAGAGAGCATCCCCAAAACACCTGCTAATAAAGCCGTGCTGCCCTCGATCGCTTTTGGCAAGGCAGAGTGGGCCAAATATTTTGGAGATGTGGGGGTAGAACCTCCACTTCCTGGCGCTATCAACGCTATCTTGGCAGCTCCCTGCCCATTTTGGCCTCGTAAGAAAGTACAAGAGACTCATCTCCTCGTTCTGGTTCCTCAAATGGTGAATGGAGAGCCCCTGACCCTAAAAACGCTCGGCAAGCTCATCTTAAAGCCCCGCCAAGGAAGGCCTACACAATATCGCGATTTAAGGTATGAACGATATAACCTTTTAAGGTACCATAATTTAATCCCTGATAATTGGCACTTGCAGCGTCGTGACCCAAACCCTTTTGACTTTGGTGAGTATACTGATGCACCCGCTGCTAGGTCGCACTGGGCGCTTCTAACCCGTGATGTCATTGAAGGAAGCCTAAACAAAAACTACAGCGATCAGAAAGCGCTTATTAATGAGCATGAAGTGCCAGTGGTTAAATTGCGCTATGAAGTGCCAACTATATTGGATGCGACCGTTGCTATATTAATGGAACATGTGCGCGGAAACGAGCTCAATAGCGACTTCTGTGCGAGGAGGTATACACGGTGTCAAGAAAGGTTTAATAAGAATGAGCAATTGGCTGTTGGGTGGTGTGGGTCCGCTGGTCTCTCTATCGACAACTTCCACTCCGGCTACGTCCACGCCGGCTACGACTTCGTCAACTGCGGCGTTGGGGGTCTTAGGAAGTTCTTTTAGGGCATTGGCCCTTGGACCATTGGGGGAGTTCGGAATTTTTTTTCTCTTTCTGGTCTCCTCTTTGTCTCCTTCCCCTTGGGTCTTGGCGGGCGGCGGCAGCCAGCCGGTGGAATTTTGCAACCAGCTCTAAAATCTCATGCATGAAGTTTTCATTTTTTGAAGGGGAGATAAAATCATCGATCTGGGCACCCATCATTTATTTTTTCATTAAAAGGCCCCTTCGTTTATCATCTCCATACTGATTAACCAACGGAGATGCAGTTATGGCCATTCCAAATATCATCGTCCAACTGGAAGCTATTCCCTCAAGGGATTTCAGCAAAGGAAAATTCCTTGGGAAAGGAGGCTTTGGCCAAGTCTACCTTGGGAATTGGCAAGCAACTCCCATTGCCGTCAAAGAACTCCTCGTGCAAATCATTGACGACCAATTTCTAAATATGTTCAAGAACGAAGCTCAAATCATGGCCCAGTGCAAACATCCCAATATCGTTCAGATGTTGGGCATTTGCGCAGAAGAAGGCAAGTTCGCCATCCTCATGGAATATCTCGAAAAAGGCTCCCTTGATAAATTTTTACAAAGGCCCGAAGATCTTCCCTGGAACCGGCGCTACAGTATTGCAGCCGACATCGGCAAAGGGCTTGCTTATCTCCACGGCCGCAACATCGTTCATCGTGACCTCAAAAGCTTAAACATCCTGATCGCCAAAGATGATACCGCTAAGATCACCGACTTTGGACTTGCCAAAGTCCGGGATGAAACAAAGACCCATCTTACCAGTCAAGGGGGATCTCCGCGCTGGATGGCTCCCGAACAAATCAGCCAAAACGCCTCTGCTAGCACTAAGACCGATATTTACAGTATGGGGATGGTTTTATGGGAGATTGCTGCGAGAAAAGCCCCCTATAGCAACGCGGCTAACGAAATGGTCGTCCTTGCATGGAAAATGAACAACGTTTCTGAAACTATTCCATCTGAGACACCCCCAGCCTTTGCCGATATCATTAAGCAATGCTGGAAAGATCCTGCGCAGCGACCCAAGGCCCAAAATCTAGCCGAAGACCTAGTTCGTCTTACCACGGATCCTAATCAACCTCTTCCTGTATTCGAGAACAATGGATCTTATCCTTCTAATTTTGCTACTCTTTCAGCGACTACCGAAAGCAAGGAAGATCCTTACCTCTCAAATAATGCAACCCTTTCTATGCCTCCTACACCTACTCCTGATCTCAGCTCCCACAATCTTTTGCCAGATGCACTTCTCGACTACATTTACAGCATTTTAGAGAATGAAGAAGTGCAGAACATGGAATCCCTCCGCACTAGCCTTGAAAAACAAACCAGAAAACTCAACAGTGCATCTTCTCTAACAGAGCAAGATCGACAAGTTTATCGATTAACGCAGAAACTCTTTGATGCAAATAAAAAAATTCGTAAACCAGTAGCCAAAGACCTCATCGAACTAATCCAAGGATCGGCGCAGACTCCACCTCCTGCAGTAGTTCCCGTGAAAGCACCGCCTCCACCCCAAGCTGCTCTTCCCTCTATTGCTTTTGGCAAGGCTGAGTGGGCCAAGTATTTTGGAGATGTCGGAGTTGAGCCTCCTCTTCCTGCCGATATCAACGCCATTCTCCAAAGCTCTTGTCCTTATTGGCCCCAAAAGAAAGTGCAAGAGACCCATCTTCTCGTTCTCGTTCCTCAAACCGTCAATGGAAGGCCCCTGACCCTAAAAACGCTAGGCGAGCTTATCCCAAGGCCCCTCGAAGGAACACCCGCGAGTTATGCCATTTTCTCTCTAGGATACGAAGCCCCCGCTGCTAAATCGCATTGGGTGCTTATGACCAGAGGTATCGTAGTAGGGAGCGGAAAAAAATACAGCGATCAGCAAGCTTTTATCAAATCCAAAGCGTCGTATGAAGTTCCCACCGTTTTAGATGCGACTGTTGCCATATTAATGGAACATGTCCGGACTGGGATAAAACTGTATGGCGACAGCCCCAAGACATTTACGCAGTGTCAAGAAAAGGATAATACTGATCATCATTTGCTTGTTGGAAGCTTTGGGGCCAGAGGCCTCAACGTCTTCGAAAATAACTTCGATGACTCCATCATCAACCGCCTCCACATTGAGATCGGTGTTGGGGGTCTTCGGAAGTTCATCCCTGATAACCCTCAACCCGCAGCATCCCAAGCAGTCCCTCCTGCCGAACAAGTCGAGTCACCTAAACCCAATAAAGCGCAGGAACTCCCTATTGAAAGTAGAATTTCTTATCCATCAAACACATTGACACTTGCTGACAGACCCATAGAGAGCATCCCCAAGGCACCTGCTAATAAAGCCGTGCTGCCTTCTATCGCTTTTGGCAAGGCTGAGTGGGCCAAGTATTTTGGAGATGTCGGAGTTGAGCCGCCTCTTCCTGCCGATATCAACGCCATTCTCCAAAGCTCTTGTCCTTATTGGCCCCAAAAGAAAGTGCAAGAGACCCATCTCCTTGTCCTCGTTCCTAAAACCGTCAATGGAAAGCCCCTGACCTTAAAAACGCTAGGCGAGCTCATCGAAAAGCCCCTTCAAGGAACAGCCACGAAATATCTATCTTTCGATCTAGGAGAGTATACCGATGCACCTGCTGCTAAGTCGCATTGGGCGCTTCTAACCCGAGATGTCATTGAAGGGAGCCGAGACAAAAGCTACAGCGATCAGAAAGCACTTATTAAAGCGCCATACGAATTGCCGACTGTATTAGATGCGACTGTTGCTGTATTAATGGAACATGTCCGCACCGGAACAAAGCTGTATAGCGAAGGCCCCTGGACGTATACACGATGTCAAGAGAAGTATAATAAGGATTTGCAATTGGGCGTTGGGGGTTTTGGGGCCGCTGGTCTCAGCGTCGACTACTACTTCGACAGCTTCTACAACGGCGTTGGGGGTCTTAGGAAGTTCTTTTAGGGCATTGGCCCTTGGACCATTGGGGGATTTAGGAATTTTTTTTCTCTTTCTGGTCTCCTCTTTGTCTCCTTCCCCTTGGGTCTTGGCGGGCGGCGGCAGCCGACCGATTGGCTCTTAAAGATCATTGAGCTACAAATGCTCGATAGTTGGTGGAATTTAATTTGATTTTTGTGCCAATTTTTAGTATGTTGCATAGGATGCAAACAGAAGAAATTCCCATTGGTAAGTTTGGTTTTATTCGAGAGCAGACGGTCGATTGGCTAAAAAGCCATCTATCTCTTGTTGCTACAGGCGGTGCTATAGTGGTGGCGGTCCTCATCGGAGCGGGGCGTTTTCTGGGCTGGTTCCAAGGGGGTGGCGAGGTCGATTTTGTTTCGGCTGATGTCGCCTATCGCAAATGGGATGGCGGCAAGGAGACTCTAGTAAAGCTTGAAAAAATTTTAAAAAGGCATCCCGAGCTGCATGTCAAATACGATGGCGCCATCGCGCAAAAGCTGCTGCGCTCCAGCGAGAGCGGCCTGGCGCAGGGATATGCCAATGCCGCGATCAAGCGCATGGGAAGTTTTTCTCCCCACTATACCGATTTTTCGAGGGCGTCGCTTCTCATTGCCCAGGGCAAATTAGAAGAAGCCCTGGCGTCGGCAAAGCAACTTAAAGTCCGCATGGAAAACGACAATGGATTTTGGGAGAAAAGAAGCCATATCGTGAGCCATGGATCGATTCTTTATGCCTACAATTTGGTCCGGATCGCCGCTCTAGAAAAGGCGGCAGGCTCCCCTATGGGCGAACTAACGGCTTGGCGTGAGCTTAAAAAGAATGCCGGATGGGACTTGTCGCTGGAACCGACCAAAACATCTGACGCGGAGGCCTACCTCCTTGTCCAGCAGAATTTCCAGCTCAAGGATGTCACACTCCGCGATTATATCCGGCACCGAGAGGCGATTCTTACTGCTTCGATGAAGCCTGCATCGCCATCTGATTCATCGCCCGTCCCCCAAACAGCCCTACCATCAGAAAAATAATAGGCGGGAGGAAAATTCCGATGATCAAGGCGAAGAGCCCAAAAACGATTTGAATCGTTTTATCGCGCTCGAAAACAAAAGAAAATGCTTTCTTCGAGAGCATTTCGACTTTTGAAGACAGGAGAATAGCGATTATACTGCCAGCAGCTGCAAAAAGTACGGACCATCTAGGCCACATTTTGAACAGAGTTGCAATTCCTGACACAACGAGCAGCAAACAAAAAAAGACTTCGTAGCGATGCTTTTTTGCGTAATCTTCAATTTCTTTCACAGACATCCCTTCCTTAGATTTATTTCCATCCATAGATAATCCTTCCTATATTCGCACTGTAAGAATTATTTTCATTTTTGGCAAGCCTGGAAAAAGAAAATGCTTTTCAGGCGTTTGCAATTTATATCTTCCGGCGATACACTCAGCGTACTATGGAGCTTATCGACCCACTGCGTCCTCAAATTGAAAAGAGCTTCTTCTGGCTGCAGATGACAGTGCTTCTGGGAGCCGGAATAGGCGCCGTTTTTCTGCTGTTGCAAATGGCCATGGGAGATTTTGCTGAGATCAAAACGTCTGGGACGGCCCCCTCTTTCAATTATAACCGCATCGGAGAGGGCCCCTTGGCGCTGGGTGGACACAAAACTCCTTGTCCTGTAAAAGGACTGCCTGAAGAGGTGGCTATTTTGGGTATCAATCTGCGCCCCGATGCTCCCAGGGAGAAAATTCCTTTGCTGATCGGCTTAAAAAGTTCCGAGCAAAATAAAATGATCGAAATAGGCCAAGCTCTAATGCTGAAAGAGACGTCGCCTGGGGTTTTTGTGTTTAGCGATACAGGCGACATCAAGCTGATCCCTACCCTTCTCGATAGAGGAGCTGTGCGTTTGGATGTGGAAAGAGGAGAAAGCGGCTCTTTCACAGGGAAATTGGCGAGGTCTTCTCCCCAAGCAGAGATTGATTATGAAGCCGCTTTTCAAAAAGCGGAGGCTCACTCCCAAGATTTATTGCTCCGCAAGTATGGCGGCATGGACTATGCCTCTCTCTCAGAGAAGATCCAAATCGATTTTGATGGATATGTTTGTTTCGTGAAGGAAGGCGATCTTCTCGTATGGGCGGACCAGATGTGGCAGGAAGGATCATCGCCGGAGCTTCCCATGGCCAAGGTGCTGTCGGCCGCCTCGAGCGGCGTAGAGGTCGAAGTCTGGGACCCGTCGGGATTCCGCGAGACGCATTTTGCGGTGCCGTTCAAGGCCACATATGCCGCGCCGCCGAAAATGGAAGAAATCGTCACTTCGCTTAGGCCTAAAGCGAGCAGCGAGATCACTTGCCTGCTAGGGAAGCGCCGGGTGGTATTAAAAGCCGGCGATTGGTGGCTCAAAACAGGGACGGGGTTCAAAAACATTCGCCGCATGCAAGATATCGAAGATGTGCTTTCCCATCGCCTGCAAGGGGAGCTTTTTATTTTTGATGAAGTTTCGAGCGAAAAAGGGAAAATGTCGATCCACGGAACCTACTTCGATTCTACACATACTCATATGCAGCCGATTTCTATGACAGCGACCGCGGAGAAAAAAACTAATCTTGCAGCGCAAAGGCGCGGCGGATGGAAAAAATCGAAGCGTGAAGAAGAGATGCTCATCCAGCAGCGCAAAGAATTGCCTGAGGAGCACCAGCCATGATTTATCTCCTCCTCCTCCCTTCTCTTCTTTTTGCGACCAGTATTGCGGATAAGAAAGCAGCAGCGTCGCAGAAAGAAAGCGCCAAAGAATCCGAAGTGCAGGGGGTTAACGACAAACTCTTTTCTATGCGCAAGCAGCTGGAAGGATGCCTTGTGAAAGCTCAAGAACTGCATAAGAAGGGCGCGGCGGATGAGGAGTTTGCGGAACTTTTGCAGCAAACCAAAGCGTTGAAGAGCTCGATCGCCGCCTTGCAAGACCAGTGGCGCGAAGGGGCCGTCATGCAGGCGCGCAAAGATGAAGACGGGTATGCCCTATGGGATCAGGAGGAGACCACGCTCGGCCAGCTCGTTATGGAGTACGGATCCCCCGATTTTCTGTATGTCGTCCCGCCCGAACTTTCAGCGATGAAACTCTCTTTGCATTCGGCGATCCCCATTCCGCGCGAGGCGTGGAGCAATGTGCTCGAAATTGTCCTCATGCAGAGCGGAATCGGCGTCAAGAAGGCGGGCCCCTATGCTAGGCAGCTCTATGTGCTGAAGCAAGATTATTCAGCGATCCAAACGATCGCCGCCCGCAGCGAAGACCTCGCTTGGGTAGCGCCTGGCAGCCGGTTGTTCTTCTTGCTATCTCCTCCGATCGAACAAGTAAAGTCGGTGTTTCAATTTTTTGAGAAGTTCAGCGACAGCAAGCAAACATTTATCCATCAAATCGGCGGGAAGATCGCCCTGGTAGGCTCGAAAGAAGAGATCGAGAAGCTCCTCGCCCTGTATAGCACGGTATGGCAAGGGCAAGAAGGAAAGATGGCCAAGGTCGTGTCGGTCACGAAGATGCAAGTGCGCGAGATGGAAAAGATTTTAACCACATTTTTTGGCGAAGCTCTCGATAAAGGAAAACCTCCTTTTGCTAGGGCCGACCAAGAAGGGCTTTCCGTTTTTCCTCTAGGGCAGAGCAATACGCTGGTCTTGATCGGTTCTAAAGAGACCGTCGATCGGGCCGAAGCGATCGTTAAAGAGACGGAAGAGCAGCTGCAAGACCCTGCCGAGATGACCGTTTATCTTTATCAATGTAAAAATAGCGATCCTGTCGACCTGGCGCAGGTGCTCGAGAAAGTCTATGTGTCGCTCATCCATGCGAATGCTGAAGGGCCGACCAAAGAAACGGATTTTAATTTTTCTGCCCAAAATTCTGGAGGCGGCCGCGTCCCTGAAGGGTATCCCCCGACGCCTCCGCTCGTCGTCTCTCCTCCTCCCATGAAGCCCGGCGTCTCGGCGCAGCTAGAAGTGGAACGCGGATATACCGAACATTTTATTCCCGACCCCAAGACCGGATCTCTCCTCATGACCGTTAGGCGCGATGTCCTCGACCGCGTGAAAGAGCTGTTGAAAAAATTGGACGTGCCGAAAAAGATGGTCGAGATCGAGGTGCTCTTATTCGAACGCCGCCTCAATACGCGCAATAATTTTGGGCTGAATCTTTTAAGACTGGGCAAATCAAGCAACGGGGCGCAGTACACGCCACGCGTGCCCCCTCACATCGATATTTCCAAAGGACTTAACTCAGCGGTGCACGGCGTGCTCCAGTTTTTCTTCCACGGCCCAGCGCATAAGTACACGCCCAAGTTCGATATCGCTTATAATTTTCTCATGACCCTCGAAGATGTCCAACTCAACAATTCTCCTTCGGTGACCGCTGTCAACCAGACGCCGGCCATGATCACGATTGTCGAAGAACGGTCGATCAACAATGGCGCGGCGCCGGTCGATACGAATAAGGGAACGACCTTTGAAAAGTCGTTTTCTCGCGTGCAGTATGGAACGATCATCAAAATGACGCCCACGATCCATCTTCCTGAGCCCGGAGAGGAAAAAGGCCGGGTGACGCTCAAGACCGATGTCACGTTTGATACGCCTAAAACGGAAGATTTACGCGACGATCAGCCCTTTGTCGATCGAAGACACGTCGAGAACGAAGTGTGCGTCGTCGATGGAGAAACCATCATCCTCGGGGGCCTAAGGCGCAAAACGAAGCAAGATGTTCAAGAAAAAGTTCCCTTCCTGGGGGAAATCCCCGGCATTGGCAAGCTGTTTGGCTCGACGCACTTAGAAGATAGGGAGACAGAGATGTTTTTCTTTATCACTCCGCGCATTGTCTACGACTCGGCAGAGCAGCTGCGCCAGATGCGGACCGAGGAGCTTAAAAAAAGACCCGGCGACCTCCCTGAATTCGTCAAGCGTGTCGCCGATGCCCGCGATAAAGACCGCCGCAAGATTTTCCAACAAAGCTTGAGAGTATTTACGAACCCATGAGCCAGGAAATAGCCAGTCAATTTGGTCTTCCTTACATCTCTTCTCTGCTCGAATACCCTTTCGTGCAGAACAAAGTGCAAAAAATCCCCTATGCCATGGCCAAGCACAGGCGCTTGCTGCCTATTGGAGAAGAAGGGGGGCGCCTCATCGTCGCTGTTGCAGATCCCCTCGATCTCGAAGCGATCGAAGAAGTCCGGTGCTTTACAGGACAAAAGACAAAAGAAATCTGCGCTCCCTTAAACGCTCTCGAAGAAGCCATCGAGCGATGCTTTCATCAGCAAGAACAAGCGACCACGCAGCTGATCGCGGCCCTGGCCGGCGATCGAGAAAACGAAGCGGATGAAGGCGCCGAATACGATCTGCTCGAGCAGACATCGGACGCGACGTCCGTCCGGCTTCTCAATTCGATTTTGACGGAAGCGATCCAGCAAGGGGCTTCCGATATCCATTTTGAACCGCAGGAGGGAGGCCTCGTCGTCCGCTACCGCATCGACGGCGTTCTCCAAACGCGGCATGCTCCGCCTAAAGATCTTCAAACTCAGCTCATCGCCCGTATTAAAGTGATGGCGGCCCTCGATATCGCTGAGCAGCGGCTGCCCCAAGATGGACGCATCAAACTCAAGCTCGGCATGCGCCATATCGATTTTCGCGTGAGCACGATCCCTGTCGTTTTTGGAGAGCGCGTCGTCATGCGGATCTTGGACAAAAGCAACATCCTTCTCGGCCTTCCCAAGCTGGGCATGCCCTCCCCGGTGCTGGAAGGCCTCGAAAAACTGCTCAAGATGAGCGAAGGGATCATTCTGGTCACCGGGCCTACCGGCAGCGGAAAAACGACCACCCTTTACAGCGCGCTCATGGAACTGAGCAGCGACGAGATCAACATCATGACCATCGAAGATCCCGTCGAATACAAGCTTCCCAAAATGGCGCAGATGGGCGTCCAATCGAAAATCGGGCTCGATTTTGCCACGGGCCTGCGTCATATCCTTCGCCAAGATCCCGATGTCATCATGATCGGAGAAATCCGCGACCGCGAGACGGCAGAAATCGCCATCCAAGCTTCCCTCACAGGACACCTCGTTCTCAGCACGCTCCACACCAATGACGCGCCTTCTGCTATTACACGCCTGATCGATATGGGCATAGAACCTTATCTCCTGTCCTCCTCCGTGATCGGGGTCCTCGCCCAGCGTCTCGTGCGGACCATCTGCTCAGCATGCAAAAAAGAATATATCCCCAGCGAGATCGAACGGGCCGAACTGCCCTATCTAGGCGACGGTCCCTTTGCTCATGGGGTGGGATGCGACGCTTGCCTCGGCTCCGGCTATAAAGGCAGGTGCGGTATTTATGAGCTCATGCCCATGACAACGGCCATTCGGCGGCAGATCATTACAAGTCCTGATGCCGGAGCGATACGCATGGCCACGCAGGGCACGGGCATGATGTCGCTGCGCACTGCTGGAGCCCAGCTTGTTTATGCCGGAAAGACCACGACCGCAGAAGTTGTGCGCGTCACGAGCGCGATAGAGGAGATCTAGCATGCCCCTCTATCGCTATAGAGCATTGGCCGAAGGGGGAAAACAGGTCAAAGGGGTCATCGAAGCCGACTCGTTCGCAGTGGCAAAAGAGCGCCTTCGCAAGGAACAAGTCGTTGTCATTTCATTAGACGCTGAAAAAGAAAAACCGCGGCATCTCACCTCTGAACAGCTCCTTTCTTTCACACGGGAACTCACCCAGCTTCTTAAAGCAGGCCTTCCTCTCTATGAAAGCCTTGTGACGATCGAGGAAAAATATCGCACCCATCGCTGCCACAGCCTTTTCCTTGACCTATGCGACCATCTCAAATCGGGAAAAGCTTTATCAGTGGCTCTTAAAAAGTATCCCGCAACATTTGATGCGATCTACATTTCCCTTGTCAAAACCGCTGAAAAAACAGGCAATCTTCCCGCCATCTTCGAAAAACTCACCACCCTCATTGCCCATCGGCAAAAAGTCCGTAAACAGTTGGTCAGCGCCTTATCCTACCCTGCTTTTCTCTTGCTATTTTGCTGTTTTGTCCTAGGAACGCTCTTTTTTTTTCGTCGTCCCCTCCATGGAAGAACTCTTTTCAGGAAGAGAGCTCCACCCCATCACGGCATCCGTCCTCGCGATCAGCCGGTTCCTGCGCGCCCATAGCCTCCTTTTTTTCTCCACACTAGGCGCCCTCGCCGCCGCCGCCTTCTTTGCCCTGCGGTCCCCTCAGGGCCGTCTTTTCCTTCAAAAACTAGCCTTTCGGCTGCCCCCCATCAGGAGCATACTCCAAAGGTCCGCCCTTGCCCGGTTTTGCCAAGCCTTTTCCGCGCTCCTAACAGGCGGCGTCCCCATCGTCGAATCCCTCGCCCTTTCCCGGGCTGCCATGAATAACGCCCTTCTCTCTTCCGCCATTGAGCGCGCCGAGACCGATGTCGCGCAAGGGAAACATTTAAGCGCCTGTTTTAAAGACGAAGCCCTTATTCCTCCCCTCGTCAGCCGCATGGCGGCCATCGCTGAGCAAACCGGCGAAATGCCCTCCATGATGGGAAGCGTCGCGGCTATTTATGAAGAAGAGCTCGAGCGCGACCTTCAGCAGATCGTCTCTTTGCTTCAACCTCTGTTGCTCTTAGTGCTCGGACTGATAGTCGGACTTGTGTTATTATCGATTTTGATTCCTTTGACGGACGTAAGTTCGTTTATCAATCCTTAGGAGATGTTATGAAAAAAAGACAGTCTATCACCCTTCTCGAGATCATGATTGTGATCTTCCTCATCGGCCTAATCGGCGGTGTCGTCGGCTATAATATGAAAGGCAGCCTCGACCGCGGCCGAGCCTTTAAAACCCAGCAGATGCAAGAAAAGATCGCCGAGATATTAGAGCTTGAGATGAACATACGCAAAGAAAGCGGTAAAGATATAGCTCTTAAAGCGGAAGGCATTTTAAATGCATCAGGCTTCTTCAAAAATAATACGGAGGTGCTAAAGGATGGGTGGGGTGAAAAAATGGACGTTGATTGGAATGAGACTGATTCGAAATTCAATGTAACTTCTAAAAGATTGCAAAAACATGATGAGACACGAGCAGTTCCTGCACAACAAAATGTTAAAACAGCATCGTCCTAACTTCCGCAGGCCCTTCACTCTTCTCGAGATCATGCTCGCCCTCCTGATCCTCGTGACGGCGGCGGGATTCTTGGGGTGGAAAGCCAAAGATCTTCTCGACCTTCATAACTTTGAGGAAGAAGTTGCAGGGTTCTATCATGATTTGGAAGTGGCCCAGCTCTGCGCTCTCGCGCTCCACACCGAGATCAAAGTCAATTTTTCTAAAGATAGCGGCCATTGGGAAGCGAAATTTCTGACAGATGAAATGATTTTAGAGAATTGGTCGAAGCGCCCTCGTAACCTCAACCATGTTGATATCGCGTGGTTCAAAAATCAGTTAATGTCGCAGCTGACCATAAATCCTAATGGGGTGATCACTCCTTCGGAGTGCCTTTTTTTTTCCGGCCAGGATCGTAAATACAGCATCAATTGCACCCGTCCGTTTAATATCAAACTCCACACCAGAGGTGAAGATGGAAATCCAGAGCCCCCAATTTAAAGAAGGCGGAAGCATTCCTATTCTCTATACATGCGAGGGAGATAACATCAACCCCCCGCTGAGGATATCTAATGTTCCCAAAGAAGCGAAATCCCTCGTTCTTATCATGGATGATCCCGATGTCCCTACTTTCGTCCGTGCGGACCGGATGTGGGTCCACTGGGTCGTTTTTGATATGCCGCCGAGCACGAAGGAAATAAAAGAAAACTTTAAACCTCCTGGAACAGTGGGCAACAATACCTCCGGCACGGCTGTTTACCAAGGCCCTTGCCCTCCGGACCGTGAGCATCGTTACTTTTTCAAACTGTATGCTCTCGATACTACCTTAAGACTGAAGATGGGTGCTACCAAAGTAGAGGTCGAAAAAGCGATGCAAGGGCACGTCATTGCCACGGCAGAGCTGATGGGCCGCTACGTCAAAACTCAATAGCTTAGGTTTCTTCTTTTTTTTCTTTTTGCAGGGACATTTCTCATCGAGGCCTATAAAGCTGAGCATACACAGTGCTGCGAGCATTATTCTCATAAATACCTCCAAAATGCTTCATACGGCATAGGGCGCGAATATGCAAGGTTGACAAAAAATTTCTTTAATCTTTATGGTGCGATTTATGTAGTAATGATCTACTTAGTTGTTCCTGGTTTAGGGATTTACTCCGGCGGCACAGCAGATTAACCGTCAGTAAATGACTAAACCAGGGGCAGCTATTAAACCTTAAGGAGGAAAGGATGCAAAACGCAATGTGGCTAGCAAGTATCTTCGGCCCATTTTTAACAATCATGGGTCTTTGGATGCTTCTCTATTCAGAGAACATGACCAAAGTATGGAATGCCCTTAAAAATGCGCCCGCTTCATTTTATTTTGGAGCTGTAGCGAATCTTTTGATCGGTCTTACCATTTTAAGCCAATACGATCTTTGGACTTCGGACGTCTATGTTCTCGTGACACTGCTCGGATGGGTCTTTCTCATTCGCGGTATCATGGGACTTTTCGTACCGCAAATGCTGATCGAACTCACTATGGGGCATAAAGGATTCTTCAAAGGAATGGGAATTATCCCGCTCGTTTGGGGCCTTGTTCTGTGCTGGGTTGCCTTTTTCATGTAATTTTTTTCTAATGAAGCGCTCAGGTCGCCTGGGCGCTCTTATATATTTTTTGTAAAACAGTCTCTATATTACGTTGCACTCTAGGTATGCTTGTCCATTTGCTTGGCATTCTTTTCCATTTGCATAGCGTTGTCTTATGCCGGGTTCTGAAATCCAATTGCGGTAAAAAAACCCGTCCGAGAGTCGACCATTTTTATAGATGCCTTCGTCTTTTGTAACTCCGTCAGTCCTAGTTCCTTGGCCATTCAGCTTGCCGTTCATAAAATTACCCGAATAAGTAAATCCATTTCCACGGTATATGCCCTGGCCACAATAACTTCCTTCTTGAAACATCCCTTCATAACTTTCTCCATTAGGAAAATTCCGGCTTCCTTTGCCATCAAGTCTACCATTTTTGAATTGTCCATGATCTACTTCACCATTTGTCCTCGTTAAATGCCCTTCACCGTTCGGTTCATTATTAACATATTCTCCATTATATCGCTGCCAGTTATGTAGAGTACTAGGAGCATATTTCGTTTCACCCTTACCATGAAGAGCATTGTCCTTAAATTCTCCTTGATACACATCTCCATTAATCCATGTCATATGACCCTGGCCATGGGGCAGGCCATTAGCGAGTTCTCCTGTATATTTCAGGCGTTTACCTTTATCATTAGCCGCGTATGTCAAAACGCCTTTACCATGGGGCTTACCCTCCTTCACTTCTCCTTCATAGCGATCTCCATTTGGGAATGTCAGCGTTTGTTGAGAACTTACGGATGGGTGTGATGCATTTAATTGTTGAGCGACAAGCTGTTGTTGTGCGGCCATCAATTGCATAAAAAGATTTGCGTCGATGACAACGGTGTTGGGAGGAGGAGCATTTTGAATGGTGCTATTATTGTTAATTGGTATCGAAGGCGTACTTTGCGGAGGGGTTTGTGAAGCAGGGTTAGAAGTTTGTGTAGAATTAGAAGGTACCATTGGATTAGTGGAAATTGGTTGGGAAGGATCCATAAACACTCCTTAAAGCTTGAGATTTATGGGATGAAGTATATTTTAACACCTTGATTTAGTGCAAATTTTCCTTTACTTATAAAAATTGCCGCTAAAATTTACCTATCAAATGGGGGGTTACGAACTTAAGTTTTCTGTTGGTATTTACACGAATTTTTCCATATCAGTCTCAGGTGAGAGGCAAAAAATTTATGCGATGAATTTTATTGATCGAGTAGATGTAAAGGCCGAGGTCAAACTTGAGATAAGTTAGCGAGGCCGAACATCGTTTCGATCGGCAAAAGATCAAGCAGCAATCTTTACAAAAAATGCTGATCGAACTCACTATGGGGCATAAAGGATTCTTCAAAGGAATGGGAATTATCCCACTCGTTTGGGGCCTTGTTCTGTGCTGGATTGCCTTTTTCATGTAATTTTTTTTCTAATGAAGCGCTCAGGTCGCCTAGGCGCTTTTTTATTTGGTTATTTCTACTAATCCATAAGCAATTAGAATCAATACGCCAATTGCTGCTGAATATACAAGTGTTTTTTTAACTGAAAGATAATCGAAGTAATCTTTCCAGTTTTTGCAAATAAAAAATAAAGTTCTCCACTTGAGGACGCCTAAAAGAATTAGGCCATACCATTTAAGAAATTTCAAAGGGAAATCGATCATATAGCATCCGTGGTAATAACTAGCTGATGATCATAATCTCCTTCGATTAAATTCTGCAATAGGCGATGCGTAGATTTTGTGATTTTTCATGCTCGTCCACTATTGATCATTAGGGCGCTTTTTTCTATTGGCATTTACACGAATTCTTCGATAAGCTAAAACCACATTAAAAAGGCGGGTTTTACCATGCAAATTTTAAAATTTTTCTTTATCTTTTTGGCGGCCTCTATTTGTATTGCTGCCGAACCGGTCGTTCCTGTCGCCTCAGCCCTCAAAGCCCGCGAGCCGCAGTGGCGTTACAAAGAGCTGGAGCTGTATCCCTCAGGCCAGGCTTCTCAAGTGCTTTTCTATGATGTCGACGACACGGGCGCTGAGATTCCGCTTAAACTCATCGCTTTTTATCCCAATGGCCAAGTCAAGGTGGAAGCCGATGTGATCGAGGTGAGCGAAGAAGAAGCTGCGAGCCGCGAATGGAAGAGCCGCTACGTTCCCCATGGAGTTTTTGTCGCCCTTTATGAAGATGGCAAATTGGAGCGCATGGCCCAATACAGCCGCGGCCTGGCCCATGGCGAAGTCAAACTTTTTTATCCTTCGAACCAACTGAAAGCCCAGTTTCATTGCAACGCCGGAAAAAAGACGGGCGCTTCGGTGTTCTATTTTGCCGATGGCGTCAAAGCCGAGGAAGGAGCCTTTGAAGATGATAAGCCTGTGGGGGATCATATCCGTTATTTCCCCAAAGGCACGCGCGCATCGCTCATTCATTATGCCGCCGGCGTTCCCGATGGAGACTCTTTTGAGTGGTATGAAAACGGTTCGCTGAAAATAGCGCGCCATTTTGAGAATGGACTGCTCCACTCTCAAGGGAAACATCCTGCTGTCGTCGTTTACAATGAGGACCACGGTATTCAAGAAGTCCAAGATTTTCAGCAGGGCGAGCAGATCGGAACCCATCTCGTTTACCACAAAAATGGCAAAGAGGCCTTCAAGGTCGCCTATAAAAAAGGTAAAAAAGACGGGAAAGAGCAATTTTTCTCTGAAACTGGACAACTGCTGGGCGAAGGGGAATATCGAGCAGGGACTCCGATCGGCAAGCACTGGCGCCATCATGATAATGGAAAACTTAGCTTCCTAGCGCTCTACGATGATAAAGGATTATTGCAAAGCCCCATCGAGGAGTTCAGTGCGACGGGTCAAAAGATCGCTCGTTATTCCATTGTAGATGGCAAGCTGCAAGGCTCATTCCAACAGTGGTATGACGATGGTAAACCTAAAGTCGATTTCCATTACGATAAAGGGGAGTTCGAAGGGGAGCAAAAAGAATTTTACGCCTCAGGACAGCTGCACATACATGCCTTTTTCAAAGACCACATCAAAGATGGAACCTATGAAGAATGGTATGAAGATGGGAAGCCTGCGATCCGCATCACGCTTGTTAAGGGCCTTCGCGAGGGCCCAGCAGAAGAGTGGTATGAGAATGGAAAACCCAAAGTCAGCGAGCATTACGTTGCCGACAAGAATGATGGGGAGCGTAAGGGATGGTTTGAGAATGGCCGTCAGAAAATCCAAGAAAAATATGACCAAGCTCAGAAAGTCGGGGTCCATAAAGAATGGAATGAAAAAGGCGATCTGATCGCTGAAGTGCCCTACGAGGACGGCGTCATCAACGGGAAAGTCCGTTTTTGGTTCGAAAAAGATAAACTTCGCCAAGAATCGAACTTTGTCAAAGGAAAAAAAGAGGGCAAAGAAGAAGCCTATTATGCGAATGGCACCCTCAAATCCCGCGCTAACTACAAAAATGACAAAATTGACGGGCCTGTTCAGAGCTTCTATGAAGATGGAACGATCGCTTTAGAGCAAACATACCGTGAAGGAACGCCTATCGGGGAGCATAAAGAATATTATCGCTTGCAAGAGGGTGAAAAAGAGCAAAAAATCTCCAGATACCGCCGTTTCAATGATGAGGGTAAGTTCCATGGGGAAGAGAAAAGATTTTATCCTGATGGCACAACACAAATGATCGTCGCTTACAAAAATGGCAAGCTCCATGGCATGAAAGGCGCATGGGATCCGCAAGGCAACTTAACAGAAGAAGCCTGGTATGAAGATGATAAAATGCACGGGCGGTTTTTTCAAAAGCTTCCTGATGGCCGCGAATTTGTTTTCCACTATGAAAATAACCACAAACAAGGCCTCCACGAAATTTACTATCCGCTCCATGAGGTCTTCGGCAAGGTCAAGGCTGTCGAGGCCAATTATGTTAAAGACAAGCCCGAAGGCATCGCTACGGAGTATGATGAGGCGGGGAACAAACTTGCCATGACGCCTTATGTGAATGGGGAAAAAGATGGGGAGGCCACTCTTTTTAATCCCAAGGGGCAGATCGTGATGAAGATCCTGTTCAAAAACGGCAAAAAAGAAGGCCCTGCCTTTGAGTATTTTCCCGATGGCAAGGTCCTTTTAGAAACTTACTACGCCGCCGATGAACGGCACGGTGAAGAGAAGACCTATCATTCCAATGGCCAGCTCGCCAGCAAGGCGGTCTATGTGCACGGCAAGCTCCATGGCCTTAGCCAAAACTGGAATGACAAAGGCGTCCTCGTTTTTGAGGGCGAGTACAAAGAGGGCCTTCGCAACGGGAAATTGAATAAGTTTTACGATGATGGCAAGCCCCAAGTGCTTCAAGTCTTTGTGGACGACCAACTCCAAGGTGTGAAAAAATCCTATGACGAAAAAGGTGTTTGCACCGAGACGAAGTGGGAGAAAGGCAAAAAGATCTAGACCAGGACAACTATTTAGGGTGTAGGAGAGAATTTTCTCTGAAGACTTGGACTGTAAAAGCGCTGAGATGGGCCCCTTCTTTCCAAGCGTTTGCTGTCAGGTCTGCCTTTAAGCAGAGCTTTTCCAAAAGCGTTTCTAAATTCCATCCAAAGTCCAAGGCGACTCGAGGGAGCAGAAGCCCCATTTTGTCTTCCTGGGCAATGATAAGGCCATGAACACCGAGCTGAATTTGATTTAACTCGATGGATTGTGGCAGGGTTAAAACAGAAAGCTCAATTTCGATCTGAGGAAGATGTTCTTCGCCCAGAGGCGGAAAGCGAGGATCTAAGACAGACTCGATCGAAGCTTCTTGAACAGATTCCTCTAAGGACTTATCAGGATCTGGGTAGGGAAATCCAAAGCAGCCTCTTATTTTTTGCTCTATGCTTACAGTTGTAAATACTCCGCGATTTTTCCGCTGGGGCAATGCGCAGGGAGGAGCGATTTTTTGCAAAGTAGCCTCAATAGCCCTGCGCGCTACTTTGAGCAACTCAACTCCGTCCTCAGCAGAAATAGACTCCATCATTTATCTCTCCAATAGTTTGCGAGCGGCGCCGAGCGATGGTTTTATGGGACCGTAGGTTGCGATCAAAGCATCAGCGTCTTTAAAGAAAGGGGCATCTTCTGGATCGCGGGCGCAGAAGACGATGATGGTCTTGCCCTGTTCTTTCAGAGCAGTGAATAGTTTTTGTTGAGCTGTAAACTTCCATGCATTGAAAGATAAAAGAATGATCGCCTCGGCGCCTTTGGTTTTAGTGAGACAGTCGGTGATCTCTTGTTCTGATGGGTTGCATTCTTTAAAGAATACTTTTTCTCCATCCCAATCGATCTCTGTTTGCAGAGTTTGCGGGGCAATAGTTAGTGTTTTTTCTAAGGAAAACTTTGGTGGAAGATGGTTGTGAAGCGTTCGGACAGAGAGCGCGGCGACTTTTTGGGCGAGGGCCTCATGTTCTGGCGTTTTGATATGCTGAGCAATCGTGTCGTCCGTGAGTGGGACGGGCTTAAAGAGGCCATATTTCTCTTTTAGCTGCAAAATGCGAAGGGCGGAAGCATCCAGCGTGTCTTTGCTGATACGGCCTGTTTTTACGGCTGTTACAAGAGTTTTATGGACTTGAATAATTTGCTCGGGTGTTAGCTCTTTTTTTTTCGGAACCGACGAGCTGGCGGCCGCCAAGGAGCAAGATATCGCAACCGGCTTCAAAAGCGCGGACTGCGGCCTCTTCGACGGAGGGGCATTCTTGGAGCACGCCTTGCATGACGAGGGAATCGGATACGACGACTCCTTTAAAGCCCATTTCTTCGCGCAAGAGATCTTGGAGTGTTTTTTTGGAAAGTGTAGCGACATGATCGGGATCGATGCTATCGGCCCGGATGTGGGCTGTCATGACTGCGGGCATGTTCCGTGCAAGCGCGTAGAAAGGCTGGAGGTCGGCTTCGATAGGGCCGGCGATGACTGGAATATTGGCATGCGAATCGACGGTCGTATTGCCATGGCCGGGGAAATGTTTAGGGCACGAGATGACTTGTTCGTCATCGTAGCCTTGCATGGTCGCGATGCTGAATTTTGTGACGATGGCAGGATCGGACCCAAAAGCGCGGATGCCGATGACAGGATTTTGAGGGTTGGAATTGACATCGACGACAGGCGCCAGGTTCATGTTGACGCCGACGGCTTTCATCTCTTCGGCGGCGGCCCTTGCCACTGCGCGGGCGAGGGTTACATCGCCGGCCATGGCGACCGAGCGGTTGCCAGGGAAAAGAGTAAAGCCGGAGCGCAGGCGCGCGACGATGCCGGTCTCTTGGTCGGCGGCGATGAGGAGGGGAATTTTTGCGTCCTGCTGCAGGCCGATGCTGAGCTGCTGCACTTGGGCAGGGCTTGTAAGGCCGTTGGAGAAATTATAGTAAATGATGCCGCCGACATGCGCTTGTTCAAGAATAATCTTGGAAGCTTCGTTGGCGGTCTCTCCGGTGAAATGGCACATGAGGAGCTGGCCGACTTTTTCTTCGATGGTCATCTGTTCGAGGATTTGATCAGCAAAGAGCATGGACTTAAGTCTAAATTGAGGAGCGGAATAGGTGCAAGTGGGCATTGCCAAAGCTGCGCGTGCGGATGAATGTGAGGTGGGCGAGGGATGCGTAGGAAGCAGGCTGTCCTTCTTCGAGAAAAAGAAAACCGCCTGGACGAAGCAGGGGATGCGTATCGAGGAAGCTGAGAAGGGTGGTATGGAAAGAGGCCTGGTCATAGGGAGGATCGGAGTAGATGACATCGAAGGTGTTCTTTAGTTTTTTGAGGGCGGCGTGGGCATCGAGAGCGAGGATGGTGGAAGAGTCTTCGAGGCCGAGGGAATGGAGGTTGTGGCGCAGGGCTTTAAGGGCGAGGGGATGGTTTTCAACGAAGGTGGCATGGGCTGCGCCATTGCTCAGCGCTTCGATGCCGATAGCCCCGCTGCCGGCGAAGAGGTCGAGGACGTGGGCGTCTTCTAAATAGGGGCGGAGCGTGTCGAAGACCGATTTGCGGACAAGGGCCGTGGTGGGCCGCGTCTGCTCTCCCTTGGGAGATTGCAGAGGTCTGCCGCGCAGCTTACCGGCTAGAACTTGGAACTGTGCCATTTTTTAGGAATTCGTCGTAGGATAGATTTTTTTCTTGAAGCGCCCACTCTTTGGGAAGTTTGTGGTTGTCAGGTGTCGCGCCAACAAAGGAGATCGGCGCCTGGATGGAGAGGAGCTGGTCGCGGTTTCTTCCTTCAATGAGGAGCGTGAAGTCGGTGAGCTTTTCGGCTTTACCCCAGATGGTGAAGGGGTGGTCGCAGAAAAGATTGGGGAGGCGGAAAGAGGGAGGAACGATTTCAATATGGCTGCCCGGATCGGCTTGCAAGATGGTGGCGGACATTTCTTTCGCCAAGGGGAAGCGGAGATCGAGGACGAGCTTGCCGACTTTGCGGGGAAGGGCGGAGTGGGTATCGGAGTTGACGAGGAATCCGCGGCTGAGCGTGGCGAGCAGATCGAGGAGATAGGTATTATTTTCGCGGCCGATGGTAGCAGCATAGAGGGCGATTTCGCCTTTGTTTTGCTCCACCCATGCGCGTATGTTGCGGCTTTGTCTCTCGCTTTTTTCCTTCTTCGCCTCCATCGGAAAGGAGAATGATCGAAGGAACTTCTGAATCCTCGTAAGTCATGAGCGAAGCTTTAGGAAGCTTTGAAAAAATATTGCCGCCGGAAGAAACAGAGACTTCGCTTTCCAGAAACTCTTCAGCTCTAGCGACGGTTTTTTTATTGAATACGAGCGATAGTTCGCTCATTTTTTGCACGGTATCGCCTACGACGGCGATATTAAAGCGGTCTCCCTCGCGCAGGAAAGGAAGGGCGCGGAGTATCGCGCGTTTGAAAGTTTGGAAGCGGTGTTTGCCTTCTGCATTGGTTCTATCGACAAGAAAAAGAATGTTTTGCGGCATGCGCTTGGCGCTCATATCGTATTTGGGGAGGACGGTTAAGGAGAAAAGATAACCGCCTTCTTCGCGTTTGTAAGTGCGCACATCGATGAGAAAATCCGAGCTCCAATCGGCTGTGGCGTAGGAATCAGGAAGGCCATAGGAAGATAAAGCTGGGAGGGGGGCATTTGCCGCGGAGAGCTTCGAAGGGGCGCCTGGCGGATTCGAAGGGATAGATGCAGATTGAGGTGTGGGAGCATCGCTAAAATGCAGGGATTGGGGATCGGCAAATACGATGAGCTCGCCTGTGGGAGCAGAGGATGAGGGCAAAAGCGTAGAACTGGAAGGGCCTTTCGGAGCGGCGCCTTCGCCTTCGATGGATGGAAGGTGTCCTTGGGCGATGGTGGAACCGCTTTGCTGCTGGGGAATATCGCCGGCGATTTGCGGGGCGTCGAGGCGGAGTTCGTCGAAAAGAAGAGAATGGTACGGTTTGTCGAGATCGAGCGGAGGAAGGGGTGCGGAGGCGATCGCTTCTTGCCGCGCGGCGACATCGAGCATCCAGTCGGGTGTTTTAAATTCGGACTGCGGAAGAAAAAAGCCTCTGGGCAAGGTAGTAGAGGGCAGTGATTTGGCAAGAGGAGTTGTGGGGACGGATGCTTTTTCCTCCAAGCAAGGCTTATGCTTGGATTTGGCGGAAATCACATGTTCATAATCATAGGGAACTTGCCTTCGCGGAGGCATGGCGATGATTTGATTAAAGACTTCTTCCATCGACACGTTCTTTTCTGAGAGAGCGATATCTTCTTCCTCTAGGGGTATCGATGTCGTTTTCCCAAAGATAGAAGAGAAATAGGGCTGTAAAAAGAGAGGATGCGAGAAAAAGATCCAAATCAACACGAGGTGGAAGACAACAGAGGCGAAAAGGCATTTAGAAAGTAGAGATCGCATCATCGTCGTATGGCACTCAAGTTAAGTTCGGCCCGCTCTAAGAGATAAGGGGTTGCATTCTTAGAGGAGAGCACTTCGGTTAAGAGGGCTTGCGCCGACTGTTCTAGGGTTTTGGCTGTATCGAGGTCTTTTGTCTTACGGCATTGGAGGGCTTGGAGCCTGTTAATTTCGGCATCGAGGCATTTTAAATAGTTGTGGTAGAGAGCGCTTTTCTCCGGAAAAGCTGTGCTAGCGCCGCTATATTCTTGCAGAGCTGGATCTTCAGCATTGGTAAAGTCTTCTTTGAGGCGGTTTAAGAAAAAGAGGGCAGTTTCAATGCGCTTTTCCGAAGGGGCCAAAGAGGTGCGGATATCGGCATATTCGAGCGCTGCCTCTAGGTGGAGCGGCTCTGAATAGATTTTTTTCTGGATTTGAAGGTCCTTGAGGGAGCTGAGAACTTCTACGATCTCAGGATTTTCCTCATTGCGCTTTTCTTCGGGGCACAGAATGAAAAATAGGCGGGACTTTTCGAGCTGGGCTGCTGAGGAGAAATACGAAGGAGAGGAGGGCTGGATCAGGTTGCTGAATATATCGAGGGCCTTTTGAGACTCATGCAAGGAGGCATAGGTCTTTCCTAGCTCGAAGAGCGTCTGTTGTGCAAGCTTCCATTCGATCTGGGGGTTCTTTTCTTGCAGATCCGTCAAAGAGGAGAGGAGGAGCGCCTTCTTGGGTTGAGGAAGGAGGGAAGAAAATTTGAGCACTTCTGCTTCCAGCATCGGATGAATGACAGCGGCTGTCGGCGTCATTTGCTCGCCGACAAGGGATAGGAGCTTGGGGTAAATCGCAAGGGCTTTTTCTTTGGCCGCCTTATCTCCCTCTTTGGCCTTTTCAAAGTAAAAACTAGCCAGCCAGATCTTGTTATCTTCTTGGATGGATTCATTCCCAACGACATAAGCTTGATAAAGATGTTCAGCGGCTCTTTCCCAGTTGCCTTGATTTCTATAGGCGTTGAAAAGGTCGCGGTGCAGGGCCTGCATCGGAGTGGCAAGAGGCGCTGCTGCGAGCGCTTTTTCCGCATGTTCGGCAAAAGCGCTATCGTAAATTCCCTGCTCGCGCTGGCAAAGCGCTGCCAGCAGATGAGCGTCATGGGCCGATGGATGTTCGGGATAAGCTGTGAGTAGAGATTGGAGCGTCTCGCTCGCTTGGCTGTATTGTTCGAGCTCAAACTGTGCTTTGCCTAGGAGAAAGAGGTATGAAGCTTTTTGATCATCAGAAAAAGTGGGCAGAGCATTTTGGAGGTCGCCGACGAGCTGTTTTTTAACCTCGACGTCATCAGGAGATGCCTTGAGCCCCTCGATCGAACAAGTGAGCAAGAATTGATAGATTTGAGTTTTATGCGCCGTTCCGGGGAACTGCTCAAGCAGTTTGAGATAAGAATTGCGGCTGGCGCCCCAGTTTTGTGTTTGAGAAAGAAGCAGCGCATGGTCGTAGAGAAGGACTTCTTTATTGTCGATGTTGGGAAACTCGGCGAGAACTTTTCCGAGATCAGAAGCTGCTTTGGACAGATCCTGCTTTTCAACCGCATGTTGAGCGTGAATAAGAAGCGCTTGCGCCACTTCGGGATCTTGCGGATACGCTTTGACAAGATCATCCATTACGCGGTCAAAAAGAGCCGTATCGCTTGTTTTTTGCGCGCAAATAAGGAGCATGATAAGAGCGCCTTTGTCTTTCTGATTTTCTAAATATTTTTCAAAACTCTGGGCGGCAGCGTTATAGTTCTCTAGGAAAAAATAACTCCTTCCGAGGCAAAGTTGGAAAAGCGGGAGATGTTCGGGGGCCAAGTGGGCAGAAATGGCCTGATGCGCAGAGGCCAGCTCTGCATAATTTTGCGCCTGGAAAAGCAGGGCGAATTGATTATAGGCAGCTTCCGTAGCTTTCGGCCCGCCGAGAACGGCTATTTTCCCGTAAGTTGCTGCAGCTGCAGTTTTGTCAAAGTCGAGCTGCAAAGAAGCGGCTTGCAGCAAGAACTCTTCTTTCTTGTCCGTTTCTTTGTCGGCGAGGAGGATATAAAAGGTGCATGCTTCAGGATATTCTCCGAGATGGCGGTGGATGTCGGCCAAGAAATGGAGCGCGCGGGGCTCTTTGGGGGCAAGAGATTGGAGGATAGGTTTAGCGATAGCGGCGAGTTCTTTTTTCTTAGCGGAATTTTCCTCCGCAGAAATGATGCGGTAAAAGCTGTCGCCTAAAATAGAATGGATTTCTTCCCCCCGGTCGATGCGGGACAGCGTCCCCTTTTGGTAGAAGGGCTGCGCCAGGGCGACAACGCCGGCGTAGTCATTGGTTGTATAGAGGCTGCATGCATGGGAATAGAGTGTTTTTTCTTGGAATTCGGCCACGTTGATTTGCCGATAGGCTTGGATGGCCTCGGTATAATTTTTCTCTTGGAAATAGAGATCTCCCAAAATGGCATAGAGATGATCTGTCAGAGGAGAAAGAGGATTGGCGCTGATAAAATCGATGACTTGCTTTTTGACGAGAGCATAATCCTTGTCTTTCCAAAATTCAGTAATGCGCCTGAGGAAAACATTTTCCTGAGGGGACAAATGTTCTTTAGGGAGCAGAGTTCCCTGAAGCAAAATGGCAGAATGACAGATCGTTGATACAATTTTTGTCATAGCTCCTCACAATTATATTGATCTCCATTCAACCGGCAAACTCTTTTTTTTGTCCTCAAAAAAATGATGGCTTGTGTAAGATATGCAGACATGCTTGGAATACAATTTATTTTGATCGCTGGAGTTTTTGTCGCTGCATCAAACTTATGTATGCGGCGTAGTATCGACGCGGGTGGATCGTCGAAGGGCTTTTTAATGGTCCAACTTTTTTGGGTTTTTTTGATCGCTATTCTTTTAAATCCTGTCCGCAGCGGCGAGCTACTATCACTGGAGCGGCTGCATGGCAGCCTTTGGCTGCGCAGGGGGACTGATCCTCGCGCTCATGATGGCCTCCCTCGGTCGATCATTAGAGCGCGGCCCCCCAGGATTTACGATTGCCGTCCTCAATGCTTCGACGGTGATGCCCTCTATATTGATGTTCTTGATCTTCGGGGCCGAGCTAGGATGCCTTTATACTCCTTGGAATGCTGTCGGATCTATCCTCGTGCTTCGGCCTTTTTTGGGCAGGATGGCAGACAGCGCGCAGCGAGCAAAAATTTAGTTGGGTCGCTTTTGTCACGGCGACGTTTTTCCTGCATACGCTCTTTTTGATCTTCGAACTGGAGGGCCCTCTTCATTAATTATCCTGGAGAAACAGGTCTTTTCCTCTCCTTTGATATGGATGATGCGAAGAGCCAATGGTTTATGCCTACAGTTTTCTTTGTCGCTTTTCTTTTTCAAGCCATTGTCTACTATGGAAGCACGAAGAAATTTCCCAAAGTCAGCGAAGTTGTCTACGGAGTTTTGGGCGGGATCGCCAACGGCATTGGCACGTTCTTTATGATCCGGTCCACGGAGGTGGCGACGCCTTCCGAAGGAGCCCTGATATTCCCCATCTTTGCGGTGTCTGTCATCATCCTCTGTAATATATGGGGGCGGGGTCTTTATAAGGAGAGGGTCAACTGGTGGGCGAGCGCTCTCTGCGTGGCCGGCATCCTCCTCGGCACCATCAGCTGGAATGTCCTCATCAAGTAGATGCGAATATTTCATATTCGCGTCCATGTAAAATGAAAAGAGAAGTTCTGTAATTTATATAGACGTCGGGGCTGCGCCCCTGCGTCTATATTAACCAACAACTAATCTTATTAAATGGATGCGAATATGAAATATTCGCATTTTTTTAGCGGTGGATGTAGTGGGCGAGGAGCTCGTCGGCTTGGGGGTCGCGCGATTTTTTGAGCTGCTCGTAGATCTTGAGCCCTTGCGCCATTTTCCCTTGGTTGAAGTAGAGAAAGCCCAGGCGGAAAAGAATGTCGCGGTCGTGAGGAGCCAGGCGGGCCAGCGTTTCACAATGCTCGATCTCTTTATCCCTTTTGCCTAAATCTCCATAGACTGAAACAAATTGGGCTTGGACCCATAATTCGTCGGGCGCAAAGGTGTTTATGATTTTTAACTCTTCGAGAGCCCTCAGGGCAGCGGTGTGGAACTTGTCAGATAGGATTTTCGATTGTTCTTGCGAGGCGAAGGGTTGGGGTGTTTGATACAGGCGGTAAAGATCGATATAGGTTTTTGCGAGGGTGGTATGGATGTCAATGGAGGTGGGCTCCATCTTCATATTTTCCATTTGAAGGGCAAGCGAAGCGCGGAAGAGGAGTTCTTTCGTGTCCTGAACATCCTGCCAATGGCACCATAGACTGAATTTTTGCAGGAGGGGCTGAAGGGAGGCAAGCCAGCTAGGAAGGGGATAAAATTGGTATTCCTGCCCCTGCAGCTCCGTAATAAATAGGTGGAGCGCTTGGATCGTGGAGCGCCGGGTATCTATGGCGGTTAGGTCTTTTGGCAGGCATTGCTGGCAGCTGGCCACAAATTCTTGTTTGAGCTGCTCTAGTTGCTGGGGTTTGCGTCCTTGGAAGTAAAAGCGGAGGACAAAATAAGAAAAACCAGTCAGAAAAAGGGCTCCAAGGGTAAAAGCCACGATAGAAGAACGAGTAAAAAAAAGGAAAAAAAAGGAGAAGGGCGAAGAGTTGAAATGTAAAAACTAGAAAGTAAGAGATATTAAATAGGGCGTAGGAGCGGGTAATCCGGCGGAAATGACGCGCCGCTTGCTTAGCAAGATGGTGGAGAGCATCGGGAGCAAAGGATGCAGCGGTTCTTTTTTTGGACGAGCTGAAGATATTGGATGTTGTCATAAACGAAAGTTATTGATTTCCTGTCTGAATCATATAATCGATCACGCGTTGAGAGACGCCGGCGTTTTTGAGGTCGATGATGTCAGCAGTGCTGAGATAAAAGACACTGTTTGTCGCTTGGATTTGGCTAATGATGACATTATCGCTAAGGCCCGCTTTGCTCATCTTTTTGATGTCGTCGACCGAGAGAGGTTCTTTATTGTCGATCTTATTGAGGGTGCGGGGGCTTTGCTTTTGAAGAGAATCCCGGTCGCTGCTTTCGAGCGCCGCTCCAATGATGGCTCCGCCGACCGCTCCTGCGGCCCCGCCGATAAGAGCTCCCGACGCATTGTGGGAAATAGCTGCACCTGTGACAGCCCCAAGGCCTCCGCCTGCGAGGGCTCCCGTGCCAGCTTTGTTCTCGCAGCCGACACTGATAAGGCAAAGTAGGGCGATCATAATTTTCATCATATATTCTCCACGGGTAGCTTCCACCTGTATATCAAAAGAGGCTCATTCTTTGAAACGGTATCCAACGCCGCGTACGGTCTCAATCCAATCAAAGTTGGGTCCCAGCTTTTTTCGCAGAGAGGCAATGTGGACATCGATATTGCGATCGACGATGAAGGTGTCATCGTTATGGATATCTTCTAATAGTTGATTGCGTGTGAGCACTTTTCCGCGGTTGACGAGCAGTCTTTTCAAGATGCCGAACTCAGACAGGGTAATGGTGAGCGATTTTTCACCTTTTCTTAAAAGGTAGCGATCGACGTCGAGGACAAAGTCGCCAAAAGCTAAAATTTGAGGCGTTTTTTCCGGTTCTTTTCCTCTGCGGAGAACAGCTTTAACTCGAGAAAAAAGAATTTTGGGCGAAAAGGGCTTAGCAACATAATCGTCTGCGCCTAGTTCTAATCCTAAAACGACATCGAGCTCTTCGCCTTTAGCAGAAAGAATGATGACGGGGATATTTTTGAGGTCGGGATTGCTTTTGATTTTACGGCAGACATCGAAACCATTTTGACCGGGGAGCATGATATCCAGGATGACGATATCAGGTTTTTCTCGTTCCACGGCGCGGTATCCATTTAATCCATCGACTTCAGCATGAAGCTTGTAGCCCAGCATTTCCGCTTGCAGCTTGATGAGGGCGGAAATGTCGGCATCGTCTTCTATCAGAAGGATTCTCTTTTTTTGACTCATGTTATTTCTCCGAGATAAAGAGCCATATTAAACGGTTCGAAAAAAAAAGTTCAGCTAAAAAATGCAAACCGTAATTTTTTTTGCAAAATTTATTTCCCAGAAAATGAGAGGTAGGAGTAAAATCTTTCAGATAGCAAAGAACGCAATATGGATACGAGTGAGGTCGATTTAGATCTGCTGGAAATCGTCAAGGGATATCTTCCCGAGCGAAGTTTTTTTGAAGATGTTGTCGACTATGATGAGTGGATTCAGGAGACCTTTCCTCTCTTACGGTGGGATACGGATATCTCGCCGCCCGATTATTTATCTGTAGTCTTGATGGCCCTCCCGAGATCCCCCTTAAGATGGGAGGATTTGCTTCTCGATGTACTGCGCCATAGTCTTGTCCCTGATCGTAAAGTAGCTATTCGAGCCTTTCAACATGCTTATCTCGCCCTGACACCTGTCTCTTCGAGGCCCATTTTTGTAGGATCTGCCAAAGTACTGCTGCAAGATGATTACGAATGGAGAGCGGCTAGAAGTTCTCTAGAGACTTGGGCTAAGGAAATTGGCACCAACCCTGCCAGAATTTTATTAAGCAGCAAGATCGCTTTGCGCAACGATGAGAATAGGATCCGCTCAACGGTCCATAATTATCGGTCACGGTTCCCGCGCTTTTTCGAAAACGGGGTCGAAGAAGATTTGGCCATTTTTTTTTGATCTGATTAAAAATGAATTTCTTCAGTACCGGACGACCAAGCATGTCATCCATCTGGTCCTTTCTCTTTATTGGATGCGAAAACAAATTTTACGCAATATTACCCAATCGGCCGATGCGCGGCAGCTCAAATTGCGCCTCATTCCTGGCAAATTGCATTTTCCTTTTTCACGAAAGCGAGTGCTGGGTTGCTTAATTGCCGCTTATTGGCAGGACCGGTTTGAGGTTCTCGATGAAGAGTATATCTTTCAAGCCCTTCAAAAGCTGCTTCCGACGGCCGATATCATTCGGGATAGTCTTTATTTTCATTCTACCAAGCATGAAAAAATTAAAATGCTCTATTTCGAGATCGAAAAAAAGGGCGAAGAGGTTTTTTCTGTTCGAGATAGAGCTCTTATCCTGCATGATCTGCAAGATCGGCTCCAACAGGGATTTCCCAAATTGTACCCTTCTATCTTCATGCGCCGCAATGAAGAAGAGATCTATAAAAATATTTTAACGTTGAGCCAACAGCTGCAATCTCCTTTCGATCTTCCCCAGGTTATTATCTCCTTTGAATCTCAGGCGCAGGAAGACGTCTCCTTTCTCGTGATTCTCGTGAGCGTATCTACCAAAGACCTTCTTTCTATTGAAAACTATTTTGGCAGACTTGCTGAAAGCTTTGTTTTCGAACATGAACGCACACAAATCGTCCGTTATCTGGAAGAACGATACCCAGTTCAGGCCCATCTTTTCCGATTACGCATCCCCAGGGACTTTTCCCTTCTCCGGTCCGATGGATCGCTCAACTTCTATCTAGCAAGGCAGAAAGTGGCTGCTTTGATTGAACAAGCTGTTGGAGAGTTCAGGGACTTTAACGGTGGCCTGCTCGTGAAACAAAGCGAGCTCCTTTTTGCCTTCCGCGAGCGTTTTAAAGAGTTGACGGAGAGCGAGACAGAGCTTTTAGAAGACTTTTTCTACGCTATCACTCCTCTTGAAAAACAAGCCACGCTCAATCTAGATGTGCTGACGCGACTTTTCCAACTTTTTTTAGAAGGGATAAAAAAACCTTGGGGGAAAGAGACGAGTTACTTTTTCAATGTGCAGGCAGATGAAAGACACACCTATCTTGCCGTCCGCGTAAAGGAAAAAGGACTTTTAGATCAGATTGCTTCTCTTTTTAGCAAATTTCAATTGCGCAATCTCGATATTACAACGATTCCGCTCGAGAGTCGCCATGGATATACCTTCTCCTGCTTGATCCAGCATGCACAACAACCTGAAACTGAATCTCTTCTCCATGAGGTTCGCGGTATTCTTCATCGGTGGAGAAGAAAAGTTGAAGAGCAGCAAATCCTTCGCATCGCTTTTCAACATACCATTCTATCCTTGGATCCTCGTATCGGAGGAGATAGCGTAACTTCAAATTTGATACGCCTCCTATTCGAAGGGCTCATGCGCGTCAACGCGAAAGGAGAAATAGAAAAAGGAATTGCAAAATCCTTCGAAATGTCTCCCGATGGCAAGCGATATCTTTTTGAACTTCGCTCAGCAAGGTGGAATGATGGCACCCCTGTCGTTGCCTATGACTTTGAATATGCCTGGAAAAAAGTCCTTTCTCCCGATTTTAAGACCTCATTTGCGTATCTTTTTTACCCGATAAAAAATGCAAAAAAGGCCAAAGAAGGGCTTCTGCCCATAGAAGAGGTTGGCATACGGGCTGTCGATGAAAAAACGCTGCTTGTCGAGCTTGCCCATCCCGCCCCCTACTTTTTAGACCTTATAGCTCACTCAATGTATTCTCCAGTCAATCATCGCATCGATCAGCGGCATCCCAGCTGGCCTTATCAGGTGAAAAAGCAATATCCCTGCAATGGCCCTTTTGAGCTGGAAGTCCAGCAACCCCAACAGGGTTATAAGTTCGTAAAGAACCCCTACTATTGGGATGCATCCAATATACCGCTAGATCAGATTGTCCTTATGCGCAGTACGATGGATGAGTCGGTCGAAATGCTTCGAAAAAACGAGCTCGACTGGATCGGAAGTCCTTTAAGCCATTTGACATCCGCAATTGTTCCTGCTGCGGATGAAAAGGTTTTTGAATGGCAGGATGGCGGTGTCTTATGGGCGGCCTTCAATAATCACCGGTTTCCTTTAAATAATCAAAAAATTCGTCGGGCGCTGGCTTTGGCGCTCGACCGAAATGAATTCTCTTCGGCCGTTGTTGCGTCGATTAAACCCGCTGATTCTCCCTTCCCTTTGCATCACAGGCTCACCTCCCATTCTATTGTATGCGATCGCGTTTTAGCGCAGCAGCTCTTTGCAGAGGGCCTGCAAGAGTGCAATTTGGAACTTTCCCAGTTTCCTCTTTTAACGATCACGTACATTGAAGGCAGAATGGCGAATACTAACGTCGCTCGTATTTTAAAAAAGCAATGGGAAGAAGTATTCAAGATCCAATGCCGTCTAGATAATGTAGCTTGGAGGAGCTTTTCAAAAAGCTACCCGGCGAGAATGCGATATTATATTAACTGTTTGGGTGTCGTGGTTTGACGATCCCATTTATACCCTCAATGCATTCCGCTATGCATCTGAAGATTCCAATTTTGCTAACTGGGAGCATCCTGAATATCAGGAGCTCTTAGCCAAAGCTGATAATGAAGTCGATCCTACTACCCGTAAAACCTATCTTGCTGAAGCGGAAAAATTCATTATCGAACAAGTCCCTGTTGCTCCTTTATTCTACTCTTCTTACCTATCGTTAATGAAGAAAGGAATAAAGATTGCCTATCGTTTAGTCAATGGCTCCTTTCATATTGCAAGGAGTTGCAAGGAGAAATAGGGAAATAAAACCTTAAGGAGGTTATATGGCATTAGCCGAAGTTGTATCGAATGAACAATTTGTTATCGAGGATTCAATCGTGGAAAGCTCCTGCTGGTACGATAATGTTACCGGTTTAGAGGTAGAAGATCTGCTGCGTGGGTCCAAGGCATATACGTATCTCTTAAGAAAAGGAGAGAAGTCCCATAATTATTACGTATCGTTCGTTGAGCCCAGCGGATTGATCAAGCACCAACCTATCCTCATCAGCTATTTTGGGGAAGCTTGGTTCTGCCGCAATTATTGGTCTAGTGGACCGTACACTACTGAAGCAATAAGCGATATTGTACATAAAATAATGCACTGTGAACAAGAAGATGCTCAGCCACTTAAATAAAATGTAATAAGAGATCTTTTCAGTGGTTTCTTTAGATCGGCAGCAATTGCCTCTTGTAGGTATGAAAGGCGAATTTCTTCGTCTTTTCATTCCTATTGCTGCCACTATTTTATCGGGGTCGCTTCTTGCTTTCGTAGAACGGTTGCTTTTGGCGCGTTTTTCTTTAGAAGGCATGGAAGCGGCTCTGACTGTGATGTATGTTTCCCGTTTATTTTATTTTCCCTGCATGGCCGTGCCTCTGATGGCGCAAGCGGCCATAGGATTTCATATGGGGGCCCAGGAAAAGCAAGCCGTGGGTCCTTGTATGTGGCAAATGGTATGGTTTTGTATTTTTTCTGCCTTCATTACAATTCCCTTAGGTTGGGGCGTGGGGCAGTTTTATTTTTCTGGCATGACTATCGCGTCTCTAGCCCTTCCTTATTATAATCTTCTTTCTCCCCTAAATTTTCTCTATCCCCTAATTGCCGCATTCGCTGCCTTTTATATCGGCATTGGGCGCGCAAAAATTTTCTCGCCGCAACCATTGCAACTCACGTGCTGCATTTAGGTCTATGCTATCTGCTCATTTTTGGTTGGGCGGATAAGATTCTCCCTATGGGGCTGAAGGGGGCGGGTATTGCTACTCTTATTACAGAAGGGGGATTATGCCTATTTTTGGTACTCTTTTTACTGCGCTCTGTTTATCGCAGTGAATTCGGGACGGATAACTGGAAATTAGATCGAGTTCTTTTATGGAAGTATACTTCGCCAGGGCTGATGCGATTTTGCGCCCGTATTTTAAATACCTCAAGTTGGGCAGCGCTCACCTGGGTCGTAACGCGCAAGGGGGAGGATTTTTTATTGGTGTTTTCTATCGGCGGGACCATCGCTATTTTCACGATGTTCATTGGGGAAGCTTTTAGCCAGACTATGACAACAATGGGAGCGCGCTTCTTGGGTGCCAAACAATATTACAAGTTACCTCTTCTCTATAAGTCAGGCCTATCTTTATTTATCTTTTTTGCAGTTCTACTCGCGATTCCTGCCCTCTTGTTTCCTTATTCAACCATGGCCCTCTTATTTTCGCCCGAGAAGTGCATGCAAATGAAGGAAATGATAACTCCTATTCTTCTAGGAAACTGGATCTTTTTTCTTGTTTTTACTCATAACGTTATGTTTACGGGCTTTATTTTAGCTCACCAATATACAAAATTTTTATTTGTTGTAGCTGGCCTCAACTGGGCCGAGTCGATAACGATTTATGCTATTGTTCAAATATTCGATGGTCCTGCTGTTTATTTTTGGACGTTTGTAGCTGTGGTTATGTTTTTTTGGGAAACTTTGCTGCTTTATCGCAAGATGCGATCGTTGAACGACTCGGTGCTTATAGAAACACCAGTAAGCGGATGACCTAGAAAACATGCCCCTAGCCGGCGGAACTGCTCGGGGCCGTCAGAGACAAAGAATTGATCCGCTCGCGGAGAGGCAGACAGCATGCCTTGCTCTGTCAGTAGCGTTTGCAGCGCTTCAGCGCAAGCCTCTCCCGGGTCGAGTACGCGGACCTCAGATCCAAAAAAGCGCTCAATACGCTTCCTTAATAAAGGGTAATGTGTGCAGCTTAAGAGAAGGGTATCGATTTTTTTATCCTTAAGCGGCTGCAGATACTCTTGGATAGCAAGATCTGTGATCGGATGATCGATAAACCCTTCTTCGACGAGCGGGACGAAAAGAGGACAGGCGACAGCCTCAACTTGGTTCGGCAAAAGTAGAGACTGATAGGTTCCTGAAGCGATGGTCGCCCTCGTTGCGATCACTCCGATTTTACCCTTAGAAGAGAGCTTCTGGATTTTCGCAATGGCCGGAGCGATGACCCCAATGACAGGAATCGGCAACGATTTTTCAAGCTCTTTGAGGGCAAAGCTGCACGCTGTATGGCAAGCGACGACGAGGGCTTTAATCCCCATGCTATGTAAAAAAGAGGCGTTCTCGAGGGAGTAGCGGATGATCGTTTCACCGCTTTTTGATCCATAGGGGAGGCGGGCCGTGTCGCCAAAATAGATGAAAGACTCGGAAGGCAGGATCGATTTGATGGCGCGTAGAACCGTGAGGCCTCCGAATCCTGAATCAAAGATGCCGATGGGCAGTTCTTTATCCATGATCAGGTATCTGAAGATCTTGTCCGATCATGATCCGATCATCGCTAAGACTATTAGCTTTTTTCAGGCTTTCGAGCGATATTTTGTGGCGCTTGGCGATCTTTTCTAGAGAGTCGCCCGGCTTAACGCGATAACTTTTGAGTGCAAATGGTTGCGCTTTGTTAGAACCCATCTTGGCATCGATTTCTTCAATGCGTTCTCGGTACATTCCTAAAGAAGAGCTTGTTTGATTGGCATGTTCAGAAAGGGCTCGAATATCAGCGGCGATTTTTTCACTTGTTTTTTCCAGCGCTGCGAGCTTGCGGCTTAATGTAAGGATTTGTCCTTCGAGGTGTGAAGAGGACTTATCGCTATTACTCTCGACTTTATCTTCGAGAATTTTGATTTCGACATCTTTTGATTGGATCTCATGCCTTAAGTCAGCGATTTCTGTTCGGAGCTCTTCTAAAACCGACTCCGAGGGAGCGGGGGTGCTCTGTAAAGCTGTCCAAGTTGGTATGCACCGCTAAGAGAAGAGGGGCGCATAGTATAAGGCTTCGCATCGATTATCTCTGGTAGATTTTAAAATGGGCCCGGCGGTTTTGTTTCCATGACTCTGCATTGTGTCCCATAGCGAATGGGAATTCTTTACCATACGATATTGTATGCACTTGATCGGGGTGAACGCCTTTTTTGACGAGGAGCGCACGCACGTTGTTAGCCCGTTTAGAGCCCAGAGCGAGGTTAAAAGCTTCCGGTCCCCTCTCGTCGCAGTGGCCTTCGACGATGATCGCCAGGTTGGGATGCGCTTTGAGGTAGGCTGCTATGCGAGCGATAGCTGCTTGCTGATCCTTGCCTTGGATCGTATGTTCATTGGTGTCGAAGAAGATAGGATGGAAAATCGCAGCCATCTCTCCTGTCGGATTTTTGAAGAGATCGGCCATAGGGACGCCGCCTTCACCGAGGGATTTGGAGGGGTTGGGCGCTGCCGCATCGGCAAACTGCCCTTTGAGATCTTCTTCATTCAGGGGAATGAAATCTTCCTCGACGGGACCGCCGGCTAATGTTTCGGAAGAAGGGCTCGAGCCCCATAGCGCGGAAGCATTTTGTTGGCTATGTTTGTATTTAGCCCCAGTTTGGTTGTCTTCCCAAATATTGCCTGAACTCTTTTGGCATCCGGTCATGACCAGAAGGCTGAGGAGGGAGGATAAAATGGTGATTTTTTTCATGTGTTACATTCCTTAAGTTAACTTTTCTCGGCAGAGAAGTAAAAAATTGAGATCATCTTTCTTGCAGCGCCCTTCTGCTTCGCCAACCCCCAGAAGGGGTTGTCTGTATCGAAGGACTTGCAGCTTGTGTGCCGGCGCTGCATAAACTCTATCTCATTTTTTTACCTCTCTACCTTGTTCCCTATCGTGTTCCCCACGAGGGATAATGTTTAATGCCTGGGCCATGCGAGATTTTAATGACATCGGTTTGGTTCAAATTCACGAGATAGAGTTCAGAAGAGGCGCCATCGGTCGAATTAAAAACCAGATGCTGACTATTTTGCGCCCAGGATGGGTTTTCTTTATTTCCCCCTCCATCTGTTAATTGCCACTCTTCTCCCGTTTCGAAGTCATAAATCCAAATCTGGCGTATTCCTTTTGTTTTAGCACTATAGGCTAATTTCTTTCCATCAGGAGACCAGGCAGGGCAAGAATTTTCGCGATTTTCTTTCGTAATCAGGTGCGGCGCAGGTCTTTTAGTAGTGAAGGAAGCAGGGATGACGTAGATGCGGGGCGTGCCGCCCGTATCCGATACAAAGGCGATTTTAGAACCATCGGGGCTGAATGTGGGCGAAGCTTGCGTCGCATGCGGCAGAGAAAAGAGCTGAACTGGTTTTCCAACTTCGCCGGTCTCTGGATGAAATTGCTGCAGGAATAGATCGGTTCTCCCTCCCGCATCGCAGATAAAGGCAACCTTGTCGCGCTGTTTGGATATCGCCGGGAGAAGTTGGTTCCCTCGCAAATCGATGAGCCTTTTGCCGACGCCGTCGCCTAAAGAGGCAATGAAAATCTTGGGTTGTCCGGATTTATAGCTCACATAAAGGAAACGATCGTTGGCAAATTGGGGGCTGGGAGAAATATAGACAGGAGAGACAGAATAGCACCCTTCTTTGGTCAGCTGGCGCGCGTTATGGCCATCAGAGTCGCACATCCAAATTTCAGAGACATTCGTCGAAGATTTAGCTTTGGAAGAATAAAGGATCACTTGCGAGGCAACGCCGGGAGCGCCGAAGAGGGCTTCATGGATTTTATCCGCAATTTTGTGGATGACGCGGCGATCTTTTCCTAATTGGCCTGTCAGCTCTATTCTTTCAAAGGATTTAAGAGACCCTGTCGCGGTAGAAAAAACAGAGACCGTGAGAAGATTTCCTTCAATTTCCCCTTTTACGACATGGGCAATGCCGGCCTCTTTCCAAATTTTTGGCTGGTAAGCTTGCGCGCGATTTTTTTGGCGCAGCATTTCTTCTTTCGCTGCGAGCCGAGGTGTGACTTTGGTCGAACCATTATGGCTCAAATCAAAAAGGAGGACCCCTTCAAGGTCTTGCAAATATTGGCTGGAAAAACTAGTTCCGCTGGCTTGTATCTGGCTTAAATAGAGGGGTTGCAAGGGGCTTTCGGTCGGAAGATAGATACGGATTTCTTCCGTAGCTGCGGACAGTGCGGCGATTCCTGCAAAAACACAAAAAAGTAAATTTTTAATCATATTTCATTACAAAAAGTTAGTATCAATGTTCGTGACTTCAGATCATCTCTCGGCGGAAACTTTAACAAAGGCAGCTGTTTTTCCAAATAAGCTTTATTTTTGGCGCTTTCCGAATTTAGAACAACCACCTTGCTTACCACTCCATCCGTCAACGTTAATTCTATTTTCACCTCGCCAAAATCAGGAAGATGAAGCGCGCCATGAAGAAACGAGATGAACTCATCTTGCGGTCCTTCGATGGAAAAAAAGCTGCCGCTGTCTTTTTGATCGATCTCGAGCGCTCCCATCGGCGCTGGAATATCGAGCTTCGGTCCAGAATACCGTTTCTCTGGTTTTGGTGCAATTTGTTCGGCGGAAAATTCTTCTGCAGGTTCTACAGGAGGCGGTTTCTTAAGCTTAGCTTTTTTTCCTGCTTCGACAACCGCCGTTTTTTTGGAAGATTTTTTCTTGGGAGGGGCCTTTGGCGCTGGCTTAGCTTCCTTAGCGGCAGGCCGGGCGCTGGGAGAGGTTTTTTTTGCGGAGGCCGGCCGGCTTTGGGACGATTTTGCAATCGCGGCTGCCTTAGTGGGCGTTTTTGGATGTGTTATGTGTGTGCGCACGACCACATGGTGCGGCTTAGCTGGGCGGTGTTGCGGGGTGAAAAGGAAGATCATGATCACCAAGAGGTGAAGAAGGACGACAGCCGAGGTGATCTTCCTCTGAGACATAATTATGATGAGGGTTTTAGGATGATGTCGAGTTCGTCAAATCCGGCGATTTCCACCGCATTTTTTACGGTTTGGTAGGTGCCGAAATAGGCCCGTTTATCATGGAACAATTGCGGGATTTTATGGGCATTTGTTTTCTTCAAAGCTTTAAGCCCCGCGGTGAGTTCCTCCACGTTCACTTGCCGACCATTGAACCATATCGAATTATCTTGGTGCACATGGATCATAATCGACCCGCTTTCGGGTGTGGCGGCGACTTCCTTTTGATTGGCGGGAGCGGCGCTGGCCAACTCGACGCGGTCGAGCTCCAGCATCGGAGCGATGATGATGAAGATGATGAGCACCACGAACACCACGTCTATCAAGGGCGTGAGGTTGATCACGGCCTCTTCGGATTCATTGCGGCTCGTTGCAAAGCGTCTGCGCATGGCTACTCCACTTTGCGGTATTGGATCTCAACTGTTGAGAGAAGAGACGTAGAAAAATCGTCCATATCGGAAGTGTAATCTTTGAGAGTGTTCCGTAAATAATTATAAGCGATCAGGGCGGGGATAGCGATAATCAAGCCTAGCACGGTCGTTGCCAAAGCTGTGGAAAGACCTCCCAAGATCGCGCTGTTCGACCCTGCGGCTCCGCCGCCTTCATGAAGACCAGAAAAAGAAATCAAAATTCCCCACACGGTTCCTAGCAGGCCCATAAAAGGAGCGAGCGTTACGATGGTGGAGAGAACAAAGACATTTTTTTCCAACTCTTTGCTTTTCCCGGAAATCGTCGCCGCCAGATGGGACTCCAGAAGTTCAATGTCGCTGGGTGTGAGATAGACCGGCGCCTTCGTTTTCCCGTCCTGCGTCAAAAAGTACCGATTTTTGCCGAGCACTTCGCGGGTTTTATTTTGAACGGTTTGCAGAAGATCGGCAAAAGGATGGGGGATTCCGCCCTGTTTGGGCTTGGGTAAGTTACTAGAGTCCAGACTGAGGAGGGCCTCTTGGTTTTGTTCGAAGGCTTTTTGAAAAGCTTGAGAAATATAGCGTACTTTGCGGATCATCCAGACTTTATGGAGGAGAACAATCCAGGAGATCATCGAAAGGGCAACCAGGCCTAAGATGACAAGTTTTCCGAACAAATCGGATTGTGAGTAAGCAGTGACAAACGCACTAAGAGAGCCAAGCGGCAATGCTGCAGGTGATAACATAGATGAACCTTCTGCACCGGAGATGTTTGCGCCGGTGATTGTCTCCTTTTATACCCTAAATACCCCTTACGAACAAGAAGTGCAAGGGCTCATCGAGTCCTGTCATAGATGGGGCCTGGAATATTGCATCGAGGGACTCCCTTCTCAAGGATCATGGGCCAAGAATTGCAGCGTCAAGCCGCTTTACATTGAACAAAAGCTCCAGACCTTAAAGCGTCCGCTTATTTGGATCGATGCCGATGCCATCATCTTGCAACAGCCCAACTTTGATTTTTTAAAGGACTGCGATATCTCCGTCCGTCTGATGCCCTTTCTTCCCTGGAACAATCCTTCCAAACTGATCTCCAACACCATTTTTTTCAATTACACAGAAAAAGGACTAAATATTGTTCGCCGATGGGCGCGCCTGTGCGCCAAGCGCTTGGCAAACGATCCTAACTACTGGGATCAAGCCGCGCTGCGCGATATCGTAAAGAAGGAGAAAAAGGCAAAAATTTTGCCGCTTCCTATTTCCTACTCGAAGATTTATGATCTCGATGTCTTTTTCATCGAACAAAGCGAGGTCGTTATCGAACATTACCAGGCCGCGAGGAGGCTTAAAAGTGCCATTCATTGATTCTCATGCCCACCTTTCGGCGCCTCCCCTTATCGATCACGCAGAGGAAATTCTGCAGCGGGCTCAGCAAAACCACATCTCGGCCATCGTCAATATTTGCACCGATGCAGAAAGTTTGGAAAAAGGGCTGACTTTATCCAAGCGCCATCCTTGGGTCTATAATGCGGCGGCCGTAACTCCCCACGATGTAGCCAAAGAAGGGAAAACTTTTTTACCCCTCATCCAAAAACACACCTCGGATCTTGTAGCCATTGGAGAAACGGGCCTCGACTATTATTATGAGCACAGCCCCCGCGATCAGCAGCTGGAATATCTTCTCCACCATTTTGCCCTGGCCCATGAGGCACAGCTCCCGATCATTTTCCATTGCCGCAATGCGTTCGACGATCTCTTTGCGATGGCCGATAGCCACCTCAAAAATACTTCCGCGATCCTCCACTGCTTTACCGGCACGCTCGATGAAGCTAAAAAATGTTTAGATCGTGGCTGGCTGGTTTCGATCAGCGGCATCGTCACCTTCAAAAAATCGGTCCAATTACAAGAAGTTGTCCGTTTTATTCCCCTCGATCAGCTGCTCATCGAGACAGACGCCCCCTATTTGGCGCCCCAGTCTAAGCGGGGAAAGCTCAACGAGCCGGGCTATCTTCCCGAGACCGCCGCTTTCATCGCCCATCTGAAAGGCATCTCTGTGGAGGAGCTAGCAGATGCAACGGCAGAGAACGCACGGGACTTTTTTTATCTGTAAAGCCAAAGAGTTGGATGAGTGTGTTCTTGTGCGGGCTGTAGGCAACTATTTGAAGAATCCCTTCCATTTATGGGAGGGTTCTTCAAACTGGAGTCAAAATTTTTGCTTTTTTTAATGCTTCGTCCGCCGCCATTCGAATATTATCAAGATTGTTGATGTCATTACTAATGTAGGTAATAGTGATTGTATTATCTTTATCTACTAAGAATCGAGAATATATATAGGAACTTGGGATGCCATTTTTTTCAAAAATCGTTTCGGATAACATCGAAGAAGGATTTTTCTGAAATCGTAGCACTCGAGCCTCTGCGCAAGATATTAGGCTTTGCATTTTTTTTTGTTCGGCCATTTCGCTGCTTGGAAAATTATTAATAGAGATGCTGAAGAAGTCATTATTTGCATTTGAAAAATATAGAACGGTCGTATTTTTTGGAGCTTGAAATTCATTTATTTTACTCCAATTAGAAACTTCTCCTGGGAGGAAAAATTCGACATTTTCAATGATTTCGGCTGAAATGTGCAATTGCATTGATAATAAAGCTAATAATAACCATGTGTATTTCATGCGTTCCTTCCTAAAGGTGTGAATTATGAAATCTCTTAATCTCTAGCACGATTACCGTGCTATTGGAACACTAGCTTTTAAAAGGGTTTTTTCAAAGCAATTTTTTTCTTTTCCTAAACCGTCCGCGTCTGTTTAATAGTCTTTTTATGACGACGCAAGCGATACCTAGAGCTTTTGTGTGGCGGCGCCTCCATTCACTCATGGGGCTGTGGCTCGTTTTGTTTTTGATGGAACACCTTCTGACGAATTCGCAGGCCGCTCTTCTGTTAGGAGACAACGCCCGCGGATTCGTGAATGCCGTGAACTGGCTCCACAACTTGCCCTATTTGCAGGCGATCGAGATTTGTCTTCTCGGCGTGCCGATCCTCATCCACCTTGTGTGGGGAATTATGTATCTTTTTACATCTAAGCCGAATTCCTGGCCCAGCGATGGCACGAAACCCTCCCTCAATTATAGCCGCAATCACGCTTATACCTGGCAGCGCATCACCTCCTATATTTTAGCCGTGGCCCTGATCGGCCATATCGTGAAGTTTCGATTTCTGGAATATCCTTGGTCAGCAAATGAAGGGCGGACCTCTACGTATTTTGCTCGCGTCTCTGTGGACAAGGGTCTCTATACTGTCGCGGACCGCCTCGGTGTGACTTTGTATGATCAGGCGGCGATTGAGAAGGAAAAGAACGAACTGCAGCGGCGTTCGGGCGAGCAAGCCTATATTGATGTAGCAGCCAAGGTCCAAGATAGTCCCACATATGAGCCCCAAGCTGCGATGCTCCTCACCTCGGCGCAGAAATTTGAGCAAAAAAAACAGTGGGTGGCCATGCTCGAAAAAAAACCGATCACCGCTGGCGAGGTCATCGCCGCCTCGCCCGATTTTGGCACAGCTACACTGCTGACGGTCCGCGATACTTTCAAGAGCCCTCTTTATGTAGCGCTCTATACGATTTTTGTTCTCGCTGCGTGTTTCCATGCGTTCAACGGCCTGTGGACGTTTTTGATCACCTGGGGCATCGTACTCAACATGGCCTCGCAAAAATGGTCCGTGAAATTCGCTGTGGGGCTCATGCTGCTCGTCACTTTCCTCGGCCTTGCCGCCGTCTGGGGAACTTATTGGCTTAACTTAAAAACATGAAGAAGAAAGAAGTCATCGTTGTGGGGGGAGGCCTCGCGGGATTATCCGCCGCGATGCGCCTGGCTGAAAAAGGTTGCAATGTCAAAATTATTTCCGTCACCAAAGTCAAACGCTCGCACTCCGTCTGCGCTCAAGGGGGCATCAACGCTGCGATGAACCTCAAAGGGGAAGAAGACTCTCCTTATATCCATGCGTACGACACGATCAAAGGCGGCGACTTTTTAGCTGACCAGCCTCCCGTGCTCGAGATGTGCCTTGCCGCGCCCGGGATTATTCGGTTGATGGACCGGCTGGGCTGTCCGTTCAACCGTACGCCCGAGGGAACGCTCGATTTTCGCCGCTTTGGCGGCACTCTCTATAATCGTACGGCCTTTTGCGGCGCTTCGACGGGCCAGCAACTCCTCTACGCCCTCGATGAACAAGTCCGACGTTATGAAGTGCAAGGCAAAGTCGAAAAATTTGAGCATCACGAGTTCCTCCGCATTATTCTGGACAGTGGAGGCAGAGCGCGCGGCATCGTGATCATGGACCTTTATAATAGCAAACTCGAAGTGCTTAAGGCCGATGCCGTCGTTTTTGGAACGGGAGGTCCGGGACTCATTTTCAAAAAATCGACCAACTCCACTTTTTGCACAGGGGCCGCCAATGGCCGCCTCTTCATGCAGGGGATGTGGTACGCCAACGGAGAGTTTATTCAGATCCATCCCACGGCTATTCCGGGAGAGGACAAGCTCCGCCTGATCTCCGAGTCGACGCGCGGGGAGGGCGGAAGAATTTGGGTATGGGGAGATTCTTCCAAAACGATCACCGGTCCCGATGGTAAAACGATTCCCTGCGGCAAAACAGGCGAGCCTTGGTATTTCTTCGAAGAGATGTATCCTGCGTTTGGCAACCTCGTTCCGCGCGATATCGCCTCACGAGAAATGCTCCGCATCTGCAAGATGGGCCTCGGGGTTGATGGCAAGTCCGAAGTCTTCCTCGACCTCACGCACCTTTCTCCTGAAAAGCTCCGTAAGGTCGAGTCTGTCCTAGAGATCTACAATAAATTCACCGGCCAAGATCCGAAAAAAGTGCCGATGAAAATCTTCCCCGCCGTCCATTATTCGATGGGGGGCGCCTGGGTCGATTGGCCGGCCGCCGATGCTCCCGACCGCGAGGCCCGGTTCCGACATATGACGAATATTCCCGGCTGTTTCAACGTCGGTGAGTCCGAATTCCAATATCACGGGGCCAATCGCCTCGGCGCCAACTCACTCGTTGCTTGCATCTTCGGCGGACTCGTCGCCGGAAATGAAGTTCCCCGCTACCTCGATACACTTGCATCTAGTTACGCGAGCCTCCCCACCCGTATGTACGCGGAAGGCCTTGCCAAAGAAGAGGCCCTCAAACACGACCTGCTCACCCGCGACGGCCCTGAAAATGTCCACCTTCTCCACGACGAAATGGCCGACTGGATGGTGCACAACGTTACGGTGGAAAGAAATAACGCCGACCTACAAAAAACCATCGACAAGCTCAAAGAACTGCGCGAGCGCTACCAACATATTCATCTCGATGATCGCGGCCCTATCCTTAATCAGACGTACGCATTTGCTAATCAATTCGGTCCCATGCTAGAACTCGCTTTAGTGATGACAAAAGGCGCGCTCCTTCGCAATGAGTCCCGCGGTGCCCACTATAAAGCCGAGTTCCCTCGCCGGAACGACCAAGAGTGGCTGAAGGCAACCATTGCCACCTACCGCGAAGACGAACCCGAAATTTTCTACCGCAAGATCGACATGCCCTATCTCGATCCCATCCCCCGCGACTATGTCCATGCGAAGAAAATCAAACCCCAGCTTAAAAACATTCCCTCTAACATTACTCTTCCTCTATGAACAAATTTATTCTAAAAATCTTCCGCGGTCTTCCGGGCAACCAGTATTGGGAAGAGTTTGAGCTCGATCTCAAGCCTCATTACAATATCATTACTGCCTTGATGGATGTTCAAAAAGCCCCCTTCAATCGCGGCCATGAAAAAGTCGCTCCCGTCGTTTGGGAGCAAGGATGCCTGGAGGAGGTTTGCGGTTCGTGTTCCATGCTCGTCAATGGCCGCCCACGACAAGCCTGTACGGCGCTCATCGATCAAATCATCGCCACGGCCAAAAGCCCTGTCATTACCCTTGCCCCGCTCTCCAAATATCCTGTCGTCCGCGATCTGGTCGTCAATCGCGATGCGATGTTCAATGCCCTTAAAAGGATCCGCGGCTGGATCGAGGTCGACTCTTCCTACGAAGGAGGCTTTGGCCCCAAGATCAGCCCTAAAGTCCAAGAGATGATGTACGTCCTCTCCACTTGTATGACCTGCGGCTGCTGCACCGAGGCATGTCCGCAAGTCAATGACCATTCTGAGTTCATCGGCCCTGCAGCCATCTCTCAAGCCCGCCTCTTCAATTCCAATCCTACCGGCAAAAACCAAGCCTCCGACCGCCTCCATGTCCTCATGGAAAAAGGGGGCGTCACCGATTGCGGCAATGCGCAAAACTGCCGCCGCGTATGTCCCAAGAAAATCCCGCTCACCGAATCGATCGCTGTTATGGGCCGCGAAGTGGCCAAGCAAGCGGTCCATGATCTCATCAGCCTCCCTAAATAAAGAGTTGGACTAAAAATTTTAAGCTCCACATAATCTTTGTTTAAAGATTATGTGGCTTGCAGCTGTTGGTGATTGGTGAAAATTAGGAAAAGAAGGCTCTTATGCGAATCGGACTAGCAGAGGTAGAGATAGGTTTTGCCGTCCTTCTCGGCGTTCGTATGTGGATGAGATATGGTCCCGACAGCCCTATCATCCCACCATGGCATCAGCCTCAAATCCCTATGGAAAATCCTTTATCGAAGGGGATTCGATATGTTGCAGAAAAAGCTTTTATTTCTGTCAGAGATCATCCTCAGGTCGAGGAAGATTGCATTATCTATGGAAGACCCTGGACAAGGCACACAGTACACGCATGTCTGCTTTGTAATGAGTATTTAGAAGAACATGCTATGCAGGCCAAGGACGATACTCGTTTATACCACCTAATTTTACACACCCAATCTAAAGTTGCTTACATGTTTATGATGCAAGCGGCAAATGTGACGGGAGCTGTGGTTGAACTTCCTTACCAGGCCGTTGTTCGCGCTCCGAAGTTTTTCCGTAAAATTGCCGACTTAGTTTCTCAAAAAATAAGAGAGATGCTCCCTTCTCCTGCTATCAACCCAGAAACAGAAAAGAAAATTCAAGAAATCCAAAAACAATTGAATGAGAAGCTTGTTTTAAATAATCTTTGCCAAAGCATAACCGAGGAGTTTAAAGAGGTGGTAGATCAATTTCATCTCGCGAATGATGCAAGGGCGCAAGTATATACGGCCATTTCTACGGAGACATCAAAAGCTCTTTTCTTATCGCCCCAAGTATTGCAAGCTTTCCTATCTTCTTTCCAAACGCTAACGAAGGAATTGGGAGATTTGATTGGCGATCAACCCGAGACTTTAAAAGTATATGTGGAATTGGCAGTGCAGCTAGATGAGGAGAAGCAATGCTCTAGGGAAGCTCTTGCCAAGTTGCAAAAACTCCGACAAGAACTTTCCGTTACTACGATGGAGGGGATCGAGCGCAAAAAAAATCTAGAACAGAAAGTCAATACGCTCATCTCTCTTGTCATAGCAGCAACTCCTGATCGAGTCGCAAAATTGCCTAGAACGATCCAATCGGGAAGATATCCATTTGCACCTAGTTTAAGTAGTCAATTTATTTCCACAACTAACAAGGCTTAAATTAAATGATGGCCATAACTTTTTTCCATCAGCTGGCTTTTTTTGACAAAACCTTTCTCATCTACAACGGAGCGAAAGCTGGCATCGATACATTGCAGCTGTCGCATCCTAAACTTTTTGAACGAGCATATAAAATAAACGTTCTTGTTTTTGCTCTCGATATAGGGTTCGTTTTGTACATGGGTGTAGACTTATTCACGCACTTTGCCAATCGACGCGCTTTTGAGCTTTTGCCCGCCTCTGTCATTTTGGTCGTATGTTCAGGGACTTGCTTATTGATTTTTGCTGTGGGCTGTGTGGGCAAAATTAATGATTATTTCAAAGCTTTGCATGAGCATGAAAAAAACGATGATCTGAAGAATTCTAAGATCGAAAGTCATTGGTATCGACCGACCGATCAAAAAATCTATCAAGGGATAGTCACATCTCAGGTGGTCCTTAGCGTTATTTTGATATTTTTTTCCACGCAGCCTTTCTTCTATGCAGCCAGTGCCGCCACCCAAGGTTTTCGGTTGCTTAAGGTCTCCGAATTAAAGTGGCTTCGAGTTAAAGACGCCTATTTCTTGGTGCAAAAAGCCCCTGCAAAGCCTGAGGAGAATTGCGTAATTTGTTCGAAGGAGCAGCCGAATATTTATTTTTGCTCGCAGCATCTTTGCCATCTTCGATGCGCCCTTGAGCGTATTGATAAGAAAAGCGAAGAATTCAGACGGTGCCCTTCCCCCGCATGCCAACAAGAATTTGTCGCGTTGGATGTTAAACAGTTGGACTAAAAATTTTAAAATCCTGATAATCTTTTTTAAAGATTATGTACCTTGATGGTTTTCCTCAGAAACTTTTAGATGGCTATGCGGTCTTTAGCAAGCAAGCCCCCGGCGAATGGGAAAAAGTTAAAGATCATGCGCGCAACCATTGGCAGCATGTAACGTTTGTTGTGATCATTTGCGTTGCCGCCTACTTTAAAGGAGGCCAACTGGCCATGATCTATACAGCCGGCGGATGCTTCCTTTTTTATCAAATATATGGTCAAACCCAAAAAGTCTTTGAATTTATGGATTTGAAAGGTATGGCGCTCCCTATTATTGCTATTTTGCATGGGATCAGCAGAGGAACGCTGGAGTCATATGTTACTGCCTATATCGGCTTTTTGTTTTTAGTGCGCGAGTTTCACCGAGGCAAGGAAGTGAAAGAGGAAAATGGCCGTTTAGAAGGTTTGCTCGGCGAAGCACAGTCGCTAAATGTTCAGCAAAAACAAACCATCGACGGATTTAATGACTTTTTTCAAAAGTGGAATGAGGAAGTTAACAGGTTTTATGCCAACAATACGGACATGTTGAACTTGTGGAAAGACTTAAAAGAGAAGATCGCGCCGCAGCCCAAGAATGGGGAAGCGACACCAGCCGAAAGTCTTGCGATAACATTGGAATCCCTCAAGAAGATAGAGGAGGAAATTAAAAAGGATGTCGCAGGAAAAGTTGCTGAATTAACAATAGACGTGAGAAAACTGATTCAGCAAAAAAGCCAAATATTGGCGACAATCTCCGACCTAAAAACAGAGTTAGCTCCTCTCAATGCTCGAGAAAAAACATTGCTGGATAAAACTGAAATAGCAGTCGGTAAATTAACCCCTGCTGTTGAAACTTTGAGACAACGTACCCAAAATTAGGAGGCAAAGATGGCATCTTCGATCCCCGCGAAAGAATTTGCATTTGTAGTGTGTGCAGCTGTGGGGTTTTCTTGGAAAGCGCCCCGCAATGGTGATTTCTCAACCACCATTGGTCAGAAAATTTTTGCTTATGGAGAAAAAATATCTCCTGCGAATGAAAAGCAAAATAGTCTTTCGTTTTGGCTGCGTCGTCCGATCAGTAATCAACTCATTAACGCAGCTCATCTTACCGAGGTAGCTTCTTTAGCCACAGAAGCTATAGGTCAGGAAATAAAGGGAGTATGGAATCGATATTTGGGCACGCCTGATATCCATCCAGAAACGGAAAAGAAACTAGAAGAAATGCAACAGAATTGGCAGCAGAAGTTAGCCTTAATCAAGGATTGCAAAAAAGTTGTGACGCACTTTGGAGTGGTTGTCGAGGGATTACAAACGGCGAATACTGCAAGAGAGCAAGTCTATAATACAATTTCACCAGATCTCGCTCCTGATGTTTCAATAGATATCCCGCAAAATTTATTGTCTTCTTTGCAAGTGTTAACAAAGGAACTAAGAAGTGTAGCTGGAGAACAACCAGAGAATTTAAGAATATACGTTGAGTTAGCGGTTCGGTTCGATGAGGAGCAACAATCGAATACCCAAGCCAGTGAAAAACTCAAAAAACTCCAAGCCGAACTTCCTGAAGTTGTCAGGAAAGGGATCGAAAGCAAGGAGAGCCTTGAACTAGGAGTAAAAAACCTCACGCCTCTCGTCAAGGCAGCAACTCCGGAGCGGCCTTCAAAAGTTCCATCCGAAATGAGATCTGGAAGAAATCCTCTAGGACCGGTTCAACGTGCACTATTTATTATCCAAGCTGATACCACAGTTTGATCGAACGGCTGAAGTGCAACGGCAACAAGAGCTATTTGAGCAGCTGAAACAGCAAACTAACCAAGCTGAGCAACAAATTGCCCAGTGGGAACTTTTTAGAAAAAGTGTTGTCGACCAACTTAACACTATATCGACCAATGAATTTGATCTGAGTCAAATTTTAGCGCAGTTTAAAATTGATATAGGAAATTGCCCGGCGCAGAATTTACCCCAAAAGATGGAAGAAATCAAAAGGGTGTTCGAAGTGCTGCGACAAGCTGAAGAGTGGATTAGGTCAGGAAAAGAAATAAAAGCCCTTCAAGAAGAACTCAGAACATCTAGCGCCACCAATAATCAGATCATGGAGCAGATTGGTGCATTGGAAGCTCTAGTTGCGCGAAAAAAGCAAGCAAATGAGCGGGCCGATAGGATCACAGCACAGGTGAATCAAAAAGCTGAGGAGATTCAACAGATACTGGACACCCCAAAAAAGACTTCAACTTTTCAATCCACTCCTTCTTCTGAGCAAAGTGAGACTTAAGACGCGTGCAAAACTCTTCGTGGCCGCGGCCTGATCGATAGGCGGGAGTTTTGCGGGGATGGTGCAGCAGCGCCATGCGCTCAGGTCGATAATCCCATAGGAAAGACGTGTGCAGCAGCCATCGGCCTTTACGAATGTAAAGCGCATTGCCGCCGCATTTCTTTTCGCCGATCACAAAATCATTTTCACGCAGTGAGATGATCCCAAAAATGTCCTGATATAGGCTGCCGGCCCAGCGCAAAATGGGTTCGGGGTAGGCAGGAAAATCGTGCAAATCGGTATTACAGATAAAGGTGACAAAGACCGTTTCTTCATCGACGATGACCGTGCCGCCGCCGCTAAATCGTTTTATGACAGGGACCTTGTGCTCTTCGGCTTTGGGGAGGTCGACAAGCTCTTCGGCCTTGCCGGAGATCCCCATGACGATGGTGGGAGGCGTTCCTTCGTTGATCAGGCAAATGTTGCGCGTGTCTTCCCGCAGCAGCTGCTCTTCGATCTTGAGCTGCTCCACAATCGGCATGCCTTGGTAGTGCAGAAGGTTCATGGGAAATAGGAGAGCGTAGCGATCTGCTCGACCGGCACGACCTGTTGTTTGATGCCCTGCTGGGTGTTGAACTTAAAGAGGATGAGATGTCCTGAGCCCATCAGCGTCATGTCGATGATATTGGAGATTTGAGTTCCATCGGAGAGCTGGAAGTAGACTTTGCCAGTGCCCTTGTCCTTTTTTAAAACCTCAAAAGCTTCTTTATAGTCGCTCGCGCGTTCCTTCATATAGCCTTTGGAATCAGCAGGCGGGTCGATTGTTGCAAAAGTTAAAAGTGCGGCGATGAGCATCATAATCCCTCCGATGGTTTTTTCTTTAAATGTACCATGAGGACGGTAATATCGGCAGGGGTAATGCCGGAAAGGCGGGACGCCTGGCCTAAATTAATAGGACGGGCGCGCGAGAGTTTTTCCCGGGCCTCTTGGCTAAGGCCCAAGATAGCGTGGTAATCGATGGTGGGTGAAAGGATCATATCCTCGGCGGCATCGAGGCGCGCTGCCTCTAATGTCTGGCGGGAGATGTATCCTGCGTATTTCAGTTGGAGCTCGATCTGGAAGTTTATTTCAGTGCCATGATCGAGAACGATGTCGGGGTGCTCGGCGAGGAGGTTCTGATATGTGTGTGTGGGCCGGCAGAGGAGCTGGGCGAGCGAGACGCCGCGGCTATTGACGGTAATGTATTTTTTTTCGAGCTTCTCGATTTGCTCGGCGATCGTCTTTTGTTTGGAGAGCAGTCTTTGATAACGTTCTTCATCGATCAGGCCCAGCTGATATCCATAAGGGCGCAGACGCAGATCCGCATTATCTTGGCGCAGGAGCAAACGGTGCTCGGCGCGGCTAGTGAACATGCGGTACGGCTCTTGCAGGTCTTTGGTGATGAGCTCATCGATCATGACGCCGATGTAGGCTTCGGACCGTTTGAGAAAGAAAGGCTCTTTGCCTTGCACTTTTAGCGCGGCGTTGATGCCGGCGATGATGCCTTGGCCGGCCGCTTCTTCATAGCCGGTCGTTCCGTTGATCTGCCCTGCGCAGAAAAGTCCGGCGACCGATTTGGTTTCCAGAGTAGGATAAAGCTGGCCGCTCTTGAGATAATCATATTCAATGGCGTAGGCTGGCCGCATGATTTCGGCATTTTCCAGGCCGGGGATCGTGGCCATCATCTTGAGTTGGACATCGAACGGGAGCGAGGTGGAGATGCCATTGATGTACATCTCATCGGTGGTGAGCCCTTCAGGTTCGATAAAAATCTGGTGCCGTTCTTTATCGGCAAAACGGACAAATTTATCTTCGATGGAAGGGCAATAGCGAGGACCGACGCTTTGGATTTTTCCGGAGTAGAGAGGAGAGAGGTGGAGATGGTCGAGGATGACTTTTTTTGTCGCTTCGGTTGTGTAGGTGATGTAGCACGGCACTTGGGGCAGGCCGGTATCTTCGGGAGGATCGTAGGAAAATCGCATGCCGCTCTCGCCGTGCTGCACTTCTAATTTAGAGAGGTCCATGCTGCGGCGGTGCACGCGAGGGGGCGTTCCTGTTTTGAGCCTTCCCAGCTCAAATCCGAGCGCTTGGAGGCTTGCTGAGAGTCCGACGGAGGGCTGTTCGCCCGCGCGACCCCCGGAAAACGTTGTCGGCCCAATATGGATAAGGCCGCGCATGAACGTTCCCGAAGAAAGAATGACCGTTTTGCCGCGGTAGGCGATGCCTTCTTTGGTCTCAACGCCGCAGATGCGTTTGATCTTCGACCAGAAGATTTTCGGTAGTGCCTTGTTTAATTTGCAGGTTCGGCGTGAGTTCAAGCCGTTTTTTCATGGCGGTTTGATAGGCGAGCTTGTCGGCTTGGGCGCGGGGGGACCAGACGGCAGGGCCTTTGGAGGCGTTCAGCATTCTGTATTGAATGGCTGTGCTATCGGTGACTTTTCCCATAATGCCGCCGAGGGCATCGATCTCGCGGACGATGTGGCCTTTCGCAGTCCCCCCAACGGCGGGATTGCAGCTCATTTTGCCGATCGTGTCGAGGCTCATCGTGAGCAGCAGGGTGCGGGCACCCAGGCGCGCTGCGGCATGGGCCGCTTCGCAACCGGCGTGTCCGGCTCCAATGACAATGACGTCAAACTCTTCTGGATAGAACCACATAGAATAGATCTATTCTACAGGAACAGAAAGTCTTTATCTAGTCTTATGACGATCGCGGCGGCTGCGCTTTTTGCGCTTGTGCTTCGCCATCTTATATTTTCTTTTTTTCTTTACTGATGACATAGTTTTCCAATTTTATGTTTTATTTTAGCCTCGGCCTTTACGTTCGCTTCCAGCGCCAAAATTTCGTCGCATAAATTTTTACCTCTCAGCCGAAGCCGGAATGGCTTGTTGCTGAACGGGTACAGGTTCAACAACTTCGACTGATTGTTGTTCGGCGGTGAGTTCATTAAATTTCTTACCAAGGGCGTATACAGCCAGCATCCAGGCCCCTACAACGAGGAGTAAAATAATTCCCACATAAGGGATGGTCGATTGTACCGTCACGAGGAACATGAGGAGGACCTGATACATAATGGCGCTGCCCGATTTGCCAAACCGCGAACCTACCCCGTCGATGGCGGCCTTTCCTTTAAGTTTTGATTCTTTGCTTAAGGGGATGAAAGCGAGCTCCTTGGTGGCGTCAAAAATTGTGTATTTGGAAGCCCGCGAAAGACACTGCTGCACAGATCCAAAGAAGACGCCAAGAGCTAGGGGGGTGCTTCCCAAGAACGAGGCAATGGCGAGCCCCAGCATTGAATTTTTAAAGATAAGAAAGGAGAAAAAGCTTATGCCTGTTATGAGAAGAATAAGAGGAGGGATCATCGCATTAAAAGTCCAGTTTAGACGGCGAATAAGAGCGGACATAATAATGGCGACCACCGTCGCAAGAATCCCGACCCACATGGTCACTTTACCCATATAAGAGTTAAAAGAGTTTGTATCGGTATAGATTTGGTGAAGCTGATCTTTCCAAACAACTTCAGTAAGATTAATGCAAATATTATAAGTCACTACGATGGTTGCAATAAATAAAAGATATTTTGATTGGGCAAGGTACCTAAAATTTTTGCGCATGCTCATCTTGATTTTTGGGGCATTGGCTTCCTCAGTTGTCGGTAAATAATCTTTATGCTGGAGTGTGCGGGCATGCAGCCAACGGAAAATGCCGATGATGAAAATACCGCTTAGGACGATCGCCGCTGTTGTCATGAGGAGGGAGCAATGCCATGGGTCCATTCCGTAGGTAACTCCCAAAGTTTTGCCCATATCAGAAAAGGTGGTCGAAACAAGGCCGGCGCAAATGGCCGATATATTGCCCCCGAAGAGGATCAGCACATAAAATCGTTTAGCCGTGTTGACATTCAGAATTTCATTGGCAAATCCCCAGAAAAGAACGGACATAATGGTCGTTCCCCAAAGCTCGGCCATAATGTAGAAGGTCGTAAATGTCCAATTTCGCAAAATGGCAATAAACCCGCGCAGCCCTTCAGGGAAAGAATGCTGAAGGCGGTCGGCAAGTGCATGAGGATGCAAGGTCTCGTTCATTGGATAAAGAAATGTTGCAAATAAGATAAAAAACCCTAAAAAGATCGTCATCATGATGTAAAAGACTTTTTCCATTTTAAAGCGGTTAGAGAGCCGCGTAAAAAACAGCGTCATCAAAATAGCCATCGGCAGGATCGCATAAACCTTCAAAAACGGAATGGCCTCAGCGCCCCCGGAAGGCGCTGTTACGACGAGAGAGTCTTTAGCAGGGCGGAGAACGTTATACGTAAAACAGATAAAGAAGAAAATCAGCCACAGAGGCAAAAAGAGTTTTAGCTCATTTTTGTAGACAGGGCAAAACAATGAACGAAAACGGCCAAATCCTTTGGATTCCTGTGCGTTCATCGTTTCCTTATGTTAGTTAACGAGGACCAAATTATAGCAGATCGGCCTTATTTTACAAGGACGAAAGTAACAATTAAAAAATTTACTACCCAATGTGCAATGTAAAGCAAACATTTTAGTCTGGTGAAAAGGCGGCAAAAGCAGCGGGAGTTTCATCGGGGGAGCCTCGAGATTGGGTGTAATTAGCAAACTGGGCCACCTCTTTTCGGAAGGTAAGATTCACAGTTCCAATGCTTCCATGACGGTTTTTAGCGACGATAAGCTCGGCAAGGCCGGGCTTGTCATAGGGATCGTAATATTCGCGGCGGAGCAAAAACATGACCAAGTCAGAGTCTTGCTCGATCGAACCCGATTCCCTTAGATCGCTCATCATAGGCCTGTGCCCTGCCCGTTCTTCGACTTTCCTCGACAGCTGTGAAAGGCACAGAACAGGGACGTTAAGTTCTCTTGCAAGAGTCTTGAGCATGCGTGAAATTTCAGAGATCTCACTTTGACGATTATCCTGATTGCGCGAAGTGCCAGATCCTGAAAGAAGCTGGAGATAGTCCACGACGATAAGCCCTACTCCGTACGCTTCCTTCATCCGCCGAGCCCTGGCTCTTAAATCGGTGATCTTGAGGCCTGGCTGATCATCGATGACCATTGTGTGATTTTGCATGTGATGGATCGAGGAAACCACGCGCTGATATTCGATCCCATTCAAACTGCCGGTTTTAATCTTGTCCGACTCGACTTCGGCTTGGGAGCAAATGATGCGGTGCAGCAGCTGTTCTGCGGTCATTTCAAGAGAAAAAACGCCAACGGGCATGTTGTTTTTAAAACAGATATTTTCAGCAATATTTAAGGCGAGGGCTGTTTTTCCCATCGCAGGCCGCGCAGCAAGTATTATCAGGTTGGAGTTGCCAAAACCGTTGATCATGCGATCCAAGTCGGAAAAGTGTGTGGGAACTCCCGTAATGCCGGGATCGTCTCCTTTGCGTGATTGGAACTTTTCTTGCTTTTCTTGCAGTTCTTTCAAGTAGGGCAGGCCGGATGTCGCCTTGACTCCCGAAATAATATCGCGGATCGGAATGCCGGCAATCGGATTGGCTGCTTGGCTGATATGGAAAAACTTTTGCTGCGCGTCATCGAGTACCGCATGGACATCATCGGGTTCATGGAGCGCCGATTTTTCTACGTCTTGCGCAGCATCGATCATTCTTCGCAGGAGGGCCTTGTTTTTGACGAGATCGACATATTCTTCGATGTAGGCAGCGGTACCTGCGTATTGCGCGAGAGTTGTGAGATAGCCGATGCCGCCGATGTTCTTAAGCTTGCCAAGGCGCTTGAGTTCTTCTCCAGCTAGGTGAATGTCGGCCGGCTTGTCTTGTTTATATAAATTCAGGAGAGAATCGAAGATGGTTTTATGTTCTGCGAAATAAAAATCCTCTGCCGCCAGACCGTCGACCGCCACGTTGAGGGCGGACAATGATGTCAGCATGCAGCCTAGCACCATCATTTCTGATTCTTTGGAATTGGGTGGGATTTTTGCCTTCGACTCAGCCATACGCCTTAAGTTATGCAATCCACCTTAATATTGCAAGATGCTCTCAGAGAGAAGAAATTTTTCTGGGGAAAAATTTCAGGGGGGTAAGAGAGATTTTGGGCTGCCATAGACATGTCGGGGGCTGCACGCGCGTCCGCTCGCAGACTGATTTTATTTTGCTATTCGGGGCTATTTATTGCATCTTCTAGCAGCTTTTTCAGATAGTGCAGTTTGGGTTGGTTTTGGTTGCTTTGCAAATCTTTCTCAGCTTGCTGTTTGAGCGCCTTTAGGTGTCCTTTTTCCATAGGAAAAAAGCCCATATATTTTGTTTGGTCATGAATGAAAAGGCCAGCATGCGTGCTAGACTCTGAATCGTTGCGCTTCCTGATACAGCTGATTAATTGGGTTATTTCTTTTTTTAGCTCTTCCTCAGACACCCCTTTTCTTTGTTCTGGAGGCCTGGTTGCCCATATAAAAATTTTGTGGATGATGATGAGGGCAAGTGAAACAGCTACAATAACACAGACAACAAGAATAGCGGTTCTTGTGCTTGGCGGGGGAATCTTTTTGAAAAAGGCTCGGTTCGTTTTAAACGCAGTTTCTATGTCTGCAACTTTAGTCTGTTGTTGCGAAAGTGGAAAAATGGAAGCCTTAGGACCCCTGCTGATCGGATATTGTTCTATTTTGTTATAAGATTCTTTTGGTGAAAAAAATCTTTTAAGTATTCTCATATTATTTAACTCCTAGAAACAAACATAGTATATTGTGATAAATTTAATTGCAAGATTGGTTTTGCTAGCGGCCGCTATCGGGAAGAGTGGGATTTCCCTTCGGGCCGGGGTCTCGCCAGCAGGTGAGCCCCTTCAAATCCCACCCGTGAGCCAAACTATTGGCTCACTTCTTTCGATTTTTGAAAAAAATCGGAAAGAGTGGGATTTGAACCCACGGTACTCCTTTAGGGAGTACGCGTCCTTAGCAGGGACGTGCCTTCGGCCACTCAGCCATCTTTCCAAGATAACACTGAGAGTCTAGCGTCTCTTAGCATTTTAGCAAAGAGCTATTGCCGCTGGGATTCTTCGAGGGAATTAGGGAGATTTTCGAATGAACGATCTGCCACGCCGCAATCCCATCCCTTTAGGGTGGGTTAGGCGGGCTTGAGTTGGTCAATTCCTTAAATCCTCGAAGAACCCCTTCATTTATGAAGGGGTTCTTCAACTGACCCCATCCCCTTGGAAGGCAATATGCGTAGCTGCATATGGCTGCCGAGGGGATGGGGTAAAGGCGTCGAAAAGCTTCCCTGAGATCCTCGGAGAGGCGCGGCGGTGATAGCTCGGAAGGGCTACGCTTGCAAATAATTTTGAGAGGTGTGAAGATATTTATCGCAAATTAAAGAGATGGAGAGGTTTGAGAATGATTCAGACATTCGTGATAGCTCTGCTTTTGATGGGTTTGGCCGGCTGCGGTAGTGCCGGAGATAAAAAAACTTCTAAACAAGAGCTGAGAGCTTGTCTCAGAGGCGATCCTGTCAATATGGATCCACGTGTAGGGGTGGATTCTGTTTCAGATGGGGTGCTAAGGTTGCTTTATACGGGGCTTGTCTATACCGATCGAGATGATCAAACGGCCCTCTCATTGGCCAAATCCTACGACGTATCGGATGACTATAGGGTCTATACGTTCCATTTAAAGAAAACTTTTTGGTCGGATGGATCGCCCTTGACGGCCAAGGATTTTGAAGAAAGTTGGAAAGGGATGCTGCACGCCAAATTCCTTTCTTTCAATTCTAACCTCGTTCATCTGATCAAGAATGCCAAGCCGGCCATGTTGGGAAAGATCTCGCTTGATGAGGTCGGCGTCAAAGCCTTAGATGATTTTACGCTGCGGGTGGAATTAGAAACGCCCCATACGACTTTTATCGATGTGCTTACCAACGGGATCTTTTACCCGGTACATTCTTCCGTACGCAATCAAACGCCGGATTGTTCTAACTACATTGGGTGCGGCCCCTTCAAATTGAAGAAGTACGTCTTCAATGATTCGGTTATCGTTGAAAAAAACCCCTACTATTGGAATGCCGAGGTTGTCAAATTAGAAAAAATCAAGTTCTATATCATCAAGGATGACGCAACATCTTTGTTGATGTTCCAAAAAGGGGACATCGATTGGCTGGGGTCGAATTATGGAGGGATTTCTCTAGACGCGACGCCGGAATTGCAGCGTAAAGGATTGCTCCATACGGTACCAGCTGCAGCCGCGGGGTGGATCGCATTTAACACTAAGAACTACCCCTTTAACAATGTTCATATTCGTAAGGCTTTCGGTAACGCTATCAACCGTACTGACATCGTATCGAATGTTTTACATAATCAATATGGCCCAGCACTGGGTTTAATCCCAAAAGTGCAAAAAAAGGAAAAATGGCATCCTTTTATGCACGATTCCGATAGGGCCTTAGCAAAGCAAATGTTTGAACAAGGGCTTAAAGAGTTAGGGATCACACGTGAAGAATTTCCCACGGTAACGCTCTTTTATCATGATGCGCAGTTCATGCACAAATTGATGCAAGCTGTCCAACAACAATGGTCGGAAATTCTTGGAGTCAAAGTGCAGCTTTCGCGCACTGAATGGGGAACTTATTTAGATCATTTGCACTCGAAAGACTTTGATGTGACGCTGATTGGATGGAGAGTGCAATATGACGATCCTGCCAATATTTTAGAGTTGTATAAGTACCTCGATTCTCCTAACAATAGCTCAGGCTGGGAAAATGCCGATTTTCAAAAAAATCTCGATTTGGCCTTTAGTTCTCCAAAAGAAAAAAGATGGGAATATTTAGAGGCAGCGGAGGCTATCATTTTGTCGGAAATGCCCATTGTCCCCTTCTTTTATTTCAACACAGTCTATTTGAAGAATGAACATGTGCAAGATGTTTTTGTTAGCAAGCTGAGAATCGTCGATTTTCACTGGGCTTCTATTCAATAAAATAGGTGCGAGATAGCTGTTTGCCATTGAGGGCATTCCAGTGCGTTGTGTGGATGGTCCCATCGGGGTTTTGCACCGCGATGCTATGGACAGGCAGATAGACGTCGACCGTGCGGCGAATGGCAAAGTTTTGGCCAAAGGCGGCTTTAGCAATACGTTCCACTTGAGAGTTAGAATACCTTCGCCCCAGACGAATCGCATTTTTATAGGGCTTGGTGACAAGCCAATCTTCTACTTTAGTTTCAGGGATCGAGCGCAGACGGGGATATTTGAGATGCAGACGGAACAGATTTCCTGATTGCACGATCAATTTTTTTCGCCTGCAGCTTTCTATCCATCCTCCAAGAATTTCATCCTCGACATTGAGCGCTTTGCCAAGGCCGTCGCGATCGATAGCTCCTCCGCGTTTGGCGAGCAGACTTAAGATTTTAAATTCCTGAGGGCTTGTTTCAGCCGAAATACAGTCCCCGAATCCATGCGTCTTGTCCCAGTTGCGCGTGTTAATGACCATTTCGCCGTCTGTCATATCCCAGAGAATGACATTTTCCTGTGTCTTGTCATCCTGCAAGGTGTATTTGACCTCTAGGAGAAGATAGGGATAAAAATGGAGTTCGGGCTCTAAATATCGGTGGCGGCTGTCCTTTAGAAGGTCCTTGCGATGCTTTTCCATGATTTGGTTAGCCGAATAGCGCACCTCTAGCGTGTGAAAATTACCCACGTCAAGGAGCTCTTCGACTTTTGTCTTTAAGTCGGGATTCTTATTGGAAACCCACCAAAATCCATAGCCAAAAAGACAGAGGGATACTATGCCAGCCACTAACTTCATAACCCCCCTATATCATGTTAACTATTTTCTCGATACTGGGCAAAAATTTCCCCCGAGGCCTGCTTCCAACGCAAAGACGCAAAGGCGCAAAAAATCTTAGCGACTTTGCGTCTTTGCGTTAAAATCTTTTCTTCCAAATTACCCCCGAGGCCTTCCGGAAGCTTTTCTAAAAACAATGGCTTCACATATGGTATGCTTTATGTTCTTTTATGACCGCAAACAGGCTGGGGAAAAGCTGGCTCAGGCCCTCCTTTCGTTTAAAGGGCGAACCGATGCGGTCGTAGCAGGTCTTGCCCGGGGCGGCGTGGTCGTGGCCCATGCGCTCGCAAAAATGCTGGATCTTCCTCTCGATGTCATCGTGATTCGTAAAATAGGCGCCCCCCATAACGAAGAGCTTGCGCTGGGAGCTATCGATGAGAATGGAGAAGGGCTTTTCAATCAATCGATCATTGAGGCCCTCGGGGTTAGCGAGGCGTATCTTAAAGAAGAGGTCCAAAGGCAGCGCCTAGCAGCTAAGAAGCGTTTGGAGGCCTATGGAAGAGGCGCAAATGCTGTTAAGGAGAAAATCGTGATCCTCGTCGACGATGGCATGGCCACCGGAGCGAGCATGCGGGCGGCCATTCACTCGGCCAAGAAGAAAGGAGCGAAAAAAATCATCGTCGCAGTGCCGGTGGCGCCTCCCGAAACGGTGCAAGAAATAGAAGGCGATGTCGATGCCGTGATTTGCCTGCATAAGCCTGTATCGTTTCAGGCCGTCAGTCAATTCTATGAAAAGTTCGATCAGACGGGAGATGAAGAAGTGATCGCCTTGCTCAAATAGTACCGATGAAGATCGGGAGCTTCTTTGGCAAGGAAGTCGTTCAGAGACTGTGTGATGCGAAGGACCTCTTTCTGGCATCCCTCGGCTGTTTTTACGGCGTCGTCTCGTACAAACCGCCCCACATCGATGTGGATGGCATGGCCGTCTAACCATCCGTAATTATTATGATGCATCGCATCGAGATCGGAGATCCCTTTTTGGCAGCGTGAAGAGATGACATGAATCACTTCGTCGATGATTTTTTTGCACAGAGCTTCATCGCTCCCTTTTATGGCTTCCCGAAGCGTCGGCAAGAGGGGGGAAGCTTTGCGCTGAAGAATAAATCCCATTTTGTCAGCCGGCACCTCATAGCGCATGCCGAGTTTATCGATGAGATGGATAGGAGCGAAAAGGTGCTGGGTAGGATTTAGATGGACGTAGAGGACGCCTGTTTCTTCTTGCAGCTCTTTCCAAGAGAGAAAATAGCTGGTGTAGGAGAGGCGGAAACGGTCTAAATTGTGTTCTTTAATTTTGCGCCGTTTGTCATCGGTTTGGTAGGCGAAGGGGTGTTTCAGCCATCCGATTTTACGCATATGGGAAGGAAACTTGTAGAATTTAAGAACGTATTGATGGTCTTGGCTTTCAAAAACATAAGTCTGTGATCCCTTTCCGAGATAGGTAAAGGGCTGCTCAAGGACAGAGCGAGGGAAAGGGGCCTCCGTTTTCCAAAGAGGGTCCGTTGGCGCATCGCTCAGGATATAATGGAGGCAAAAGCCGCTATTTTTTTTTAGGAAGAAGCGATCGACCTTCACTAAAAATAGAGCGAAGACGAAAAGTCCCAATAGAAGGATCCATTTATCTTTCATGGCGGCGAGCGAATTCTTGAGCGGCATCGATGGGGTACTTTTGTTCATTGAGGAGGATTTTATCATGGGCGGCTTGTAACGGATCAACACCGAGACGGTCAGCAAGATAGACAAGATTGTTGAGCACATCCCCAATTTCTTGGCGGACCGCCTCCGCCTTTTGTGGATCTTGCATGACCTGGGTCGACTCTTCTTCCGTTAGCCAAACAAAATGCTCGAGGAGTTCGGCGGCCTCGCAAGAAAGCGACATGGCCAAATTCTTGGGCGAATGGAATTTTTCCCAATTTCGATCTGTTGCAAATTTCAAAAGCTTTTTTTTCAATTTTTCCATATCACTTGGCATCACATTTTAAACGAGTATAGTTGAAAGCGCCTTTTGGGGAAATTTCTGCGCCTTTGACGTAAGATTGTACTAAAAATCCTGTTTTCCAATGATAAAGAGGGGCGAGGGGCATTTCCTCGACAAAAAGGGCTGTTGCCTGACGCAGAGTTTCTTGCCGCTCAGCAGAGGAGGCATCGACAAAAGATTTTTCGAGAAGTTGGATATAAAGAGGGTGCTCCCACGAAGGGTAATTTTTTGCATTCGATTTGTATTTGAACCGCTCTAAGATGTTCATAGGATCGTAATATTGCGCCAGCCATATCGTTTGGCCGAGGTCATAATTGCGTTCTGAGAGCTTGGAAAGAAGCATTTTATGCTCCATTCCCTCTAGATGGATAGTCACGCCCAGGGTCTCTGCCCATTGGTTTTGTAAGACTTGAGCGATGTCCCGGCTGATTTCGGAATTCGAATAAATGTATGTAACTTCAGGAAATTGCTGGGCTGAAATGCCGAGCTCTTGCAGCCCATCTGCAAAATGTTTTTTTGCAAGCTGTGCGTCGTGCTCGGGAAACGATGGGCCTTTTTCTGGTGAGAATAGGGGCGGGAGCAGTGTCGTAGCTGCGATTTCGCCGATCTGCGTGATATTATCGACGATTTCTTGCCGGTGTATAGCTAAAGAAAAAGCTTTGCGGATGTTTTTGTTGCGAAAGAAGAAACGGTTGGTATTAAAGGTCACAAATGTCGTGCCTGCCATTTCCTGGGTTCTGAGCTTGCCTTGTTTATAGAATTGCGCCATAGCGTCTGTGGGGATTGCGGAAATCCCAAGACCTAAAATATCTAATTGCCCGTGTTCATAAAGTTTGAGGGCTGTTTTCTCATCGGGGATGATGGCGATGTGGATGCGGGAAAGATAAATATCGGACGATTCCCAATAGAGGGGATTTTTTTGCAGGACCAGTTCATCATTATGTTTCCAGGTATAGGGGCAGAAAGGGCCGTTGCAGATGAAATGGGCCGGTTCTACAGCCCATTGAGGCTTTTTCGCGTCGATATGCCGGGGGACCGGGCAAAAAACACTGAATGAGATCAAGTCGAGAAAATAGGGAATGGGGTGATGAAGCTCTACAACTAAGGTTTTAGAGTCTAGCGCATGAATCCCGACATCATCAAGAGATGCTGTCCCCCGCCTAGCCTCTTCGGCCCCCCGGATAGGATAAAATAAAAAAGCGTTAGGGGCCGGAAAGTCAGGGGTTAGCACTTTTTTCCAGGCTGCCTCAAAGTCGTAGGCGGTCACCGGTTTGCCGTCCGACCAGAAGGTGTCTCTTAAATAAAAAGTATAGCGAAGGCGGTCCTCGGATAATTCGATCCTTTTAGCTTGAGCGGCTGTCACAGATCCATCGGGATTGACGCGTGTGAGTCCTTCGTACAGCATGAATTGCAGGACGCAGCCAATGATCTCGCTTCCTTTGCGCGGATCGAGCGTGGCAGGTTCGCGGCTAATGCTGATATGAAGAACTTTGGCTTGAGCTGAAGGATCGGTCGACTCGCAGCCGGTAAATAGAGAGAAAATAATAAAGAAAACAATCAGTCGATGCAGCATGCTGCCGAAGGATTGTAGCCGATCGGCTTTTTACAAACTCTTAAAAAAGAATTTGTGTAGAGAAAAACCTTTAAAGGCTTTTCTCTACAAAAGTTATCGTTAGTCTTTCATCGACAGCAAGAATTCGACGTTGTTAGCCGTTTTCTTGAGGCGGCTGGAAAGCAGGTTCATCGCATCGAGGGGAGCGAGGTCTGCTAGCGCAGCTCGCATGCGATAGACTTTTTCGAGTTCATCAGGATGGTACAGAAGCTCTTCTTTACGGGTGCCGCTTTTGATGAGGTCGATCGCAGGCCACACGCGTCTGTCGGCGAGCCGTCTGTCGAGGACGAGCTCCATGTTGCCTGTTCCCTTAAACTCTTCAAAAATGACTTCGTCCATGCGGGAACCGGTGTCGATCAGCGCTGTGGCGATGATGGTGAGCGAGCCGCCCTCTTCGATATTGCGGGCTGCGCCGAAGAAGCGTTTTGGTTTGTGCAGGGCGTTCGCGTCGATACCGCCCGTGAGGATTTTTCCTGAATGAGGTTGGACGGTGTTGTAGGCGCGGGCCAGACGGGTAAGGGAGTCGAGGAGGATAATGACATCTTGCCGGTATTCGACAAGGCGTCGGGCCTTCTCGATCGCCATTTCGGCGATCTGGACGTGGCGCTCTGGGGGTTCGTCGAAGGTGGAGGAAATGACTTCGCCTTTGACGCTGCGGATCATGTCGGTCACTTCTTCGGGACGCTCGTCGATCAGAAGAACGATCAGAAAGGCATCGGGATTATTCGTCGTAATCGCGTTGGCGATGCTTTGAAGGATCATGGTCTTGCCGGTACGAGGAGGAGCGACGATCAGGCCGCGCTGTCCTTTTCCGATGGGGGCCGCCAGATCCAGAACGCGGGTTGTCAGCTTTTCTTTCGTTGTCTCCATGACGAGGCGCGTATCGGGATAGAGGGGGGTGAGGTTCTCAAAGAAAATACGCTCATGGGCTTCTTCGGGAGGACGGTTATTGATTTGGTCAACTTTTGCCAGGGCAAAATATTTTTCTTTTTCTTTGGGAGGCCGGATGGTCCCGTAAACGGTGTCCCCTTTTTTGAGATCAAACCGGCGAATTTGCGCAGGAGAAACATAGATATCTTCTGCTGAAGAAAGATAGTTATAGTTGGGGGAGCGGAGGAATCCAAATCCGTCGGGTAAAACTTCGAGGGTGCCTTCGGCAACGAGGATTTCATTGGGGCGCTCGGATTTGACTTTCACAACTTCGAAAACCATCTGCGACTTGGTCAATGTTCCCAGATGTTTGAGTCCTAAATTACGGGCGTACTGATTGAGCTGATCGATATTCATCCGCTGTAGATCAGCGATGCGCGTTATCTCTTCGCTGCCGGTAAGGCCGGACATCGAGTCGGTTTCATTGTGGTTTTCAGAGAGGGAAGTATCTTCTTCTTTCATGTGAGGGTCGGCTCCTTAAATTCGGGTATAATTGTTTTGATTTGTTTTTCGAGGCTCTGGATGTCCCCGTCGTTATCAATGATAAAATCAGCTTTTTCTGTTTTGTCGGCCAGCTGCCGCGCCATGCGTCTATCAAATTCTAGGTCCTGGCCTAAGCGTTCTTTAGCAACTTTAGGATCGGTCCGAACGGCGATGACCCAGTCAAAATCGTCTTCCATCTTGGCTTCAAAGAGGAGCGGGACCTCAGCAGCAAAAAAAGTGTACTGGGGAAGGTCTTGGATTTTATCGAAAGAGGCTGCAATTTCTTTTTGTACGGCTGGGTGCAAAATAACTTCTAAAGCTTTTAATTTATGAGGGTTTGAAAACACAAGTTTAGCGATCTTTTTTCGATTGATTTGATTTCCGGTGATGATCTCTGTTCCAAGTAAACTAACGACCTGCTTTCCTATAGCAGTATCAAGAGAAAGCAACCGATGGACGATTGCATCAGAATCGACAACATAAGCGCCATATTTTTTTAAAATTTGGCAAACTGTCGTCTTTCCGGAAGCAAAGCCCCCTGTTACGGCAACTTTCTTCAAAGTTAACACTCCCCCCAATTTTTACCAATAGAAATATGAACTTCCAAGGGAACTTTGAGGGAAGCGACATTTTCCATGATATTCTTAACTTTACTTGATACTCGGTCGATCTCATGATCGGGTACCTCGAACAGGAGTTCATCGTGGATTTGGAGGAGCATATACCCGATGCCCGGATGCGACCTTAAGAAGCTGTCAACTTGGATCATGGCCATTTTAATGAGGTCGGCGGCGGTCCCTTGCAAGGGGGTGTTGATCGCTAGGCGCTCTGCGGCCGCACGCAGGATAGGATTCTTGCTGTCGATTTCAGGAAAGGACGGAGCCGCCCCGTCATCGTGATGGATTTTTTGGTTTTACGCGCGCTCTCTTTGCAGAATTCAATATATTCCTTTACTCGCGGATACCGTTTAAAATAAGTGTCGATAAAAGCCGCCGCTTCTTTATACCCCATATCGAGCCCCTGCGAGAGCCCAAACGCCTGTTGGCCGTAAAGAATGCCGAAATTGACGGCTTTGGCTTTTTGCCGCATCTCTTCTGATACTTCTTTAAGCGGTACATCGAAAACAAGGGAGGCCGTGAAAGCGTGGATATCTTCGCCTTCTTGGAATGCTTTGATGAGGACGGGATCTTCGCTGAGGTGCGCGAGGATCCGAAGCTCGATCTGCGAATAGTCGGCAGCGATATAGCTCCATCCTTTTTCCCGCGGATGGAACGCGGCCCGGATTTTTTTTCCCTCAACGGAGCGTACGGGAATATTTTGCAGGTTGGGATCTTGGCAGGAGAGCCTTCCCGTGGCTGCCACCGATTGATTAAAGGTGCAATGAATCCGGTGCGTGAGAGGATGGATATTTTCGGGAAGAGAATCGACATAGGTGGAGCGAAGTTTTTCGAGGGTTCGGTAGTCGAGAATTTTTTGGACGATGGGGGATTCTTCGCGCAATTCTTCCAGAACGTCGGCGCTCGTAGAAAAGCCTGTCGCTGTTTTTTTGGCGGCTTGATCCCGAGCTTTTCGAAAAGAATTTTACTCATCTGTTTCGGAGAGTTGAGATTAAACTCTTCGCCGGCAATCTTGTAGATGTCTTTTTCGAGCGAGCCTATTTTTTCGGCTAAATCTTCCGATAGTTTTCGCAATTGGTGCCGGTCAACAAAAATTCCCCTTCTCTCCATCGCCAGAAGAACGGGGATGAGCGGAAGCTCGATATCGTTGAGAACAGGAAGTAAATTTTCTTCCTTAATTTGGGGCAAAAAGAACTCGCGCAAGCGGGCCGTGTAGTCGGCATCTTCGCAACAGTATTCGGTGATTTTTTCTAGAGGAACTTCTTGCATCGAGATCTGATTTTTCCCTTTGCCGATCAACTCTTCGATGCTGATTTTGACCTTATGAAAATACGTCAGGGCCAAATGGTCAAGGCCATGGCGCTGGCTGTGCGGATTTAAAAGATAGGAAGCGATAATCGTGTCGAAAGAGATCCGCGGGAGAAGAAATCCTTCATTGACCAGCACGTGCAGGTCGTATTTGATATTATGGCCGTAGAAGCTGGACTTGGGGTTGGACAAGATTTTTTCGATATGAGGAAAGAGCTCTTTTTTCCAAGGAACATACCAGGCTTTTCCGGGCTGTGTTGAAAACCCAATCCCCACCAGCGATGCTTCCATCGGTTTGATGCTGGTCGTTTCGGTATCTAGGCAGATCTCGGATGCTTGCGAGAGCTCCGCCACGAGAGCGTCGATATCTTCCACGAGCGTGTAAGACACGGGAATCTCTTCGCCTTTGTGCGGGATCGTCGCAGCCACATCCATCTCTTTCAGGAGCGACATAAAGCGCATCTCGTCGTAAAAGGCTTTGACCTTTTCCATGTCGGGCGCTTTTAAGTGAAAAAATGTCTCTTCTTTGGGGAAGTCGACGCCGAGATGGATGGTCGCAAGCTCGCGGCTCATAAGGGCGATTTCTTTTCCTGATTTCAAGATCTCTTGTTTTTTGGCGCCGCTCACTTGATCGGGGTTCTTTAAGATGGCATCGAGCGTTCCGAATTTTTGCAGGAGTTCCGACGCTGTCTTGGGGCCAAATCCTTCCAGCCCTGGAATATTATCGGATGCGTCTCCCACGATGGCGAGGTAATCGACCATTTGCTCTGGCTTGATTCCATATAGTTCTTCGACTTTTTTCCTATCGACGAGCATGTTGTCTTTGTGTGCATGAAGAAGAAAGATGTGGTCGTCCACGAGCTGGCAAAGATCTTTATCGCTGCTGCATAGGTAGACCTGGATTCCTTGGGATTCCGCCCACCGGGCTATGCTTCCCATGGTGTCATCGGCCTCGACGCCGCTAACCGAAAGATGGGGAATGCCGGCGATCTCGCACCACTCGAGGGCTCTTTCTAGCTGAGGCACGAGGTCTTCCGGCATTCGTACGCGATGGCTTTTGTACTCGGCGTAGATTTTCGTCCGCGAGGCTTTGTTATCAGGACCATCGAAAACGGCTACTACATAGTCAGGGGAAAAATCAGCGATGATTTTGTAGATCGATCGAATGAGTCCAAAGAGAGCATTCGTCGACTCGCCTTTGGCGTTGGTCATCCCCTTGATCGCATAGTAGGACCGGAAAAGAAAGTTGACAGCATCGATAATATAAAGGTTCTTCATAGCGCCTTCTTGCTCGACATTAAGTGAAGTAAAGAGGGATTTTTAACGCAAAGGCGCAAAGGCGCTAAGTATCTTGTGGGCCATCGCGTCTTTGCGTTAAAAATCTTTGTCTTCAGAGTTGCCACAAATTGCCTTTCAGAAATCAAGATGCTTTTCTTGCCTATAGAGGATTTAACATAAGATTTATTGCGGAAGATATAAATATAAAAATTTGCCGCTGAGTTGAGGTAAGAAGTAGGGGCCTAAATCGATCGTATGTTTAATTTCCTTCGCTCCAAATAGAGAGTCGCCCAAGGGAGAAAAGATCGATTTGGGGATCGATAAGGCAACTACCTGATATTTATCTTTAATTGCTGCCGCCTCCGCCAGAGCGCTAACCGCGTGGCTATAGTCGGTATTGGGTACATCGATGTATCCCAACCTGGCAGCTTCTTCAGCGATGTAGACATGGGCGCCGTAGTCCTGTACTAATTTCTCTTTGGTCAACATAGGACGGGCCATAGAGACAATCGAGACAAATCTTTGGTACATAGCAGCGATCGCATCTTGGATCGATTTATCTTCGCCGGGAACCCAAGGACGGAAAGGATTGAGCATATCCTTGTCTTTTCCTTCTGTGAAGGTTTTCGAGGCGACGCCGATTTTTGTCATAAGATCAGAGAAGTTGAAGTTGGGGCCCAGGATCACTCCCACGGAACCGATAACGCTCGAGTCAGTCGCGTAAATTTTATCAGCTGCGGATGCCACGTACATGCCGCCTGATGCGCACATCCCGTCGACGTAGGCATAGATAGGTGTTTTGTATGCTTTCTTATAGTCTAGCAGCATGCGATAGATGTCGTCCGCATCTGTTGCAGCCCCGCCCGGTGTGTCGATATGAAGAAGAATGGCCTTCACACGATTATTAGCCAAAAAGTCCTCTCTGGAATCGAGCAGAAGCTCTTCAATTTTATCAGCGGTGAGATCTCCCATGCCGATTATGCCATGAATGTTGATGCGTAAGATGGCAGGGCTGCTTCCCGGAAGGAGTGTTCTGTCTCCATGGGCATCGGGAAAAATCATGGGTTCTGCTTTAGGAGGAAAGTAATTGGGTCCTGCAAGAATTCCAATGGCTACAAGAACCAGGCCCACGCTAATCGCGATTCCTAAGATTGTCGCAAAAGCTGTGCAAAATGAGCGGAAAGCGCCGACGAAAATAGATTCACGCATAAAATTCATGGAACTCCTTAAGACGGTTTTCCTAATACTAACCAGCTCTAATATTTTTTTCTGCAATAAAATTATCGTCTTCTCTGTGGATTAAATACATCTCACAGGCAGTTACGTGGTGCTGTTGAAAATAGAAAGGGATGATGTTTTGCTTTTGATAAGAGAGCAGGGTGAAATAATTTTGCATAACTGTTCCATGCGAAACAAAAACAGTTAGGATCTCAGGAGATCCATATGCATTCAAAGTTTCTCGAATGCCGTCATGCATCCGTTGGTACATTTCCTTTTTACTTTCCTTTGCAGTTTTGGCAATGGGCCCTTGATCGTGTTCACAAATGCGAGGGTCGATGATGATGTCGGATTCAGGTATGCCCAGTTCTTGGGCCATGATCTTACCCGTTTCTTGAGAACGCTTGAGGTTGGAGACAACGATGCGGATTTTCTCTTTTCCTTGTTCTTGACGCAGGGTCTCTAAGGCGGCAGCGGACTTCTTGGCTTGCTGTCTTCCCTTCTCAGTCAAGTTAGGGTCGACCCCTTTTTGTTTGTCGGCATGTCGCATGATAATAAATGTTTGACGGCCCTGCTCAGTTATTGTGGATAATTTCTGCGATCCTGCAAAAGCTCCTGCACTGGCAAGCACCAAGCTCAAGCAAATTGTAAATTTTAAAAATGAAGACATAGTTTCTCTAGAGTCTAATAGAGTAGAGAGTTTTAGTCAGCTCGAAAGAAACTAGTGTTTTTTTGTGGTCAGGTATTAGTGCCCTAAAATGGAAAATTCTGCTACAATAGTATTCGAAAATTTATGATTTGGTGGATAGAAGCTCTTATTGGCGCAGGCGTACTTCTTGGGGTGCAAATTGGCATCAAGAAGGCAACAAATTATTTGAGCTCAAAGGCCAATAAAGAATTAGATTGGCATATCTATTTGCCGCAAATCATCTTGGCGCCTGTCTCCATTCTTTTATGGATCGTGGGGGCCACCTATGTCCTAGATATCATCGGACAGCAGATAGGATTCTCCGCAGCCCTGGGTTATCTTGCCCCTTTGCGCAAGGCTACGCTCATTGCGACGCTGGCTTGGATGCTGTTCCGCTGGAAAAGCGCGCTTCAAAAAGTCTTTATACGCGCAAAAGCGCAAAATGTCGATTCGGGCACCCTCGAAATTGTAGGAAGGCTGTCCACGATTGCCATCGTTATATTGGCCGCGCTCCTGATTTTGCAGGCTTTTGGGGTTAATATTGCTCCCCTTCTTGCCTTTGGCAGCATTGGCGCTGCCTCGCTCGGTTTTGCAGGTAAAGACGTTATCGCGAACTTTTGCAGCGGGCTTATGCTCCACATCACACGCCCCTTTGTCATTGGCGATGAGATCATGCTTCCTGAAAAAAGTCTCGAAGGGCACATCGAGGAGATCGGCTGGTTTAAAACTTCGATCCGCGACAAAGAAAAGCGGGCAGTCTATCTTCCCAATAACTTTTTTTCTACGATGGTCCTCGTCAATGTTTCCCGCATGTCGCATCGCCGGATTAAGCAAGTGCTTCATATCGACTATGCAGATAGCGCAAAAATTGCTGAGTGCTCCGAGAAAATTCGTGGGTATCTACAATCGGCCAAGGGCATTGATCCGAAAATGCCCATCTATGTGCACTGCAGGTCGTTCGGCCCTTATGCTTTTGAAATCGAGCTCGAAGCGTTTAGCACACATACAAAGCTAAAAGATTTTTATCCTATTGAACATCAAGTTCTTCTTGGCGTGCAGCGCGAGATAGAAGCGCTGGGTGTCGTCCCTGCCTCCCCCCGCGTCAGGATGGAAACCCTCCTCCCTTCTTAGGATGGAATGCGCGGTTCGGGTTTAGAGCTTGAACTGGAAAAGTTCGTAGAAAGCCAGGCATCCGAACAGGATGAAAAGCGAATAAGCATACCAGGGAAATACAAAGCCAAACGTCAGTCCGATCAAAACGATAAACTGCATGGCGGTAGTTATTTTTCCCCAGCGGATGGCCTTTAGCTCGAAACTTTGCCATAGCCCCGTCACACTGAGATAAATTCCAAAGAGGCAAAGCGCGATGTCGCGCGATAGCATGACGATGGCCTGCCAACCCTCTAATCGACCTTCGCTGAAGAAGACGGTCAAAGCAAAAAAGACAAAAAACTTGTCCATCGTGGGGTCCAAGATCGCCCCTATGCGAGTTGTTTGATGATAACGGCGGGCGAGGAATCCGTCGACGCTGTCGGTAAGCATGGCCAGTAAAATAGCCATGAGTCTGAGCATCTCGTTGTCCACAAGAAATAGAAAGGCCAGCGGCGCTCGAAGCAAAGAGAGACTATTTGATAGATTCCACATGTTTCTTTTTTCGTTTATACCAGATGAAAAGAATTATCGTCACAGCAAAAGCTGAAAAGACAATGATGTTAAAGACTTTAAGATAGCCAAACAGGAGCTCCCGTTTTTGACCGACATAATAGATAAGGTGGAACAGGACGAATGACCAAATAAAACAGGCGGCCAGATCCCATAAGGCGAATTTTTTGAAGGGAAGGCGGCTCATTCCTGTCGACATAAAGAGGCAGTTGCGAACGCCGAAGGGGATAAACCTCCCTATCAGCAGCGTCCAAAAACCATGCCGGTGATAAAATCTTTGCGCTTTATCGAGCCGCTCCGGGGGCAGAAGGCGGGCAAACCATCGAAATCGGAGAAGCTTGCGCCCGACGAGCCGCCCCACCCAATAGGCAATCGCCGCTGAAGAGTAGCACCCGATAAAAATAGCTAGATAGAGATGGACGGCATACTCAGGCACGATCGTTGCTGCCAATAGCGCGCTAGCGATGATGAGCACATCGGCGCTGATGGGAATATTAAACCCCGTCAGCAACAGAATCCCAAAGACAATCCAATGGGCATGCGAGGCGTGGGCTGTGATCCAGGTGATAAACGCGTCCATCTAGCCATTTTACCTATTCTTCAATAAAACAGAAAATGAAAGGATTGTCATTATATAGTAAAATTATTAAGGTAAGGAAAAACAGGGGGTACCATGCCTACAAAGAATCCTTCAATCGAAGCCAATCTCGCTGCTGCTAAAGCTGCCGCACGTCAAATGCAAGCAGAATGGATGCGTTGGAAAAAATCCGAAGATCCACAAGCCAAGATGCAGTGCATCGCAAAGTATGCCGCGGCCTATACGAGCTGCAAGGTGTATATAGAGAATTATTTAAAGCATCTTTATCCGACGAATAAAGTCCCACCTAAAATCACCCAAGATGTGCATAACATCGTGCTGGATATGGAAGCGATCGAGAAGATGGACGAGCCCCGGTTGCAGAAGGTCTTTAAAGACATCGACCAACTCGCTAAAGACGCAGCTTAGGCATTGTCCGCTTGCAGAAGATCTTTAAAGAGACAGACTAGCCTGTCTATTTTTGCTCTGGGTTTGATTCAATCTCTTCGTTCGACGGGCTATTGTTCACCTGATTGTGCTCAGGAGTCTCTATTATAATTCTGTCTGTAAAAAAAATCTCGTCGCTCTCGAAATTGCGACGACGGTGTACCCACTCACCTTGGAAATTCCTGCGGTATTCATCGGGATGAGTCAGTCGGTGGAGAGTGCTTATTGGACTTGTGACAGTGCTAATTATAGAGCGGTAGCTTCGGTAGCTCTTTCCTATAACTTTGTAACCTGCAGCACAGATGTTATCAATCGTGTTTAAAACGAGACTTTTCTTGCGGACGGCTTCAATGGTGATTTCCATAAGGCCCTTGTCTTTTAGCGCTTGAATCTCGCTCTCAGTCAACGGTTGTTTGGGGCACTCTTCATCGAGCTTCCAAAGTGGCCCGCCGGTCTCAGGATCGCGTTCGTAGTTATTAAAATAATTCGTTAAACCTTTAAATGCGCGGAGAACCTCAAGTAGATCACTTTCATGCATTTGACAAATTGCCAAAATTTCAATTTGTTTTTCTGGAGGTAGAAGCCTAAAATCTTCATTGCACATCATCTTCACAATTTTTCTTTTGAGGGCTGTATGCTGCTCCCTACTTCCATATTCTTGATGGCCTTGCCAATCGATGCTTATTTGCGTTGCCTGCTTTCTAAAGAACTCCTCAGTGACTGCCTTTGTCTTGAGGGGCATTTCTTCTTCTTTCCGCCCGGACCCCGAATTTTCTTCCTGTATAGAGCTGGTAAGGTTATTGCCTACCAGGTTTGTGACGTTAGGCATTGAATTTGTGGTCATATTAATATCCTTTGTCGGTTGCGGTTTAGTTCCAATCTTTCACGGTGTCTGGGGGAAGGGGTTGGCTTTCTTGATATTTTGTATAGAGCTCGTAAATGCCACCTTTTCCTAAAATTCCCATAGTTAAGGCTTTTTTGGTAAAGTTAACCGCTACATCCTGGAGTTGTTCGTATGCGGAACTGTGGCTCCAAGAAGCAAATGCATTCCTTGTGGGCAAAAGCGCAAGATGATCCGAAATTAATTTTCTCATATCGAACCATTGATAGTTTCTATTTTTATCAGCGCCAAATATTTTAGGATGTTTATCCAATATATAAGAAAGCTCTTTACGAGAGAGTTGGCAATTGTCTAAGATTTCATGCTGTTCGTTTTCGGGTTTAGCAATAAACGCTGAATTAAGAATAAGTTTCGCAGCTTGTTTAATCTTACTCTCTAGAGGAAGTTGACTGATCCCTGTTGCTTGATTTTTTAAGCTTTCAGTAGTTTCAATTCCTGGTTTGGGGTCGGAATAATTGTCCTGTATAATGAGGGAATCCCACTCTTTTAACTTTGTGACAATTGGTGTTGAATTTGTAGTCATATTATTCTTCTTGTTATCAATATATTATAATTGATTGTTGCATCTAATACAAATTAATTTATTGTTAATTTCAGAAACGAGGTAATTGGAAGGGTCTGATAGTTAGATGCTTATGAATGGATGGCTATCCCGGGAGCTGTTATTGTTTAGTGATATTGGTAAGAATTTGAGCCTTGAGCGCCCAGTTTCTGCCGTTTTGATAGAGTTGTTGCGTCGCAAGATAAGACATGCTTAAAGCATTGGTCAGGAAGGACTTATTGCTCTGGTTGGATAGGGCTTCCTTCGTAATAGAATCTAAATGAGAGATGATTTCCCCAGCCTGTGCTTTGAGTTCGTTCACTTTTTCTTCTGTTTTTTGGTAGTACTCTTCGAACTTTGTGACTCCTTCTCCTTCTTTGAAGGGGATGTTGGAGTATTCCTTAAGGAAAGAGGAGCAGGCTTGGTCAAGAATAGAAAATAGACGTGCGTCAACGGACATTTTTACGAAAAGGCAATCCTCATCGTGCAGTTGGCATCTTTGCAGAATGTTAAGTTTGGAGTCCAAGGGTAATGACATAAAATCAGCTGTAAAAAGAAGATCAACCACTTTTTGTATTTTCTCAGCAGTATCGAGAAGGCCTGCCTCTTCGGCTAATCGAAAGAATGGCTCTTCGACCAAAGAAGTTTCAAATTCCCTAAATAAATCTTCGCTAACAGTTATTATTTTTGATGTCATGATTATTATTACTTTTCAAGGGCCGCAATAATAACCCAAACGAAGGGAAAATGGCAATTGATTTAGAGAAGGACTGGTTCCTTTTCTTCGTCGGGAACCGTCAGGGTCTGATGCTCGGTAGTGAGCTGATTGAATTGCCGCCCGAGGAGGCGGACTACAAACATCCACCCGCCGAGGGCGACGAGCAAGATACCGGCCACTGATGGAATGGAGGCGGCAATAGAGCCAAAGGCGATCAAAAGGCCTTGCTGGAAGATGGATCCTCCAGATTTGCCCAGGCGTGATCCTACGCCATCGATGGCTGCTTTCCCTTTAGAACGGGATTCTTGGCTTAAGGGGATGAAGGCGAGTTCTTTCGTGGCATCGACAAGGCTATATTTAGTGCCGCGGAGCAGGCAGTTTTGGAGGGAGCCGAAGAAGACGGCGAGGGCGAGCGGTGTCATTCCAAACTGGAGGCATATGCCGGCTAAAGATTCTTGGGGAAGAAGGAGGCAGGCGAAAAAGAGGACGCCTGTGACAAGGGTCATAATGGGGGCGATCAGGGCGCTGGTGGTCCAGCTGAAGATGCGCATGGCGTTACCGGAAAGGAAGAGGGAGATAGTGGTGGCAAGGACGCTCACCCAGACGATAACGCCTCCGGTATAGGCGTTGAACGAGGCCGCATCGGAATGGAGCATTTTGATTTCATTTTTCCAGACGATTTCACAGAGAGCGATGACGATGTTGTAAGTGACGACCAGAACGGCGATCAAGGTCAGATATTTAGAACGGGCGAGGAAGGCAAAGTTTTTACGGATACCCATTTTGATGGGGGCTTCCCGATGGGCTTGGAGGGACTCAGGGGTATACCCTAAGCCGGAGCGGTTGATCCACCAATAAAGGGCGGTGCTGATGAGGCCGACGCCGATCACGAGAAGATTTAAGAAGGTGACGGATTGGTCCCAGGCAGTGGCGCCGAAGGGGAGTCTAGGGTTGAAAACATGGCTGGAAAGAGCTTGAACGACAAGCCCTGCTATAACGCCTGAAAAGTTGGTTCCCACCCCGAAGAGGCCATAGAATCGCCGCGCGTCTTTAAGGGGAGTAACGTCGTTGGCAAATCCCCAAAAAAGAATTGTCATCATCATGGTGCTCCACATTTCGGCCATGATGTAAAAAGTCGTATAGGTCCAGTTGCGGAGCATGGCGATGAGGCCTTTAAAACCTTGAGGGAGCACGGCTTGCAGCGAATCGGCAAACTCATTGGGATGGAGGGCATCGCGGTTGGGATAGAGGAAAACGATGAAAATGAGGAAGTAAGCGAGAAAGAATGCCATCATGGCGTAAAAAACCTTTTGACGGCCAAAATAGTTAGAAAAGCGGGTAAAAATAAATGTTAGGAGGAGGGCGCAGGGAAGGATTGCCCAGACTTTCAGAAAGGGAAGGGTTTCAGCTCCTGATTCAGGGGCGGTGATGACAATCGTATCTTTGAATAAACGAAGGATATAATAGTTGAAGCAGATGAGAAAAGAGAGCAGTAGCATCGGTAAAAACTTCCGATGTTCGCTGCCATATACAGGCCAGAAGAAAGCTCTTAGGGCGCTCAGTGTTTTTTCCATTATGCGCTTTAAGATCTGACCATCTTACCGCTCAGATCTCGCAAGATTATAAACTTTTCCCCTTATATTTCCAGCTATAAACAATATTCTAATATGCCACAATTTCAAATTATGTTTTGTCGGTAAGGGCATCGATTCCAGGGAGGTGGCCTTGCTCTAGGTAAAGGAGGGAGGCGGCCCCCCCTGTGGATATATGTGTAAAAGATTTACCGAGGTTAAGGCCGTTGATCGCAGCGACCGTGTCCCCCCCTCCGGCGATGCGCGTCATGGGAAGGCCAGCGATGCTCTGGGCCAGCAAGTTGGTCCCGGCCGCAAAATGGGGCATTTCAAAGACCCCAACGGGCCCATTCCAAAATAAAGTTTTGCATAGGCTAAGTTCAGCGGTCCAAGCGGCGATTGTTTGGGGGCCGACATCCATGCCTTGCCAGCCGTCTGGAATGCCGGTTTTGACCAGTACGGTCTTGAACGTCGCGTCGTTTCGGAAGGCATCGGCGATGACAAGGTCCAGCGGAAGGCGGATCTTTTGAGAGAATTGGGCGAGAAGGCTTTTAGCTTCGGGGATATAGCGATCTTCGCAGATGGAGCTTCCGATTGGAATGTCTTGCGCCTTGAAAAAAGGATAAGCCATGCCTCCACCAATAAATAACCGATCGACTTTGCCCAGGAGATTTTTGATCATGTCTAATTTTGTAGAGAGTTTGGAGCCGCCCATGACGGCGAAATAAGGCCTGGCAGGATTTGTTACGAGAGGGTTGAGGAAAGATAATTCCTTTTCGATGAGGAAGCCCATGGCGGCTTTGCCGGGAAAATACTGGGTGATAGTGAAGGTGGAGGAGTGCTCGCGATGAGCAGCGCTAAAGGCGTCGTTGACGAAGCAGTCCCCAAACTGGGCCAGGGCCCTTGCAAAGCCTGGGTCTGCAGCGGGGTCCTCTTCTCCGGGATGGAAGCGGAGATTTTCGAGGAGGAGCACTTCTCCGCTTTTGAGGTCATTCGCCATTTTTTCTACTTCTTTTCCGATGCAGTCAGGGGCAAAAAAGACGGGAGCGGCGATGAGCTGCGAAAGACGTTTTGCGCAAATGCCCAAAGAGAGGGCAGGATCGCGGCCTTTGGTTGGGCGCCCCATGTGGCTGATTAAAATGACCTTGGCGCCTTGGTCAAGCGCGTATTGAATAGTAGGCACGGCTTCAACGATACGCGTGTCATCGGCGATAGATCCTGATTTTGCGAGGGGGACATTGAAATCGACGCGGATGAGGACGCGCTTTCCTTGCAGGGGGAGGTCTTTGATGAGAAGCTTCACCATTTTTTTAGTCTAACTTGTCCCCCAACTTTTTCAAAGAGAAAGAAAATGGTAAAAGGGGTTCGGGCTCTTACGAGTCCGAATGAATTAACTGATATTTTTTGTTTCCTTAGACATATCGGGGACTTGCGTCCCCCGTTGCCCCTTTGAGCCGACTACAGCTTTGCCAAATCGGTCTTCCCAAAGCCTCGGCGTACGGAGTACTACCTCGGCTTGTTCATACCGATTTTGCTGTGCTGTAGCGGCCGCCGGCTGCTAGCTACGCGGTGCCTCCCTTCGGTGCGCACCGTCGGCTCGCAGTACCAGCCTTAAGACAAAGAAAATACTCTTTAAAACTGTGTCTGCGAGCCGACGCTGCCTTAAGCAGCGCAAGCGAGTAGCCCGCGGCTGCATCCGGCAATGCAAAATGGTGTCCGAACAAGCCGTCGGCAGTGCTTCGCACGCCGCGGCGCAGGAGGACCCATTTGGCACAGCCGGTGTCAGCTCAAGAAGGGCAGCGGGGAACACGCGCACGCAAGTGGCGTGGGCCCGACATGTCATAGGAAACCAAAAAGCAAATCTATTTCATCGGACTCGCAGCGAGTCCGATACTAGAGGTTGGCGAAGGGGTTGGATGCTTGGGAGAATTGGGTCCCTTTGCGGCGCTTTTGGAGCTCCGTTTGGATAGAATGGCGCAGATCTAGATCAAAGTCGCCGCGGAGCGCCCATTCCAAATACTCCTGGGGAATTTCATTGAATGGCCGGCCTTTATACTTTCCCAGCGGCATAACTTTTAGGAGGATCGGTTTCTTCAAACGCTCGAAAATCTGCTCGGTTGTTTTGAAATTCTGGGCCAAATATTTGAAGACGCTGATATTGACGGTCACGTCGCTCATAGCTCGGTGGGCGCCTTCGGGCTCGATGTTAAAATGCTGCCGGAGGCGTTCGAGGGAATTGGTGGGGCTTTCTCCATATAGCCTCGCTAGCCGTAATGTGTCTATGGAAGGAGCGCGGCCAAGATGGCAAGGAACTTGATGTCTTTTGGCTTCTTCTATGAGAAAGGAGAGGTCGAGCTTGATGCCGTGGCCAACGATGATGTGCGTATCTAGAAAGGTAAAAAGAAGGGGCAGGATTTCGTTGATTTTAGGTTTTCCATGCAGCATGTCAGGCGTGATATGGTGGATGGCGATAGAGCTTTCAGGAATCGGACATTCGGGGTCGACAAGAGTTTCAAAGAGATCGAAAGTGTCTGTAAAAGTAAACTTCGCGGCAGCCACTTCGATGACGCGGTCTGTTTTAGGCTCCAAGCCTGTTGTTTCGCAATCGAGGCAAACAAAGGTGGTGTTTTTTAATTCGCCCATGCGCCCTCAATCTGTATCCAACGCTTATTATCTCCCGCGTGCTCTAAGCGGACGCGAATGGTATGAGGAGGGAGGAGGGAAGGGATTTTTTCCGACCACTCGATGCAGCAGATGTTGTCGGAGGAAAAATATTCATCGAACCCCATGGCTAAAAAATCGTTTTCCGAACGAAGGCGGTAAAGATCGAAGTGATAGACGGGCGGATAGATGTGAAGATAGGTAAAGGTGGGGCTGGTAACATCGGCGGCCGTGTGCGAGGAAGCTCCCTGAACAAATCCTTTAAGAAATGTGGTCTTGCCGGCGCCTAACTCTCCAAAGAGGGCTACGACAGCTCCTGGCCTCACTGTTTGTCCTAACAGAAACCCGTGGTGTTCAGTTTCCTCCGGCGTCGATGTATTGATATCACGCCTCTTCAAGCCAGTGTTCGACATAGGGGGCAAATTCTTTAAAGTCGGAGATCGTTTCGACGAACGCCGAAATCTTTCCTTCTTCCAGTTGAGTTTGGATAAAGGCCAGAAAATGCTCTTCTATCTGGTATCGGTTTTGATTGGGGACTTCTACGAGCTCCATCGAACGCAACTGGTTTTTAATAAAATCTTCGATGACCGCTTGCTTGCTGTTGAAGAGCTTTCCTGTGACGGCCGAAGAATAAACAATTTTGGTGATGGGCTCTTTTTGTTTGATAATATAATTTTTAATTACATCGGGATCTTCGGAAACGAAGAATCTTTTTACACGAAGGCCGTTGGCACGCTCGGTGTTTTCTGGGCAGGTAGAGACCCAATCATAAATGGCGTCTTGTGGATTGGGATGGGTATTGTCGCCGAAAACTTTGCCGGTATAAGGACAAATATAAATTTTCTTTGTCTGCTCGTTGACGCTTTGCTGCCCAAATTGGATCTTGATCTCGGTCTCGCGCCAAAGCTTTCCTTGAGCCTCAAGTTTCTTAATAAGATCTTCTTGGCTCTGATAAATAGTTTTTTCACGTGCAAAAAGGACCGGACGGACATGGTACTTCTTCTCAAGAAAATAAAGATAGGTAGTGATCAGATCGGCCTTACGGTTTTTCTTCAAAAACTGTAAAAGCTCTTCTTTTAAATGTGTGGAGATATCAATCGTCATCAGGCCTCTCTATAGCTTAAAGAGGCCAAGAGTACCTCAAACGCGCTATATGATTCAAGGGTTGATTTAGGACTTCAAGACTGATATGATATTCCTTTTGGAGGAGTGTTATGACAAAAATTTTAGAGCCAACTCTTTCTTTGGAAGAGATAGCCGTCGAAGGATTTGAAAAGATTTATTACATCACCGAACCATCGGTGGGTTTAAAAGCGCTCATTTGTATACATGACTCGACGCTCGGGCCCGCGCTCGGCGGCATTCGTATCTTCCCCTATCAAACGCTGGAAGAAGGACTCACCGACGTTACCCGTCTGGCCCGCGGAATGACGTATAAGTCGGCCATTGTGGGCGCTGGCCTCGGAGGAGCGAAAAGTGTTATTTTCGCGAGTGCCAAAACCAAGACGCGCGAAATGCTCCTGTCCTTTGCGGAAGCTATTCATCAGCTCGGGGGCCTCTACACGGGCGCCGAAGACGTCGGCTGTACGACGGATGATGTGGGCATCATCGGGGAAAGAACGCCGTATGTTGTCGGCCTCGTGCACGAAAAGAGCAGCGGGAACCCCTCATATTACACAGCTTGGGGCACATTCCGGGGCATACAAGCGGCCCTTCGTTATAAGTTTGGCTCGGACTCTGTGGCCGGAAAGACAATTGCTATTCAAGGCCTAGGCGCTGTGGGCGCGCTCCTTGCGCAACATCTTTTTTGGCATGGCGCCAAGCTCATCGTCAGCGATATCGATTGGGAAAAAACTCAGCGGCTCGCCAAGTTATACGGGGCAACAGCCTGCCCTGTGGAAGATATCATGCTGGCCAAATGCGACGTTTTTGCTCCGTGCGCACTAGGCGGCACTCTCAACTCTACAACAATACCGCAACTGCAATGCTCGATTGTAGCGGGCTGCGCCAACAACCAGCTGCTCAATGAGAGCGATGGGGAGCTTCTTCGCGAGCGCGGCATCCTGTATGCCCCTGATTTTGTGATCAATGGCGGAGGCCTCATCAATGTGACGCAAGAGCTGCTGCCGCAAGGTTACGATCCTTCTGTCGCTCGGGACAAAGTCGATGCAATCTATGGGCAGCTTCTCGACATCTTTGCGATGGCGGACAAAAACAATTATTCGACCCACCATGCAGCCGTCGCCATGTGTGATTACCGTTTGCAAAACAAAATAGGATGTCGCACCCAGGCCCCCGTTTACCACCATTTCAAAAATGCGTAATTTACAGACGGTTTTAGAAGAGAAAGCAAGAGCCGCTATCACGGCTGCGATGGGAAAGGGTTTTGATGCCGAAATTACTCCCAGCACCGCAGCCTCAATTTGGCGACTACCAGTGCAATAGCGCTCTCAAAATCGGTAAAGAGCTCGGGAAAAATCCCCGAGAAGTCGCTCAACAAATCGTAGCCCATCTCGATCGAGAATTCCTCTCCAAAGTCGAGATCGCAGGTCCCGGGTTCATCAATTTCACGATCGATCCGCTTTATTTAGCCCCCCAAATCGATGCCATTCTCCAAGATCGTCGTTTGGGAGTCCCTGCTTGCGTGCCGCAGAAGATCATTGTCGAATTTTCCTCTCCCAACGTCGCCAAAGAACTCCACGTAGGGCATCTGCGCTCCACGATCATTGGCGATGCGCTGGCCCGTCTTTTTGAATTCTTAGGCCATGATGTGCTTCGTTTAAGCCATATCGGCGACTGGGGAACGCAATTTGGGATGCTCATCGCCTATCTGCGCGAGCATCATGCCGATGTCCTCGCCGGAAAACAAAATGCCGATCTCCCTGCGCTCATGGGCTGGTATCGCGCCTCCAAACAAGAGTTTGACGCCGACCCCGAGTTCAAGAAAAGGGCGCAACTCGCCGTTGTGAAATTGCAAGGGGGCGATGAAGCCACCCTCGCCGCATGGGAAATGATCTGCGCCATCTCCCGCAAAGGATATCAAGAAATCTACGACCTTCTCGACGTGAAGATCACCGAACGAGGAGAATCGTTCTATAATCCTGTTCTGCCCGCCGTTGTCGCCGATCTCGAAAAGCGGGGCATGATCACCCTCTCCGATGGCGCCAAATGCATCTATCTTGAGGGGTTTGAAGGGCGCGATGAGAAACCCTTGCCGATCATTATTCAAAAAACGGACGGCGGCTACAATTACGACACGACGGACATGGCAGCGCTGCGCCAACGTATCGAGGAAGAGCGCGCCGACCGCATCATCTACGTCGTCGATGCAGGCCAAAGCCTCCACTTTCAAATGCTCTTTAAAGCCGCCGAAAAAGCCGGCTATCTCGATCCTGCGAAAACTAAAACCGATCATGTCGCTTTTGGTGTCGTCCTCGGCCCCGATGGGAAAAAATTTAAAACGCGCTCAGGCGATACAGAACGGCTCATCGACCTTCTTCTAGAGGCCGCGGTCCACGCCCGAAAAATTCTTGCTGAGCGTCTTCCCGATGCCACCGATAAAGAACTCACCGCAATGGCTCAAATCCTCGGCATCGACGCCGTGAAATACGCCGATCTTTCGTGCCACCGCATTAAAGACTATCTCTTTAGCTACGAGCGCATGCTCCGTTTTGAGGGCAATACCGCCGCTTTCCTTCTCTACGCATATGTCCGTATCCAGAGCATCAAGCGCAAGGTGGGCAAAGAGATCTCGGATGTGATGAAAAAGGCCCATGTTTCTCTGGAGCATCCCTCAGAAGTGGCCCTCGCGCTCCACTTAAGACAATTTGGGGAAACCCTCGATATGGTGGCCCGCGATCTTATTCCGCATCGTCTGGCCGAATATCTCTACATTTTAGCTGAAAAGTTCCATGCCTTTTTCCGCGATTGCCGAGTCGAAGGCGATCCGAAAGAAGACAGCCGCCTGCTTCTCTGTGAAGCGACCGGCCGCATCCTGCATCAAGGCCTCCAGATCTTAGGTCTCAAGACGCTGGAGCGAATGTAACTGTCACTTTCTGGAAGGAAAAAAGTGCATTTCCCACATATTTGTTTGGCTTACAAACGCAGCGTGCATTTCAATAGAGCTGATTTGCAGCTTCTTTAGCTTTTTCTTTAATTCATGGGGTAGCAGCTTTTCATTAACGTCCCATGGGATTTTTGGAGGCTTATGATTTTGAGGGTTTAATGTGTTAAAAGTTGGGCAATCTTTTCCAATAATTTCTGCAAGCGAAATAGTATCATCTAAATTTAATTTAAGCACACTCTCTCTGCCTCCTTGCCACCCTCCTGGCCAATCTAAGGTATGTTTAGCCTGACCCGGATCAATACGAATACCAGGTAGGGAGGGACTAGGTGAGCGAATAAGATAAAAATTTTGATTGATTTTAGTGTGGTCAAATAGCTCGAAATCAATAAAATCACGGAACTGGGGAGAGATATAATACCATTGAATTTGCGCATTGCATACAGAGTTTTGATCTAGATTTCTGTGAATAAATCGATTTAAAATGCCGGTGGATTGTTCTTCGATGATTCGTTGAATAGGTAAGGCAAGACGTAGCAAATTGAAGCTGAAGGAATTTCTTTGGGAGCCTAAATGGATCGCTACGAGCGATCCTGCAGGGCTGATATACGCCCCGCCTGAGGATCCATAATCTGTATCATGATAGGTATCAAGCCAGTTGGATTGATAAAACTGTTGATTATACGCATGGATGGAGATTTTTTGTGGTTTGCCTAAAGGGTAATGCAATAAAGCAGGGTGAGAGTTTACGCCTTCTTGTCGGATGGGTAGAAATCCATATTTCTTTCCCGGCGTACCCTCTAACTTTAAAATGGCGTAGTCGAGTGCAGGATCACATTCAACGATTCCCTGGACGTTGTAACTATCGCCTATGAGTGTATGTTGGTCGGTTAAGACTCTGCCAAAAGTGACGTGGAGTGTACGAACATCAAGATCTTCGATCGAATGGCAAGGAACGATAGCAAGATCGTGGGAAAGTAAAGTGCAACCAGCTAAATGGTTGTTTTTAAAGGCTATTTTCCCCACGGCCTTCCATATCGAAGACAATGTTGCCTTAAGAGAGACATCATAGGGGCCTTGTAAATGCCCTTTATCAACGGGATCAGCATCGAGAACTTTTAAGATATCTGATTGCTCCAGTCGCGAAACACGGAAAATTCCTTGAACAGGGGTATAAGAAGAAGTTTGGCTATTAGCTGGAACGGAAGGATAAAAGATTCTATCTAAAGTGGAATACGTAGGAGAGTTGGGAAGAAAATTTAATGAATTGCTCATTTCAACCTCCAAGTTTGGATGAAAATAGCTTAGGTTTTAAATATGTATTTATTCCAGCAAAGAAATTTTACTCGATGCGCCGGCCACTTCCTGCACATAGCGGGGCAGGGCGTAGCCGGACATTTCTGCCGCCAGCTTTGCTATAAGCATCTTGCCTTCTTCGATAGGCACTTCAAAGTGGGATGTTCCAACGACTCGATCGAGTTGATGCAGATAGTAGGGTAAAATTCCGTGATCGATGAAAAGGGTAAAAAGTTCTTTTAAGACGGCGATGGTGTCATTGACGCCGCGGAGGAGGACTGTTTGAGTTAAAACAGGAATGCCGAGGCGCTGGACGCCTCGAAGCGCGGCAAATATCTCTTCATCGAGTTCCCGCGGATGGTTGCAGTGGATGACGAAAAATAGTTGAGAGCGCAGCTCGGCAAAGATGCGGAGAAGCTCAGCATCGATCCGTTCTGGGATGCCGATGGGAAAGCGCGTATGGAAGCGGATCCGCTTCACATGCGCAAGGGCGTCTAATTTTTGCAAGAGTTGGCTTAAGGCGCGGTTGCTAAGAGAAAGAGGATCGCCGCCGCTGAGGAGGACTTCTTCGATCGAGGGGTCTTCAGCGATGGCATTGATTTCGTCAGAAAAATCGGTTTTGCCTTCGGCGTAGGGAAAGTTTTTTCGAAAACAATAGCGGCAGTGCATGGCGCAAGCGCTCGTCGGCAGTAGGAGGGCGCGCCCTTCATATTTGTGAAGAAGGCGATCGGCTGTGCGCGAGGGAATGTCTCCCACAGCGTCGAAAGAAAAGCCGGGCTTTTCTTCCGTTTCTTGAATTTGGGGCAAAAATTGACGAAGAATGGGATCGTCTAAACTGCTTTTCACGATCTTTTCGGCTAGGCGGCGGGGAAGGTTGAGCGGGAACTGCCGGTCTTTCCAGATAAGATGGGGATCGATCTGCAAAAACTGGGCCAGCTTTTGATGATCGGTAAAATTTTCTTTTTGAATCTCTCTCCAAACAGTCATAGCCACGCCATTATAGCGGGAGCTGGAGAAAAATGCTAAGCTTGATGTTTCAAGTTCAATATTCTGTTAAACAAGAGCATCAGCTGGGGAGCAGTCGTATAGGATCGATTCACTCCCCTTCCATCATAGACGCAAAAAAGAACTCCTTCCTTGTCGAGTTCATAGGGAGCTGGATTGCGCTCTTGTGACAGTTTTTTCTTAAGTCGGAGATAATTATAAATTAGGGTTCCTCCTACAGATTGGCGCATAGGTTCCCCTAAGGCTGTCAACCAATATCCGAAATCTTTTCTTACACGCCCCTTAAGTATCGAATATTTTACTTCTAAAAGCTCATCGATGGGAATGTCTGTTTCTTTATAGTCAGGTTTGGTTGCGGATTTCATTTCTGCTGCTTGAACAAAACGGCGGCCATGGGTGGCCGCTGTCAGCACAGCCACATCGGAAGCGCTTTCTAGAGGTTTACACACTCGAGCTTTGATTGTGAGCCATGAGGCGTCTTGTTCTTTGTTGTAGCCAAATGCTCCAAGGAAGCATTTTCCGCCGAGAGGAACAAAATCTTTATATTCAAATTGATAGTGAATTTCCCATTTTTGACCAAAATGTCCAAGAAGATCTCGGTTTGCATTTCCGAAATTAATGAATGGAAGAGCTTCTTCCGGCTTAATGCCTGGAGAATCATAAGCGAAGCATTTGTAATTGCAGCCATATAAAGGAATCCGTTTATCTGCAGCGCCAAATTTGCACAGGCCGCTTTGCGACAAGGCCCCGCCAAGGCTGTGGCCGACGAAATGGATATCTTGGGAGGCTTTTTTAAGGCCCCATTCTTGTCCTTCAACTGTTTGCAGAAGAAAGTCGTCAAACGTTTTCTCGTTGACTTTGGTAATAAAATCGGCCACCAACTTTTGGGCTTCTTCAACTTTTGGGTTATCGTTTTTGGAGATCTCTCTCAATTGCCAGGCAATAAATTCAGTGAGCAATGCGCGTTTTTCGTTGGTCGAGATAGGTTCAATTTTATCTTTTTCTAATTTAGTTTTGGGTGAATTCTTAAATTCGACTAGAGCTTGAGCGGTATCTCCCTTAATGAGGTAAGCCGTCCATAGGGGCATTGTGCAACGCGCAAAATAGGCAACTTGGTATTGCAATCCTGCATTATCGTTCAGGGAACCGACCCCATTGGGATTGGTGTCGGCGAGGAGGGAGTCGATCGAGTTTTCCGCTTCAAAATCACTGGCAGTGCTGCGATATAGCTTTATGAGAGGCGCTCTTTTTCCGAATTCAGTATAGCCGCTGGAGTCAGAAAGATACCCTTTAGAGGCCGGCACAAGCACATAGTTGACATTGCCTTTGCCATCATTGAGAAGTCCGTCGACGTAATACCACCGCTTCTGTCCTTCACAAGTAGGATAAGGAATTAAACGAGCTACCCTGCGCTGCTCTTCTAGTACTTTTTTGGAAAGTTCGGCTGGATCGGCTATGGCATTCAAATCGGCGGGGCGGATAGGATAGTGGCTCCATAAGCTTTTCTTTGAAACGACAAAAGCCAATAACTCATTAGCGAGTTGGACATTCTCTTGTCTCAAGCTTGGGAATACATGAAACAGCTCAAAGAGGTTACGGGAAGGATCGTAGACTGCTTTGTTTCCCATCGTCTTGTATCCCGTGATTCCTAAATGAACTATTTTTCTACCCGTAAAAAACCTTTCAGGATTCCCTGGCTTTGTCAAGTCGACAGCATCGGTGTCGACATAAAGAATTTCCATCAAACGATGGAAGGAATCGGGTTTCAAATCTCGAATTTTTTCTCCAAAGCCCTCTTCTTCATGCTTTGGAAGATATTCAAAGGATTCACAGTACGTTTTGAAGCTGTCCGTGTCCAGACTACCCGTGGTAAACTTTTGGAAAGAGATGAATAGGCCGCGAATTTCTCTATAGGAAAACATAGTTGCTATGTCCCTAAGGAAAGCTTTAAATGCATGAATATCCTTTAGAGTGGTTTTCTTTTCAATGTGCATGAGTTTTAATTGTTTTACTCTTACCCAGAGGCTTTCGACCATGAGCATTTCGATATTGTTCACTGCCATGTTGCATTTAAACACATGATCGGGAAGGAGAGGCAGGTTCTTTGCCGCCATTTCTTGCAAATTAATGCCTAGCGTACATTTGAGATACCCGAATAGCTGCTCTTTTCTAAGAAAGGGTTTTGAGAAGATTTTAGAGTAATTACGCAGATTCTGCATGATTTCAAGGAAATCTTTTCCATCGAGGATTTTCCAGGCAAAGGAGGCGCGGAGAAAGTCGCTGAATAAAATAAGTGCATCTGTCGCAGCTTTTTTATCTAGAGGGAGGGAGTTGGGTTCTAAACTTAGCACCCCGCTTCTAAGCACATAGCGGCTTGAGCCGGCGGGAACTCCTTCAGCAACAAAGGGCGTTTCGGCTTGTTGCAGTGCTTCTGCCGCAAGCTGGGTAAAAGGATCTTGGTAGGCGCCTTTTTCGAGAAAATTTGTTGTGAGAGTTGCAAGGTCAGCAGAGAAAGTTGTTGCAGGTGGATTGCTGCACGTCGGCTTGTTTGTCCAAATCCAAGAAGAGAAATATTTTTTCGTTTGGCTGAACAGCCGGGAAGCTTTGGCGGCAACGCCGCTCGGAGTAATTTGTAGCACCTGAACAGGGGGCGATTTAAATTCCACACGGTAGCTGGGGATGATGCCTGTTTTTTGGAGAGTATCGAACCACGTTTGTGTGATATCCTGGACTGCCCATTTCATTTTTAGTTGCGGCTCAGAACTATCTGAAAAGTCAACTCCTTGCTGAAGAGCCAACGTTACGCCAGCTTCTTTGTTTAAGCAGGATGCAACTTTATCAGCGAGGTCATAATCCAGTCGTCGATCATCAAATCCTGGGGTGCGAATATGAATTGTTGTGGTTCCATTTTGTAAGGACCAGCATGTTTCATCTAAACGATACAGCTTGAGCATAGAGGCTCCTGGGTTAGATACGTGTTAAAATTTTAAATAAGCTTAATGAAATGCTGATTTAAAACGAACATATCTTTTACATGTCAGGAGAGAGCGGCAGTCTCAAACTGAGGCAGTTTTTTGAGGGGCGGGCTTTTTGGAGCCAGTGTCGTTTTCACGGGAGACATTGGCCCCCATGCTCTGGAGCTTTTCGACGAGATTTTCATATCCCCGATCGAGGAATTGGGCGCCGGAAATGATGCTCTCTTCCGGAGCTATCAGGGCGGCCATAACGTAGGCAAACCCGGCCCGAAGGTCGGGAATGAGGATGTTTTTGGCTTGGAGCGGGGTGGGGCCTTTGACGACGAGGCTATGGAGGAAGTTTTGGGCATGGAACCGGCAAGGGACGCTGCCGAGGCAGTGGGAAAAAAGCTGAATGTCGGCGCCCATTTGATTGAGGGTCTCCGTATAGCCGAAACGGTTTTCATAAACGGTCTCGTGAACGATGGAGTGGCCCGTTGCTTGGGTGAGAAGGACGACGAACGGTTGCTGCCAATCGGTGAGAAAGCCAGGATGCACATCGGTTTCTACATGAACGCCGCCTTTGAGAGGGCCTTGGTAGAAAAATTCGACGCCGGTGTTTTTCACATGGAATCCTGCGCCTACTTCACGCAGCTTGTTGAGGAAGGTGATCATGTTAGGATGCTGGGCGCCTTCAACGAAGACGCGTCCTTGGGTGGCGATCGCGGCCATGCCGAGCGATGCTGCTTCGATGCGGTCGATCACAACGGTGTGTTCAACTTCGTAGAATTGCTGGGCTGACTGGATGCGAATGGAACGGTCGACATCGACGCTGATGCCGACGCCGAGCTTTTGTAGGAAGAGGACGAGGTCGATGATCTCAGGTTCGATGGCGGCGTTCTTGATAATGGTGATGCCTTTCGCGCGGCACGAAGCGAGGATGGTGTTTTCGGTGGCGCCGACGGAAGGATAAGGCAATGTGATCATGGTTCCGCGCAGTCCGTGGTGGGCCCGCGCAAAATAGGCTCCTTCTTTTTTCATGTCGCGGAATTCGATGGCGGCTCCGAGCTTTTCAAGAGCGGCGATGTGGAAATCGATGGGACGTTTTCCAATTTTACATCCGCCGGCGGTCGGCACGATAATATCTTCGTCGGTGCGGCCTAGGAGGGCGCCGATCATCAGAATGGGAATGCGGTTCGATCCGGAGAAGCGTTGAGGAATGTAGGTGGTCTTCAATTCTTTGGTGACGATCTCAATGACGCCTTCTTTCCGGTCCCAATGGACATCGCTGCCGATTTCTTTGCAGAGGTCGACGGTGATTTCGACTTCGGCGATGTTAGGAACGTTGAAAAAGACGCATCGTTTATCGGAGATGACAGAAGCCACCAGAAGTTTTGTGATGGAATTTTTCGCGCCGGCTGCGCGAACAGTGCCTTGCAGTGGAGTGCCGCCCTTGATTTTGAGGATATCCATGTTCCCGTACTTATCGCGAATGCTCATTAATTATCAACCTTAAGGCAAATTGTTGGTGTGATGTCGCAGCGGGGAGAAGGCTCGCACCACTGGATCCGGCAACATAGCTTACAGAAATTGTCTGTTTTGGGAAATGGCGCTTTTGCATTTCGAGCGCAAGCCAGCCCATTGTTTTACGTGCATTGATCTCAACGATCGGGTGGAGTTTCCCTCCGTAAATCATGGCATCGATGCCGACATTTCCGAAAAATTTCAAGGCGGCGATTTTTTCTAAAATGGCGCAAGAAATTTCGCGCTGCTGGTCTAAATGAGGAATCGAAATATCCCCCACGCGATTGGCGATATGATGGCCTTCATCGTTCGTCACGCAGATGGTGGCGCCGAGATAATGGATGGCGCCGCTTTTCTCGATTTTCCATTGCGTGCTAAAGTCGAGATCGCGCTGAACCCATGGTTCGCCAATGACAGGAAGGCCTTCGCGTTTTAAATAACCGTCGAGCATTTTTTCTGTGCAGGGCAAATGCAGATGGCCTCGGCCGGCTGCGCCAAAGCAGCTTTTGAGCACATGGGCATTTTTTTGCGCAGAGCTCCACTTCAAGATTTCTTGTTTGGTAAAGAGAAGCGCGCTTTGGGGAAGGCTTGGGCTATTGGTATAGGAAAAAGCTTTCGAGTTGACTTCTCTTACCGCATCCCATGGCGGCATTTCGTAAGCGAGGCCATGCAATTTTGCCCAGGTGTCGATGCCGGGCGACGCTCCCCACGATTCGATCCTTTTATAAGAAGAAAGATCGCCGGGGTTGGAGATAAGATGCAAAGCGATCTTGGATGCAAAAGGAGGAAGAGGAAGGTCGGAGACAAGAGCGCCCTCATTTTCGTTCGCATAGATGCAGGGGAGAAATTGCAATTGGGAAAAAACAGGGGACCGCCGCAGAGCTGTTTCTAGGTCCAGCGGCCTGTTTTCTTTGAGCTCTTTTTCGAAATAGGTATTCGCAATATGGAGGGTCACATTCGCAACAGGTCCCATTTGGACGAGCAGCCGAGCTTGTCTTTAATGTTATCGAAATAATGCTCGATCGTGCGCCTTGAGAGCTTGAGGATCGCGGCCGTCGCTTGGGCCGAATGCCCTCTTTGAAAAAGGTCTAGACATTCTCTTTCTCGACGGGAAAGAGGGGAAATAGCTTTTAAGAATGCCGCCTCAATTTGATCGCCGGCTGACAGAGGAAGCAGGGGAGAGCGATGGAAAAAAGCATCGCCTCTCAATTTGGCCACGTTAAACCCTTCGGCTTTCATTTTTTCAATAATCGGCCCGGCCTCGCGCAAAAAATAGTCAGAGAATTTGTAGAGAAGATGGAGGTAATTTAAATACTTGCGGCCGTTGGCGATGCTGGGCGTAGCGGAGCCGAAGGCAAACCCATCAAAGGCATCTCCATTGCGGTTGACAATTAAAAAAGGATCGAAAAGTTGAGCCTTCTTAGCTGCTTTATCGAGCGCGTTGATGAAATCAGGGTCTGGAGTGGTAGGCGACAGGATATATCCCGACCGCAGAAGGCGCGGATCGACAAGAAAGGGATTAGCTGCATATCCTTTCGCAGAGCAAAAGTGTTCAAAATACTCCCAATTATTCGATAAGCCTGTGTAGCGGCCTTCTTTATCCACCCAGTAATAGATGAAAGTGGTGATGTCGAGATAATCGACCAAGGGCTGGCAAATCTTGCAGATTTTTTTGTAGTAGCGATGAAAATACTGTGAAAGAAAGGTGTCAATATCCGGCATGCGTCACAAATTTTAAATCCTTTCCTGTCTGATGTCAAGAAACACTAGGGTAAATTTTACCCTAGGGGGAAATAAGCTTCTTCTCCAACCTAATGACTTTCAAAAGGATAAATTATGGCTGAACAGATCATCCTTATCAAAGAGGCGTCCCAGGGTACGAAACTAGAGATAGCAAAGCAACTGGCTTCTTGCGGCTGCAGAGTGTTTGTAACGCCAACTAAAGGAGCCGACTCGACAGATCTTAAAAAGGCGGCAGAGGAGTTTTTGGAGTTTCTCACGATACTGCCGCTCGCTATCGAAAGCGAAACATCGATGCAGATCGCCTTAGAACTTATTGCCAATATTTTGCGCGAAAATGCGGGCACCCCAGAAGTATACTTAAGTGTTCTTGAACCTGTGAGAACATACCGTATTACCCACGAAGCGACTCTCTAGTACACATCGGAGAGGAATCGTTTTTCTTTTCTCAGCGTTTTGAGAAAGAGCTTGGATTCCTCGCTAGAGAGTTTTCCATGTGTTTCGAAAATCTGCAACAGCGTCTGTTCGACTTGTTTCGCCATCGGATCGGCATCGCCGCACACATAAAGATAGGCCCCTCGGTCCAGCCAATTCCAAAGTTCAAGGCCATTTTCTTCCATTCTATGCTGCACATAGATCTTTTCGGCCTGGTCTCGAGAGAAAGCAAGATCGAGTTTCAGTTTTTGCTGCTGGGCAAGAGCCGTCCAAAATTCTTCATAGAAAAAGTCTGTGGCGCGGTGGCGTTCGCCAAAAAAGAGCCAATGGTTGCCCGTGGCATTTTGAGCAAGCCTCTCTTGAACAAACGCGCGAAAGGGCGCTACGCCCGTTCCGGGGCCGACCATGATGAGGTCGGCATGGGAGTGAGAAGGAATTGTAAAATGCGCTGCAGGCTGGACATAGCACGGGATAGGAGTAACGTGAGGCGTGGCGAGATGGCATAAAAATTGGCTGGCAACGCCGTAACGGATTTCGCCCTTATATTCATAAGAAGAAAGAGAGACTGTCAGATGGGCCTCATCGGGATGGACGCTGGGGGAAGAAGCGATAGAATAGAAACGAGGAAGGAGGGGGGCCAGCATTCGAGACGAGCTCTTGGGGGGCTAGGGGCGCGAGGATATCGAGGGGGTCTATGTCGAGCGGGCCTGTGTAGGATAGGGCTTGGGCCAAGGCAGGAGTGAGACGTCCCAAATTAGCTTTATGCATTAAAAAAGAAGAAAGATGCATCATCTTCTGACTGCGGGGGTCGGTGATCATCGTTTGACCGAAAGCGTGGAGTTTGTTCAGCCACCGTTCGACGACGAGCGGATCGTTCTGGGCATAGATGCCCAAAGAATCCCCTACTTTAAAGGAAAAATGGCTGCCCTTCAGGTCCAAGACAAGATGGTAGGTTGCCTTGGTGGAACCTGGCTTCGTGAGAGCATATCGCTCTCGAATGCGCGCTGAAAAGGGCTCTAATCTAGACATATTTTCTCACAAAATGCTACAAGGACCCTATGTTCATTTTATTCATATTGTTATCGTTTCTCGCTAGCTGTGCTGATACTGGCTATCAATCTTCTTATATCATTTCCAAAGTGGAAGAGGAAAAAGAACCTTCAGCTGACGGCAAGTAAGGTCTTTCCAGCCCACCCCTTGGCGAGCGCGTCCATCTTTTTATTGGAAATCCCGCCGCAGAAGTCGATGGCTTGAAGGAGTCTTGCGCGGCATCGATCTTTTCCTAGCAGTTCAAAGGAATCATAAAGAGGAGGGCCATGGTGTTTCCCCATGATTGCTCCGTAAAGAATAGGTATCACTTTTTTATGGGGCATGCCAAAGGCTGCTGCGACGTCTTTAGATGCTTGCTCAATGCCCGTTCTTCCCCAATTTTCCTGTTCATCGAGGCTCCAAAGAATGCATTGGAGGATGTGGGCCGATTTTTCTTTGGGCGTATCGCTGGATGTAAAGAGTGCATCGGTGTAGGGGATATGATTGATAAAAAAGAAGTTGCACAGTTCCATGAACTCGCCAAATGTCTTGATCCGCGTGTGGCAGAGGGGCATGAGCTTCTTCATAAAATCATCGGCAAAGCCCCAGTTGCGGATACGGTTCCATAACTGGTCTTCGGGGATCATTTTGATGAGATATTGCTGATTGAGCCATTCCAGCTTTTGGATGTCGAAAAAGGCTCCTGAGACGCCGATGCGCTTGGGATCGAACTCGGCTGTGATATCGCTTAAGGAATAGATTTCGCGATCGCCGGGCATGCTATAGCCCATCAAGGTCAGGAAGTTGACGAGGGCTTCAGGCAAGAACCCACAATCGCGGTAGTAAAAAATGGAAGTAGGATTTTTGCGCTTCGAGAGTTTTCTGCCTTCCTTGCCCAGGAGCAGCGGCATGTGCATGAACACAGGCGGCTCCCATCCAAAACTTTGATAGAGCAGTATGTGCTTAGGCGTAGAACTCATCCATTCATCGCCGCGGATCACATGGGAAGTCTCCATGAGATGGTCATCGACCACGGCTGCCAAATGGTAGGTAGGGAACCCGTCTGATTTCAGGAGAATTTGATCATCGATGTCGGCCCAGGGCGCGGTGATGCGTCCTTTAATCCCATCTTCGTAAACGCACTCTCCCGTCAGAGGGACTTTGAGGCGGATGACATAAGGTTGGCCGGCGGCTTCGCGCTCGGCGACTTCAGCAGGACTTAAGTTGCGGTAGCGGCGGTCGTATCCGACGCGCTGCCCTGTTTTCGCGCTGATCTCGCGCATTTCAGCGAGTTCTTCCGGCGTCGCAAAGCATTTGTAAGCTTTCCCAGTATCGAGAAGCACCTGCACATGCTTTTGATAAATTTCCGTGCGCTCGGATTGCCTGTAAGGACCGTAGGGGCCTCCGACATCGGGGCCTTCATCCCACTGGATGCCAGCCCAGCGCAGGGCTTTGTAAATATTTTCTTCGTATTCAGGGCGGGACCGCGAACGATCGGTATCTTCGATCCGAACAAAAAACTTACCCTTGAAATGGCGCGCGAAGATGAGGTTAAAGACGGCCATATAGAGCGTTCCCACATGGGGATCGCCGGTCGGAGACGGAGCAATGCGAACACGTACAGGTTTCATGAAGAAATAGTATAGTATCTTTGACCAATCGATTCAAGCTTAAGAGAGCAGTATTTGGACTCTGGCGAGCCCAAATAAATAAATTATATAAATTAAATTTTATCGTGCCATAGACATATCGGGGACTGACGTCCCCCATTGCCCCTTTGAGATTCAATCCACTGTGCCCCATCGGATCCTCCCACGTCGCGGCGTACGGAGTACTGCCGCCGACTCGTTCGGACCGATGGCGCTTTGTGTCTTGAATCCGCCGGCTGTGTCCCCACTTCGTGGGCACCGTCGGCTCGCAGAAACAAATTTATTCTCACAGTTTTGTCTGCGAGACGACGATGCTTTAGCAGCGCGAGCGAGCAGCCGGCGGGCACAAAGTGCTGTGGGCCCGACTGTCTCTGGCAACTTAAAACTTACTTTATTTTCTCAGGCTCGGAACGAGCCTGATATCATTTATTAAACGGAGGGGTGGTGCATGGTGAAGAGGAGGTCTTTCATGAGGCTGACTGCCTCTTTCAGCTGAATGTCGCCCTCTTCGGATGAGCTAAAATCTTTATTTGCTATGTCGGCGAGGAACTTTTGATAATATTTATTTTCTTTGAGCCGCAGATCGGAGTTTCGCCGCAGCAGGCCCATGTAGGGCTCATATGTCTTCATGATGGGCTGCAAATCAAATTTATAGAGCTTGGACACTTGATAGCGATGGAGGGCGGGAATATCCATTAGGTCATCATCGAAACTAGGGGCGATTTGGTCGGTCTCTAGAGGATATTTAGAGAATTGCTCTCCGACTTCCATCGCTGAAAAGATCCCTGGAACGACGATGTCGGCTTTCACTCCTACGAGCTGGGGGCTTTTCCCCGATACCGTATAATAGCGGCCTCGGGTGACTTTGTATTCTCCTTTCGGATTTACTTTTGCCAAGTGGGTCGATTCGAGGGTAAATGTCTGGAATGTTCCTTTTCCAAAGGTTGTTTCATCGCCGACGATGATGCCGCGTCCATATTCTTGGAGCGTTTGAGCGACGATTTCGGCAGCCGACGCGCTGGCGCGGTTCGTAACGATGATGAGCGGCCCATCCCAGGCGATCTTGGAGTCAATATTTCGTAGATGCTGGATGGTTCCTGTATTATCTTTGACAGAGACAACGACGCCTTTAGTCATGAAGAGTCCTGCGACGGAGACGGCTTGCGGAAGAAGACCTCCGGCATTTCCGCGCAGATCTAGGATAATGCCTTGGAGGTCATGTTCTTTTTTAAGATCATTGATCGCTTGCGCTAAATCGGATGCTGAGGAGTAAGTCTGATCTTGGTAGAAAGAATAAAGTTTGAGCACTCCGATGGCCTTATCGCCGAAAGGCTCGACATGGGATTCTAAGCGCGACTCTTTGAGGACGATTTCTCCTCGAGTGATATCGATGTCGAGTTTTTCCTCGCCTCGGAGGACTGTTAAAAGAGCGATAGTTCCTTGAGGCCCTCGGATGTATTCGACCGCTTCCGTAATCTCCATGCCGATGACGGGAACATCATTAACTGCGATGATGCGATCTCCTACATGGAGTTTATCGCCTTGCGCTGCAGGACTTCCTTCCAAGATGCGTGTGATCGTAAAACCATTGAGGTCATCGCGAAGCTGAGCGCCAATGCCAAAGAGGCGTTGCTGTACTTGGATCATAAATTGCGTCGCTTCTGCCGGCGTGAAATAATTAGTCTGAGAATCGAGGGCGGTACTCGTCGCTTTGAGAATGAGCGCTAAAACATGCTGCTTCTGTATTTCCGCGGAGCCGCCGATCAGCTCGTCTTCTCGAATGCGCCGCCGTTTGTCCATGCGCTGAAAAAAGGATGATTGCACTTCCTTATCAAATTTCGCTGCCGACTCCACTTGCAATCCCTTGATCTTGAGCAGACGATCGTACAGCTCTTCTTCCGAAACGGCCCATGAAATATCTTTGAATTCTTTAGCATCAACCTCGGTGGGAACCTTTGCTTTTGCTAGACGGACTTCGAGGCGGTTGCGGCGCGCAATCGCATCCTTCATTTTGTGGTGGATTTTTTCGAATATGGTAAAATCCTCCGCTCTAAAGTGCTCAAGAGCTTGTGCCAGAAGGGCATCGGTAGGATTAGTCCACTCTTCTATTTCTCCCTTAAGGAGATAGATCTTATTGGGGTCGAGCTCCTCGAGGAAGTTATGGAAGCTCCTTTTGACAAGCTCCGGGGTCAGCTCATGGTGGCAGGCATGTGCTTTGAGAATTTCTTTGATTTTATGGTGCGTGTCTTTAGGGGTGAGTTCTGGAGGCTTGGATTCGAGAGGGGCCGCTATAAGGCACAGAAGTAGAGGGAGATAGCATAAGCTCCTCATTACAAGTCGCTTAAAATTCCCCTTCCATATCGAGTCTATCATAATTGGGAGCTTATCGTATCTCCCTGGTTTCCGGCCATTAAAAATAAAACTTGTCATTGATTTTTCGCCCCCCGCAAAAGGCGCTTGATTTCAATGCGTTTATATGACATAATTAATAATCTACTAAGGCATAATAACTTTTAATAATAAAAGGCTGCAAAACTTAGTGACAAAAGTTGGGTCAAAGGTGACTCAAACAACTAACTGTTAGGAGGATAAAAAAAATGATTAACGATCCACAACACCAAATGCCGGCACAAGAATCGCAAGATACTTCTGGCAAACGGGTCGTTTCCATCACTGAAGCAGCAAAGATCAATAACGTCACGCGCCAAGCTATTTACGTCGCGATTAAGCAAAAAAAGCTGAAAGCTTCTAAAGATGCTGCACGTTGGACGATTGACCTGAATGACTTGGATGATTACCGCAAGCAAAAGTATTCCCGTACAAAATCGATGTACGCTGGCGAGCTTCTGTTTGACAATATGAAAGGTTATTATTCCGTCAATCAAGTTGCGAAGATGTTAAACGTACCTGCGCAGAAGATCTATTACGCGACACGCGTTGGCTTGATGAAAGCTATTCGCAAAGGCGCTGCATGGGTCATTCACGTGAACGATGTGAAATCTTACCAGGAGAACTACCTGGCTAAGAAAGACAACCAATCCCAAGCGATGTAAGCTTAGGGATCACCAGCCATTATGGCTTTTTGGGGGCGATATCGAAAGATATCGCCTCTCTTTTTTTTGTGCGATTTCTCCTCGATCACATAACCGGCCGCGGACATGGTAAGATATAAACAAAAATTTAATTGCTTTTGTTTAATTAGTTGATTTTTTTATTAAAATATATTAATATTTAATATCAATATATCGGAGTTAATTATGGTTAGTAAAATTATTGGTCCTTCTGAGGTGGCAATTACAACCTTCCCTGATAATGGTGTCGAACGTTCACAGCCGGATGCTCAGAAGATAAATTCTTTGGCGATTCAAATAAAGATTACTTCGGTCACGAAGATGATTTTTGCTGCGATTGGGGTTGGTTTTATGGCAATGGTAACGAGTTTCTATGGAACTCCCATTGGATTGGTCTGGTTGCTCATATTACTATACCACGCGCATACGATGCTTTTCATTCTTACCATGTTATTGCTTTTAGTTTCCGCGGTTGGATTTTTCGCTAGCCATACAGTCCAAAAAAATAAAGAAGAAGAACTCGTGCAAATGAACAGTATTTCGAAAAAAAATGAGATCCCCCAACAAGTTAAAGATAGTCCGAATTGAAGAACCCTCCCATAAATGGAAGGGATTCTTCGAGGATTTAAGGAATAGACCAACTACAGGCCTGCCTAACCCACCCCTAAAGGGATGGGATTGCGGCATGGCAATCGTTCAACCGAAGACGTCCGAAGCTCGGCTCTTGTTTCCAAACACTATTGACTTGGTAAAATTTGAATGCTCAGAGCGCGAAGAAAAAAGCGTTAAATAATATTGATGTTTTTTTGATTTTCTATAGAATACCTCCATAATCACCCACGGAGGAATCCTTGTTAGGACTTTCTAAAGCAGCTTTTGAGAACCTTATTTTTACGGGCATGCCTTATGACCCTAACACGATTGCACAGGCGCAAAAAGAAGCCAAGACGGAGAAACTTTGGGTCTTCGGTTACGGCGGTCTTACTGTGATATCATCTCTTTTTTGGGCCCGTGCAACAATTTGGGTAGACAAAGCTGCTGCTTCAGGCTCCACGACTCTTTATAGATTTTCAAACGGAAGATTACTTCCGCTTATCGGAATGTTTTTTGGCTTAATCATGTTTTTGGAGAGACTGGGCAACAACGACGACTTGAAAAATAAGCGCAAGGAAATCCTTAGAGATGCGGCGGTGTCCGAGCGATTGAAAACTGATCCAAGTTTTCAAGGTCTTTTTAAGACGGATTTAACTGCGAAAGGCCGATTAAAAATTTTGGCGGAGAGATATAACAGTCGAGCAGAGGCGGAGAAAAATGGCGTTTATACCAAGTATTTTTTTGAAAAAGTCCGGAGTATCTACTATGAAGAGCTTTCAAAAACAGAAGATGAACAGAAAATAAGAGGGCATTTGAATTTTAGCGAGTTGTATGCCATCTTCTGTGAAACTATCTCAGTGCCCTCTATCCACACTAGGGAAGGTCTCCTTGTATCGGCACCCAGCCCAAATGAGGGTAAAGTCGAAACCATATTTGCCTCATTCCAAAATTGGATTAAATACAAATTGGAAAATTAGGCGTCTGTTTCACACGGGCCGCGCTTTGCACCGCGGCTTATTTATTCTACACCGGTCTGAAATCTTTGATGTGGAGCTGGATGCTCGACTTGTTCATGAACGTATTGATGTGCGGCGTGAACGCGATGTGGAGCATCATGTTTTTCTTGAGGATCGTGGGGCGTTTGTCGGCCATGCCAAAGGCGATGCCCTCTAGGACGCGATCGCCTTGTTCCAGATAGAGCTTGAGATGGGTCTTTCCGACGACTTTGGGAGGCCAGCTTTGCTTGGCATCGCAGTAGAAAATGGGGACGGGGTTTCCATTGCCAAACGGCTCGAGGAGGCCGAAGGATTCCATGAACTCAAAGGTGAGATCGGCAAATTGGATCTTGCTATCGAGGGGGAGTTTGGCTTGGATGTCTTGGTCTTGCAGTTTTTCGTTGGCAAATGAAATAAATTTGTGGGTGAGCTGGGGGATCTTGTCGGCGTCGATGGTGAGGCCGGCCGCATAGTCATGTCCGCCGAAATTCAGGAGAAGGGGCGCGAGTTCTTTGAGGACGGGAAGAAGGGGGAACTCGGGGATCGTTCGCATGGAGCCTTTGCCGATGCCGTCTTCGATGGCGATGAGGGTGGTGGGGCGGTTGTACTGTTTGGCGATGCGCGCGGCGATGATGGGGATAATGCCGGGATGCCATTTGTTGGAGGAGAGGACGATCGCTTTATCTTTGAACATTTGGGGATGATGGAACAAATAGGTGTCGACATCTTCGGAGTCGCGCCGTTCGATTTTTTGGCGCTCTTGGTTGTTGAGGTCGAGTTCGCGGGCGAGGACTTCGGCGGCGACAGAGTCGCGGAGGAGGAGAAGTTCGACGCCTTTGTTAGGATCGGCGATGCGGCCGAGGCTGTTGAGGCGGGGGGCGACTTTAGAAGCGATATCGATGGTGGAGATGTCGCTCATTTTGATGTCGCACAGAGCGCAGAGAGTGGAGAGGCCGATGCGGCGGGTTTTGCGCATTTGGCGGAGGCCGTAGCGGACGAGGATGCGGTTTTCATCGACGAGGGCGCCCATGTCGGCGATGGTGCCGAGCGCGACGAGGTCGAGATACCGTTTGAGGTCGATGCGGCCGGAGCTTAAGGAGCCTTTTTCGATGAGTTCATCGGTGATGGCGTGGGCGAGTTTGAACGCGACGCCGACGCCGGTCAGCTCCCGATTAGGGTAGGTGTTGCCGACAAGTTTGGGGTTGAGAGTGGCGGCGGTGTGGGGGAGTTTGGCGGTCGGCTCATGGTGGTCGGTGACGATGACGTCGATGCCGTGGCGGGCGGCTTCTTCGATTTCATTGGCAGCGGTGATGCCGCAGTCGACGGTAATGAGAAGGGTGCATTTATTTTTGCGGGCGTATTCGACGGCATGCCGCATGACGTTTTCTTTGAGAGAGATGCGGTTGGGAATGTAATAAATGGCATAGATGTTCACATATTGCAGAAATTCGGTGAGGAGCGCTGCCGCGGTGATGCCGTCGACATCGTTGTCGCCGTAGATCAGGACTTTTTCACCGGCGGCCTGGGCTTTTAAAACGCGGGCGACAGCTCGATCCATATCGGGAAAAAGCGCAGGGTCGTAGAGATCGGGAAGTTTTGCATAGAGAAAATCGTGGATTTCTTCTAAATCGGTAAAGCCGCGAGAGGCCAAGACCTGCGCTGTGGCCGGATGAATTTTAAACTCCTGGACGATGCTTTTGGTCCATTCAGCATCGGTCTCTGGATATACCCACAGAGGGCCTGCGCCTTTATGACCCATTTAGCGCCAGTTTTCCCATTTTATTTTCACGTTCGTGGAAAAATTGCATGAGCGGCGCAGCGATGAAGAGGGACGATAAAGTTCCAAAAATGACACCCATGAGCATCACAAAAGCAAAGCCTACAATGGTGCTTCCGCCCAGCAGGAGCAGGGGGACTAGGGCGATGATCGTAATGCCTGATGTCATAATGGTTCGATTGAGGGTGACGTTCAATGCGTGGTTGATAATGCTCGAGAGAGATGCCTTATGTTTAAACCTCATCTCTTCGCGGATGCGATCGAACACGATGATGGTGTCATTGAGGGAATATCCCACGATCATCGTGAGGGCTGCGACGGTGTGCAGATCGATCTGAACGGGCAGGCCTAGAGCATGGGCCAGCGCGAGGACGCCGACGCAGAATAAGACGTCATGGGCGAGGCATAAAGTTGCTGAGATGGCATATTTGAACTCAAAGCGCAGGGTAATGTAGATCAAAATGGCCGCGAGGGCAAGCGCGATGCCGAGGATCGCCCCATTGCGCATCGAGTCGGACATCTGTCCGCTGATCGATGTCCAGTTTTTATCCAGCGTGGAGAGGGCATCGGGACCGAGTTGGATATGGGATGCAGCAAGGGCATTTACAATCCAAGCGATTTTGGGGTTGTTTTGATAAGCATACGCGGCTTCTTTGTCGCCGAGGTCATCCGGCATGTTATGGAAGGGGCGCCCTGGGTTTTGAAGGCTGCGGCTCAAGAAAATACGGACATTATTTTCGGGGTTGAGTTCGCGCACTTGGAACTCTTGTCCTGAAAGCCCTTGTTTGGCAAGCGCTTCATCGACGGCAGTGCGATAAAGGCCTTTCCCATCAGTGGGGAGCTCTACGGTCAGGGCATATCCACCGGTGAAATCCATGCCGAACATCGTTTGCCGGCCGGCCACTAAGAAGTAGCTTCCGATCAAGATCACGACGGCGGAGATGATCAGGGTCGGCTTGGTGTATTTCAAAAAGTTGAAGGAAGGCGCGCGGAAAATGGTCGCCATCTTGAGCTCTTTATTAGCAGGATTTTGGACCCAGCCGGAGAAGAAAAATCTCGTCATAAAGAGAGCTGTGAAAAGAGAAGAGACGATGCCGATGATGAGCGTTACGGCAAAACCGCGGATGGGGCCTGAATCAAAATTCATCAAAATGACGGCGGCGATGATGGTGGTGACGTTGGAATCAACGATGGCGGACAAGGCTTTGCGGTAGCCGGCGTGCACGGCGGATGTAATGCGGCCCGTCGCGGCAAACTCTTCGCGGATCCGTTCAAAAACAAGGACGTTGGCGTCGACGGCCATCGCTACGGTCAAAATGACCCCGGCGATCCCGGCCAAGGTGAGCGTTGCGCCAATGTTTTGCAGGGCTGCCCAGATGACCAGGAGGTTAAACAGAACTGCGATCGAGGCGACAATGCCTCCAAAGCGGTAGTAAGCGATCATGGCGATCAGGACGAGGAATAAGGAGCTGACCATGGCGATGATGCCGTGGAGGCGCTCTTGAGTTCCGAGTTCGGGGCTGACGTTTTTCTCAGAGAGGATGCGGGGGGTGAAGCTGAGAGACCCGGCCTTTAGATCGGCTTCCAGCAAACTGATTTCCCGCTGGGTAAAACTGCCGGTGATGGAGGCGCTGTCGCGCAGCGCAGAGTCGAGCGTTGGTGCAGTGATGACCGATCCGTTCAGAATAACAGCCATACGCCAGCCGCGTCCTCGCGAGTCAATCTCTAAGGGGGTTCCGCCCACTTTTTCTTTCGCAAAAGTTCCCGTCCAAGCTTCCAAAGTATTGCGCGCCGCTGTTCCTTGAATGCCGAAGGCTAAAAAGTTGCCTTTGGAGGGATCATAAGAGGCGTGGACATTTTCGAGGTTCGATCCTTCCAGAGCAAAGTTGTTGAAGACGATGATAAGAGGATGTGTTTGTCCATGCCACTCGGTGTAATCATCGCCGCGGAATAGGGCGATCTTGGATGTTTGATCATTGAAAGCGCTGCCGATGTCAGAATCAGGGGCAGCAAGGCGCAGGCCGTTATCAAATAGGAATTTAGCGGAGGGGCTTTGAGGTTGCAATGACTCGCCCTCGCCGGTGCTTCCATAGAGATGGCGCCAAGCGATGCGGCTTAAATTTTCTCCGTCTTTACGGCCGGTGATCAAGGCCTCGTTCCAGACTTCTTGCAAAAAGCGCTGGCTCGCTTCGGCTAGCTGAGGATTTGTCATGAACTTCTCGTTGACGACATGAAAATACATCGTCGAAGCTTTGACGAGTTCGCCGGCGGACAAGGATTGAGAGCCGGGGAAATCAAGAGAAATAGTGCTTCCCTCTTGCCGGATGCTCACTTCGGAAACGCCCATCTTATTGACGCGGCTGTAGAGTTCGTTGATTCCTTGCCGCACGTCGGCATCGTTGGTGACAACTTGATTTTTACTATTGCGAAGTTCGATTTGGACGGTCTTTCCTCCGGACATATCGAGTCCCCAATGGAGGACCTTGCGTTCATCACCGCGGAAATATTTCACGGCGCTCAGTTTTAAGTTGCTGAGGAGCACGCTGTGCGTAGGGGCGGGCACGTCATATTTGGTCGTGCCGCGAAGATCGACTTGCGCAGCGTGGTAATCATCGCGCCACTTGAGAAGATCTTCATGAATACGGTTGTCAATTTTATTCTCGGTCAAAATGCGCTGTTCGACATTGCTGAACTCGAGCACCGCATACCGCTTCGTGCCGCGAACGGTGAAATCTTCCCGCGAGGCCTTCAGGACGGTTTGATAATAGTCTTCGCCTTCGAAAATATAATCGCCGGCAAATTCGGGAGAAGGGTTTAACGCTTTTGCTGAGTAGCCGACGAATCCATTTTTCTGAAGCATTTGTGAAAGGGCCTGAAAATCTTCCATGAACGCTTGAGCTTCTGCTGAATCGGGCCGATTTTCAAAGCGCTGGAGAACTTGATCGATTCCCTTGGCGATGACGTAAACCGAGTTCATGCGGAAGCCTTTAGGGGGCATTGTCCCCTGCATGACTGGCACAAAAACAACCAGGCCCAGTTTCTTTTGGGCAGCGGGAAGTTTTTGATAGGTGGCATAGTCCCAGATCGGGAACACATCGCGCTTTAAATCGGCATGCTGGGGCATCCACTGCGAAGCAATGGTATCGGCCGTCTTTTTTGCGACAGCTTCTGCGATGCTATTTAAACGCAGCGCGAGGATGCTCTTTGTGTCTGGAAGCGCATGAAGGGCGATCTCAAACTGCTCACGCCACGGCTGGATCGTTTCTCCGGATTGGCGCGAGGCAAACGCCATCTCATTGTAAAGGAGCTGATCGATCGCTTGCGTTTGGCTTTGACGTTTTTGAGCGACGTCTGCATAGGGAATAAGAGAAATTTTTTCACCCGGATAATCGATAACGATTTGTTCAATATAGGTGTTGCGTCCTACAAAGGAGATCGTTTGGGACAAAGGATTTTTTTTGGCTTCTTCTTTAAGAAGGGCGCCAACGGCCGCCTCATTCCAAGGAGCTTGCCCTTTGGCGGCATCTGCAGCATGGCGCCGCAGGAGATTTTCAGCGTCTGATAGAGTTTTTTCTCTCGCCGTGAGCATTTCTAAGCGCTGCTCTTTGACGGTCTCTAGATAATTTCCGCTGCCCCGAAGGGTCTCTTTTTTCTTGAGATAGGGCGATCCGTTCTAATTTTGTCTTATCTTTAATCATCGCCATCGCAGCGATCAGGCGGTCGATAAAAAGAGTGCGGTCGGGCGTGTCAATTTGAGAAAAAGAGGCAAAATATCTTTTCGCGGCATCGGATTTTTCATCAAAATTTTTCATGAACCGAAGCAGGTTCTGGCTCAGCTGCAGCGCGAGGTCGGGCGTGACAGGATCATCGACGTGCTCGACGATAGCTTCGGCCATCTGCCCATTCTCTCCAGGACCCCCGAGAACGCTGGCGAGCTGCTTGGCGCGGTCGGTGACGAGGGCTCGATAAAGGTCGGTAAAATTTCCTTCGGCATCGCGTACTGTTCCGAACTCGAAATATTTATTCAGTTTCTGCGTGTCGAATTGGATCGGAATGCGGCGGCTGATGGTGACGGTGGTGCTCGCAGGGTCGTTGTCGTAAAGGCTTAGTTGAGCGGGCGCAAAAGGAATGAGGCTTCCAGCTCTAGGCAATGTTTTGCGAAATGCTCCGGCCTGTTCGACATTGGCAAATGTAAGGTGGATAAATCGAGGATTCTCTTTATCGAGCTTGATCGATGTGGGTTTTAATCCTAGAAGCTTAGCGTAAGAGCGCGACCACTCCAGGGCATCTTCACCCATATCGTTGATGCGCTCGGCGATGCCTAGTTGCACCTGGGCTGCCCGCTTTTGGCCGATGGGATCTTTGAGGGGTTTTGTGTAGAAGAAGACTGTGGGCAGAATGTTATAGATGGTCAGCACCATCACAGCAATGATCAAAATAGCTTGCCAGCGCTTACGCTTGTCCATGAAAAAATCCTTTATAATTAAATTATCCAGGATACCCCTTTTGGGGCATTGCTGTCTAGACAGAAGTCCTTACAGTTTAGGCAAGCATAAGGGGATAGCATAAAAAATTTACAATAATTCCATTTATAGGCTATTCTACGGTTGTGTTTTTTGATTCTATCTTTAGAAATAAGGAGAAATCTATGGCTGCTGTTACGCCTCTAACAAAAACAAGTTCTATAGAATTAGGGCAGTGGAATGCCATCCCTTTCAAAGTTACTTTACTCGCGTCTAATGCACTGAAATGCTCCGTACAATCTTGGGAGACCGGAGCCAAGTACTATGATATCGACGTCAGTGATCAACAGATTGATCGGCTCCGGGCCATGATTGAGACCCAGTTTTTCGTTAAGGTGGCTCGTAAACCTACGCGAGTGGAGCTTTGTGAAATAGCCGTTTCGGCCGAAAGACTATTCATGCCTGTTATTACGTTTCTAACAAACAAAATTTCTAAAGAAGTAGAGCGGTCGGATGCCCCCCTTTTCAGCAATACTTTACTTTGGATTAAAGCATCGCAAGTAATGGAATGGAACATACGCTCTTTGGAGAACAGAGGCCCTGACAACCTTACCATCCCAGTCAGTTACGAACAGATTGAGCAGCTCCGGGCCATGATTGAGACCGAGTTTAACATTAATGTGCTCGGGGGTGGGCGCACACCTGTGCGATTGGAGTTTTTTCCACATGAGGCCCTTCCTCTCGAAAGACAATCTATTCAGATAGAATGCATTAATCTAATTAGAACAGATAGTCATGTCCTGTCACTTATAGAAAGAGAAGTTGGAAACGAGTTAAACGAGTTGATCGGGGCTTGCGGTACAAGTGTTTGTACTTGGCATATTTTTTGTCAGGGAGGTAGCGTTTGGAATAAATTTGAAATATTTGACAGCCCGTTTGGCAATTCTATTGCATTAGTGAACGGAGGAAAGTGGCTTGCCTGTGCAGACTTCGGCAAAGAGAAAGCTTGGATTGTGGATGTGGACACCGGGGAAAAACTTCACAAACTCGCTGGGCATAAACGCCGTTCTATGTCTCTAACAGGAGTCAATGGAGGAAAGTGGCTTGCTGCCGGAAGTTCTGACAATTATGTTATCATATGGAATGTCGAAACGGGGAAGATGATCAAAAAGCTCAAGGGGAGTACAGGAGCTGTAGGTTATTTGACGGCTGTTAATGAGAGGAATTGGATTATTGGAAGCTCGGGCAACGACATCCGGATTTGGGATATCGAGACTGGGAATGTGCTTAAAAAATTTGAAGGACATTCGACACATGTTTCTGCCTTATTGGTGGTGAATAAAAATGATTGGCTTGCCTCCGGAACCAGTGATGGTACCATTCTAATCTGGGATATCGAGACAGGAAAAGAGTTAAAAAGGCTTAAGGGACACACAGGAGACGTTTTGTGCATGGTGGTTTTAAATGGAGGGAAGTGGCTTGCTACGGGAAGCGTTGACAAAACTATTCGGATTTGGGACATCGAGACTGGGAAAGAGTTAAAAAAGCTCGAGGGACATGCAGCTCCTATATGTTCCTTAACGACAATGAACGGAGGCAAGCGCCTTGTCTCGGCAAGTAGGGATGCAATCGTCCTGGTCTGGAGTATCAAGGCAGAGAAGGAGCTCAAAAAAATCGGGGAGAATATATAGTCTATTCAATTTTTAATGACGATGAGTAGAGGCAAGTGGTTTGTTTCTGGAGAAGGCATTAGTGCCAGTTGAAACTCGGCTGCTTCAAAAGATGGGTTAAGTTAGACGCTTTAAGGTAGGGGTCTTGTTTTGACTGATCGCGATGCAAAAGTCCTACCTTTTCAGGCCAGGGTCTTCAAGGAAGAGTTCTTGCTATCACTTTTCTAATTTTTCCAATAGGTTTTATAGCCATTCTTTTGGAATGCAAGTGCATCAGAATCCTGCCGAAAAAAAACTACCGTGTCATGTATATCATCTAAAACGGGCGTGCTAGATGACAGGGAGTCAATTGTTGATTTTGTTATAAAAGAGTTATTGTCAAGTCTATCAAACTCTCTAGTTACCTCGTTATAGACTAGAAAAGGAAAGTCTCGAGGTTTGGGCGGAGGCCCGAATGACTCATGGTATATTAGTTGAACCTTTAACCAGCTTTTTTTAGATGAGCGAAGATCCTCAGCCATTTTTTGGTACTTTACAAATGCGCCTGTGCAGCTTTTCACGACCTTCTTCAACGTTTCATACTCTATATATCGATAATTATATTCAAAGGCTTTCTCAAACCAAAGTTCGCTTCGTCTTCTTTCTTCTAAGTCAAAAGGGTCTTGGCGGTGTCCCAAAAACATCATTCCGAATTCGTAAACAAACGAAAGAAAACTCTGATTAGCTTTGACAACAGAACGATCTCTTAGAACAAAAGGTTCGGGCTTGGGGTTAGGTATTTTTACACATTTTTTTAACTCCTGTTTAAGTTGATGAAAGCTAAAGGCATAGTCTGAAATTTTTTTAGCCTGGTTTTCGCAAGACTTCTTAGTAGAGTAATGGGAAAGAAGGATTGTTAAATTTTCAAAATGCCACCGCTTAACAATTCGTGGCATAGACGGTATTACATCTTCCACCACAGGGACGTCTTTCAGAGATGCCAGATAACTGATGCATTGAGCTATATCTTTACGCTCAAAAAATGTCCATGGAAAAGATCTAAGTCTTGGATCATCATATCGTATTTTCTCTACGATTTTAGCGGCTGGGGGTTCGATTACTTCGACAGCAAAATAATTGTTGTATTTGTCCGCTAGCGAACTCCATTTTTGATGGGCTTGTTCAACTTTCTTGGCCAAGATATTTAATATTGCAAGCTGAATTTTTGTTTGTGGAAGATTAAGGCTTTTGCTATCACCAGTAATTCGTGTAATTTCCGATTTATAGACTTCAGACAACTTCTTGCATTCATCCGCACGGCGAGAATAATCCGGTAAACTCGTATGTTCAACATGAATCAATTGGATTGTTTGATTATCAATTTTGAGTTGTACGATTCCACTTTTCTTTTTATAATTTTTTGCTATTTTAGCTGAGACTTCACAATATTCTCCCACACGAATTGATCCAGTAAAGTACTCGGTGAATTTAAATTTCGAGAAGAGCTGTTTGACTTTTGCGCTTTCTAGTTCAAGCCTTTCAATAAAATCCTTTCCATTCGGAACATTTATTTGAAAGAATAATTCCTGTGTCTGCATTTTTAAAATCTGTTTTTTCAATTCATTGAATGAACGGCGCTCTTGGGAGAACAAACCAAACTCTTTTGCTTTTTTGGAATAAATCTCAGCAACTTCCTTGCATTTTTCAGAATTAGAAATCAAATTTAAGCTAACTTCTACGCCACCAAGCAACGGACGAGCATTATCGTGTATGGTAAAAAGCTTGGTTTCAATAATCTTAAATGATTTTATTTCATCAAGTTCATAAATTTGTACTACTGATTTTAAACCTTCTACAAGTTCCTGAATTTTGTCACGTGCGCTTAAAATTTCCTCTGCCGCCTCTCTAAAGGACCATTTAGCACTAGTAGAATTTATCGTTGAAGCCATAAAACCACCCTTTTTTTAATATGTATGAAAAATTAAATAATAGGATAAATTTATGTTAAATTACCGTCAACACTTTAGCGCATTACGCAAGTTCTGAGAGGATGTTAACCCGCCTCCGATCTTGGGAAGATTTTAGAAATGGTAGCCGAATAGGAGGCGGGCGCCCCACATTTCGGAGCAGATGAGGTCGGTAGACAGCCGGGTGTTGAGGCGAAGGATGTAAGGCTCTAGCTGAAAATTCCATTCCTGAGCTTTCCCCCACTTCCATGTGAGAGGAAGAGAAGCTTCGTATCCCCAATTGTCATTCCAAAGATAGATAACTTTAAAATGGGCGCCGACGTCCATGCTTTGCGTAAAGCCAAAATTAGAGCGAAGTCCTAGGGCGGCATACGTTTGGTGCTGGCGATGATGATCGAGGTTTAAAAAATATTCGCCGCCTCCGATAAAAGGGGTAACAGTGTTGCGAGGAGAGATAAAGGTCTTGAACGTGTAGCCGACCCTGCCTTCGGCGTTGCTAAAATAGCTGTTGGCGTCCCAAGGAACGATGATATGGGCAATCCCTTTGAGCAGTTGTGCAAACACATTGTCATCAGAAACAGTGGTCCATCCTTCTGCAAAAGAAAGATGAGTTCCTACATAAATCGTATCGGGGGAAATATAATCGTAGCCGAGTCTTAGCCCGGTCATGCTGCCTCGGTATTTTCGGATATAAGCGCCAGCGGGGCGGTCTTCGTCCCAAAATGACTTCTTGCCTCCCGAATGAAACACCTTTTCAAGGGAGCGGTTCTCGAACATTTCTAATCCGAAGGAGAATTGATGCGGCGAAGGAAGAGGTCCTATCGCTTGAGTTTCTGCAAAGAGCGCAGAAGAAAAAATTGCAGCCAGAAAGATAAAAGCTCGTTTCATAAGCTAATTATCTTTGCTGTCTGGCGTATTAATTACAATTCTAAAGAATTAATAGATGTGTAATTAAAATCTATATCCAAATAAAAATCTAGAGCCCAAGATTTGCGAAGGCCATTTAGAGTCGAGCCTGAGGTAATAGGGTTCGAGTTGGAAATCCCAGCGGTTGCAAATTTTCCAAGTCAAGGGAAGGGCCCCTTCAAATCCCCAAACATCGTTGAACGCATTCATAACTTTTAAATTGGCGCCCACATCGAGGTCTTCAGTAAAACCAAAATTCAAACGAAGTCCCAGTGTTGCATAGCCCCAATCAAAACTTTCTTTATCATGAAGTTTATTGAAAAACCCGCCGCCGCCGATGAAGGGGGTGATGGTGGTGCGCACAAAGAGAGGGCTTTTAAAATTATAACCGATGCGGCCTTCGACATTGCTGAGCATGCGATAGCCGGATTCTTTGGCGTGGGAGGGAGGAAATATCGGGGCCTCTACGTCCTCTCTAGAGGATTGGTGGCCAGCTGATGTCATGGCATAGACGCCAAAATAGGCCCAATTGGGTTTTAAATAATCATAGCCGGCTCGCAGGCCGAACATGGCGCTGTTTGCCTTATACTTGTATTTAATTCCTTTGATTTCAGCTTTGGCATCGGTGTGGTCCCAAAAAATATCAGGCCCAATGAAGAATCTATGGTCGTTTGGGGCAGGCGCATTGGCCTCTTCGGCGTAAACTAAAGATGTTAAGAGCGAAGCAGCGATAAATATTTTTTTCACACGGACTCCTGCGTTTAAAAGGGCCATCTTCTATGAGTGCCGCATTAATGGCAATCTTTTGGTGCGTTTAAAAGTAGCTTTCGTTATGTTTGACTCTTTTTGGAAAAGGTTCATGCACTCAACTGTACCGGAAGAGATTGGTTTAAAGCGGGTTCCCAAACATGTTGCCATTATTATGGATGGGAATCGGCGCTGGGCCCAAAAACACGGCGTATCGACGACGATCGGGCATTGGAAGGGAGCCGAAGCTCTCATGGATATCGTCGACGCGGCCTCCGATCTGGGCATCGAGGTCCTGACCGTCTACGCATTTTCTACAGAAAATTGGAATCGAAGCGTTGACGAAGTCGATAGCATCATGCAATTATTTAAGATGTATTTATCAGGACAATGCGAACGGATGGTCCGCGAAGGAGTCCGTCTCGATGCGATTGGCGACCTCGAAAAACTCCCTCCTGATGTGCTTAGAATTTTAGAAGAGACTAAGGCCGCGACTGCGCATGGCGCTAGGATCGATCTCGTTCTCGCTATCAATTACGGGGCCCGCGACGATATTCGCCGGGCCGTTTCCTCCATGGTGAACGATTGTCTAGAAGGCCGCTTGGCAAAAGAAGCCATCTCTGAGAAGATGTTGGCTGGATATCTCGATACCGCTCAATGGCAAGATCCGGAGCTTCTCATCCGCACTAGCGGAGAAATGCGCCTCAGCAATTTTTTACTTTGGCAGATTTCGTATTCTGAAATATATGTTAGCGATGTGCTCTGGCCCGACTTTAACGAGCACCACCTTTTACAAGCACTGCTCGACTACCAACGTCGAGAAAGGAGAGCGGGATGTTAAATATTCGTAAAATGAACGATCTAACGCAGCGATTGCTCTTGTCAGGAACCGCAATTATCATCGTGGCCCTGCTCATTTTCTTTTCTTATCATCCGATCGTTAATATTCTTCTCGTTTTAACCATTGCAGGACTCACGGGGGTTGCCGTCTGGGAGTACGCGCAGATGACGAAGTCTAAAGGGCTGCATCCTGCTTCCAAACTCATGATCGCCGTTGCCGTTTTCGAAGTGATCGCTTTCTATATTTCATCGGCGTATCCCCAGTTTTCGAAACTAGCCCTTTTGATTATCATCTTGGGGTTCATCTCGTTTTTTATCGCCCACTTTAAAAACACCAGCAATGCTCTTTTGCATATCGCCGTCGAATTTTTTGGCGTCTGTTATATTGCCCTTCCATTTAGCTTCATGATGGCGATCCTTTATCCGTTCTCTTCTCAGTATGCTCTTCAAGACGGGCGCTGGTGGCTTTTTTATCTTATTACGGTGACCAAAATTACCGACATTGGAGGCTATTTTGCCGGTAAACTGTGGGGAAAACGGCCTCTTGCGCGCCAACTGAGCCCCAAAAAAACCGTCGAAGGCGCCATTGGAGGATTTTTCTCCGCTGTCATCTTGAGCGTTATCTATTCGCTCCTTAGTAAAGCTTTTTCTATGCCCTCTTTTCATTTGGACCTGCTCCACGCGATTTGGATTGGCATGGTGATTGGTGTTCTCGCCCAGATCGGCGATCTTGCGGAATCTCTTCTCAAGCGCGATGCGTTTGTCAAAGATAGTAATTCGCTCCCAGGCGTGGGGGGGATTCTCGACATGGTCGATTCTCTACTTTTTACCTCTCCTGTTGTATATTTTTTCATTAGACCATGATAGTTACAATCGACGGCCCTGCAGGAACTGGCAAGACGACCCTCGCAAAAAATGTTGCTAAGGCCCTGCGCCTTCCTTATTTCGACACGGGTGCGATGTACCGCTCCGTCACCTTTCTTCTGTTGCAGCACAAAATTGCTCTTTCGGACCTAAAGCACATTGCGGAACTGCTCAAGACATTCCGTTTCGAGATCAAACTGCGCAAAGACGATGTTCATTATTTTGCCAATGGCATCGATGTCACAGCCGAAATCCGCTCGCAGGCAATCAATCAATACGTCTCCCCCGTCTCTGCCCTTCCCATCGTTCGCGAAGCCATCTTGAAGATCCAGCACAACTTCGCCGCTAAAAAGGGAGGCGTGTTTGAGGGCCGCGATATGGGCACCACGGTTTTCCCTGACGCTGAATACAAGATATTTCTCACGGCCAGGCCCGACATCCGGGCGCAGCGGCGCCTTGATGAAATGCTCCAAAAAAGACCGCATGAGGCCGAAGGCCTCAGCCGCGAGGCGATGCTCAAACAGCTGCAGCAGCGCGATGATTATGATTCTAAACGGACCCTCTCGCCGCTCCGCCAGCCGCCCGATAGCTATGTGATAGATACATCCGAGCTTTCGATCAAAGAAGTCACCGACCGCATCCTCGAATACGTGCGCAAAAAAAGCCGCCGGCCTCCTTGGCTCAGCTGGCATATGAAATTTCTCTATCGGATCGTCATCTTCCTTGCCTGGTCTTTCTGCAAGCTTTTCTACCGCCATAAAGTCTATGGCCTCGAACATTATTATCCCAGAGGCGCCATCCTCGCCGCCAATCATGCGTCGTTCCTTGACCCGCCCCTCGTCTCGATCTCTTGGCCTGAAGAGGTCCATTTTCTGGCTAGGGGGACGCTCTTTAAAAATAAACTCTTTGGAAAGTTGATTTCTGCCCTCAACGCCCACCCTGTATCGGGCGGAGCCTCCGACGTGGGGGTATTGAAGACGATCTTTGGTCTTCTTAAGGAAGGAAGGAAAGTGATCCTTTTCCCCGAAGGAACCCGTTCGATGGACGGGGATCTGCAGCCGATCAAGCCCGGCATTGGACTTATCGTGGAACGCACGCGAAGCGCGGTGATCCCTGTCTATATCCATGGAGCGTCTAAAGTGTGGGGCCGCCGACATAAGCTGCCCAAACTATGGGGAAAGACCATTTGCGTCTTTGGATCTCCCATCCGTTGGGAATCGTTCGCGCATCTGGAGAGTAAAAAGGCGAAAGAGGCGATTGCTCAGGAATTGACCGCATCTTTGGAAGCGTTAAAAGCTTGGCTGCGTTCCGGCGCACGGGGCATTCCGCCGTAAGAGAAAGGTTACAGTATGAGTGTTTCTATAGGTAATGGATTGGTTGCTCTTGGCGCATTCGCATTTGGTTGCGAGACAGCTGCGCGGGCTTATACAAAGCTCCCTCAAGGATATGGAACAGGCTATGCCGTTTTAATGGTTGGATCTTCGTTAATCATAGGGATCATTATGGACATCGCCATTAAAAGATTATCAATTCCGACTAATTTTGCAATTAGCATTATTGTCAGCGGCTATGCCGTTTCCTTTCTTAATCCTTCCATCACAGTTTGGCAGGCAATAAGCATCCCGGTTGCCGGTGTGCTATGCTTTGTGGGAGGCGTGGCTTTTGCTAGGTCCGGTACGAGAATTAAGCATGAAAAAACACAAACCGAAGAGCCTGAAGAAGCACGAAAGCCTAAAGATCAGGCCTTAGCGGATCTTGGGTTGGATGAGACCGCTAATTATGACCAGGTTAAACAAAAATATAAGAAATTGAGTCTAAAATATCACCCCGATAAGAATAAGGCCGAAGGCGCCACAGAGAGATTTCAAAAAATTTCTGCGGCTAAGAATGTTCTGGATGCATTACACAACCAAGGACAGTTCGCCTAAGTTATATACGGGGTGTAAAGCTTAGGTCAAAAATTGCGGCCAAGATGACTTGAACATCCACCGAGTTGCCTCGACTAGAACCTGAATCTAGCGCGTCTGCCAATTCCGCCATGGCCGCAAGGCGCTCATTATAATCGAGCGGCTTGTTTTTCGGAAAACAATCTGCTAATATTACCTCTACAGAACCAGGAGTAAAATTTTGAAAAAGTTCACAGAAGATACTTTTGAGGCCGAAATCAGCCAAGGGACGACCCTCGTCGATTTCTATGCCGATTGGTGCGGCCCTTGTCGCATGATGACCCCCATTCTTGAGAAAATCGCTCAAGAAATGCAGAGTTCCGTGACCGTTGGCAAGCTCGATGTCGACCATGCTCAGCGCATCGCTTCTTCCTATCAGGTCACCTCCGTTCCCACCCTTATCCTTTTCAGAAATGGAAAAGAAATGGGCCGGGTCGTAGGTCTTCGCGACGAAGCATCGCTCAAAGAATTTATTAATACCGCGGGCAAAGCGCGCGCATAGATGGCGTCTTCATCGGCATCCCTTTGAGTCCTGGCCTCATGTGATTAATCCACCCAATGAAAGACGTTGCGGACGACGGACCAGCGGGGTTCTTCGATTAGAACAGTTTCCGTTTTACCGAGCACCCATAGATCATATTGGCGCTGGGTAAACTCTTCGTGCTTCTTCAAGCGGAGCCACTGATTGAGGAAGGAGACAAAGGCCACGTCATTTTGCTTCACGGCATATCCGAGGCTGTCTTTGCCAATAGGTTCTGTGGGAACGACGACCGTGAAGTTGGGGTAGTGGAGGCTCCAGGCGACGGCCTGGGGCTCGCCGCGGATGAGGACGGCGTTGGGCTGATACCGGGCATAGTCCTCATAACTGTCGATGGCGACGATTTGCGTGTCAGGAAATAGGGTGTGGGCCAGGGTCTCATAGGACGAGCCGCGCAGAACAGCGACTTTCACCTGGGGCCGCTCTAAAATAGCGTCGATGGAAGTGAGCTCTTTTCGGTATTTTTTGCGCATCACAAATACAATTCGCGCATCGATATAGGGATTGGTGAAGCTTAATTTTCGGAGCCGGTCTTCGTTGATCGTGAGGCCCGACATAGCGATATCATAGAGTCCTTCATTGAGATCGTCCGCGACATTTCCAAAATACATGGGCACCATCTCGAGAGAGCATCCAAGGTCTCGGGCCAAGGCGTACGCAAAAGAGACATCATAGCCGGAGAGTTCGCCAAAGTCGTTCTCAAAGCAGAAGGGAAGGGCATTGATGTTATAACCGACGCGAAGGACTTTGGAGCGGAGGATGCGTTCGAAGACTTCGCCCGAGCGGGAAGATGGAAGAGAGTCTTTATAGACATGGACAGCGATTTCTGGGGTCACGGGGATTTCAGCGATGTTTTTATGAGGATTCGAAATTTGAGGGAAGGGATGGAGGAGTTTGATCACGAATGCAAAGAAGATCACGGGGCCGATCGTGAGGGCTGAGCTCCGCAGGATCTGGTGCCAGCGGAACTTAAGGAGGCTGTGGCAAGCAAGAGCTATGAGCAGGGAGAGGGAAGCGATCTCCATCACAGAGATCATCGACTGGAATCCGGCAGTGAAGGGAAGGGTGGAAAGGTAGAGGTCGACGGCATCGAGGGGCAAGTTCAAACTGTCGAGGAGGAATGTCAGCGAATTGATCCACGATCCGAGGCCGACAGCGCCCAAGCTGGTTAAAAAAGTAGTCAAAAAGAGCTGGATCTGGCTGCCGAGGTTGAGGGGCGAGTGGTAGAAAAGGGCGATGAAGAAAATAAAAATTGAAATGAAGAGAGACCCAAGAGGCAGGTTGAAGATGATCGATACGATCCCTTGGATTTGGTCTTTGATCCGGCCATCTTTTTGGTAAAACTGTTCGGTCTCTTTTTTTATGAGCTCGATGATGAAGGGCAGCGTGACGATGACGACGTTGGTGGTGTAGGCTAAGACGAGAATGGGCACGAGGTCTTTGATCCACCGTTTGGCGGGGATCGTGGTGAGCATGCTGACGAAGCGGGGGAAGACCCAGAAGACAAGGATGACGGCGGTCAATATGTAGAGGGTTAAGTAAGCCCCCACTTGCTGAACGATCGCGAGTTTCATGGAGCCGACCTGAGAGGCGATGATCAGAAAAGTTCCAATCGGTGTGATCCGGCTGATCCAGCCTGTAATGCGTGTGAGGGCATTGACGAGCGTCTCTAAAAGCTCCATGAATGTGGTCTTCTCTTTGAGATGCATGAGGGCGATCCCAATCAATATGCCGAAGACGACGATGGCAGGGATGATGTTGTGCGTGAGCGCATAGAAAATGTTGTCGGGGATGAGCAGTTCGGCAAAGTTGATGCCCGGAGGTGTTTTTCCGCTATAGCTCCCTTGGGGAATGCCATGGGAACGGGGGAACATAAAGGCGGTAACATAGATCATCGTAATGTTGATCGCCCATGCGCATCCGATAAAGATCAGCCCCTTTTGCAGGATCTGTTTCGCTGTGGAGGAAACGAGGCGCCCTACGCCGTGGATGATGGCGCAGATCAGGTAGGGAATGGTGGTGACCTTGAGCACCATGATATAGGCGCTGCCCCAAGGGGCAAAGACCGAGCACAGGTCGCCCAGCAATATGCCGAAAAGAATTCCCAAAGCTGTCGCTAAAGCCATTTGAAGGGCTAGCGACATCCCAAAGAATGATTTAAAAAGATTTACCATCCTGGTCTCTTTTTGATAAATTTTGACGAACCCATAGGCACCCTGCCTAACATTGGGGCTATTGGATTCGTCAAAATTTCCAAAAAGCCCCTCACAATCTGCGACAACCCTCTACCAAATCAATTCGGAACTAAGGTTAAGTTGTCTTTTTGCTTCGTACAATACCACCGCCGCCGAGGAGGCGAGGTTAAGGCAGCGAGCTCCTGGTTTCATCGGAATTCGATAAAACCTCTCCTTCCACCTCCCATGTATGGCAGGAGGAAGCCCTTCCGTCTCTGAACCGAAAACTAAATGATCTTGGCTTGTATAGTCAACATCCGTGTAGTTTTTTGTGGCTTTGCTAGAAAAAAAATAAAAAGGTGCGGATAAATTTTCAAGGTAAGAGATCAGATCGTCGATGATTTGTACGTCGACGCCTTCCCAATAATCGAGGCCGGCCCGTTTAAGATGGCGGCTCGATGTGCTGAACCCGAGGGGTCTGACAAAAATAAGGTCCGTACCTGTTACGCTACAGGTACGGACGATGTTGCCCGCATTTTGCGGGATCTGAGGCTGGAATAAGATGATCTTCAACGCACTTCGCGAGGAGATTCGAGATTCGGAAACGCCACTTCAGGATTTGACATTTCTTTGGGGTGCGAGGATATAGACTCGGTGGTTTGAGCAGGCAGTCCGTTGGCTTTCACAACTTCAATCTCGAATGTGAGCAGGGAGTTGGGAGGCAGGTAGCCGCTTGTTCCATAGCCTTGATCAGGGTGAATGAAAAGAGTGCGCTTTTCGCCTTCTTTCATACCGAGGATGCCTTTGGTGAATCCCGGAATTGTTTCATCGAGAGAAATGAGCTCGTCTTCTTTGGAAGATCCAAAAACAGTTCCGTCCAGAAACTTTCCTTTATAACGGATAAGGGGAGAGAAGTGCTCTTCGACGACGGCGCCCGTTCCGGGTTGCTCAACTTTGTATTGAAGTTTGCCAGGCTCGACCGTGACGATGTCGGCATTTTTACTGTTATTTTCCAAGAATTCATTAGCTTTTTTGAGGTTGTCTTCAGCTTGGTTTTTAAAAGCTGCTTCTTGCGCTGCTGTAATAGCTTGGACGCATTCCATCTCTGTCATGGGGGCGTCTTTGCCCGCTGCTGCATCTTGAAGTCCTTTGATCACCTGGGCGACATCGAATTTATAGCCTGTCGACTCGAGGTTCTTGCCGATGAGATGGCCAAAAGCCTCGGAAATTTTTGCCACTTGGGCAACTTCCGTTTTCACGGGTTCCTTCGAAGTTTGCTCGGGGGTGGGTGCTGCTTCTTCAGCGATAAGAGATGTGACACCCAGAATGGTAATTAAATATTTAAACATAAATGGCTCCTGCTCGTTCCTAACTTTACCTTATCATCCTCATTAATGCCAAGGCTAGAGTGCTATGCAAAAAAAGAATTTTAACGCAAAGGCGCAAAGACGCAAAAAATCTTTGGGGCTCTGCGTCTTTGCGTTAAAATTCTCTCTTTATTTCGAAATTTGGATTTTGAGTTCGGAGAGTTGACGATCAGTAACTTGGGCTGGGGCGTTTGTCATGAGATCGCTGCCTTTCTGGGTTTTAGGGAAGGCGATCACGTCGCGGATACTGTCGGTGCCGGTGAGAAGCATGACCAAACGGTCGAGGCCTAGGGCGATTCCTAGATGGGGCGGCGTGCCGTATTGCAGGGCCTCGACGAAAAATCCAAATTTTTCTTGAATCTCTTCTTCCGAGAGTTTGAGGATGCGGAAAATCTTTTCTTGCAGCTCGCCATTGTGGATCCGCTGAGAACCGCCTCCCACTTCATAGCCATTGAGGACAATATCATAAGCGAGAGCCCGGACTTTGAGGGGGTCTTGATCGAGGAGGTGGACGTCGTCAGGATGAGGCGCGGTGAATGCGTGATGCTCGCTTTCGATGCGGCCTTCTTCGGCGTTGTAGCGGAAGAGAGGGAAATCTGTGACCCAGAGAAAACTGAGCTTTCCTTCGGGGATCATTTTTCTCTCATGGGCGATACGGCGGCGCAGTTGATCGAGGCCTTGGTTGACGCAGGTCTCGGGGCCTGCGGCGACAAGAACCAGATCGCCATTGTCAACTTCCAGGCGCGAGAGAATTTCTTTCATGAGATCATCGGTGAAGAATTTTCCGAAAGAAGAGGTTAGTCCTTCTTCGTTCTTTTTGAGCCAAGCAAGGCCGCTCAAGCCAAAAGGTTTCACGAACTCAGTGTATGCATCGATCATGCGGCGGGAGGCGTCGGCGCCTTTTTTAACGTTGAGGGCTTTGATGCATCCGCCGGTCGAGAGAGTGTCGAGGAAAATTTTAAACGTCGAGCGTTTGGCGATATCATCGAGGCGCAGGAGCGGCATGCCGAATCGGAGGTCGGGGCGGTCGGTGCCGTAATATTCAAGGCAGTCGGCATAGGTCATATGGGCAAAGGGGGCTGCGATGGATCTGCCGGCGCATTCTTTAAAGAGTTTGACGAAGAGCCCTTCGATGATGCGGATGATATCCTCGGGGTGGGAAAAGCTCATCTCGACATCGATTTGGGTGAACTCAGGCTGGCGATCGGCGCGCATATCTTCATCGCGGAAACACGTAGCGATCTGGAAATACCGGTCCATTCCTGAAATCATGAGGAGCTGCTTAAAAAGCTGCGGAGATTCAGGCAGGGCGTAAAAATTTCCTGGGTAGATGCGGGAGGGGACGAGGTAATTGCGGGCTCCGCCCGGAGTTGATTTGACAAGGACGGGGGTCGTGATCTCTAAAAAGTCCAACGCATGGAAATGATTTCGCGTGTGGTGCATGGCCAGATGGCGCGTGGCAAGCCTGTCGGCAATGGGGCCGCGGCGAATGTCAAGGTACCGGTATTTGAGGCGGGCCTCTTCTTGCGCGTCGGTCATGTCGTCGGCGACAGAAATGGGCGGGGTTTTTGCAGCGGAGAGAATTTCGATTTCCGTGACGTCGATTTCAATTTCCCCTGTGGCAAGTTTGGAGTTGGCCATGCCCGGAGCGCGGGGACGGACGGTCCCGCGAATGGAAACAACCCATTCGGCGCGAAGTTTGGAGGCGACGGCGTGGATCGAGCTGTTTTTGAGGGGGTCGAATACTAATTGCGTGAGGCCAAACCTATCGCGGAGGTCGATGAAGATGAGGCTGCCAAGGTCGCGCCTGCGATGGACCCATCCTGAAAGTGTGACAGTGGTTCCGACGTCGGACCCGTTAAGAGCGCCGCAGGTGTGGGTGCGTTTATAATCAAAGGCCATGGAGTTCCTCTAAAGTGGAAATGAGCGAGTTTAAGGGGATTTTCTTCGCCTCGCGGGTCGAAAGGTTTTTGAGCTCGATTTCTTTCTGCTCTAATTCGCGATCTCCGATGACAATGGCGTAGTCGGCATCGGCGCTACTTGCCAGTTCTAGGCCGCGCTGTACTTTTTTGGCGCCCATATCGATGTCGGACGCGATGCCCTTGTGGCGGAGCTTGCAGAGAAGGTCCATCGCCGTAGAAAGCGCTTCCGTGCCAAGAGGGATAAAAAACACAAAAGGATGGGCTGGACGAGGAAAAGAGACATTTTGCCCCAGCATCGTTTGGATGAGCCTTTCGATGCCTGTGGCAAAACCGATGCTGGGAAGGTTGGGCCCGCCCAGAAGCGCCGGAAGGCCATCGTACCTGCCGCCGCCGCAGATGGTGTTTTGAGCTCCGAGCTCCTCTGAGACGATTTCAAAAACCGTTTTGTTGTAATAATCGAGCCCGCGCACGAGTTTATGATTAACGGCGTAAGAAATGCCGAGGTGCTTTAAGAGCTTCAGCAGTTCTTCAAAATGGTCTTTCGCTTCCCCGCTTAAAAAATCGATGGTGCGTGGCGCCTTTTCGAGGAGCTTTTGATCATTGGGGTCTTTGGAGTCTAAAATGCGGAGGACGTTTTTCGAAAAGCGGACTTGGCTTTCAGGGGATAAAGACGATAGGTGCGGCTGCAGATATTCGTGCAGAGCTTTGCGATATTCTACGCGGGAAGTTTCATCGCCGATCGAATTGATCATCACGTTCAAATTTTTGATGCCGAGTTTTCGGTGCAGTGTGCAAGCGAGATCGATCACCTCAGCGTCTTGCTCAGGTTTGCCGCAGCCGACGGCTTCAACGTCCAGTTGATGAAATTGTCTATAGCGGCCGGCCTGGGGCCGTTCTTGGCGGAACATGGGGCCGATGCAGAAGTACTTGTGCAGGCCGGGGGTCTGGGCCAGGCGGTTTTCGACAAAGGCTCGGATGATGGGGGCTGTAACTTCGGGGCGGAGAGTTAGGCTGCGCTCGCCTTTATCTTGAAAAGTATACATTTCTTTCGACACGATGTCGGAGCTGTCTCCTACGCCGCGGACGAAGAGTTCCGTTTGCTCAAAAATCGGCGTCCGGATTTCTTTAAATCCATAATCGGCGACGCATTTACGCATCACTTCTTCGACGTATTGCCATTTTGCCGACATGCGCCAAGCTTCATCTGCCTGAGGCAAAATATCAAACGTTCCCTTCGGGGCTTTATATTCCATAAGTTTAACAATGTTACGATCCTGGAGGATAAAACGCAAAGCTGTAGAAGATTGGGAGAAAGAATTTTAACGCAAAGACGCGGAGCCGCCAAGGATTTTTTGCGCCTTTGCGTCTTTGCGTTAAAATTCTCTTCTTTAGCTTGAGAGATGGGAGATGATGGCATCCGCCATGCGGATCCATTCGTGGAGGAGCTTTTTATTCGTGTGCAGGGAGCTTAAGAGCTCGATGAAGGGAAAGGGAAGCCATTTTTCTCCGGCAAACCTGCTCAAATAAAATCCCAGGGAATGTTCTTGCCCAAGAGGGTACGACCCAATGCCAGCAAAAAGAGCGCTGATGGCTGTGATCACCACAAGGTCTTTTCTCTGCGCCCATTGGATGGTGGAAAAGGCCTGGATCAGTTCGTTCCAGCTGTCGCTAAATTTTTGAACGAACTCGACGTTTTGACTCTGATCGGATTTGGAGAGTTCGTGAAGAATTTTCTTTAAATTTGCAAGATAAGGGATGAGGCCTGTCGGGCTTTCGATGATGGCCGCATGTCCAAATTGAGTGGCAGACGACAATAAATTAAATATTTTTCTTGCATGGAGCAAGAGGCCGGAGAAGAGAAGAAGATCGGGACTCTTTTCGGATGCGATTTTTTCGAGTTCTTCGCCCCTTTCTTTTCGAATTTCGTCGACCCTTTGAACCGTCAGCCAATCCTTATAAGGACCCGAGCCCGCTTCTATATTTGTTTTGAATTCGCCCATAGCCTCAATATGATGTAAAATTATATTTTATACTAGGGAATTTGAGATTGACTTTGCCCCTAAGTCTAGGTATGTTACTAACAATATTATTATGGAATCCGCAAGGAGATTGTCTTGAGTTTCTTTGATCTTTTTAAGCCGGCGCCGATACCTCCTGAGATTCAAGATCAGGATGTTGTTAAAAAAAAGTATAACTATTGGCGATGGCGGATCTTCTTTGGGATCTACATCGGATATGTCTTCTATTATTTTTCCCGCAAGAGTTACGCCTGCATCATGCCGCTCCTTAGCTCGGAGTTGGGGTTTTCCAAGAGCGATTTAGGGATTTTGGGCAGCGTTTTAGCTCTAACTTATGGGCTTAGCAAGTTTTTGAGCGGGATTCTCGCAGATCGATCGAACCCGCGGGTCTTTATGTCCGTTGGTCTGATCATGACGGGTATTTTTAATATTGCCTTCGGTTATGCCTCTTCCGTTCTATGGTTCGCTATTTTTTGCGGCCTGAATGGCTGTTTTCAGGGCTGGGGTTCTATGCCATGCATGAAGCTTCTCACCCATTGGTATTCGCAAAAAGAGCGCGGAACATGGTGGGGCTTATGGAATTCGTCGCATAATGTCGGCGGCGCGATCATTCCTTTGATTGTCGGCATATGTGCGCAAGCGTTCGGCTGGCGGTATGGAATGTTTGTTCCGGGGCTGCTCTGTATCGGAATTGGAGGGTTCCTCTTATTTACCCTGCGCGACACGCCGGAGACCCTTGGCCTTCCGCCGATCGAGAAGCATCGCAACGACTATCCTGATGGAAAAAGGGGACAGGAAGAAAATCTGTCGTTTAAAGAAATTCTTTATAAATACATTATTAATAACTCGTATATTTGGATCTTGGCGTTTGCCTACTTTTTTGTTTATGTGATCCGCGGCGCCGTCAATGACTGGTCGACTGTTTTCTTAAGAGAGACCCGGGGCTATTCGCTCGTGGCGTCGACGGCCAGCATTTTCTGGTTCGAAATAGGAGGCCTTGTCGGCAGCTTTGTCGCCGGTTGGGCTTCCGATAAAATTTTTGGGGGCCGTCGAGGTCCTGTCAATATTCTTTTTTCTTTGAGCGTCATCATTGCTCTTGTCGCGCTTTGGATGGCCCCGCCGGGCAACCTAGTTCTTGATTATTCCCTCATTTTTCTCATTGGATTTTTGATTTTTGGCCCCCAAATGCTCATCGGCATTGCGGCGGTCGAGCTTGCGCACAAAAGAGCGGCGGCCAGCGCCAATGGTTTTGTCGGCTGGGTCGCCTATCTTGGCCAGGCTGCCGCAGGATACCCCCTCGGGAAAGCGATGGAAATATGGGGATGGCAAGGATTTTTCGTCACGCTCACTATTTGCGGAGCTCTGGCAGTTCTGCTCCTGGTTCCTCTATGGTCAATCAAGACCAATCCCAAATACGCTGCTGCTGAACTAGCCGAAGAAAAGCAAACAGCTTGATCTGAGCTCTGCGATCTGCTAAAAATAAGGCATGTCATCGCGTTGGATCCCTCTCCATGTTCACTCACAGTATTCCATTCTTAATTCTACGATGGGCGTTGAAGATATCGCCGCCAAAGCTGCCTCGCTGGGCATGCCGGCCTGCGCTATTACAGACGAAGGGAACATGTATGGCGCTATCGAGTTTTATAAGGCATGCCAAAGTGTAAAGATCAAGCCCATCATCGGCTGCGAGCTCATGCTGGCGCCTCATTCGCGGCTCGATAAGAAGCGGATCCCCGGCGTGCCGGCGGGCTTCCCCCTCATTCTGCTCGCGAAAAATCAGCAGGGGTATCAGAACCTATGCAAATTAAGTTCCATCGCTCATTTGGAAGGCTTTTATTACACGCCGCGCATCGATAAAGAAGCACTCAAGTTATATGCCGAAGGGCTGATTTGTTTATCGGGGCCGCTGCAAGGGATGATCCCTTTTTTGCTGCTCCAAAATCGAGAGAAGGAAGCGCTGGGAGAGATTAAGTGGTTCCAAGAACTTTTTGGCGAAGATTTTTATTTGGAGCTCCAGCGGCACACGATGTCGGAAGCGCAAATTGCGCAAGACGGGATGGACAAGGAGGGCTGGCTCCTTCAAAACTATCGCGACTTTGTGCGCCAGCAAGAGGTGCTCATTGGGCAGCTGAAGGAGATAGGGAAGCGCGAAGGGATTCGGCTTGTCGCTACCGTTAGCTCGCATTACTTAGAGCGGGATGATTGGAAAGCGCATGAAATTTTGATGAACATTCAATCGGGCGAGCCGTGCGAGATTTGGGAAAGGGACTCGCAAGGCAATCCTAAAAATCGCGTCCTCAATCCCAAACGGCAAGTTCTCTTCTCCCATCAGATGCATTTCCGCTCTCCACAAGAAATGGAGGCGCTCTTTGCCGATATTCCCGAGGCTTTAGAGACGACGCTGCAAATCAATGAAAAAATTTCCCTCCAACTCGATTTTAAGGCGCGCTATTATCCGGTATTTACTCCGCCCGATCAAATGACCAAAGAGGATTTTCTGCGGAAGCTTTGCGAAGAAGGCATCGCCCAACGATATACGAAAGAAGGTCTCGCGAAAGTCGAGGAGAAATATCCGGGTAAAGATCCCATCCAAGTGGTGCGGGACAGGCTGGCCTACGAGTTAGATATCATTATCTCCAAGGGAATGTGCGATTACATTCTCATCGTCTACGACTTCATCGCCTGGGCCAAGCATCGGGGAATTCCCATGGGGCCGGGCCGGGGATCGGGAGCCGGTTCGATCGTTTTATTTTTGATTGGAATTACAGATATCGAGCCCCTGCGGTTCCATTTGTTCTTCGAGCGGTTCATCAATCCCGAGCGTATTTCCTATCCCGATATCGACGTCGACATCTGCATGGACAGGCGTGCCGAGGTCATGGACTATACGGTGCAAAAATATGGGAAAGATAAAGTAGCCCAGATCATCACTTTTGGCACGATGAAGGCGAAGATGGCGATCAAGGATGTGGGACGTGTCTTAAGCGTTCCTCTCTCGAAAGTTAACGCGATAGCCAAACTCGTGCCTGAAGAGCTCAACATCACACTCGATAAAGCGCTGGAGGTCGATCAGGAATTAAAAAATCAATACGCCAATGACCCGGAAGTGAAAGAGGTCATCGACATCGCCCGCCGGCTTGAAGGTCTGTCAGAAGCACCGGCACGCATGCGGCGGGGATCATTATTTCTGGAGATCCGCTCACCGATCGCATACCCGTGTGCACCGTCAAAGATAGCGAAATGCTGGCGACCCAATTTTCCATGAAACCGGTTGAAGCGGTCGGGATGCTCAAGATCGACTTCTTGGGACTTAAAACGCTCACCTCGATCCAAAAATCGGTCGATGCGATCGCGATAACGACAGGGCAAAAGATCGATTGGGTGAATTTGCCGCTCGATGATTTAGCGACATTTTCTCTTCTCAATAAGGGAAAGGTGCTCGGGATCTTCCAGCTGGAATCGGGAGGAATGCAAGAACTTGCCAGGCAGCTTCACATCGACCGTTTTGAAGAGGTCATCGCCGTCGGTGCCCTTTATCGGCCAGGTCCGATGGAGATGATCCCCTCGTTTATCGCCCGCAAACATGGACGCGAGCCCATCGAGATCGACCACCCCCTGATGAAAGATGTTCTCGCTGAGACCTATGGCATCATGGTCTACCAAGAGCAGGTGATGCAGATCGCCAGCATCTTAGCGAATTATTCCCTGGGCGAAGGCGATGTGCTCCGGCGCGCGATGGGAAAAAAAGACAGCGACGAGATGGCCCGCCAGCGAGAGAAATTTTTACGAGGCGCGAAAGAAAAAGGGATCGAAGAAAAAATAGCGGGGCCCATCTTCGATAAGATCGAACGATTTGCTTCCTATGGATTCAACAAATCCCACGCCGCGGCTTATGGTTATCTAGCGTATGTGACGGCCTATTTGAAGGCCCACTATCCCAAAGAATGGATGGCGGCGCTGATGACGTGCGATCGGGGGATACGGCCAAGGTCGCAAAAATCATTGCCGAGTGCCGTGCGATGGACATCGCGATACTGCCGCCCGATGTGAACGAATCGGACAAAGAATTTGTCGCGACCGCCAAAGGCATCCGCTTTGCGATGGGGGCGATCAAAGGGATCGGCGAGGGAGTCGTCGATGCGATTCTTAGCGGAAAGAAAGGCCAAAGGGCCTTTTGCTTCCTTCTTTGATTTTTGCAAAAGAATCGATACAAAGAAAGTCGGCAAAAAGGTCTGCGAAGTCTTGATCGAAGCTGGATGTTTTGACTTTACCAAAAATAGCCGTTCGAGCCTTTTGCTCTCCGTCGAACCGATGTTCAACGCCGCGGTAAAACAGCAGAAGGAAACATCGAAAGGGATTATGGATCTTTTTGGATCCGCCTCTGCCGCTGCAGCAGAAGAGCCCGCCCTTGTGATCTCCGAGGAGACCGCGCCGCCCCTTCAAATGCTCCGCAGAGAAAAAGAGCTTCTCGGCTTTTACCTCACCGGCCATCCGCTCGATGGATTTAGGCCGCTCTTGCAAAAGCTGTCTTGCACTTCTCTTGGCGACATCGATAAATCGATGACCGTCCGCACGGCGTTCATCGTCGAAGAGGTGAGCACCAAGATTTCGTCAAAGTCGCAGAAAAAATTTGCGATCCTCAAAATCAGCGACGGGGGCGATCGCTTGGAACTTCCCATTTGGCCCGAGATGTTCGAGCAGCATGCTTCCCTGCTCGTCGAAAATCAGCTTCTTGCGGCCGTCCTGCACGTAGAAAAGCAAGACGAGGACTTCAAACTAACCTGTAAATGGCTGGGCGATCTTTCGACAGTGGATGAGGCGGCCATCGAAGCTTCTAACGCGGCCTTGGAGGCTTCGAAAAGCCAGTTTAAAAGCATGGCCCGCGCTAGCAAAAAAGAAGAAAAAAAAAGAGCCCCCCCGCCGGCTAAAAATCAAACTCGACGCCGACCGCGTCCGCCTCAGCCATCTTTTAGAAATGAAAAAAATCTTTCGAGGCCACTCGGGTTCTACGGGAATCGATCTTGAGTTTTGGACAGGGAATCAGAGGGTTGGAACTGTGGCCATTGAAGCCAGCTGGGGTGTCGAGCTCCATCCGGACCTCCCCCAATTTTTGCGGGGCGTCCCTTCCTTTCAATCTTTCACAGTGGTAGAATTGTAACATGCGCTATATTCTTTTTTTTATCACCCTCCTCTCGTTAAACCCTTTATCGGCAGCCTATGTCTTGAAACAAGGAAAGCTGATCGCTTCTGAAGAGGTTGCCACTTCCTCGGCCCAAGACCATTATGCCGCCGCCATCAAAGCTCATGAAGAAAAAAATTGGCAAGAGCTCCTGCGCCAAGCTAACATTGTCGTCGTCAATTTTGAGGGGACTCCTTTCCATACAGATGCTCTTTTCCATCTAGGCGTAGCGCATTTTCATCTCGAAGATTATGACCTCGCCAATAAGCATTTTTCTGAGTATCTCAAAGTTCAGACCGCCCTCAAATATTTTCGAGACGCGATCGAATATAAATTCCAGATCGCTGAAAATTTTCGGCAAGGCGCCAAACGCCACTTAGCAGGAGTTGCGGCTTTTCCTAAATGGATGTCCGCTGACGAAGATGCGATCAAAATTTACGACGAAGTCATTTCGGCCCTTCCTAGCGACGATTTAGCCGCGCGTTCCCTTTTGGGAAAATCGATGCTCCAGTTGGAAGCTGAGGAATTTACCGCCTCGATCGAGACGCTTCAAACCCTTATCCGCCGTTTTCGCAAACATTCCCTGGCGCCCGATGCCTATGTGCAGATCGCTAAAGTCTATTTGACGGAGTGCAAGTCAGAGTACCCTGATGCCGATTTCATCGATCTCGCCGAGATCAACTTGCGTAAATTCCGGCAAGATTTCCCCAGCGACGACAGGGTCGCCACCGTGGAGCAAATGTTCTTTGACATGCAAGAAGTCTATGCCAAGAGCTTTTACGACATCGGCCAATTTTTTGAGCGCACGAAAAAGCCGCATGCGGCCGTTCTTTATTATCATAAAATCGTTAAGACATATCCCAATTCTAAATCGGCCGAGCTGTCGCGCGCTCGTTTAAAGAAATTGCGTCCCCCCTTAGAACATGAAACGTCTTCTTAGCCTCCTCATTCTCCTTTGCTCTTGCGGATATCATTTCAGCGATGATGATAAAAAAATTTCCGTCGAAGTGCCTTATGTAAAAGGGGATTTTGAGGGGCTGCTCACCGGCCAGCTCATTCGCGAGCTTGAAACGAGCGGGCAGTACGACTATACATCCCGCAGCGGAGACCGGATTTTAAAAGTGAACATTGCCGGCGATGGAACCGATATCATCGGCTGGAGGCATGACCGCAAGGTCAAGTCAGGTAAAGTCGAACATAACCTCATCGCTGTCGAAAATCGCCGCACGATCACGGCCGATGTGACCCTCGTCGACGCGATCACTGAAAAAGTTCTCCTGGGTCCCATCTCCGTCGTCGCATGGGCCGATTACGATTATTCCGATGTCAATTCCCTGCGCCAGCTCTCGTTTTTTCCCAAGCCTGGAGAAAGAGCCTCCGTCTTTAATTTTTCGATGGGGCAGCTCGACTCTGTGGAGGGGGCGCAAGACGATGCGATCACACCGCTTTATCGCGATCTGGCCCGAAAGATCGTGGATGCGATTGGCTCTGTCCCTCCGAGCCGGCATGCAGAGCTAGATGCGAAAGAATAAATGTCTCCAGAAATAGATGTTTTATCTCTACTTTATGCTTGGGGAAATGGCGGTAAGCTTCAGAGGCATCTTACGCAAAATCGTCATTTGTCTATCTGGCGTAAGATGATGGTGGCTTGTAAAATCAAAATGAATCTTACTTTGCGTTGAAGATCTATCTCAGCCGGTAGGCTTGTCGATATTGGAGATGATCGATTCGGTATCGATCACTTCGTTCAGGAAATGTTGTAACACTTTAAGAATGAAGCGCGGCGTGTTGTAAACGCCCGAAGTCGCGAAAACAATTTCCAAGTGCGGCTTATCCTGCGGAAGGGTCGCTATAAAGGTGAGGGTGGTGGGATTCTCTCCTTCTACTTTGGGGACGATCCAAATCCCGAACTTGTCATTGAAGAGCGTCACCTTGTCGGGGGTCTCAATCACATGGAAATAATGCATGAGATTGTCGGAATTGTTCTGCTCGAGCTCTTCATTGCTCAGCAGGCCGAGTTCCTGCAAGAGATTGAGGTTGACGTTGATAACCCCGTCAGGAATCCATTTTTGTGGATTTTCAGAAAATTCAGCGTACGCTTCTTCAAGCTTATTCGGTGGAATCATGCAGTGCCTCTAACCCCATTAATACAGGCTGGCGGCAACAATATCAAGAAATAATTTTAAAACACGGTGTGCCTTGCAGGCATAAGTCCCTATGCGCTAGACTGAAGGGATGAGGTGGCTGTTTCTTTTTCTTTTTGGAGTCCTTAATGCTGAGCCGCTCCATTTAGACATTTCATCCAAATCAGCGATATTGATCAATGCCGAGACAGGGGCCGTCCTCTATGGGAAAGATCCCTATGCAGTCGCCTATCCTGCGAGCATTACCAAGATCGCAACTGCGCTTTATGCCCTTGAGAAGAAAGGACATGCGCTCGATGAGCAGGTGGCTGCGACAAGGCAGTGCGTCGCGCGGGTCTCGCCGGCCGCCAAACACGCCGACTACGATAAATATCCCGCCCACCTGATCGAAACGGACGGGTCGAACGTGGGCATCAGGGCGGGGGAAATATTTTCCCTGCGGACCCTCCTTTATGCTCTTCTTCTCTCTTCGGGGGATGATGCGGCCAATGTCATCGCGCATCAGGTATCGGGGGATTTTGGACGGTTCATGGACGAACTGAATGCATTTATGGCCTCAAAGGGGATTAAAAACACCCACTTCCGCAACCCCCATGGCCTTCACCACCCCGAGCACAGGACGACGGCCTATGATATGGCGATGCTCACCCGGGAGGGCCTGAAGCATCCTTTTTTTCGCCAAGCGGTCAGAACGGTCAAATATCCCAAACCCAGATCGGAGACCTTTTTCCATCAGTCGAATAAATTGCTGCGCTCTGGTCCCCATTTTTATCCTAAAGCGATAGGGGTTAAAACGGGGTATACGTCCCACGCGGGCTTTACGCTCGTCGCAGCAGCGGAACATGAGGGGCGGACGCTCATCGCCGTGGTTTTAGGAGCCCCCGATGCCCCAAGCCGTTATCGCGATGCGATCCGGCTCTTCGAGGCGGCCTTTGCCCAAAAACCGCAGGTGCGGACCTACTTTTCAGCGGAGCATGACCACTTTTCGACTCCTATTCGCGGAGCGGCAAAGGATTTGGAAGGCGCTCTCGATATCGATTTGAAAATGACTTATTATCCTGCAGAGGAGCCCTTAGTGAAGCCGCATCTCCTATGGAATAATGTAGCGCTTCCCATTGAGGCGGGCCAGCGGGTGGGAGAACTTCAGCTGCTCGATGAAAAAGGGGCTGTGGTGAAATCGGCTCCTCTTTTTGCGACGCAGCCGCTGCATGAGACTTTTTGGTTCAAAGTGCAAAAAACATGCACAGAGCATAGAAGAGGGCTCTTGCTGACGATTTTAGCTCTTAACTTCGCGATTCTTCTCTTCTATTTCTTGAAAAAGAGCCGTAAAGTCCCTCACGGATAGATCTTCCGCCCTGGCATCGCGCCTTAAGCCCAGTTTCTCTAACGCATTTTCGATGAGGAGAGGCGCAGCAATTTCTTTTAGATTGCTCCGGAGCATTTTGCGGCGTTTGCCAAAAGCGGTCCTGACAAGTTCGAAGAACTTTTTCTCAGAGCTTACGGGGGGCGGCGTGCGAAGGTCTAAGCGTACGACTGCAGAATGGACTTTCGGCGCAGGGAAAAAGCAAGTGGGGGACACGACAAAACCGAAGTGCACATCAGCGTAGAACTGCAAAAAAACGGAAAATGAGCTGTAGTCTTTGGTGTTGGGCTTGGCGCGGAAGCGGTCGGCGACTTCGCGCTGCACCATGACGGTGATCGAATCGATGCGATCGCGGTTTTCGATAAGATGGGCAAGGACGGGGGTCGTGATGTGATAGGGAAGGTTGGCCACGACTTTCCATTTTGGCTTAACGGCGGGGACCTCATAGCTTAAGATGTCGGTCTCAACGATGGTAAGGCCGGGCAAGGAGGCCAGCAGTTGGACCATGCGGGGATCTTTTTCTATTGCGGTCACGCGGGCCCCTGCACTTATGAGCTCTTCCGTCAGGGCTCCTGGGCCAGGGCCGATTTCGAGGACGGAATCTCCTTTTTTTACGCCCGCGAAATGCACGATCTTGCGCACTATATTGCCATCGATGAGAAAATTTTGGGGAGAGGCGTTTAGAGGGGCGTATGCCGAGCTCGTCGAGGAGCTTGCGCAGGTGGGAGGGTTGATATCTCATTGTAACGAGAAGGGCTGGAAATCAGCGGGAATATCCGCGGGGGATGTTTCATACTCAAACCGCTTTCGAAGTTTGGAGATATATTTTTCCATCTCTTCGGCCGCTGCTTTATTTAAGAGAGAATCCTTGAGACGGTTGGCCATTTTTGGAAAGGTTGGGGTGTCGGTTTTTTTATGCTCTTTCAAATGGTAAAGGCGATAGACATTGCTTTGCTGTGCGAGAGGGGGGGTGAATTCTCCCTCCTTTTAGAACGCTTAACGTGTCTTTGAGATTTTGAGAGAGATTTTTGTCTTCGACTGTGTATTCAGAGGATACGGTGATCACAAGGTCGTTTTCGGTGACATGCTTTTCTTTAAGGACATCGGCGACAGCGGCGAGCCCTTCTTTGACCTCGCGCAGAAGGGAAAATGCGCTCTCAGCAACCGACTTCCCGAGTTCATCCGTGGGCGCCCGGATGGTCAGCACTTGATATTTCCATTCTTCTTTGGGGGGATTAGCGCGGCAAAATTCGGCGTAAGCGTCCTTGACGTCTTGAGCTGTCACACGTTGAAGGGCTTTGGAAGAGACGCGGAACCATTGCATGCGCTGCACGATCATCTCATCGTGCACCATGCTCCGAGCCTCGTCGTAGGAAAGATGGAGTCTATTAAAGTTCCCATGACGTTGGGCCCAAAGCGGAGCATAACCTCTTCTCGAAGTTCTCCATCGCTGACGGTGATCTTGTGTTCCCGATTTTCGGCATCGGCCATCATCAATTGGGTGTCGATCAGCTGGTCTAAGACGGGTTTCCATTGAGCTTGATAAAATTGAAATTTACCAGCAGGAGCGTTGAGGATTTCAGGGTAATGGTCGCTGATGAAGAGGTCCATTTTTTTCATGACATCCAAAACCGAGATCGACTTTCCTTGGACCTTCGCCAAAATGCGATTATTGACGATGATTTCGCCATCGGGATTATTGGCTAGCAGACAGGTGCAAAATAGTAGGGAAAAGAGGAACTTCATCATGGTGCAGAAACTATCATATTTTTTGATTTTGCACCATGCTTCTCTTTTTTGATTTGGGGGGAAAAGAATTTTAACGCCAAGGCGCCAAGAACTTTTTTCGCCTTTGCGTTAAAATTCTCTTTTTAACTTGAGGGTGGCGGCGAAAAAACCGTCCATGCCGCCACTTTGTGGGATGGAGCGAAAGATTTTTTGTGACTTGAGGCCGTGTGCTTCTTCAAAGAAGGCGATCTGCTTTTCATTTTCTTGGTGGAGAAGACTGCAGGTGGCGTAAATGATCGTCCCATGGGGTGCGAGATAGGAAAGGGCGTCGGCGAAGATCTGTCGCTGCTCTAAGATCAGGCGGTCGAGCATTTCAAGGGTGAATTTCCATTTGAGATCGGGGTTGCGGCGCAGGGTTCCGGTCCCGCTGCAAGGAGCATCGACGAAGACCCAGTCCATCTTTCCTTTCAGCTTCGGTGATAGTTGGAATTGGGCATTGTGGATTCCTGCGCGTTTAAGGCGCAGGCGGGCTTTTTGCAGGGCATGAGGGCGGATGTCGTTCAAATAAATTTGTCCCTGATTTTGCAAGGCGGGGGCAAAGGCGAGCGTCTTGCCGCCGCTGCCGGCGCAATAGTCGAGCACATGGTCTTTGGGTTTAGCTTCAACGAGGGCGGCGGCGAGCTGGCTGGCCTCATCTTGGATCTCGAACAGGCCTTCCTGAAATTCGGGAAGGGAGAGGAGGTGGATCCGTTCTTTAAAAATAATTCCCCAGGGAGATTGCAGGGTGGGCGAGCAATTGTACCTCCCGGCCCATGCTTGTAAAAGGGCCTCGCGGGTCGTTTTAAGGGTGTTGACGCGGATAACGGTGGGCGCGCGCTCATTCAGGATGCGGCAAAGGGCCTCAGCTTCCGTTCCGAGGGCGTTAAAAAGCTCTTGAGGAAAACTGACCCGGATGTGCGCGGGAATGGAAGGATCATATGAGGCGGCGAGAAGATCGGAGGGCCGCTTGCCTAAATAGTCGATGAGCCCTTTCCACCTTACATCTTCGTAGATCGTATCGCTTAAAAAGCGGCGGTCTTTGGACCCAATCGCCTTATGGGCGCGAAAATAGGTGTTTAAAAAAAGATCAAGAGGGCCCTGGTGCGTTCGCAAGGCTTGCAAGATATTTTGACGGTGATGTTCTCTAAAATTCATGCACGAATTATATCCTAGAAAAGCCTTGTTTGGTATGTTTTCTTGAAATGAGGTAAATATGAATGCTTTTTGGTCGCTTCTGGGTCGGGTTTCACTGAGTTTAGTCTTTCTTTTCGCAGCAGCAAATAAAATTTTACATTGGGAAGAAACGGAACAATATTTTTCCAACAGCATGGCGCAGTGGCATCAGTACGCGGGGACCATGCCCAAAGTTCAAGATATTTTTGGGTTTTTGCTCCCCTTGGTTCCCATTTTACTTTTGATAGCCACGATCTTTGAGGGTCTGGGCGGGCTTCTTCTTTTTATCGGCGTTCGCCTCAAGGCGGGCGCAACACTGCTCCTTTTGGTTCTTATTCCGGCAACGATCGTCATGCATCCTTTCTGGATGGCCACAGGTGCGGACGCTCAGATGCAGTTGGTGATGTTTTTGAAAAATATCGGCATTTTAGGAGGTTTATTTCTACTCCTGGCCGCCGGCGGAGCAAAAAAGGGTAAGCCTTCCAAGGAATGAAAAAGATATCTTTAATCATTGCGAGTTTTTTGCTGGTTGCGTTTGGGCAGCCGGCGTTCGGCACTTTGACTGCCCTCTTCGCGGCATCGATAGGGTATGCTCTGGCATGGAGAGTCTTTGTTCCCTTAAATGCGCGAAAGCATAGGTTTTATGCTGCCTCCCTGTGGTTTTTTTGTGTGCAGCTGGTCCAGCTTTCTTGGATGGCCTCGACGGAGTTTCAAGGGTTATATATCTTGGGCGTCTATGCGGCGTTAGCTCTGGGGCTAGGAGCCCAATTTGGCCTTCTGACTCTGTGGGTGGACAAAATTCCCCATGTGGCTATCGCGGCTTTGTGGACGATCTTTGAATGGATGCGCCTGTTTCTTTTGAGCGGGTTTACGTGGAATCCCGTCGGCCTTAGCCTCACGGCCTCGATCTATAGTTTGCAGATGGCCTCTTTGTTCGGAATTTTAGGCCTCTCTTATTGGGTTATTTTGACCAACCTCGCTTTTTGGAATAAAAAATATTATGCCTGGGGCGTTCTCACTGCGGTCCCCTATTTGATAGGCGTGCTTCATATCGCGTATCACGGGCCTAAATTAGAAAAAAGCCCAACGCTTTCCATCGCCCTGGTTCAAACGGGCCTTCTTCCGTCTGAAAAAATTCCTTTACAAGGCCGTTTGGAGGAATTTGTTTCGCCCTACATGCAATGGGAGCGTATCTTAAATGTATTAAAACCGATCAAAGAGCCGCTCGATCTCATCGTGCTCCCTGAATATGCTGTCCCTTTAGTCGCTCAGCTCCCCCTTTATCGCGGCCAAGTTGTGGAGGAAATTTTTAACAAAAATTTAGGCGCTTTCTCGCATGCGGTTGCGGGCAAAGTCTCTAATTTATTTTGGATGCATAAGTTGGCCGATCACTTTTCCGCCGAAGTTGTGGCAGGTCTGGATGCCCAGGAAGGAAGTCAATTTTATTCTTCAGCTTTTCATGTGTGCCCCGCCTCGGAACTAGAGGCGCGCTATGATAAACAAATTTTGATGCCTTTGGCCGAATATCTCCCGTTTTCCTGGTTGAAAAGCTTAACAGCGTCTTACGGCATTTCCTCCTTTTTTACCCCCGGCCATGAAACTAAAATATTTCAAGGCAAGGTCCCCTTCGCCGTCTCGATATGTTATGAAGAAACTTTTAGCCATGTGATGCAAGATGCGCGGCAAAAAGGGGCTGAATTGTTCATCAATCTTACGAACGATGGCTGGTATCCTGGCACGCTTTTGCCTCAGCAGCATTTTGATCATGGAAAAGTCCGCGCGATTGAAAACGGCGTGCCGCTTCTCCGCGCATGCAACACAGGGGTTACGGCGGCGGTTGACAGCTTGGGAAGGGTTGCGGGTTCTTTGAAGGAACAGTCGGCGGGAGTGCTTGTCGCCCATGTTTCGACATATAAATATTTTACTTTGTTTAGCTGGTGGGGCAACGCGGGGATATTGACAATTTGTATTTTGTCTCTGGCTCTTCTTGTTCGAAATATAAAGATGGGTTAAGATTAGACTAATGTCTTTAAAGCAGTGCACCATAAAAAACGATATTGCATTCTCAGGGCGCGGATTATTCACCGGGCAGCCGGCTGCGGTGCGTATCTGTCCGGCTGCCGCGGGTAGCGGGATTACTTTTCAGCGCATGGACCTCGCAGGGGCGCCTTCCATTCCCGCCCATATCGATTTTGTGAAAGCCGATATTCGATGCACGCGTTTGGAGCGTGAAGGGGCATCTGTCCAGACGGTAGAGCACTTGCTCGCAGCGCTTAAAGGAATGAATGTCGACAACGCGCTTGTCGAGGTCTCAGGACAGGAAATTCCGATTTTTGATGGGAGCGCAAAGCCTTTCGTAGAATATCTCCTGGGCGCAGGCATCGAAGAGCAAAAAGAAGATCGTCAGATATTTCAGATCGCCGCTCCGGTTTCTTGGGTTGACGGCGATGTTCATCTCATTGCTATTCCGGCGGAACGCTTTCAGGTAAGTTATACGCTTCATTATCCAACATCGCCTTACCTGCGCACGCAATTTTATACGTTTGTGTGCGAGCCCCAAACTTTTGCCGCAGAAATTGCCCCCTGCCGCACCTTTGTGCTGTATGAAGAGATTGCCCCTCTGATTGCCAGCGGCCGCTTAAAAGATGCCGGTTTGGAAAATGGCGTCGTGATTCAAGGAGACAAAGTGTTAAATCCCGAAGGAGTCCGTTTCCCGGATGAAATGGTGCGCCATAAAATTTTAGATCTCATCGGCGATCTGGCACTGATGGGGCGAACCATGAAAGCGCACATCATCGCCCTCCGTTCCGGGCACCGTGCCCACCAAGCTTTTGCTAAACAATTATTAAATGAATTAAGGACCGCATGAATCCTACGCAGACACCTCCCCAGCCTCCGATTCTTGATGCGAAGCGCATAGCCGAGATTTTGCCGCATCGCTATCCGTTTCTTCTCGTCGATCGAATTGTGCATATCGATCTCGAAGCTGAAACGATCGTTGGCCAAAAAAATGTGACGATGAACGAACACTTTTTTTCAGGCCATTTTCCTGGTGCGCCGATTATGCCGGGCGTTCTGATTTTAGAGGCGCTTGCTCAAACAGGCGGCATTCTCGTGCATCAAAAACTCCAAACAGATAAAATTGCAGTGCTTCTTACCGTCAATAATGCCAAGTTTCGTAGACCTGTAATGCCCGGCGACGTGCTTTTTCTGCACATCGAAGGGCAGCATGTCAGCTTTAAGGGCGGGAAAGTAGCGGCGAAGGCGATCGTGAATGAACAGGTCGTCGTCGAAGCAGAAATTGGCTTTGCCCTCATCGATAGAGGGATGGTGTAAAGGTTAAAGCATGCGAAAATCTCATAATATACATCCGACCGCCATCGTTGAATCTGGTGCAAAACTGGGCAACAACGTCACGATCGAGCCTTACGCTATCGTTAAAAGCACGGTCATATTAGAAGACAACGTCACGATTAAATCCCATGCCTATATCGATGGGCATACGACGATCGGCGAAGGAACCACCATTTGGCCTTTTGCCGCCATTGGAACTAAAACGGCAGACCTGAAATTCCGTGGAGAGAAAACATTTGTCATCATCGGCAAAAATTGTGAAATCCGCGAATACGTCACGATCAACTCCTCATGCCAGGAAAACTCGGTCGTCCGCGTTGGAGATGGCTGTTTAATCATGGCCTATTGCCATGTCGCGCATAATTGCGAAGTGGGTAATCGCGTGATCATGGCCAACTGCGCCCAGCTTGCCGGACATGTCGTGATTGAAGATTTCGCTGTCATCGGCGGCCTTGCCGCCATCCATCAGTTTACCCGGATCGGCTGTTATGCCATGGTGGGCGGATTTTCTCGCGTCACCCATGACGTCCCTCCTTATACGATCGGGGGCGGATCGCCTTACAAGATCGGCGGCCTTAACCTCGTCGGCCTCAAGCGCAACGGCTTTCCCTACGAAGTGCGCAAAGACCTCAGCCGCGCGTTTAAGTTAACATACCGTTCCGGCCTTAGCCTGTCCGAGGCTTTGGAGAGGATCCAGCGCGAAGTCGAGCCGAGCCTCTATATCAAGCATTGGATGCAATTTTGCCGCGCTTCACGCCGCGGCCTCATTGGATTCCAGAGGGTAGAGCCTGCCGCCGAACCCATAGAAGAGCTGCCCGAGTACGCTGAAATGCTAGAAGATGACGACCTCTAAAACGCGCATTGTATTTCTCGGAACGACCGCTCTCGCTGCCCATATTCTCGCCGATCTTCTCAAAGAGCCTGATATCGAAGTGGCGGCCGTCGTCACCAAGCCCGATAAACCCAAAGGGCGCTCCCTTCAACTGCTGCCTCCTCCGTCAAAGAGGCCGCCTTGCGCCTTAACCCTCGCTTGCCCGTCCATCAACCAGCCAAGGCATCCACTCCAGAATTTGCAGCTCTCCTTAAATCCTATAACCCCGATATTTTTGTCGTCGTCGCCTATGGCGAAATTTTAAAAAGTTTTATATTAGAGATTCCCCGCCTCGGATGCATCAATGTTCACCCCAGCCTTCTTCCCAAATACCGCGGGGCCGACCCCATTCGCCGCGCTTTGATGGCAGGCGATGAGGAAAGCGGCGTTTGCATCATGGATATGGTCCTCGAGATGGACGCTGGCGATGTTTATGCTATGGGAAAGATCCAGGTGGCCACTGATATGACGCTCGGCGAGCTTGAAGCGGAGCTTGCCAAGCTGGCTTCCCGCAAGCTCTTAGAGGTGATACGCGATCTATCGGCTGGCAGGGCCCATAAGACCCCTCAGAGATCCAACCCTCGTCACATTTGCCCCGAAAATCACGTCCGAGGAAGAACGGCTCCGCTTTGATAGGCCAGCGCGGGACCTTCACAACCAGGGTCCGGGCCCTTTCTCCTGCCCGGAGGAGCTTGGAGCCTCGTCAGTAACGGCAAAGAGCAAAAACGCATCAAAATCCTCCGTACGGAAGTCGTTCCGTTTACCGGAGAGCCGGGGACGAATATCCGGTTTTCTAAGAAGAATGGATCGTTGCGTGCGGGCAAGATGCCCTTCGCCTGCTTGAGATCCAGCTCGAGGGGGAAGCGACCGATGAAAATCGAAGAATTCTTGCGCGGCGCCCAAAATCCTTATATATTTCTCGCATAAACTTTAATTTTTCTTTGCAAAAACAATTCCTTCAACGATACTCTTTTTTTTATAGCAAAGGAGAGAACAATGGCCGGATCTATACCTGCAACTAGTGGACAAAACTACTACCTTCAACAAGCTCAAATATTTTTTGGTAGACCTGTAACCCAAACAGAATTTGATAAAGCTCTGCCGACAGCGCGCTTAGGGCATATTTTTTCGAATTGGATAAAAGGGAAAGCATATTTGCAAACTCCGTCGGTCACCCACGCATGGCAATTTGTCCACTACTACCATCAATGGCGTATGCTATCGAACGGCAGAGATATATCGCCCGTATTGCAGCGTTTCGAGCAAATCGCTGCTGCGAGCGGGGCATCAGCCTAAACGTAATCAAGGCTTGGACTCTCTTAAGCCCTCTCCTAACGATGGAGGAGGCAAGCTCAGATGGATCGCTGAGGCTGGATCAACAAAAAAGTTTAGATAAAAAATTATTAGAAGCCTCCGAATGGGGTTTTTCCGTTGTGGTCGTCGCCCGTTTTGCAAAAGATTCTGGGCTGATTGGCCTTGGTTGGGATAAATTATTGAGGGGTGGGGATGCCCGTGTGTCACAGGTATCGGTCTGCTAAGGGCTTATCAGATCTATCATCAGCTTAAAAACAAACCCAGCGATCCTAAACATTATTTGTATGACTGGATGAATACCGCCGCCGCCGTTTTAGGCGTTGCAGCCGCAGTCTTGGCCGTGATTGTTTATGTGCAGTATGCTTCTGGAATCAAAATGATGGCAGCAGTTGTTCTGTATCAAATGAATCTTGGCGTCACAGTATTGTGGGCGGGCAGCACAACTGCTGGCCATTTCTATAAAAAATATTATATGGAACCAGACGTTATCCCTGAAAAAAGACAGTAACGGCGCAGGGCTCCATGGAGCCCTTAAAAACTCTTTGGAAAATTCTTTGGCCGCATCCATGCTAACCTTATCCGAATGGATCATCATACTTGTCTTGACCGGCCTTATCGCTTCTCTCATCCTCATTTCTTTTCTCACCCGCCAACTTTGAGCCCGCTCAGGCTCAAATAGATTACTTTAATCCGAGCTCTTAGGAATTTCGTTTGCTGAAAAATCCGGAATTTTGCTAGTCTGTTCGGTTTAGCCGACTTATGACAGAGCGATCTGTCGTCGAGTAAGAGCTGGTTGCAGAAATTCCCCGTTGCCCGCAAAACCTTCAGTTTTAACGGAGCGGGAATTTTGCAGCCGGCTCGGAAGATTAATAGGAAAATACACTATGGCGCCGAAATTTAAGTTAATGGGAATCAAGCAGGGGATGATGCAGCTTTTTGACGAAAAGGGCAATCTCGTGGTTTGCAGCGTGATTTCGACCGAAAAGCACGTCGTGTCTCAATTGAAAAAGAAAGAGACCGATGGATACGAAGCTGTTCAGCTCGCCTGCTTTAAAGCGAAGCCTTCTAAAGTAAACAGCGTTCCCAAGCAGCAGCAGGGTCATTTTAAAAAAGCCGGCGTTGACCCACGGCGCAAGAGCTGCGAAATTAAGGTCGACAACGTCGATTCTTACCAGCTCGGACAAGAAATTGGCGTAGAAAGTTTTCAAGAAATTCCCTTTGTCGACGTCATCGGCGTCTCCAAAGGAAAAGGGTATCAAGGGGTTATGAAGCGCCACCACTTTGCTGGCGGTCCTGCTGCCCACGGATCGGGATTTCATCGCCACGGCGGATCGTGCGGTATGCGTACGTCGCCCGGCCGATGCTTGCCTGGCCAGAAAAAAGCCGGCCGCATGGGCGGAGAGCGCGTGACAGTTGAGAGTCTGCGTGTTGTGAAAATTGATACAGAAAAGCAAGTGATCCTCGTTGAAGGATCGATTCCAGGATCTCGAGGAGGACTTGTCTTCATCGCTCCTGCTAAGAAAAAACTCACTCTGAAGAAAAAATAAAGGTTTAAAGTCGTGGCAGTCCTTAAAAAATACGATCTCTCAGGAAAAGAAATTGGCGAACTCAGCGTCGATGACAAGCTTCTTGACAATGAGGTCAATTCACAGCTCATTAAAGATTATCTCGTGGCGATCCGTAACAATGCTCGCCAGTGGTCCGCGCACACGAAGACTCGCGCAGAAGTCAATCACTCAGGACAGAAGCCCCATCCTCAAAAAGGGACAGGGCGCGCTCGTCAAGGGTACCTCGGCTCCCCGCAATATAAAGGCGGCGGACGCGTCGGCGGCCCGCGTGCGAAGTTTGACCAGCACGTGCGCATTAATAAAAAAGAGAAGCGCGCGGCGATTCGCCACCTTCTCGCAGAAAAAATCCAAGAAAATCGTCTTCTGATCCTCAAGAGCGACAAGCTCAAAAAACCCCAGACAAAGAAAGTGGCAGCCTTCCTCAAGAGTGTAAAGCTCGATGGCAGACCTGTTCTCTTCTTGGGTGGCGAGGTCGAAGAGGCTTTTGTTAAAAGCATGCGCAATATTGACCGCAGCGATTTCCTTTTGCTCCCCAACGTCAATGGATATGCCCTGGCTGCCCATCAAAATGTGATCGTGCTCGAGCCAGCTGCGCAGCAACTGATGAAGATACTAGAAGGATAAGCTATGCACCGCAAAACACCCTACGATGTAATTAAGAGCCGCTACATAACGGAGAAAGCTCGTGTGCTAGAAGGCCTCGCAGCGAACAAAAGCAACTCCAGCGTGCGCAAATGCGAGACGCCCAAGTATGTATTTGTTGTCGACAAGCGCGCGACCAAGCGCGATATCGCTGCAGCGGTAGAAGAAATTTACGCAGAAAGAAACATTAAAGTTATCGCCGTCAATACGATCACGACTAAACCAAAAGAGCGCCGCGTGCGCGGCCACATCGGTATGCGAAGCGGTTTTAAGAAAGCGATCGTGACTCTGCAACCCGGCGATACGATTGAGGAAAAGGTTTAAACTATGACGAAAAAGTTCAGACCCATGACACCGAGTCAGCGCGAGCTCATTTTAGAGAGCCACGCTCAGCTGACAAAAGGGGCGAAGCCCGAAAAATCGCTCCTCGTGAGCAAGCAGCGCACAAACGGTCGTAACCATCATGGCCGCGTGACATGCCGGCATTTAGGCGGCGGTCATAAACGCTTTTACCGCTTGATCGACTTTAAACGGGATAAGGAAGAAATTCCCGCCACTGTCGCTTCGATCCAATACGATCCCAATCGCACAGCGCACATCGCGCTTGTCAACTATGCCGATGGGGAGAAGCGTTATATCCTGGCCCCTGAAGGCCTCAAAGTAGGCGACCGCGTTCTTACTTCCGACAAAGAAGTCTATGAGATCGGATGCTGCATGCGCATGAAATATATGCCGCTCGGTTCCGTCATTCACAATATCGAAATGAAGCCGGGCAAAGGCGGACAACTGGTTCGCAGCGCAGGCTTATCAGCGCAGCTCATGGCTAAGAGCGCTGGTTATGTGACGCTTAAAATGCCGTCAGGCGAAGTGCGCCTCATTAATGAAGACTGCCGCGCAACGTTTGGGGCCGTCTCTAATGCTGAGCGTATTCTGCGGGTTGAAGGAAAAGCGGGACGCCGCCGATGGATGGGTGTCAGACCTACTGTCCGTGGAACCGCGATGAACCCTGTCGACCACCCCCACGGTGGTGGTGAAGGTAAACACAACGGATATCTGCCGCAAACTCCCTGGTCGATGTACACGAAAGGCTACCGTACTCGCTCGAAGAGAAAGACAATGAAGTGGATCGTTAAGGATCGAAGGAAATAATCATGGCAAGATCACTTAAAAAAGGACCTTTCGTAGACCATCACTTGCTCGCGAAAGTCGAAAAACAAAACCAAGCTGGAACAAAGAGACCCATTAAAACATGGTCGCGCCGCTCGATGATTATCCCAGATATGATTGGACATACATTTGAAGTGCATAACGGCCGAAAATTTATTTCCGTCTTTATTTCGGAAAACATGGTAGGCCACCGTCTGGGAGAGTTTTCCCATACACGCATCTTTAAAGGCCACGGTTCTAAGAAAATGGAAGAAGCAGCTACTGCCGCCGCTGCCCCTGCAGCAGGAGCAACCGCTGCCGCAGCAGCTCCAGCTGAAGCAGCTAAACCGGCCAACGGAGAAAAAGGTAAGTAAGATATGCAAACAGCTAGAGCCGTTACAAAACACCAACGCATTCCTCCTCGTAAGGCACGCCTTGCCGCTGATTTGATCCGCGGACTGATGGCGGAAGAAGCTCTTATTCAGCTCACCTACTCTCAATTGAAAGGCGGCATATTGCTGAAAAAGACGCTCAACAGTGCGATTGCTAACGCTGAAACGCAACTGAATGTCCCGCGTCAGCAACTGAAAGTAAAAGAAGTTCGCGTCGACTGCGGCGCCGTTCTGAAACGCGCAAAATCTAAAAGCCGTGGTGGAAGAGCTCCCGTCATGAAAAGAACGAGCCATTTCACGATCGTCTTAGAAGCACAGGAGAACAAGTAACATGGGTCAAAAGACATCTCCCATTGGTTTTCGTCTCGCCCTCACTAAAAAATGGAAATCACTTTGGTATGCCAACAAACAAGAATTTGGCGGCAATATCGGAGAAGATAGATTCATCCGCAACTTTTTGATGTCCAAGCCTTGCTGCTCAGGAACAGCCCAGCTCACCATTAAGAGAATGAGCGGCAAAATTGAAGTGACGATCCATACAGCCCGTCCCGGTCTTGTGATCGGAAAGAAAGGAGCTGAGATCGATATCCTTAAGCAAGAGCTCAAGAAGTTGACAGGCAAAGAAATCTGGATCGAAGTCGAAGAAATTAAAAGACCTGATCTCGATGCTAAACTCGTGGCTGACAATATCGCACGTCAACTCGAACGCCGCATGCCCTTTAGACGCGTCATGAAAAAAGCGATCCAATCTTCCATGGACGCGGGAGCTGCCGGTATTAAAGTAGCCGTCTCCGGCCGAATCGGAGGAGCCGAGATCGCACGGATGGAGTGGTACAAAGAGGGCCGTATTCCTCTCCACACTATGCGCGCTGATATCGATTATGGCATGGGACGCGCAGAGACAACTTATGGTTCCATTGGCGTTAAGGTATGGATCAATCGCGGGGAAGGAGAGCAATAATTTATGGCACAGATTCCCACAAGGACAAAATATCGCAAGATGATGAAAGGCTCGCGCAAGGGCCTCACCAAAGCTGCCGGCTTCCTCGATTTCGGGGACTTCGGCATGCAAGCTCTCGACCGCGGCTGGATTACCAACCAACAGATCGAAGCTTGCCGCGTCGCCATCACACGTTACTTTAACCGCCGCGGTCAGGTTTGGATTCGTATTTTCCCTGACAAATCAGTGACCAAGAAGCCAGCTGAGACACGTATGGGTAAAGGAAAAGGAAACCCCGACCACTGGGTCGCGGTTATCAGACCCGGCCGAATTTTATTTGAAGTAGGCGGCGTCTCGAAAGACCTCGCTCAAAACGCCCTGCGCCGCGCTGCAGCAAAAATCGGCATCAAGACCCGCTTTGTCGAGCGCTTGGAAAGGATATAGAACTATGTTGAAAGCAAAAGAATTAAAAGACCAGACCGAAAGCGAGCTTAAATTGGCATTTCGAGATCTCTCCAAAGAGATTTTCAATTTGACCAATGAGCTTCGGCTTGCGCGCAAGTTAGAAAAGCCCCATCTTCTCCGAGAAAAGAAAAGGGATCGCGCACGCATTTTGACGGTTCTTAGACAGAAGGAACAGAAATAATGGAAAAGAAATCAAGCCGTAAAGTTCGAACCGGCGTTGTCGTGTCCAACAAGATGCACAAAACGGCTGTTATTCGCGTCGAACACACTGTTCGCCATCCCCAATTTGGGAAGGTGATCAAGCGCGCAAAAAAATATTATGCCCACGTGGACGGTCCTGCTGTCGAGATCGGACAAACTGTAAGCATCGAAGAGACAAGACCTCTTTCGAAACTAAAGCGCTGGCGTGTGCTAGGAGCTAAAGCATGATTCAACAAGAAACCAACCTAGAAGTCGCCGATAATACCGGCGCTAAAAAAGTCCGCTGTTTTAAGGTCCTTAAAGGATCCAAAAGACGCTATGCCGGTGTCGGCGATATCGTCATCTGCAGCGTGAAAGAAGCAACGCCGGATGGCATGGTCAAGGAAGGCAAGGTCGTTCGCGCGGTCATCGTTCGAACGAAAAGCTACATTCGTCGAGCCGACGGGTCGATGATCCGTTTTTACGATAACAGCTGTGTGCTGCTTGACGATAAAGACAACCCGATAGGGACACGTATTTTCGGCCCCATCGCCCGCGAAGTGCGCGATGCCGGATTTGCGAAAATCAGTTCCCTTGCACCAGAGGTGATTTAAAATGAGTAAGTGGATAAAAAAAGACGATAAAGTTGTTGTTCTTGCCGGAAATGATAAAGGGAGAACAGGCGCGGTTCTTCGCCATGTGGGCGATCGCGTGGTCGTGCAAGGGATTAACATCCGCAAACGGCATGTGAAACGCAAAGCTCAGACGCAGACCCCCTCCATCATTGAGATGGAAGTGCCCATCCACATTTCGAATGTTGCGCTCTGTGATGATGAAGGCAAAGCTGTGAAAGTTCGTGCGCGCATCGCGAAAGGCGGAGCCAAAGAACTCTACTATAAGAAGGGCGATAAAGAGACCGTCCTTCGCAAGGTTTAGGAAAAATATGTCTAGATTAATAAAACAGTACCGAGAAAAAGCGAAAGGGGCACTCCAAGAGCAGTTTAAATATGCTAATCCGATGCTTGTTCCTGAGCTGAAGAAAATCGTTATCAGCATGGGAATTGCGGAAGCTGCCAAAGATAAGAACGCGATCCAAGATTGCATTAAAGAGATCACCCTCCTATCCGGACAAAAGCCGATCGTCACGAAGACAAAAAAGGCGATCGCCAACTTTAAATCCCGCGAAGGGCAAGCGATTGGTCTGAAGGTGACGCTGCGAGCTAAGAGAATGTATGATTTCCTAGACCGCTTTTGCAATATTGTTTCTCCGCGCATTAAAGACTTTCGCGGTTTCCCCCTCAAATGCGATGGGCGCGGAAGCTATTCGCTCGGATTGAAAGATCAGCAAGTATTTCCCGAGATTAATCTCGATGAAGTGAAGAGAACCCAAGGGATGAATATCACATTCGTCACGTCGGCAAAGACGGATGAAGAATGTGTGTCGCTCTTAACGATGCTCGGCTTTCCCTTCAAAAAAGAAGAGGGCAAAAAGGAAACAGGAGTAAAACATGGCGCATAGTGACCCCATCAGCGATCTTTTAACCCGTCTTCGCAACGGCGTGCGTGCTAAGCATCGCTTTATCGATTTGTACTCCAGCCGCATGATCCTCGATCTGCTCCGCGTCCTCGAAAAACTCGGATTTATCGAACATATTCTTGTGAATGAAGAAAATCGTAAAGCCCGCGTCTTCCTGCGTTACGCAGAAGCCAGAGAGCCTGTGCTGCAAGGATTAAAGAGAATCTCTTCTCCAGGCCTGAGACGCTATGTCGGCTCCCGCGAAATTCCGAAAGTACATGGAGGAATGGGCGCAGCTATTCTGTCGACTCCCCAAGGAGTGCTCGATGGAGAAACAGCTCGTAAACAAAACGTTGGCGGAGAGCTTCTCTGCCTCATATGGTGATAGCATGTCGAAATTAGGAAAAAGCCCCATACCGATTCCCAAGGGAGTCGAAATCAAGATTGACAAAGCCCAGATCCTGGTGAAAGGACCTAAGGGAACGCTGACACATCCAATGCACGAGGGGATCCTCATCGATATTAAAGATGGCTTCGCTATTATTTCTCGCGAAGAGGGAAAAGAAATCCCTAATATCACCCACGGACTTTATAGAGCGATTCTCAATAATATGATTATCGGCGTCTCCAAAGGATTTGAAAAGAAACTCTCCATGGTTGGCGTCGGATACCGCGCCGCTGTGCAAGGACAGAAGTTGGATCTTCAAGTAGGAAATTCCCATCCTACTTATGTAATGATCCCCAAGACAGTTCAAGTCGCTGTCGATAAAAGCGTGACGATCACCATCACCGGCATTGACAAGCAAGCTGTCGGCCAATTTGCCGCGCAAGTGCGAGGGATGAAACCGCCCGAGCCTTACAAAGGCAAAGGGATCCGTTATGAAAATGAATACGTCCGCAAAAAAGCGGGAAAAGCCGCAAAAGCTAAGACGGCAGCAGGATAAAAGTTATGGATAATTCACAAAAAGTAAGAAACAGTCAGCGGTTCACAAGACGACATAGAGTTCGAAAAAAACTCCGCGGCAATGCAGAAAAGCCCCGCATGTCTGTATTTAAATCCAATCGCCACCTCTCTATCCAACTCATCGACGATGAAGCGGGGAACACGGTAGCAGCGATTAGCACCGTCATGCCAGAGATGCGCAAGCAAAAAATGGTCAAATCGAAAGAAGCGGCAACCATTCTCGGTCAAAAGATAGCAGAGATTGCTCTGGCCAAGAATATACAGAGAGTTGTTTTTGACCGCGGCCATTATAAGTACCATGGACTCATTGCTCAGCTAGCAGATAGCGCCCGGAAAGCGGGTTTACAATTTTAGTGTGAAAAGGAAGCGAAGATGAAAAAGGAAATTCGGCAGCGCCAAGAAGACTTAGGAACCCAGTTTGAAGAGAAAGTCCTCTATATCAATCGGTGTTCTAAAGTCGTAAAAGGGGGAAGAAAATTTAGTTTTTCTGCTCTCATCATCATCGGCGATGGACAAGGACATATCGGGTTTGGATTTGCCAAGGCCAACGAAGTCTCTGATGCCATCCGAAAGGGAAGTGAAGCTGCCCGTAAAAATATTATGACCTTTGAAATGGAAGGAACAAGCATCCCCCATGAAATCATGGTCAATCAAGATGGATCAACCCTTCTTCTAAAGCCCGCGCCGCTCGGAACAGGTATTATCGCCGGTTCTAAAGTCCGTGCTGTTCTGGAGCTCGGCGGTCTTAAAGACGTTGTCGCCAAAATCTTTGGTTCGAACAATCCCCTCAACCAAGTGCGTGCGACGCTCAAAGCACTCAGCCAACTTAAAAATCGTAAAAAAGCGCTTGCCGCACGAGGTCTCGCATGACATCCCTATCATCTCTGAAAGATACCCACCGTCCTCCTAAGAAAGTTCAACGCGTCGGCCGCGGACTCGGTTCTAAGCGCGGTAAAACTTCTTGCCGCGGTGGCAAAGGAGACAGCGCCCGTCGCGGATCGCAATGCCGATTCGGATACGAAGGCGGACAAAAACCCCTGTACCGCAAACTTCCCATCCGCGGTTTTAGCAACGAACGCTTTGCCAAAGAAGTGCACGTCGTTAACCTCGGACTGATCGATCGCCTCTATAAAGAAGGCGAGACCGTCAATCTTGCTACTTTAAAAGACAAAGGACTGGCCCCGCGCCGAGTCCCCGGCGGCCTAAAGATCTTAGGCAGCGGCGAGTTGACCAAAAAGGTGACAATCCAAGCGCACGCTTTATCTGCGTCCGCTAAAGAAAAGCTCGACAAAGCTAAAATTTCCTACGAACTACTTTCTTAAAGTAAGGAGTTTATGATCGAGGGTCTGAAGAGGATACTCTCTGTCCCGGAGCTTAAGACGAAGATTGTCTTTACACTTCTTCTTCTCATGCTCTGTCGCATTGGAGCTCACATTCCGGTCCCTGGCATCAACGGGGATATGGCCGTTCAGCTTTTTCGATCAGCTACAGGCGGAAGCCAAAATTTATTCCAATTGATGGACGTTTTTTCCGGCGGCGCTTTTGCGCACATGACCGTGATCGCCCTCGGCGTCATGCCTTATATTTCAGCCTCGATCATCATGCAGCTCCTGATGGCGCTCGTTCCCTCCCTCCAAAGGGAAATGCGGGAAAGCCCCGATAGCGGACGCCGAAAAATGGGACGCTTAATACGGGCTATGACTGTCGGCCTCGCCTTCTTTCAAGCCGGTCTATTTGCGAAATATGCCGTACAGCTCAATGCTGGATCGCCAGGCATCATTTTACAACCCCTCATTGAGATGCAGCTCTTTGGCACCCCCTGGCTTTTCTATCTCATTGTCATGGCGACCATGACGGCAGGCACTATGCTTCTGATGTGGGTGGGCGAGCAAATTTCCGAGAAAGGGATCGGCAATGGGATCAGCCTCATTATCACCATCGGTATTTTATCTTCTCTTCCCAGCACGCTCGGATCGATCATTCGACAGCTCAACTTAGATTCGCAAGAGCCCGGCCAGCTCACGTTCTCCTCTCTAGTGATACTTGCTATCGTGTTCGTCATGATCATCCTCGGCACCATTCTCGTGATCCAAGGACAGCGCCGCATCCCCCTTCAGTACGCCCGCCGCGTCGTGGGCCGTCATGAGACCCAAGGGGGAGGGAATGCTTATATCCCGCTTAAAATAAATTATGCAGGTGTTATCCCGGTTATCTTTGCTTCTTCCCTTCTTATGTTCCCTGCGACGATTGCCCAATTTATCGGCCGCGGCAATTGGTTTGGCCAGTTTGCCACCATGCTGTCGCCGGGCAGCTCAGTCCATATGGTCCTTTATGTTCTGTTAATTATATTTTTTACTTACTTTTGGACGGCGACCCAATTCCACCCCGAGCAAATCGCTTCCGACATGAAGAAAAACGGGGCTTTTATCCCTGGCATTCGCCAAGGCAAACCTACACAAGATTATTTAGAATCAACCATGGGACGTATAACCCTTGCTGGAGCCCTCTTTTTGGCCCTTATCGCGATTCTGCCCACCCTCGTCAGCCGTATTTTAGGAGTCGATGCCGCTATAAGTCATTTTTTTGGAGGGACTTCCCTTCTGATCCTAGTAGGCGTCGTCCTGGATACGACAAAGCAGATAGAATCGCACCTCTTGATGAAGAGGTACGATGGATTTATGAAAGTGGGGAGAGTTCGCGGGCGTTGAAAACCCCTTGAGCATAAATACTCCCCATGATACACTCATCAGATACTAAAAAAGGAATTTAGCATGGCTCGCGTGATCGGCGTTGATATTCCCGATAATAAGAGGCTCGAAATCGCCCTTATGTACATCTATGGAATTGGGCGTAAACTCTCCAATCAAATCATTGCAAAATTAGGACTAGATCCTAATATGCGTGCGCATAAACTCACAGAAGACGACATTTCGCGCTTAAACGCGACGCTCCAGTCGGAGTATGTTGTCGAGGGAGACCTGCGCCGCCAGATCCAAAACAACATTAAACGCCTCATCAGCATCCACTCTTATCGAGGCATGCGCCACCGTCTGGGCCTCCCCGTACGCGGCCAAAGAACTCGTTCTAACTCAAGAACACGTAAAGGCAAACGCAAAACTGTAGCTGGGAAGAAGAAATAAACCATGAAAGAAACATCTAAATCAGAAAAACCCGATTATAAAAAGCCCCCTGTAAAAACGCGCAAAAAAACAGCTCGCAACGTCCCGATCGGGGTGGCACACGTTCTTGCTACATTTAACAATACGATCGTGTCGATCACAGATCCTTCAGGGCAAGTAATTTCGTGGTCCTCGCCTGGAAAACTTGGTTACAACGGTTCCCGCAAATCCTCAGCTTTCGCCGCAACAGTCGCCGCCCAAGATGCCGCAAAGGGCGCGCTTGCTGTCGGCATGAAAGAAGTTGAGGTCAACCTTAAAGGGCCCGGGGCCGGCCGCGAATCAGCCGTGCGCGGACTTCAAAGTGCAGGACTTATTATTTCATTAATCCGCGATAGTACACCCGTTCCTCACAACGGCTGTCGCGCCAGAAAGAGACGTCGCGTCTAGAGTTTATTAGGAGAAAATCATGACAGTGAAGTACGGCAAGTTTGAATTGCCCTCGAAAATTAAAGTAGATGAAGCGTCCCGCAAGAAGAACTTTTGCCGCTTTATCGCAGAGCCATTTGAACGTGGATTTGGACATACCGTAGGCAATGCCCTGCGACGTATCCTCCTCACCTCGATGGAAGCGCCTGCTATTGTTTCAGTGCGAATTGAAGGCGTGCCGCACGAATATACCGCCATCGAAGGCATCGTCGAGGATATGACCCACATTATCCTCAATCTCAAATCGGCGCTTCTCCGCAAGCTCCCCATCGAAGAAGAACATATTTCCCGTGAGCCAAGAGTCATTTCTAAAGTCATCGATGTGACCGGCGATATGCTCGACAAAGAAGGCGGCCAGTACATGGTCACCCTCGGCGACCTGCTCGGGGATTCCGACTTCGATGTCGTCAATCCTGATCAGCCCATCTTCACGGTAACCAAGCCGATGATGAAACGAGTCGATCTCAAGATTGCAATCGGCCGTGGATATGTTCCTTCCGAGAGACATGTCATGAAAGAAAAAGTGATCGATGAAATCCTTCTCGACTCTGCTTTTTCTCCTGTTCGCCTCGTCAATTACTTTGTCGAAAATACCCGCGTAGGACAAGACACGGACTTTGACCGTCTTATTCTCGAAGTGACCACCGATGGAAGGCTGTCCCCCGACGAAGCCCTTGGCTTTGCCGTCCAGATCGCCATCACCCATTTCCAAGTGTTCCTCCTCCTGAAAGCCCACGATATCACATTTGACCAGGGCGCCATCGAGATGAGCACGGATCGAGATTCCATTCTCCAAAAACTCGTTCTCAAAATCAATGAGATCGAGCTTTCTGTCCGTTCGACCAACTGCCTCGCCGGAGCTAACATCGAAACCATCGGCGAACTCGTCGTGATGCCCGAATCGGAAATGCTGAAATTCCGTAATTTCGGAAAAAAATCCTTAAGCGAGATCAAAGCGAAGCTCGAAGAGCTCGGACTTTCTCTCGGTATGGACCTTTCCCGCATCGGTATCACCCGCGATAACGTCAAGCAAGTCCTAACTGAATATTTAGCTGAGCGCGCAGCGAAAGAGGTATAATCCATGAGACACGGAAAACACACATTTAAACTCGGCCGCAAATCGGGGCACCGCCGCTGCCTCATCGCGAACATGCTCAAGTCTCTCTTCGAGCACGAACGCATCGAGACCACCGTCGCAAAAGCGAAAGAACTGCGCCGCCATGCTGACCATGTGATCACCCTTGCTAAAAAGGGCACGCTCGCCCACCGCCGTCAGGCGATTGCCGAGCTCATGATCACCTACAACCCGGTCACTTCTAAAGAAGCCCGCGCGATCAAAGCCGGCAAAGAGAAAAAAGAAGACATCTATAACAACGATCGTCTCGTCATCGGCAAGCTCTTCACCGACCTCGCCGCACGATTTGCTGAGCGCAAAGGCGGCTATACCCGCATTCTTCGCCTTAGCCAACGCGTAGGGGACAACGCTCCTACCTGCGTCATCGAGCTCCTTGCTCAGTAAAATATCAACTTAAAGATTTAAAGACGCCAAGTTAAAATATAACTTGGCGCTTTTTTTTAAAATCAAATTTCTTGCTAATTTTGATTCATTCATTTAAAATATATCCATTAATTTAAGGATATTGTATGACAATGCAAATACAAAATACTCTACAAAGCACGTCGGCACTAAATAATATGGGCGTCAATCAACTCACTGTCGAATTGGATTACCCATTTAATCGAAACCATGCTCAATGGTTCCCCTTTCGCCTTGCACGAAACGAACAAACTGAGGACGAACAAACTGAGGACGAACAAACTGCGTGTATCAATGTCCCTTTTAACTCCTTTCTGAAAGATCCCTTTTCCCATAGAATACTTGAGATTAAAGTGGACAGACATCGAATTGAAAATTATGAATATACTTATATAAATAGTAAAATTTCAAGCGTGGGCATAATGTATAGCCCCTTTGTAGGAAATCTTAAGCGCCCCTCTTCATATGAGTCCTTGGAATGTTCTGTACAAGAGTTTTTGATAGCGTTTCAGCCTAAGGCCAAGGAAGTAATAACAGCGGCAACGAAAATGCAAATTCCTCACGATAGATTTCTTGTTACAGAATTTCGCATAGAACCTTCCTCTATAAGATCGTCAAAAACTGGAAAAGAGAAGAAAGGAAGTTGCATAAGAACTTACTCAACTAACTCTGGCCTATACATACTTTTTGATAAAACATATGACGGAAAGACAAATCCAATAAGGGACGAATTTTTTTCTTCTTTTACTTTAAAAGCATAAAAGGAGCTGTTTCAGGCAGCTTGGGAAATCGACCCAAATTCCTTTACAACGCCCTTAAACTACTATATGATGAAAGGAAGTTTTACCGGAGCCCCGCATGCCTCTTAAGGTTGCTATCAATGGATTTGGACGTATAGGACGACTCGTTTTTCGTATCCTAACGGAGCTGCATGCCAAAGACGTCGTTGTCGTAGCGATCAATGACCTCGTTCCGGCTGAAAACCTCGCCTACCTCCTCAAATACGATTCGGTGCATCGAAGAGCTCCTTTCGACATTTCCGTCGAAGGAAACTCTATCATTGCCGACGGCAATAAAGTCGCCGTCTTCTCCGAAAAAGACCCTAGCCTCCTTCCTTGGAAGAAACTGGGCGTCGATTACGTTGTGGAGTCGAGCGGACATTTTACCAAGTTGGAAGACGCAAAAAAGCATATCCAAGCTGGAGCTAAAAGGGTCGTTTTGACCGCTCCCGGCAAGGAAGAGCTGCCGACCTTTTGCATGGGTGTGAACCACGAAAAATACAACCCTGCAACCGATACCATCGTCTCCAACGCCTCTTGCACAACCAATTGTTTAGCGGTCCTCACGAAAGTTCTTGTCGATAACTTCGGTTTCGAAGAAGGGCTCATGACGACCGTTCATTCTCTCACCGCCTCGCAACCCACCGTCGATGGTCCTTCAAAAAAGGATCCCCGCGGAGGTCGTGCAGCGGGAATTAATATCATTCCTTCCTCAACCGGTGCAGCGAAAGTTGTAGGACTTTGCCTTCCTGAAGTCAAAGGCAAACTCACCGGAATGGCGTTTCGCGTTCCGACGGCCGATGTATCGGTCGTCGACCTGACTGTGCGGCTAAAAAAAGAAACCACCTACGAAGAGATTTGCCAGGCAATGAAAAAAGCCGCCGAAGGCCCCCTAAAAGGCCTTCTCGAATACTGCGAAGATGAAGTTGTTTCCTCCGATTTTATCGGAACGTCCTCCTCTTGTATTTTTGACAAAGGAGCTGGAATAGCGCTGAATAGTCGCTTTTACAAACTCATCGCCTGGTATGACAACGAGATGGGATATTCCCACCGCGTCGTCGATCTCCTCAAATACATGGCAAAAAAAGAATAATTATATGAATTACACACGTGAACCTATCATTGAAACCATCATCACCCCGAAAGACGGCTGCAAACTCACCGTTCGCAGCAGCAAATCCGACGGGCAAGAAGAATTTACTGTCGACGCCGTCGAAGTCGTCTCCTTTGGACAAGCCCTCTTTTTCCGCTCGCAAGAGCGTCCGCGCCCATTCCTAGTCCCCGTTGGAGACTATGAAGTGCTCGAAGTCAAAGAGACCCGCGTCGTCCTGAAAAACGCCTCTTTTGAGCGCACCATCAAAATCGGCGGAGGCCGCGAAGCCCCCGTCCGCCGCGAAGAGCGCTCCGAAGAAGAACCCGCCGAAGCTTCCGAAGAAGCGCCCGCAACTTCCGAAGGCCCCATGCAAGAAAGACGCCATGGCCGCCGCCGCCATCGCCGCCGCCGCCACGACGAGCGCGATGATATGCGCCCGCGCGCACCTGAAGCTCCTAAGGAGCCTGTTTCTGAAGAGCCAGCCCCTTCTGAAGAATCCTCTAACGAGCAGCCGGCGCCTGCGCAAGAAGGCTCCAATATCTTTGGCCACCTTCTTCCCCCGCCGACCTCGCTCATTTCTGAGAAGTTTCACCGCAAACACTCCGAAAATGCTCCTATCGAAGAGCCCGCGCCTGAAGAGAAAAAAGAAGACGATGAAGGCGGAGAATCCAATCCCTTAAACCGCGTCACGACCGAGACAACCTCGACCTTTTTCTCCACAGGAGCGACCGGCTGGACGCATTTTATTTCATAAAATGCATGAAGGCCTCTCTTTATTTACGAGAGAGGCTTTTTGCTTTTTCTAGGGCTCTATCTATATCGGGAAAAATGTTGTCAGAACCGATGAGATCGATAAGTCCAAATTTCTTCAGCGGCGCCAGAAGCTGATCATGCACTTCTGTCAGAAGCAGGACCGTGCCCTCTTTATGGCACTTGTCGTAAAACTCCCGTAGCGCCGACATCCCGCTCGCATCGATAATGGGAACTTTGCGCATCCGCAAAATAAATACTTTAGATGGAAACTCGATATTCGAAAGGACATTCTTTAAACTGTCTGCCACGCCAAAGAAAAAGGGTCCCGTGATTTCATAGACCTCGACATGCGGCGGTAATTTTTTTTGCGCCATGGCCTCAAGGTCACCTTTATCGGATACGTCTTGTTCAAAGACCGCAAGAGAGACGACGCCGGGCATATCGCCCATTCTTTTCACAAATAAAAAAACGGCCAGGATCATGCCGATCTCGACGCCCGTCGTCAGATCGACCAAAACAGTGAGCAGAAAGGTCGCCAGTAAGACGACGCGGTCACCGACAGGGGCTTTGAACAGATGGACGAAATGCTCGAGCTCGCTCATGTTCCAAGCGACCATCATTAAAACAGCCGCCAAGGCAGCGAGGGGGATTTGGCTGACCAGAGGCGCAAATGCAAAAATAATCAGCAACAGCGTTACCGCATGAATCATCCCGGCGACAGGTGTTTTGGCGCCGGTTTTGATGTTGGTGGCCGTGCGGGCAATCGCGCCTGTCGCCGGGATGCCGCCGAAGAGGATAGAGCCGATGTTGGCAAAACCCTGCGCCATAAGTTCGCAGTTAGAACGATGCCGCGTCCCTCCCATCCCATCGGCGACGACGGCAGAGAGCAGAGATTCAATGCCGGCTAAAAAGGCGATCGTGATGGCGTCAGGAATGAGATTACGCCAGTCGAGATCTATTCCTGAAAAAGAGGGCAGCTCGGGCAGCGGGAAAGACCGCTTGATCTCCCCGAACCGCGAGGCGATCGTATCGACGGGCAGATGGAAGATCCAAGAAACGAGCGTGGCCAGGACGACTGCGGTGATCCCCCAAGGAAGGACGGGAATGAATCGCCGGACGAGAAGGATTAAGGCAAGAGTTCCCGCAGAAAGGCCAAATGTAGCGGGATCGAGCGTAGGCAGGGCTGCAAAGATGGCGCGCCACTTAGGAATAAAATCAGCAGGCAGCTGGGGGATGTGCAGGCCGCAAAAGTCTTTGACCTGCGAAGAAAAAATGATGACGGCGATGCCTGT